>JBGAUE010000039.1:0-34621 GCA_044228795.1 Chromatiaceae bacterium | reverse complement strand
CAACTCGGGTTCGGTCTTCGCCCAGTGGCACCAGGGCATCGCCCGCTCCCAGGGCGACCTGGTGTGGCTCGCCGAGGCCGACGATCTGGCCAGCCCCGACTTCCTCGCCACCCTCGCCCCGCGCTTCGCCACCCAGCCGCACCTGGCCTTCGCCTTCAGCGATTCCGCCCAGATCGACCGCAAGGGCCGGCGCCTGGGCGAGAGTTATGCGGCCTATTGCAATGAATTCAGCGATCTGGACTACCGGCAGGACTTTGCCGTCCCCGGCGCGGACTTCCTGGCGCAAGGACTGGGGGTCCGAAATACCGTGCTCAATGTCAGCGGCGTCCTCTTCCGGCGCAGCGCCCTCCAGACGGCCCTGGCGCGGGTAGGACCAGCCCTGAGCGACTGGCGCATTGCTGGCGACTGGCGCCTTTATGCCGAGCTATGCCGCGCCGGGGGTGAGGTCCAGTATGTCGCCCGCCCCCTCAACCAGCATCGCCGCCATGCCGAGAGCGTGGTGGGGGCCAACCGCCTCGACCAGCACCGCGCGGAAATCACCGCCATGCACATGGAACTAGGTCCCGACCTGGCAACGGTTCCCGGCCTGGCGCAGCGCCAGCGAGACTATCTGGAGAGCTTGCGGCGGCAGGCGAGGAGAGAGGCTAAAAATGCCAGGTCCTGACGATTCAGTTATTCTCAAACAACGCCGCATACCTGGATTTTGATTGATCCCATGGAAATATCCACATCTTCTCCGCCTGTCGTTGGCCTGGTTGCACAACTGGCCCACGGCTTGACAAGGCGCAATTTTCTCAAGGCGCTAGAAGATATTGTCAAGGGTTGGCATCGACGGGCCTTGTGGGGAAACATGGGTATGCAGGAGATCCGGCAGCGTTATCGTCGTTCCCGGATTGGCCCCTTTTGGTTAACCATCTCCATGGGCATTATGGTGTTCGCCATGGGTACTCTCTATGGCACCATATTTGGGCAAGAACTGTCGGAGTATCTGCCATATTTGGCAGCCGGCTTCGTGATTTGGGGCCTGATATCGGGGATGCTTCTGGATGGCGTACGGGCTTTTATCCAGGGGGAGGGTTTGATTAAGCAATTACCGGCGCCCCTTTCCATCTATGTCTATCGGGTGGTCTGGACTAACCTGATCATCTTCGCCCATAACGTGGTCATTTACTTTTTGGTGTCCCTTTGGTATGGGAAATATCCAAACTGGAATCTGATCCTGGTGATTCCGGGCATTCTGATAATCCTCCTCAATGGCGTCTGGATTGGGTTGCTTTTGGGATTGTTGAGCGCACGTTTTCGGGACGTACCCCAGATAGTCGCCAGCGTCGTTCAAGTCATGTTCTTTATTACCCCCGTCATGTGGAGACAGGCGATGTTGCCGAGTCGAGCCTTGATTCTGGATGCAAACCCCTTTTACTATCTGGTGGAGATAGTAAGGGCCCCCTTGATGGGTGTGCCACCTTCGACCCAGATCATTATCGGTGCCCTTATCATCACCCTCGTGGGTTGGGTCCTCGCACTACTTTTTTATACGGCCCTACGTTGGCGATTGCCGTACTGGGTATAGGAAACCAGCTATGGCATCCATTGAACTTAAGCATGTCTCCGTTTTATTTCCCATCTACGATTCGAGCACGCGTTCACTCAAGAATCGCATCCTGCCGGCGGGTCTGGGTGGCCGTATCGGTTCGAGCGATGGGCATGCCTCCGTCGTAGAGGCCCTCACCGATGTGAATCTCAAATTCGAACATGGTGACCGGGTTGGACTCGTGGGCCATAACGGCGCTGGCAAGACGACCCTGCTCCGCTTATTGGCTGGCCTCTATGAGCCCTGTATGGGTGAGGCGATCATCCAGGGGCATATCGCGCCACTCTTCGACATTTCCCTGGGTATGGATCCAGAAGCGACGGGATACGATAATATTTTTTTGCGGGGGCTCTTCCTCGGGCTGACCCACAAGGAAGTCACGGCGCGCATGGATGATATCGCCGCCTTTACCGATCTGGGAGAGTTCCTGAATCTGCCCATACGCACCTATTCCGCAGGTATGCGGATGCGGCTGGCATTCGCCGTTTCCACATCAATAAAGCCAGATATTCTGCTTCTGGACGAAGGTATTGGCGCCGGGGATGCGGCCTTTATGGGGAAGGCGGAAAAGCGCTTGGCTGGTTTTACCGCACAGGCAGGCATCATAGTCTTGGCTTCACACTCGGATGGCTTGATCCGCAAAATGTGTAAAACCGCCATCCTGATGAATCGTGGCCAGGTCGTGGCCACGGGTGACGTGGACAGCATCCTTAAACTCTACAACGATAAAATAAGCGGCTCCAGCCGCACCGTGGATCTGGAGGCCGATGAGGAGATGGCCAACGCCCAGTTAAGGCTCGACTTGAGTCCTAGCGAGGCAGAGACCGAAGGTCCAGCAGGCGCTGATAGTCTCTCACCATAAGGGGTATTTCCGCGCTCAGATGGTGATGGGTCTGGAAACCCAATTCCCGCCGAATCTTGGTTGAACTAAACCAAGCATTACCGGTGAGTTTGCTCAGTCCGGCGCGCGTCAAAGGCATGGGGCGGCCCGTCAACCTCTCCCCTAGGCTGCCTAGACTGGCTGCGAACTGGAGCACCCACAAGGGTATGGTCCAGCGAGGTAGGGGCAGCCCTAGGGCGAGGCGGATTTGTTCGTAAAGCCACCGGGTGGAATAGTGCTCCCCATCGGTAACCAGGAAGATTTGCCCGGCGGCCCGCGGGTGCCAGGCCGCAAGCAGGGCGGCGCGGACGGCGTCATCCACGTGGATTGCCGAGCGACGATTGTCGATGGGTGGCCAGGGGGGGAAGCGATGGCGCGCCACGGCATCGATCATCCGGGCGATATTACCTTGCCTCGCCAACCCATAGACCATGGGCAAGCGCAGTACGCAGGTCAGAAGGCCGCCGGCTCCGCCCAAAACGAGTACCTGTCTTTCGCCCTCCAGTTTGGCGCGGCCATAGAGGGTATCGGGAAGGGGCGTCGTCTGTTCGTCTGCCGGCCGCGGGCCCGCCCCCGCGGCATCACCCATCACCTTGATACTGCTTAGGTAGACGAGTTTGCGGATGCCAAAGGTCAGGGCGGCCCCGACCAGGTTGCGGGTGCCCTCGGCGCTGACCGTCCAGTGGGCGGGTGCCTCGTAGATGTCGGCCTCGTCCGGGCCCGGGGAGTAGCTGGCGAGGTGAAAGACGCATTCGATCCCCACCAGGGCGGCGGCCAGACTCGCCGCGTCCCCGAGATCGCCCGCGCGACAAGTGACCGGGGCCCCTGGCCAGAGGATCCGCGCTTTATCAGGAGCACGGGTCAGGACGGTGACCCGAGCCCCCACGTCTAGCAAGGCCTGGACGAGATGGCGACCCATCTTGCCCGTGGCCCCCGTGACCAGAACGGGTAAGCCCCGGAAGGAGGCGTCTGCCTGGATGGCCTCGGTCATCTTTGCCTCAGGAGTCGCGGGAGGCGACGAATCCCCTCGAGGAGGGCAAAGGCCCCAAAGTGTAGCCAAATTCCCAGCAGCACCAGGAGACTGAAGGGCAGCGGGTAATCCCGAAACTGAAATTTGCGGAAAAAGCGCGCCATGCCCTTGTGCTTGTGCCACTCCACTGCATAGGGCCGGCTCAAACCGCAGGCTCCCTGGTGGTGCCGGACCTCGGCGGCTGGCACCAGAAAGATAGGCCAGCCGGCGTTGCGAAAGCGCACAAACCAGTCCAGATCCTCGCAATGGAGAAAGTAGCCCTCGTCAAGGGGGCCGACCTCCTCCAGGGCCCGGCGGCGGACGAGCATGAGGGAGCCGGAGATGGCATCCACCATCAGCGGGCGACTGGGTAGGGGGGCGTGCATGAAATTGAGCCGCTTGCCAGCAAGCAACTGGGGCCAGAGGCGGTGGAGATGGAGAAAGCGTACCAGCCCCACCCAGGGGTCGGGAATACGGCGCCGGGAGGCCTTCTGTTCGCTGCCGTCCGGGTTGCGCACGATGGTTCCCGCCATGCCCGCCTCCGGCGTGGTAGCCATGAAGTCGAGGAGTTGGGTCAGTGTCTCCGGACCGACAATGCAATCCGGGTTCAGGAACAGCAGGTAGGGCGCCTTGGCCCAGGGCAGGGCCCGGTTGTGGCCACCGGCGAAGCCGAGATTGGCGCCATTGCGCAGCACCCGCAAGCGGGGATCATTGCCATGTCGGTTCTCGAGTTTCTCCAAGCTGCCGTCCACCGACCCGTTGTCGCTGACGATGATTTCTAGCGGCAGGGCGTTGGCCAGAACGGCGGCCACCGCCTCGCTCAGCAGGTCGCCGGCATTGTAGTTGACTATCAGGACATTCAAAACCGGCGCTGGCGGTGGCTTCGGTGTTGATGGCTTGGCGTCCTCGCTTAAAGACAAGATCTATTCTCCCACCACATCGACCAAGGCGCGGTGCGCGGCGGCGAAACCGAAATGCGCCTCCATTACGGCCAGTCCCCCGTCGGAGAGCCGCTCCCAGAGCTCCGGGTCTCGGTAGAGGCGCAGGACGGCGGCGGCGAAATCAGCCGGGGTGTCGGCCACCAGGACCGACCGTCCGTCCTCCAGGAACATGCCCTCCACCGCCTGGGTCGTCGCCACCACGGGCAGACCATGGGCCAGGCTCTGATTGATTTTGCCCTTGACCCCAGCCCCATAGCGCAGAGGGGCCAGGCTGAGCCGGCAGCAATCAAAAAAGGGCGTCACATCCGGCACATGGCCCAGGATGCGGACCGCATCGCCGGCCAAGGCCCGCACTTCCGCCGGGGGCTCGGCCCCGATCACCGAAAATCGCATAGCTGGGGCCTCGGGAAGGATGAGGGGCAGGATGTCGCGGCAAAACCAGAGGACCGCATCCCGGTTCGGCGGATGGGCGAAGGCGCCGATGAAGAAGATGTCCCGACGTTCGGCGAAGCCGGCGCGGCGGCCGGGGAGGCGATGGATGTTCGAGAGGAGGCGCACATCCGCCGCCGGGGCCTCCCGGGCCAACAGGTCTCGCTCCACCGCGCTCACCACCAGGGTGGTATCCGCCTGGGCGATCAGCCCCAGCTCTTCTTGCCGCCGCCGCTCCGCCAGGGCGCGGGTGCGGGGATCGCCCGTCAGGTCCGCCAGCCGCCCTTCCCGGAGAAAGTGCAGATCGACGGTGTCGAAGATCAACCGCGCCCGCGGGCAAAGCCGCCGGGCCAGTGCCATGAACCTGGCGGCGGTATCGGCCCGGCTGAGGAAAACCAGGTCATATTCGCCCCCTCGCGCCTTCAGGTGGTGGGCCAGAGACTTGACATAGGGCCGGTAGAGGACCTCGACCCCCTGGCGCTGCAGGTCGGCGACATAGGGCTCCGGGGCCTCCAGATTGGCGGCGGCAAAGGTCACCTTACAACCCACTTCTCCCAGGAGCGCGAAGAGATTGACGAGCCGCAGGGAGCCGGATTCCTGGTCCGGGGTGGGCACATACAGATCTACGACCAAAGCCCGCCGCCGCACTTGCCGCTCCTTCTGGCGCTCCAGATCCTCGCCTCGCGCCCCGTGACCAGCCAAGACCTCGCGCCAGCGATCGAGGAATTGGTGCTGGTTGATGGCCTGGAAGCGCTTCATGCCCGTCTGGGCCCCGGCATCGCCATCCCGGCCCGCCGTCACCCCCTCGAAATGTAGCACCCGCGACCCGGGCTGGTAATAGACCCGCTGGCCGGCGGCGCGAACCCGAAAGGCCAGGTCGGTGTCCTCGTAATAGGCCGGCGCATAGTGGGGATCAAAACCGCCGAGTTGCTCGAAGAGGTCGCGCCGGATCGCCAGGGCAGCGCCGGAGACATAGTCTGGTTCACGCAAATAGCTGTACTCCGGGCGGTCGGGATCATCGAGTTGCCCGTAATTCCAGGCCGAACCGTCGCGGAAGACGATCCCCCCGGCCTCCTGCTGGCGGCCATCCGGATAGATGAGCCGGCTACCCACCAGACCCGCTTGCGGCAGGCGGTCGAAGGTGTCCCGCAGGCTATCCAGCCAGCCCGGCTGCACCTGGGTATCGTTGTTCAAAAAGACCAGGAATTCACCCCGGGCCTGGGCCGCGCCCCGGTTGCAGGAGTGGACGAAACCCAGATTCCGGCGATTGCGGATAACCCGCAGATGGCAGTAACCCTCGAGACGGGCCGCTGTGTCCCCCTCTGGCTCGTCATCGATGAGGATGACCTCGAAGGGGGTGCTATCCCCACAAGCGCGTAGGGCGGCCAGGCAATGATGGGTATAGGAAAATTGACCGCAGGTGGGGATGATCAGAGAGGCACGGGGCTTCTCCCCGGGAGCCGGGAGTTCCAGGGCGGGAAACGGCCCCGTCAAAAGCAGCAATCGCGGCGCCTGGGGCCGAAAGGCCACTACCCGCAGGCGCCGGCGCAGCTTTTTCATCAGCACCCCTGGCCCCTCGGTGCGCAGGACATGGAGGGCACGCGTGGCCAATCGGGACATCAGGTGGGTCATCGCGGTCTGGGAGAGAATCCCTAAATAATCCAGTCGGTTGTCAAACTGAAAAAGCAAACCTGGCCAAGTTTGATTTTGTTAATGGCGTTGTGGCATCAATACAGGGGCGGGTCGCCTGGCCTATTCGGCCCCCGCCGTGGGAATCCGCCTGATCGTGAGTTTACCAAATATAATAGGAGCCAACGATTCTACTCGGTTCGCCCGTCCCGGTTCCCTATGTCTATTCCCCAGCACCAACGCATCCGCGAGATTCCCTATAACTACACCTCCTTTTCCGACCGGGAGATCGTGATCCGCTTCCTGGGCCAGGAGATGTGGGACCTGATCGAGGGCTTAAGGGGGACGCGGCGTACGGGGCGCTCGGCGCGCATGCTCTTCGAGGTCCTCGGGGACATGTGGGTGGTGACCCGCAACCCCTACCTGCAGGATGACCTGCTGGAGGACGACCAGCGCCGTGAGCTCCTGATCAGCGCCCTGCGCCACCGCCTCGACCAATTTGAGCGGCGCCTCAATGACAACGCCCTGGCGGCGCGCCTGCTGGCGGCGGCCCGGGAGGCGGTGCGGGCCTTTGGGCAGTGGCTGACGGATCTGCGCTCGCGGCGCGGTGACCTGCGGCGGGCCCTGACAGGCATCACGCGCCGGGATAACCTGGACTTTGGGGGTCTGGCACGGGTGGCCCACGCCACGGACGCCACCGACTGGCGCGTGGAGATGCCCTTCGTCGTCATCTGTCCGGACACGGAGGCCGAGGTCGCCCCCATCGTCAGCGCCTGCCTGGATTGCGGTCTGAGCCTGATCCCGCGCGGCGGTGGCACCGGCTATACAGGTTCGGCCGTACCCCTGGACCCTTGGTGCGCCGTGATAAATACCGAAAAGCTGGACGCCATTGGCGCGGTGGAGCACCGCTCACTGCCGGAGCGGGCGGGAGAATGCCCGACCCTCTGGTGTGGCGCCGGCGTCGTTACCCGGCGGGTCGCCGAGGTGGCGGAGGGAGCGGGGCTGGTCTTCGCCGTGGACCCCACCTCCCAGGACGCCTCTACCATTGGCGGTAACATCGCCATGAACGCCGGGGGCAAGAAGGCGGTGCTGTGGGGCACCACCCTGGACAACCTGGTCTCCTGGCGCCTGGTGACACCGGATGCCGACTGGCTGGAGGTGGAGCGCCTGGACCACAACCTGGGCAAGATCCATGACCAGGCCGAGGTGCGGTTCCGCATCGCCCGCTTCGGGCCGGATGGGCAAACCCCCAAGGGTATGCCCGAGCTCCTGACCCTGCCCGGCCAGACCTTCCGCAAGGTGGGCCTGGGAAAGGACGTCACCGACAAGTTCCTCGCCGGCCTGCCGGGGGTGCAGAAGGAGGGCTGCGATGGCCTCGTTACCTCCGCTCGCTTCCTGCTGCACCGGATGCCGGCCCATACGCGCACCCTCTGCCTGGAGTTTTTCGGCGCCGATCTCTCCCTGGCGGTGCCGGCCATTCTGGAGATCAAGGAATACATCGACACCCTGCCCGAGGTTAAGATTGCCGGCCTGGAGCACCTGGACGAGCGCTACCTGCGGGCCCTGGACTATTCCACCAAGGCGGCCCGCGCCGAGTTGCCCAAGATGGTGTTGCTCGCCGATCTGGTGGGCGATGACGAGGGCCGGGTGGCCGCCGCCGCCGAGCGGGTGGTGGCCTTGACCCAGGCTCGCCAGGGGGAGGGCTTTATCGCCGTCAGCCCCGAGGCCCGCCGCCGGTTCTGGCTCGATCGCGCCCGTACCGCCGCCATCTCCCGCCACACCAATGCCTTCAAGATTAACGAGGATGTGGTGATACCCCTGGAGCGGCTGGCGGACTATTCGCGTGCCATCGAGCGGATCAACATCGAGCAGTCCATCGCCAACAAGCAGCGGATTCTGGAGGCCCTCCAGGACTATGTGGAGACCGAGATGCCGGAGGCCCGTGACTGGCCGGGCTTCGAGGACTCCGCGGAATCCCAGGCCATTCTGGAGGCCAAGCGCGGGGCGGGCCGTCAGGTGCTGGAGGAGGCCCATCGACGGTGGGGCCAGATCCTGGCCCTGCTGGATGCCCCCGCGTCTGATCAGGCCCACCTCTTGGGGGAACCGGAACAGGCTCTGGTCAAGGCCGGCGATAGCCTGTTGGATCTGCTCCTGCGCCGCGACCTCCGCCAGTCCCTGCGCCAGGAGGTCCGTCAGCGCCTGGACGAGATTTTCAGCGGCCAGGACATGGCTGGGGTCCGGGAACGGCTCGCCGCCATCCATGCCCGGGTCCGGGAGGCGCGCCTCTTCGTGGCCCTGCATATGCACGCGGGCGATGGCAACGTCCACACCAATATCCCGGTTCACTCCTCCGACTACGCCATGCTGCACGAGGCCGACCGCATGGTGGCCCGTATCATGGCCCTGGCGACCGGGCTGGGGGGGGTTATCTCCGGTGAGCACGGTATCGGGCTAACCAAGATCCAGTTTCTGGAGCCCGACAAGCTGGCGGCCTTCGTCCGCTATAAGCAGATCGTGGATCCGGCGGGACGCTTCAACCCGGGCAAGCTGATGCCGGGCTCGGGTCTCGAGAGCGCCTACACGCCCTCGCTCCGGCTGGTGAGCCAGGAGGCCATCATCCTGGAGGAAACGGAACTCGGCGCCCTCAACGAGGACATCAAGCACTGCCTGCGCTGCGGCAAATGTAAGCCGGTCTGCATGACCCATGTGCCCCGGGCCAACCTGCATTATTCGCCGCGCAACAAGATCCTCGGCACGGGCCTCATCATCGAGGCCTTCCTGTACGAGGAGCAGACGCGCCGTGGTCTGTCGCGGCGCCATTTCGCCGAGATGAACGATCTGGCGGACCACTGCACCGTCTGCCATAAATGTCAGCCACCCTGCCCGGTCAAGATCGACTTTGGCGAGGTGACCACGCGCCTGCGCCGCATCCTGGTGGACCGGCGCCAAAAGCGCTTCAGCCCCGGCGCCTGGGCCGCCCTGCGTTTCCTCGACGCCAAGGACCCCCGCGCCATCCGCCTGCTGCGTATCGGTCTGGCCCGCTGGGGTTTTTGGGGTCTCAATCTCGCCAGCGCCCTGACCCGGCGCCTGGGCCTCTACCGGCGCCAGGAACCTCCGGCGGCGACCACGGGGCAACCCCAGGCCGTCACCCTGGCAAAGGAGTTATTGCGCCGGTCTATCCGGGTCGAGGTGCCGAAAAGATCCTTCCGCCAGATCCTGAGCCTGGAGGATGCCACCCAGGTGCCCATCCTGCGCGACCCCCAGCGCAGCCCGGAGGAGATGGAGGCCGTGTTTTACTTCCCCGGCTGCGGCTCCGAGCGCCTCTTCTCGGATATCGGCCTGGCGACCTTGGCGCTCCTCTACGAGCAGGGTGTGCAAACGGTGCTGCCCCCTGGTTACCTCTGCTGTGGCTACCCCCAGAGCGCCAGCGGCTACGAGGCCCAGGGGCGGCGCTTGACCATGGAGAATCGCGTCCTCTTCCACCGCATCGCCAATACCCTTAATTATCTGGATATTCGTACCGTCGTCGTCTCCTGCGGCACCTGCATGGACCAGTTGCTCCAGTATGAATTCGAGCGCATCTTCCCCGGCTGCCGCCTCTTGGACATCCATGAATATCTGATGGAAAGGGGCGTGACCCTTGCTGGCGGCGCCTTGCCCCTGCTCGGGGGCGAAGAGGCCCCCGTGACCGCTGGGGGGGATTCCTGGGCGCGAGGTGGCTCGGCTATCCAGTACCTTTTCCATGACCCCTGTCACAGTCCCATGAAGACGCATGCCCCCCTCAAGGTCGCCGCTAGTCTCCTGGGCCAGCCCGTCACCCTTACCGACCGCTGCTGCGGCGAGGCCGGAACCTTGGGCAGCGCCCGCCCGGATATCGCCAGCCAACTCCGGTATCGCAAGGCGGAATCCCTGGTTCAGGGCATCCGCGCCCTCACCGGTCGCGATCGCTCCCAGGGTGACCTCAAGGTACTCACCGCTTGTCCCGCCTGCCAGCAGGGCCTGGCTATGTATGCCGACGAAACGGGCCTGAGCACAGAGTACATCGTCGTGGAACTCGCCCGTTATCGTCAGGGCCAAGGCTGGCGGGAGCGTTTTCTCGATCGAGTGCTCATCGGTGGAATTGAGCGGGTTTTACTCTAGCTAGTCAAGACAGGTTGTTGCCCTATCCCTCTTCAAGCATAAGTCACATCAATCGCCAAGGTCGCCCCACAAAGCTTGGACGATGGCAATCGCTGCCAGTGGGGCCGTCTCGGTGCGGAGGATGCGCGGGCCGAGGTGTATGCCTGTGAAGCCGGTCTGGTAGGCTCGCTCGCGTTCAGGGGGCGCCAGGCCACCCTCGGGCCCGATCAATAGGGTTAAGGCTGGCCCAGGTGGGGCAAGACTGAGCAAGGAGCGTCTGGCGCGATGATCCAGAAGCAGGGGGCAGGAGTGTCCCTGGGCGACCCAGGTATCCAGACCTTGGCTAGGGTTCAGCCGGGGCAGGCGCCGACGGCCGCTCTGTTCGCAAGCGGCTATCAGGATGCCTTGCCAGTGCTCCTGGCGATTGGCCAGGCGGTCGCCGGCCAACCGTACCATGCCGCGCCCAGCGATCAGGGGCGTGACCTCGGCGACGCCCAACTCAACCGCCTTTTGGATAGAAAAGTCCATGCGCTCGCCCTTGGAGATGCCGATCCCCAGGTGGATGCTGAGAGGCAAGGCCGGTTCTGGCTCCCCAGGCTCGCCAACCCGGATCATGACCTCTCGCCGGTGGGAGGTGAGTATCGTGGCGGGATAATCGCAGCCGTTACCGTTAAAAATGATGAAGTTGTCGCCAGGCTGCAGGCGTAAGACCTGAACAAGATGCTGGACTGCCGCGGCGGGCAGAGACGCGTCCTGACCGGCCTCCAACGGCAGATCCACATAGATACGGGTCTGACGCAAGATCCTTTAGCCTTGCCGCCAGAGGCCGAAAGTCAGCAGCAGCCAGCCGAGGATGAGTAGAGCGCCGCCCAGCGGCGTCACCATGCCCCAGGAGGGCAGGTCCAGCAAGACCCGCAGGTAGAGGCTGCCACTGAAAATGGTCGCGCCCAGGAGAAAGGCTTGGCCCGCGAGCGTTAGTAGGCGACTGGTGGGCTGCCGATCGAGAAGAATGCCGGTCGCCAACAGGGCGAGGGCGTGCAGGGCGAGATACTGGGTGGCCGTGCCCCAATGGGCCAAGAGTTCAGGGGCTCTAGCCTTAAGGGCATGGGCGCCAAAGGCGCCCAGGGCCACCGCCAAGGCCCCATAGAGAGCTCCGCAGGTTAGAAGGATGCGCTGCATGGGGTTTCGCATCTTTCTGGGCGGCGATTGCTACCACCTGACCAGTCCCATCGGGGGGATGACTCGGACGAGACTGGCTGGCCGGAACCACCGATGACGGCGGCTAGGCGGGACCGGTAGGTCTCCGGGAGACGGAGGGGTAGGGGTGGGGGAAGTGTCATGATCCAATCGCTATTATGAAGTTAGGGGTAGTCCTCGCCGTTATGTCCGGAAAGGTTAAACTCAAAATTCGCTTCTGGCCAGGGCCTTGAAACCGATGGGGACTGGCCTTAACGCCCAGCTTGGACCTCCAGAAGCATCTAATAAAGTTATTTTATGATTCTGTGATAAAATCTCCTTTGACACTGGCCCTTGCCCCTCTCTAATCTACTCATGTTAGCGCCATCGGGTTGGCGGGCAGTCGGGCTCAAACCCCCCTGCTCCTTGCCAGGACAGGATCGCCGATGGGACGCCGAGTCAGGTATGACTCGATCGGGGCGTGTCGACGTCGCCTGACCGCTGGGGGGACGGGTGGCGCCATACGGTTTCGCCAGCATCGGCGACATTCGCTGCGGTACAACGTTAGGAGAAAGAACACCATGCCAACTTTTGTGCGTACTGACAAGTGCGATGGCTGCAAGGGCCAGGATAAGACCGCTTGCATGTACATTTGCCCCCACGACCTGATGAAGCTGGACCAGGACGGCTCAGATACCGGTCACGCTATGAAGGCGTTTAACCAGGAGCCCGAGCAGTGCTGGGAGTGCTACTCCTGCGTTAAGATCTGCCCGCAGCAGGCCATCGAGTGCCGTCACTACGCGGACATCGTGCCCTTGGGTGGCTCCGTCCAGCCCCTGCGGGGTTCCGACTCGATCATGTGGACCATCAAGTTCCGCAACGGTACCCTCAAGCGCTTCAAGTTCCCCATCCGTACCACCCCGGAAGGCTCCATTGATCCTTACGGCGGTAAGCCTACTGCCTCCCTGGCCGACATCGCGGCTACCGGCTTCTTCACTGGCAGCGCCGATGGCGGCGTGACCAAGGGTTACCGTCCTGGTAATCCCGCCGAACTGATCCGCAAGTAAAAAATTAGAGAGAGGTAGAGAACATGGCTGGTGAATTTGGAAATCCGGAGATCATCCAGGAAGAGGTCGACATCCTCTTGATCGGCGGTGGTATGGCTTGTTGCGGTGCTGGCTACGAAATCATGCAATGGGCGGATGCCGCCAAGAAGGAAACAGGCATCGATCTGAAAATTAGGTTGGTTGACAAGGCCGCCATGGATCGCTCCGGCGCCGTAGCTCAGGGTCTGTCCGCCATCAACACCTATATCGGTTCCGAGCAGGACCCGGCAGACTATGCACGCATGGTCTCCAACGACCTCATGGGTATTACCCGTGATGACCTGGCCTATGACCTAGGCCGTCATGTTGATGACTCCGTGCATCTCTTCGAGGAGTGGGGTCTGCCCATCTGGAAACTGGACGAGAACGGCGAGCGTCACGACGGTTCCAAGGGCCTGACCCCGCTGAAGGACGGCGGTAAGCCCGTGCGCTCCGGCAAGTGGCAGATCATGATCAACGGCGAGTCCTACAAGTGGATCGTCGCCGAGGCGGCGAAGAAAGTTCTGGGCTCCGACCGTGTCCAGGAACGCGTCTTCATCGTCAAACTGGTCAACGATAAGAACGACAAGAACCGGGTTGCCGGTGCCGTCGGTTTCTCCGTCCGTGACCACAAGGTTATGGTTTACAAGGCCAAAGCCATCCTGTTGGCCGCTGGTGGCTGCGTTAACATTTTCCGCCCCCGCTCCGTCGGTGAGGGCACTGGCCGCGCCTGGTACCCGGTATGGAACGCCGGTTCTACCTACGCCATGGCCGCCGAGGCTGGTGCCGAGCTGACCATGATGGAAAACCGCTTCGTACCCGCCCGCTTCAAGGACGGTTACGGCCCGGTCGGCGCCTGGTTCCTGCTCTTCAAGGCCCAGGCCACCAACGCCTACGGCGAAGTCTACATGGTCAAGAACAAGGAGTTGTTGAACGACTATCCTCCCTATGGCCAGGCGGCCGTGCCGGCCTCATGCCTGCGCAACCACCTCATGCTCAAGGAGATGAAGGAAGGCCGCGGTCCCATTTATATGGACACCGTGACCGCATTGGCCAAGCTGCGCGAGACCCTGTCGCCCCGCGAGGTCAAGCACCTCGAGGCCGAGGCCTGGGAAGACTTCCTGGATATGTGCATTGGCCAGTGCGGTATCTGGGTGGGTGAAAACGTCGAGCCGGAGAAGAAGAACTCCGAGCTGATGCCCACCGAGCCTTACCTGCTGGGTTCTCACTCCGGCTGCTGCGGTATCTGGGCCTCTGGCCCCGTCGATGTCGGCGCCCCCACGGAGGAGTTACATGCTGACAAGGACAAGATCCCTTCGCACCTGCCGCAGGGCTGGAACTGGGGTTACCGGGGCATGACCACCGTCAAGGGTCTCTTCACGGCCGGTGACGGTGTGGGTGCTTCGGGCCATAAGTTCTCCTCCGGCTCCCATGCCGAGGGTCGTATGTGCGCAAAGTCCATGGTTCAGTATTGCATTGACAATAAGGACATGAAGCCCGAGTTGGATACGGATCCCGAGGTCCTGGTCGAAGAGATCTACGCCCCGGTGCGCACCTACCTGGAGCACAAGGACTACAGCACCGCTATCGATGTGAACCCAAACTACATCACGCCCAAGATGCTGCAGTTCCGTCTGCAAAAGATCATGGACGAGTATGTAGCCGGCGTCGCCACCTACTACACCACCAACGCCAATATGTTGACGGTGGCGGAGGAGAAGCTGGAAATGCTCAAGGAAGATGCTGCCAAGATGCGTGCCAAGGATCTGCACGAGTTGCTCCGTGCCTGGGAGAACTACCACCGCATCCTCACCGCTGAGGCCCACATGAAGCACATCCAGTTCCGTCAGGAGAGCCGTTATCCCGGCTTCTACTACCGGATGGATAAGAACTTCGTGGACGAGGAGAACTGGCATTGCTTCGTCAACTCCATCTACGACAAAGAGACCAAGGCCTGGACCTGCTTCAAGCGCGCCCATGTCGATCTGGTTGACAAGTCCAAGTTGTTCAAGCCCGCTGCGCACTAGTGGCTAGCCGCTAGTCGAGGAACCGGGCGCCCCTGAGGCGCCCGGTTTTTTTGTGCGCCGCCCATTTGATTTTGCCGGGTATCATCACGAACTAATGCGGCGACCGGCGAACTAGCCACTAGGCGCCCGGCAGAGCCGCAAGCGGCTAGATCCGACACGATCCAATTGTCGCGTCACCAGCAATTTACCGGGGAGTTCAAGCTCCCAGGGGGATCCCCAGGATGACCAACGAGAAACCAGAAATTCCTTTCCAAAGCGTGGTGCAGCCCGAGGTGCTGGGCGAGGAGACCGAGATCCCCTTTCGCTGCTATCCGGGCATCTCCTGTTTCAACGCCTGCTGCCGCATGGCCGACGTGACCCTGGCCCCCTACGACATCCTGCGCCTCAAGGAGCGCCTGGGCCTGTCCACGACCGACTTCCTGGCCAAGCACACGGTTCCCTTCCAGATAGATGCCGACGGTACTCCGGGGGTCAAGCTCAAGACCACCGATGAAGGTGCCTGCCTGCTGCTCGATGGCGATAAGGGCTGTAGTGTTTACGAGGACAGGCCCACGGTCTGCCGCTATTATCCGGTCGCCCTGCTTAATCGCCATGTGGCGGGAGAGACCGATACCCTGCAGGAGTACTCCCTGGTTCGCGAAGACCACTGCAAGGGTCACCTGGAGGACCGCCGCATCAGCATTGGCGATTACCGCGTGGAGCAAGGGTGCGATACCCATGACGAGTACAATCGCGAGTGGTATCAGCTCATCCTTAAGAAGCGCTCCGCCGGGCCAACGGTGGGCCGCCCACCCCAGACCAGCCTGAATGTCTTTTTCATGGCCTCCTATGACCTGGACACCTTCCGGCGCTTTGTCCTCAGCGATAAGTTCCGCGCCACCTATGATCTACCAGAGACCCTGTACGCCGAGGTCGAGTCTGACGACCTGGCCCTGCTCAAGTTTGGCTACCGCTTCCTGCGCCAGGTGCTATTCGCCGAATTCAGCATCCCGGAACAGGCGGGGGCCTGGGACAAGCGCGTTAACCAGCGCCAGGAGGTCTGGGACCTGCGTCGTCAGGCCGAGATGGCCCGGCGCCAGCAGACTGAGGATGAGCGGTACCAGGGCGAACTTTAACCGCCCTTACTAGGTGGCCTGTTCGCGATAACCCGGCAACCAACCCCCATGGCCTCCCTGTCCGCCTCCCTGACCAAGGTTGGTGGCAATACCCTGCTGTCGCGCCTCCTCGGCTTTGTCCGTGATTTGATGGTGGCGCGCCTCTTCGGGGCAGACGCGGGCACGGATGCCTTTTTCGTCGCCTTCAAGATCCCGAATTTTTTCCGCCGCCTCTTTGCTGAGGGGGCCTTTGCCAGCGCTCTGGTGCCCGTGCTTCACGCGACCGACCGTGAGGGCGGCCCCGTGGCCTTGCGTCGCCTGCTCGCAAGCCTGAGCGGCGTCCTCGGCGCGGGCCTGCTGCTCCTGACCTTCATCGGCACCCTCGCTGCCTCCTGGCTGATCCTGGTATTCGCGCCCGGATTCGCCGTTGAGGCGCACCAACAGGCCCTGGCGGGGGAACTGCTGCGGTTGACGCTGCCCTATGTGTTTTTCATCGTCCTGGCGGCCCTGGCGGGCGCGGTGCTCAACTTGCATGAACGGTTTGGTATCCCCGCCTTCACCCCCGTGTTGCTCAATCTGTCCATCATCGGGTGCGCTCTCTGGCTGGCGCCACGATTGGAGGAGCCGATCCTGGCCCTGGGCTGGGGCGTCCTGCTCGGAGGGCTGGCGCAACTCACTTTCCAGTTCCCCTTCCTCGCCCGGCTCCGCCTGCTGCCGCGTCCCCGTCTTGATTGGCGACATCCCGGCACCCGCAAGGTCCTGCGCCGCCTGGGCCCCGTGCTGTTGGGCGTCTCCGTGACCCAGCTCAACCTGCTCCTGGATACCTTCCTAGCCTCCTTCCTGACCGTGGGTGGCATCTCCTGGCTCTATTACTCGGACCGGCTGGTGGAATTCCCGCTGGGGATCCTGGGCGCGGCCCTGGGGACCGTCATTTTGCCCCGGTTATCTCGCCACAGCTCCGCTGCGCCGGCGGGAGGGCTCTCGCCAGAGGCCTTCTCCCGGACCCTGGATTGGGCCCTGCGCTGGGTGTGGTTGTTGGGACTACCGGCGGCGGTGGGGCTGGTGGTTCTGGCGGAGCCTCTGGTGGCAACCCTCTTTCTGTCGACTGAATTCAGCGCTCGGGATGTCCAAATGGCTGCTCTTAGCCTCATGGCCTATGCAGCGGGCTTGCCGGCTTTCATCGCGATCAAGGTCCTGGCGCCCGGCTATTATGCCCACCAGGATGCGCGCACCCCGGCGCAATATGCCATGATATCTTTAGGGTTCAACCTGGTCCTGAGCTTGGCCTGGATGGGACCGCTTGGCCATGCCGGTCTGGCGTTGGCTACCAGCTTGGCCGCCTGCGTGAACGCGGGCCTCTTGCTCAGGGGGCTGATTAGGCATAAGGCCTATCTGCCCTCTAGTAGCTGGCGGTCACTCCTCGCGCGTGGTCTGATTGCCGTCCTGGTTCTGGGCGCCCTATTGGGCTGGGGCTCAGTGGGGATGGGGGATTGGCTGGCCACCACCGGGGCCAAGCGGTTGGCAAGGCTGTTTTGCTGGCTGCTCGCGGGTGGCGCTGGGTATTTTTTGGCTCTGCTGGCCTTGGGTGTCCGGCCGCGAGATTTTAGCGAAGAGGCGGGCCAGCAACCAGATCGTCGACCCGTGAGCGCCCATTGAAGTGGGTACCCTGCCGGAATATTCCGGCGCCAGGCTATAATCCATTCCGGGTGCCTCCTGGCCTGGCTGATGGCGTCCCGGGCCGGTGTGCCGGGCTCGGCACCTGACGTGGTGAGGAGTAAGCAATCGTTTTCTTGTTTGATACTTCTCGGCCACCCTCCGAAGCCTTGACATAAGACGGTTGTAAAACCCTATGCGAGTCATTCGTGGACTCCACAATCTCAGACCGATGCACCGAGGATGCGTTGCCACCATTGGCAATTTCGATGGTGTACACCTGGGGCATCGCGCCGTCTTCCAGCGACTGCTCGCCAAGGGCCGTGAATTAGGGCTGCCGGCGACCGTCATCACCTTTGAACCACAGGCCATGGAATATTTCGCCCCAGAGGCGGCGCCGGCCCGGCTCACGCGCCTCCGGGAAAAATTGGCGGCCCTGGAGGCTTGCGGTATCGAAAGGGTGGTCCTGCTCGAGTTCGGCCACAAACTGGCGGTCATGGAGGCGCAGGCCTTTGTCGAGGAACTGCTGGTGGACGGCCTCGCGGCACGCCATCTGCTCGTCGGTGATGATTTCCGTTTCGGTCGTGGGCGCAAGGGGGATTTTGCCTTGCTGCGTACCCTGGGGGCCGAACATGGCCTGGTGGTTGAGGACCTGCACACCATCACCCATGGTGCCGAGCGGGTGAGCAGCACGCGGATCCGTGAAACCCTGGCTCGAGGCGAGCTGGATCTGGCCCGCCATCTGTTGGGACGACCCTATCGCATCTGTGGCCGCGTTGCTCACGGCAACAAGCGCGGCCGCTCTATTGGATTCCCGACTCTTAACATCAATTTGCATCGCCGGGTCAGCCCTCTCCACGGGGTCTATGCCGTCATGGTGGATGGTCTTTTTGATCGGCCCTGGCCAGGCGTGGCCAACATTGGCCTGCGCCCAACCCTGGGCGAAGAGCCACGCTATCTGCTGGAGGTCCATCTGTTCGATTTCGCGGGGGATCTCTATGGCCGCCATGCCGAGGTGGAGTTTCGCCTCAAGCTGCGGGAAGAGATGAAATTCGCCTCTTTCGACGACCTGAAGGCCCGGATTGCGCTGGATGCCTGCGGTGCCCGCGAGTATCTCGGTGTTACCCCCCACTTATAATAGTCAGGAAAAAGAGCTTTAATCACTCCACCAATGGAAGACCCTGGCTGATTTTGCACATATAACGGGGCCAGTAGTGGGACCGGATAAGGTCTTGCAGCAAGAATTGTTGTATTTACGCAACGAAGATATTCGTCAAGTTACCCAGCCATACTGAAAATCAAAGAAGTGGAAACGTCAAGTTGCACTTCTGAGGCCTGCCCTGACCAAGCACGGCTGAAAATTTTCACAGAGGCTGTTGCAAAATCTGTACATGTCGCCTATTATTAAACCTAGTGGCATTGGTGCCACAATATGGGTGGCTAAACAACGCGGTTGGTGGTTGACATCTGCCGACGAGGGTTTAAACTCACAAGCTAGAACTGAAACCCTCAAATTTTTTGACGACGCGTTCATGGGTCGTTTCTGATCCCCCAAAACCAACTCAAGGAGCTAAAGTCCATGAAGTACCGTAAACTACTACTTGTCTCTTCCGTCTGTGCCGCTATGGCCAGTACGGGGAATGTTGCTAACGCCGCGATCGCTGCCGTACCTGGCGAAGCCTTGTTGGTTCCGTTGATGCTCACCGACGGTGGCGATATCCAACCTGGGTCGATCGAGACCTATGTGGCCCTGCAGGTGCCGACTACCCTGGGTACCGATACCGTTATCAACGACTATATTGACATCCACACCTCCGCCGAGGGCGTGGTCACGGATAATACCCCGAGTGTCCCGCTCATCCACTGGACAGTGTACAACGAGCGAAGCGTACCCCTGGAGGATGGTGTATGTGAGGTCAGTGCTGGTGACATGACTATTTGGTCAACCAATCCGGATGTTGCCGGCTCTGGTGCTCAAAGCGTCCAGGCCCGCCAACGGGTTGGCTTGCAGGATATCGGCTGGAACGGGCCCAGTCCGCTCTGTGGCCCCACTGTACGCCCGCGCTTTGGCTATGTGGTCTTTGAGACCTTCGAGGGTTCCGACGGCAATGTTGCCGACTTTGCCTTTGCGGGTCAGGCGGGTGCGACCATCGTACCTTTCTACAATATGGCCATTAGTATTCCTGTCATGCCCATGGCAGACGGTGCGGATTCCGAGGGTGAGTTGCCGACCTATCTGAATTCCGTCATTGTGCCGCCCTCCTTCAACACGGGCAACGCCAAGGATCCCATTGAGGTGGCTCCGATTGCCGCTGGCATTCGCATGAATGACTCGGATGCCATCAACGAAGACGTGATCACGCAGATGCCGATCCCTGGCCCTGCCGATCCGGTTCAGCCGTGGGCGATGGCCATGCATGTCTCTTGGTTCGACCGCAATGGACCCACTGCGACCCATAGCCGTGTTTGGGATGACATGGAGAACAGTTGCTCCGATCCCTACGATCTGATGAATGAATTGAATATCTGGGTGTACAACCAACAAACTCTCCCAATTCCAGGCCTTCCTGCGGCGGCCAATTGGGCCAATGCCTTCAGTGGTGCGAACGTCGGGCCTAACGTGGTTCCCGCCGGTCGCGGCGGTGGCAGGACTGATCTTATCGCCGTTGTAGGCGGGGGTTTGTTCGGGGTGCCGCGGGGTGGTAGCTATTGCGCGCCGGCCTATTGGTTGCCGGATGCCGTGATAGGGACTTATCCCGGTGCCTTGGGCGGATATGTTGAGTATCGCTTCGATGAATTCAACAACCCCGCCCCCGTACCTGGGTTGGTTAACTCCGCCGCGGTACAGTTCGCGGTGGTCGAAGGTGCGGGTGGTTTCTGGACCACACACATGGCTACGGATCTTGGTAAGCACGATGGGCTAGAGGGCCTCAGGGATGATGGCTGTCTAACCCTAAGTTAAAATGGGGGGAAGAATCACTTCTTCCCCCCATTTTTTTATGTAAATAACTAATTTTAATGTCACCGCCGTCGCTAATTCCGCCTGGCATCGCGCCGTGGACCTGGTTTGGCGATGTAGAGACGAGCCAAACTAAAATCTGGTAAGACGTGGCGTTGCAGGTCTGGCCTGTTATATCCGTGACCCCCGAGCAATCCTGGAAAATGCGAGTTTTAATATCATGTGGCAAGGTTCCGTGATTCGCACCCTGCTGGCGTTGGCTGCTTTGGCGGCTGCACTAGTTGCGCCAACCGCATCTACTCTAGCAGAAATGTCGGAGCCGCCGTTGCCAGGGACTGTACAAGTTGATAACGGCTCAACCCCCCATACGGGCCCGGGGGACTTGCCTGAAGGTGCCGTCCCCATTGATTACCGGCAGACACTGGGCAACCTCGATTTGGGGGATATTAATGGTGATGGGCTCACTGATCTTACCCTGGCCGCGCATGTCGAGAGCCGGGTGGAAATTTACTATCAAGGGCCAGGTCGCGGTTTTCGAACTGGCAGCACCCTGAAAAATCCCGGATTTCATCCTAATGGCACCAGGGTGCTTAAAGGCCCCGATTGTCGATCCTATCTGGCGCTCAACGCGGAAACGGCCAATGCCGTGCGCATTTATCACTTTGGAGCCTCTGGCTTAGCGGAGAGCCTGGGGGATACGCCGGTTAAGGCACCCATTGAGTCAACCGTCGTTGAATGGCCAGGTTGGGGCCAGACCCTGGCGGTCATTTCCTTGGTTGGAGCGGAGGTGAAGCTCTTTCCCGAATATGATCCCTCTGTACCCGAGTTGGTCAAGGTGATTAAGGTCCTGGCTACGTCGCGCTCCCACCGGTCCGTGGCAAGTTTGGTGGGTGCCGATCTCAAGGGTTTGGGGGTACCGACCCTGCTAGTGGCGGTGCCACAGGAGGGTCGGGTAGTGGGGGTGTACCCCACCGGCCCTGGCGAGGTAGCAGTAGAAGAAATATGGAATTTTGGTTCCGACACCAATATCGATTCGATTTTGCCTGCCGACATCAATAACGACGGTCATCTGGATTTGTTTGTCCTCGGCCAGAACATGACAGAGGTGGCACTCCTGCTAAACGATGGGAAAGGCGGCTTTACCCTCAGGACCTTTCCAATTGTCTCGGATCCCGAGAAGTATTTTGGAGCCCGTGCTGGCGCTGTGATGCGGGAGGTGGATGGCAGTCTGTTATTGTGGGTTGGCCGCGATGAAACCTTAACGGTCTTGCGCTGGGGAATGGATTGGGAATCCCCCCCCGAGCGATTTGTTTTCCCCCGAGCCACTGGAGATGTCTTGCGACTTAAGACGGGAGATCTGGATGGGGATGGACATCAAGACCTGGTCATGGGTTCATCCATCGGCGTGACTCCCTTGACGGTCTTCTTTGGACCGCTGGCTGCACGAATTGAAGACATTGGGCATTGGCAATACGAGCAACGGGCGCGCCAAAAGGCACCAGAAACTGCAGACACCGCTGGCGTGGGGGCGGGCGCCGACTTGATCATTAATTTGCCACCGACTGAACAAAACGCAACGGGGAACCATTAGACCCAGATGGGTGTCAGAACCGTCGGCGCGCAAAGCCTGGGTGAGTTGGCAACCTGCGGGGTCTGTGAAGGGTAGCTAAATCGCCGTCATTAGCCTCGATCCGGAATGTATCGGTGCGGCCTCTGGAATCCCGAAATGGCGAGCCTGAGGTGATGCCCTTGGGTGCCTTTATAAATGACTCATGAGATCAAATAGCTAGCGAGTATAACGATGCAATTGGAAGAGCCAAACCGTCTGCGCCGCTGCGCGTATTTTGTGGGAGCCCTCATCATCATGATGGGGAGCATGGCGCAAGCGCAGGATAATGGATCAACGGGTCAGAATGCGGTAGAAACAGCTACTGGCACCCCTAGCAAACCCACAGATGGGGAGGGTCCACCCCGGCGAGTTGTCCC
This sequence comes from Chromatiaceae bacterium, assembly GCA_044228795.1. GTDB lineage: Bacteria > Pseudomonadota > Gammaproteobacteria > Chromatiales > Chromatiaceae > M0108. The sequence goes on along the minus strand of JBGAUE010000039.1, from coordinate 12,043 downwards.
CGTCGCCCGGGTGGGCGGGAAGACCATTAACTATGATTTTGTTTGGGAATATGTGCAAAGGAATCCCAATCATCTGGCCTTTTTTGGCACAAACGCGGGCAGAACATCGGTTCTCAGGGAGATCATAGAAATGTACCTTATCAATCGTGCCGCCAGGGAACGGGCCGGCCTGGATGAGGACGAAAAGGGCGAAAGTCTGAAAGTGGCGGTAAACCAACTAAATGACGAGCTTTTTAAACCTGACGAGTTCACCGAGGAGCAACTCCAAGCCGCCTATGAGGAGCGAAAAGCGAGCTTTGGGGTTCCATCCTCCGTGCGGATTCGGGAAATTTTTTTTCCTTTCCCCGAGGGTGCCACGAGTGAAGCCAAGGCTGCCACGAGGGCGCAGGCTGAAGCGGCATTACAACGTGCGCGGGACGGAGAGTCCTTTGAGGCGTTAGCTCGCGAATTGGCTCATGCTGATGCCTTGCGGATATTGGGTGGAGATCAAGGATATGTGTCCCTAAGCCAGTTTCCCCATCTCGCGAAGGCTACGGCAGGCATGACTGAAGGGGCATTGAGCGGTGTTATTGAGTTACCCGGTGGCTATCAAATATTCCAATTTTTGGGAAGAAGGGAGGGAGTCGGCGTTCCCTACGATCAGGCTCGCGAGCAACTCCAGGGCCAGTTGTGGAAGGAATCCCAGGAACGTAAAAAGGCCGAGTTTCTAAGGCAATACGCCAATAAGGTGGGGGTCGAGATCCTGCTTCCAGAATTGCGTATGGCTTGGCCAAGCGAGGGTTTGGAAAGCTCATCCCGCTGAATGTGCTTGTTTCTCATAGGTGAAGTATGAATATGTCCATTCGAATTTGCTGGTTGATCGCGCTCTTGGCTGTACTGGCGGCACCAAGGGTTATCTTGGCGGCGGATGAAAACGCGGCGGACCAGGACTTGCGAGTTCAGGTCGAGACATACTGGAACGCAAGAGGGGTCAACGATTGGTATACGGCCTACCAGTTGGAGAAAAATCCAGGTAGCGACGGTAAGCCGCTAAATCCATCACAATACTACGGCAAGAACAACTCCGGGATACGCCTGATTCAACCCAGGATAGAGAGTCTTACCCGCGATGGGGATAAGGCCATGGCAAGGGTTACCGTGACGCAGGTAATGCCCCTCGGATCGGTTGCCATTAGGGTGCCGCTATACTTTGAGTCCTATTGGGAACTCATTGATGGCAACTGGCGTCACGCTGAAATGAAAGGCTATACACCTGAACATGTTCTCAAGCTGCGCGAAGAGAGGGAAGCCGCAGCAGCGAAGTGGCGTGCCGCCAAGCAAAAATCAAATAGTCAGGCCCAGGGGAGCAACAATAATATTTCCGATCAGGAAAAATCTGAGGTTAAGGCTGATCTTAGCCCTCCCCCTAATAGCCCATCCGAAAAATAGACTGGCCGCGCTAAGCATAGTGGGCGAATCACTTGAGTGATGAGGTAGAGCGCCGAAGAACTGAGGAATACCAGGCTATGAACGGGCAGACAGCGTATGGGGTGCCCAAGGCCTTTATTGGTGGTTTTAGGAGTGGTACCACTCTATTAATCAACCTAATGGGAATGCACCCTCAGGTTTCAGCTTGGTACGAGGCAAAATTCCTGGCTGAAGCACTGCGCTGGATGCGCGTGTTACAATTTCCTGGTGAGTTCGAAGTTGAATCTGGATACTGTGCCCCTCCTCAGCCCTCGGGATTTTCGCTGGAGGCCGTTGCTAGCCGTATGCGGTCACAAATGGAATATGACGATGCCCGATTACGGGGATTGACCCATTCGGGTAAGGGGGAACACGAGCGCTATCCACTCGGGGCTGATCGCATCCACTATTCCCTGCATGACGCCTTGGCGGCCCTCGGGCGTTGGCAATCAACACTAGTGGGTGAGGTTGATGGAGTCGCCACTGCCCAGGCAACGGGGGGATTGATTCAGGAACTGGGGTCCCGACATCTCCAAGCAGAGCCTGGCAACTTCTTGATAAACAAAACCCCTGAATTGACGCGTTTTGGTTGCGAGTTGCGGTCGAGTATTGGCCCGCACAAGATGATTCTGATGGTTCGTGACGGTCGGGAAGTGGTGCGGTCGGCATCTGCCTTGGGCTGGGCGGAGCCGGTTCGTCTCGCCTATCTGTGGCGGGAACTGATCCGGCAGTCCCGTGAGGCGGCGCTCCCGGCCCCGGAGGATTATCTAGAAATTCGCTACGAAGATTTGGTTGGCGAGCCGACGCTGATCATTGATCGCATTTGCCGGTTCCTCGCCATCCCCCCCCTGGGGCCGGACATAGTGCAGGAATACGAGCGGCAGGCGGGGATTGCCATTAGTCCACGCACCGCGGGGAGCCCTTATCCAGACCAAGCCGCCTTTGATGAAATCGCCATCCGGGAGGCTGGTGATATGCTCCAAGAACTGGGCTATCTTGACCGATGACGGGTGCTTGGTGACGGCCCCCCGAGGGGGCTGTCCTGATAGTTGAGTGGGTCGGCGCTGCCAGGGAACGGGGATGCTTGGCAGGGAGAGTTAGCTGGATTTGAGCCGAAAGTGATAGAGAGCGTAGCCTAGGACCCCTTGGCGATAGCGGTCAAGATTAGCGGCTACCGCCGTGCGGAGTTGGTCGAGTTCCGTCACCGCAATGGGCAAACAATGCGTTAAAACTTTTTCGTGGGCGACTAGAATCCTCAGGAGGTAATCCAGTGTTGGGGTGGCCTTAGCGGAGAGGTCAAGATGTTCAACCAGATGGAAACCCTGTTTTTCAGCATGTTGGACGAAGTCCTCGCCAAAGTGCAGCAAGCTTTCACTGGGGTCGGTGCGGCGTAAGGCGAACTGATCCAGGACTAGGACCTCGCCGCCAGTTCTCAACCAGGCCCGTGCCAGGGAGAATAGCCGGGTAGGGTTAAGGTATTGCGCGGATTCCTGAAGAAGGATGCCATTGACCCTCTCACCCGTTAGGGGGAAGTCCTCGAATCGGACGGCGGCGAATTGCCCCCCCGTCCCTGCCTTTTCCCGTGCGATTGCAACCTGCATGGCATCCGGCGCTATGCCAATGACGTGATAGCCAAGAGCCACCAGTCGCGCCGCTGTAGTGCCCAACCCAATACCGATCTCGAGGATTTGTGCCCCCGGATCCGGTAAGCGCTCCAAAATCAGCGTGGTCGATTGACCTTGGGCCGCCAGGAGGCTGGTATGGTCTGCGTCGAACAGGCCGTAGTGAAGATAATTGACCTGACCTTCCTCAAGCCAAGTGGCGCAGGCGAAGGCGTTTAAGGGAAAAGTGAGCCGGGTGAGCCGGATGAATTGGGGGTTATCCAAAAATAATGTGGTCATCTGGGCTGTCGTTATTAACAGGATTGAGGTGGTTGACCTCCTGGCTTGCATGCCAGGTCCAGGATTCTGCGTCAGGACACTGGTAGTTACAAGCTGGGCCGCGCCTTGATCCAATGAGACTATATCAGTTTGTTAGGGGCGAGAGGGGGTGATGGCTACCCATCCCAGAGATCTGGTGATGACCCGCCTGCTGGATTGTGTCGCCATTGCCACCGTCTGCGGGAGGGAGGCAGACGGAGTGGTTCTGTGCCTGGATACCTGGGATGGGGGAGTTGGTAAGCCTTTGGGGAAGGCCACGGCATGGGACAAGGCTAATCTGCTCGCCACCGTCTCGGCTCTGCGTGTACAGTTGCTGGCTCGATGTGGCTTCCTGCCCGTGGTCCCCGCCCCGCAAGTGGGTGAAGGGGATGCGGAAGGCTACGTGGCGGCCTGCTGCTTCAGGCGCGCGCCGCAGGCTCCGCGCTGGCGTCTCTCCCATCTCGGGCGGGGGCAGTTCGAGGCCTTTGGTGAGTTGTTTGTGACTGTGTTCGGTCATGCCATGGCCCCGGCACTATGGCAATGGAAGTATGGCGCCGGACGGGGTTGCGCCGTAGTTGCTTGGCGGGGGGACCGGCTCATTGCTCACTATGGCGGCAATCTGCGCCGAGCCCTGGCCTTTGGCGAACTAGTATGGGCTCTCCAGATTTGTGATGCCATGGTCGATCCCCGCGAACGGGCGGTGATGACCAAGACCGGGGCCATGTATCAGGTAACGGCGGCTTTCCTGGAACTCTATCAGGGACTTGGGGGCATTCCCCTGGCTTTCGGTTTTCCAAACCGGCGGGCGATGCGGTTGGGGGAGCGTCTTGGCTTCTATGCCGAGGTTGGCACCTTGGTCGAACTCCGCTGGCCATCCCTGGCCAGGAGTCCGCGCTTGATGACGCGGATGGCGTATCTTGATCCGGCATCGTCCGCCGACCGGCGGGCGGTACAGGTACTGTGGACCGCGATGGCGCACGATCTGGGCCACGGGGTCATCGGGGTGCGCGACTGGGATTACTTGCGCTACCGATATCTTGATCATCCCGAACGCCATTACGAACTGGTGCTGGTCCGCTCACGTTGGACCCGGGTCCCGTTGGGCTTACTGGTACTGCATCTAGAGGAAGATGCCGTGGCGCTGACCGATCTGGTCGCCCCTCTGCGCCATCTGCCGGCGCTGCTGGTGCAAGCGCGGCGTTTGACCGGGCTCTGGGGCAGGTCCTCCCTCTATGCCTGGATCACCCGTCAGCATGCCTTTCGCTTAACGACGGCAAATACGGCAGAACGGGACATCGAGGTCAGCATCCCCACCAACACCTGGGTCCCCCAACCATTTTCCCCGGCGCAACTCGCGAATCGTTGGTGGCTGACCATCGGCGATACCGACTTTCTGTAACCACTGGGGGCAGCCATGTCGCAGGTGTTGGACCGGTCAAAATGGGTGGAGTCAGCCTTCATTCCCTATCAGGCGGTGACGACCAGTCCGCCCGGCCCCGCGTTGGTGCTGGCACCACACGCGGACGACGAGGTCTTGGGGTGCGCAGGGGCAATCATCAGCCACCTGGTCGCCGGAGACGCAGTTAACGTCGTCATCGCAACCGACAGTGATTATGGCCAGTTTCCGGCCGGCACGGATGGGCGTGCTGAACGGCGGCGGGAAGCCCAGGCCGCAGCGGCCAGCCTCGGCTACGGACAGCCGATCTTCTGGGGGCTGTCCGATAGAGGTCTGGTCTATGACGAGGAACTTATTGGCAGGGTGCTGGCAGTCCTGGAGGCATCGGCGGCAGCCATTCTTTATGCTCCCTCCTGGTGGGAAATCCACCCGGATCATTGCGTGCTGGCTTTGGCGGCAGCGGAGGCGGTGCGTCGCTGTCCCAGATCCATGATGCTGATCCTCTACGAAGTGGGGGTACCCTTGCATCCGAATCGGATGCTGGACCTGACGGGCCTGGTAGAACGCAAGCAAGCGGCCCTGAACTGTTACGAGAGCCAGCTCAAGATGCAACCCTATGATCAGCAGATCATGGCCTTGCATCGTTACCGCAGCTATACCCTGCCAGCGAGTGTCAAGTTCGCCGAGGCCTTTTGCATGCTACGACAGGAGGAGTTGCAACAGGATCCCGTGCGCGCGATTCGACCGGGGCTTTATTACGCCCAGAGTATGCCCACGTCCGGACTGGCGCAGCCACTGGTCTCGGTACTTTACATCGGTGGGAGGGCCGGTCTGGCCGAGGCCTTGGATTCGGTCATGATCCAGACCCATGCGCATGTGGAGGTGCTGGTAATCGTAGATCGGGGTGTGGATGCCCTGCTTCAGGAGCAAGACTTGGTCCCCTGGCAGGGGGGGCGGTTCCCAGTGCGTGTAGAGGTGATCGATGGCCCCTTATCACGTCCACAGCGCGCCAACCTTGTTATGGCCAGTGCCCGGGGTGATTGGCTGACCATCCTGGACGACGGCGAGAGTCTGGAGCCGGATCATCTCGCCCGCCTACTGGAACTCCTCGGCAGGGGGGGCAGGCCCCGCTGCGTCTGTGCCGGGGTGCGCCTGTTGCGGGTGAAACCAGTTACTCAGGAAGACACTGAAATTCCGGCGGATGCGGGCGACGGTGCGGACTTTAGCGGCTTGGCAAACGCGGGGGGGGGGACGGATACGGGGGGGGTGGCGGAACGTGGCGCGGGGCAATTCACGGGCGTGGCGTCGGGGTGCCAGGACTGGTTTCTGCCCCCTGCTCCCCGGGGCCCCGAAGCCTTTCTCGCCGTGCCGCTTGGGGCCGTGCTTTTTGCCCGTGACCTGTTTCAGGAGGGTTGCCGTTTAGCTTCAGAACTCGACACGCCATTGGATGCATGGGATTTTTGGTTGCAATTGTCGCACCGAAGCCAATGGCTCATAAGTCCTGTCGTGACCATGCGAAAACGGCTAAGGGAGTCAGCATCGGAGATGCTGGCTTGGCCCGGCCAGAACATCGTCACATGGCCTGGCGGCATTGCTGGTCTGGAGGTTGCGACTAAAATACTAAGGGTCTGGGCAGAATCCCGCTTGGCCAGGACAGAGCCAGAGCGCTGGGGCGATCGGATTCTGACATTGGAGAAGGCCCTCCAGTACGAGATAGAGTTGGGACGGCAAAGGCAAGCAGAGGTGGCAGCCGGGGCCAGGCAGGCCGATGGGGCTCGGTGGTTGGCGGCGGTGCGAGCGGTGAATCAGCAGGGCTTAGCGCAACGAATCGCAAATCTGGAGACATCAAACTCCCGGCGCCTGCCGCGCCCATTCAGGACACTAGTTCAGTGGTTTTGTCAGGCGCGCATGGGTAGGCCGCATGTTTAAGTTGCTGTGCTCGGCTCTCGATCACGATGCCTGGACAGAATGACAATCAGAGGGGCAGGGCCCACATGGATGCCATTCGGTCTCTCGGGCACAAGGAATAATTTGCAGAAGATTTTCCCTTTTGGCGGTGACAGCGTGGCACCTAGTTCCAGGACGTTGACAGCAAGATACCGTCACGGGTACAGAATCATCCCCGTAGTCTGGCGCTGAGCGAAATGACCGAACAAGGCCTGGCCGTGTCAAAACAGGGCGCTACCTCGCGGTCATGCCCAGAATCAATTTGGATCTCGGGTCTTCAGGGGGTCCGCGCCACGGCCCAGAGGTCGATCCGCGCGGCGCCAGCCTGCCGTAACACCCTGGCTATCTCGCCGGCGGTGCCCCCGGTGGTAATGACGTCGTCCAGAATGGCCACATGTCGGGCGGCGACGGGGCCAACGATACCAAAGGCCCCGCGCACATTGTGTTGTCTTTCTTCCCTCTCCAGCCCAACCTGGGGCGGGGTAGCCCGCAGCCGCACACAGACACGGGTATCCACGGGGATGGACAACTCCCGAGAAAGGGGCCGGGCTATCTCCAGGGCTTGGTTATAGCCCCGCTCGCGCATCCGTTGGGGGTAGAGGGGGACCGGAATGAGGATGTCCGGTCGACTTATGCCTTCCTGACGCAGTGAGCGGGCCAGGCAGAGACCCAGCAAGCGCGCCAGATTGAGCCGGCCGTGAAATTTGGCCCCGACCACCAGGGTTGGTATGGTGTCCTGGTACAAAAAAGGGACATAGCTGGCGTCCTGAGGTGGCGGCCGACGTTGACAAGCATCGCAGACTCCGGCGGTTTGCAGGTCCCAGGGTAAGGGGAGGGCGCAGCGTGTACAGGCATGGGAATTGTATGGCAAGTCCGCCAGGCAGCCCGCGCAGAGGTCCAAATCGCGGTATCCCGGTGCCCCACAGAGGACGCAGGTCGGTGGCAGCAGCCGTGCCACGGACTGGTCCAGAAGCCGCTGCCATCGCGAGAGGCGACGCCAGTGGATCTGGTATAAAAGATCGGCGGTTTGCATGGGCTCGATTCTGGCCGGTCCCTGGGTCTGAGTATCGATCAGGCCGTGGAAAGCGAAGGTCCGACGAAGGTCAAGCCCGTTGAGACCGAGCTGTTCAACCACCATCTATGATAAATAACGTCCCAGGCCCCTGTCACACGGGTATTAATTACTGGTCCTCTCAGTGCCGATTCAGAAATCAGTGACTCTGGGCAGGCGCCCCGCGGACACTTGTCGGCAGGACAGAAGGCCCCTTATGAAAAGACAGTGTCGGAATCCTAACCTGTTGTTATGACCGACAACAGACCCAGCGTCGAGGATCCGCCCTCCCGGATAGGGCGCGCCATGCTGTTTGCGGCCTGGATCGTGGGGCTGGCATTGCTGGTCCTGATGTTCCAGCGCTTCATGGATCAGGGGGAGAATCCTAACCAGAACCTGGAAGTCAGCATGGATAGCGGGGGACGCCACCAGGTGGTGCTGGAGCGCAATCGTACGGGACATTACGTCGCCGCAGGGCGGATCAATGGCGAGCCGGTCATCTTTATGATCGATACGGGGGCAACGGATGTGGCCCTGTCGCTTGAATTGGCGAAAAATCTGGATTTGCGCCTGGGGGTGGGACGCATCTTCCGAACCGCCAATGGGGATGTCCAGACCTGGGCCGCCCTGCTTGACGAGGTCGATCTGGGTGGTCTGGCGGCCCAGCGGGTGCGGGCCTCGGTCCTGCCTAACATGCCCGGCGACCAGGTCTTGCTGGGTATGAGCTACCTCAAGCGCTTCGAACTGATTCAGCGTGACGGCATTTTGATCCTGCGCGCGCCGGATTAGTCGGCTGCTGACTGCCGCCTGGCGGGGTTAAGGTTGGTTCAATGGCTGCGGGTGGGGCTGTGGCTGCCTGCGGCCTTAATGTAGCGGGAAGGCGCGTCGGGTCCGGCGTTTCGCGAGTAAGCGCGACAGGGGTGCCGGGGCTACATAAAGACCACCGGCAATCGGGCTAATGGTCGGACCCGCTGGCAGGTCGGGACCTTAGGACAGGGCCAGGCCGCCCAGGTTGAGGGCGCCGCCTATGAAGGTGGGGATCAGCATCATGAGTCACAGGGAATGCACATTGTGCCTGCCGATGGCGGCGGGTAGGGCAAGGAGGGCCAAGACCAGGATGGGGCCGACGATCTGGATCAGCAACTGCCACGGTCACCGCCCTCACCATCAGCAGGTAGAAGAATGTCACAGGGATGCCGCGCATGGGATGATAGCCTAAGATCAACTGAAACCTCATGCCCTTCATGGCGATTATGAACTAAAGGCTCTCTTGGCGGCCGAGTTGGGGTCAGGGGGGGCGGGCATAACCTTCAGAAATCGCATTGATTTATATGAATATTTAAGGATATAAACCCCCGACTTGCAGGCGGGCAGATTTCATCTGCAGCCCTGGTGCTGGTAGCTTGTCACGGGCCATGACTCGTGAAGGGAAGTAAGATTGATTACCGCTACGGTCCGTATTCAATCCCGCATCTGTTAACCAGTTTTGTTTCATGATTATTCCTCTGATTTAAGCAGTAAAGCCTCTCTTGAATTTATAGATGGTATTGAAATTTTCGTTTCATAAATATATGGCTAACCAACACGAGGACTATAATGGGGATCGTCCTGCTCGCAAGGGTTTGAGTGAAGACGATGACAAATTCTCGTGTAAAAATACAATATTCAGGTGAATTTATTATTGGATTAACGAGACAGTGAAATTTGGATCTTATATTTCATTTCCTTTTGGTGCAGTCTTAAGGTTATTTCCACCCAACCTCCGCTTCAAGTTGATAAAGTCACTGCTGAGTGCCTTAGTCGTGCCGCTGCTTAACTTGATTACAGCTGCGGCGGTGGTATTGCTTGTACTGTCTCTGCAAAAGTCATCTTTACAAGATTGCCACCTTTGTTTTCTTCTCTATTATCCTGGTAATAATGTCAACCCGGTAGTTGTTGCCGCCTTGATTGTTGCAGTTTCAACTATAGCTCGGCATATGACGGAGTGGTTTTTTTTAAGTCAGTCCCGCTCGATGGTGCAAGAAATCAGCAAAAATCTTTTTTTGCGTCTGACCGATAAATATCTTTCCATTCCGTGGCTAGAATTTGCCAGAAGAGGCCGCGCGCAATGCATGAAAAATTGTACGATAACCTCCGACCAAGCTTCCCAATCCTATGCTGTACTGCTCGACTTGTTTCGCAACACGGCGAGCATGTTGTTATTGACCATGGGAATATTTATCCAAGCTCCAATGCTGGGCCTAGGAATACTGGTTATGGTCGGCGGAGCCCTTTTGCTAATAAGGTGGCTTCTAAAACCAATACTGCTGGCGGCCAGCACTGACCAGAACGAGAAGATAGAAAATCTTCACAAGTGCCTTGCCCATACATTCGATGCTAGTCGCGAGGTCCGGGTATATAAAGCCAAACAAGCCCTCCTCGAACCCCTTCAATCAACTTTAATGCATTTGGCTAGAGCACGAGTTGATCTGGCTACCTTGCCCAATATTTCTTGGATGCTATTCGATGGGGGCATTTCGTTATTGATTTGTGCCGCCGTATTGGGATCGGTGGCATTCAATGATCCTGAAAAACAGGTCACGCTTTTGGCGGACCTTGGAATGATGATTGTGATTGGTGGGGCACTGGTGCCCTCGGTTAATAATTTTCTCTCTGGGATTGCCCGGCTGCCCGAAATGTCCGTCAGTATCGATATCATTACACGTGAACTAGATTCCCCTGACCATGATGCCATGTGGCAGAGGGTCGTTGTCGATTTGCAAACACGCCCCAGGCTATTGCAGTTGAAGGACGTGAGTTTTGCCTATCCTGATCACCCACCCATTTTTCAAGGCGCCAATTTAGATGTCTATTGTGGTGATCGAATTGCCCTACTTGGTCCTTCGGGGAGTGGAAAAAGTACATTGTTGATGTTGGCTGCTGGCTTGACGTCGCCAACCTCGGGTAATATTTACATTCACGCGCATGATGCTGTGGCCTACGTGCCCCAGGAGACTGTCTTGTTGGATGATACGATCCTTGCTAACATTCTTTTTGGCCTTGACCTGGTTGACGAAGCGGATATCTGGAGCGTGCTTGCCGATGTGCATCTTGATTCATTAGTACGCCACCTTCCCCACGGTATCGCTACAGTAACAGGAGACAACGGCGTGCGTCTTTCTGGTGGCCAGCGACAGCGGCTTGGGATAGCACGTGCTCTCTATCGGAAACCTCTGCTCCTCCTCTTGGACGAGGCGACATCTGCTCTTGACAGTCAGGCCGAGGCGAAGGTAATGGATGCCATTATCCGTTCGACTGACATGGGGGCCGTGGTTTTCGTCACTCACCGGATGAAAGCAGCTGAAAAGGCGTCGACCTTTTTTAATATTCAACACGGCAAACTAACCCAAGTGGCCGATGGGGGTTGCGCGGCATAGCATGATTAGTTAGCCATCTCCTTCCTCTGGTCATGGGTCAGGGATTGGCGCATCGGTGGGGCGAGGCTATTGAGCCTGCGGCTATAACCCGCTAGGGCGGAGGCGGAGGCGGTGGTGGCATCGTCCATTTTGGCCAGCGGCACCAGGCGCGAGTGACGCTCAATCAGGACTCCCCTTGGCGATAGGTTGCCCGTCCCTTTGATGAAGTTGCCTTCCCAATGGCCCGGCAAGGCGCGACCCATTACCTCCACTGGACGGAAATAAAAACTCAGCATATTAGGCAGTTGCCCACGCCAATCCATCCCATGGGAGCGCGGCAGGCGGTAATGCGCGCCATGCGTAGGCAGGAAATCAGTTGCTGGCGCAGAGCCCCCTCGTGGCAGGTCGTGGAGGCGGGTGTAGATAGTCTCGGCGGTGACCAGAAAATTCAGGGCGTCAGGCCACTTCAGGTTGAGGGTGACGGCCATCTGGCCCGGCGACCATCCCTCCTGGAGGAAATACTGGACTACACCGAACAACACCAAGTCAACGGCCAGCCTACTGACCCGGCGCGGCTTGGAGCGCCGGCGCCGGACTTCTTGGCATCTTAGTCTCTCTTGGTCCAGCGGCATCAGCCGTTGTCTTCTGTCGGCGCCATACTCGACTGATCATGGGGGGTCTGCGATGCAGGGTCTAAGTCATCGCGCGCAGACTTTTCCCCTCTTGTGCCATCAACATGCTCGTAGCGCGTTCTTCGGCAGACAGTTGTTGCCACCATGTTATTATCCTGGGAAAACCCCCGGCTATGCCGGGGGACTGAAAAAGTTTGACAATTACGGGAGTCCATCCAGGAAACTCCGGGTTGTGAGCCGCCAAGCACACACCTGCG
>JBGAUE010000038.1:0-34883 GCA_044228795.1 Chromatiaceae bacterium | reverse complement strand
GACGAATTTCTTGAGTCGCTGCCGCTGCTTGACCTGCTGAGGGGTCAGGGGATTGTGGCGACCCTCGTAGGGATTCTCCCCGGTGCGCAATTCCAGCCGCAAGGGGGTGCCGTGCAGTTTCAGGATCTGGCGGAAGCGGTTGACGAGGTAGCGGCGATAGCTATCCGGTAAGTCGTCGGTTTGCTTGCCGTGGATGACGATGATGGGGGGGTTGCGGCCACCCTGATGGGCATAGCGCAGCTTGATGCGACGACCATTGACCAGGGGCGGCTGATGTTCCTGAACGAGATCCAGGAGCAGGCGGGTCAGATCCGGGGTCGGCAGGTGCCGCACGGCATTGGCGAAGACCCGGTCCACCTCGTCCAGGATGAGGCCGACGCCACTGCCGTGGAGGGCGGAGATGTAGTGGACGGCGGCGAAGTCCAGAAACCCCAGCTTGCGCGCAAAGGACTCGCGAATGGCTTCACGCGCCTCCTTGCTCAGGCCATCCCACTTGTTGACGGCTACCACCAGGGCGCGGCCGCTCTCGACCACATGACTGGCCAGGTTGGCGTCCTGGTCGCCGACGCCCTGGTGGGCATCGAGCATCAGGACCACGACATTGCTGGCCTCGATGGACTGGAGCGTCTTGATGGCACTGAATTTCTCAATAAAGTCGTGAACCTTGGCGCGGCGCCGCATGCCGGCGGTATCGATCAGGGTGTAGCGGCGGCCAGCGTGGGTGAAGGGGACGAAGATGCTGTCGCGGGTGGTGCCGGGCTGATCACAGGCCACCAGGCGTTCCTCGCCCAGGATGCGGTTGATGAGGGTCGATTTGCCGGCATTTGGGCGGCCGACCACGGCCACCTTGATACCCCCTTCCTCGCCCCCCTCCGCGCCAGCCTCCTCCTGGGTCTCGGGCAAGGTCGCGAAGACCCGGTTCATTAGACTGCCAACCCCCCGGCCCTGGACGGCGGCGATAGCGACGGGTTCCCCCAGACCGAGCTGATGGAAATCGACCGTCGCCATCTCGGGTTCCAGCCGATCCGTCTTATTGACCACCAGGGTGACGGGTTTGCCGGTCCGGCGCAGACGGGCGGCGATGTCCAGGTCCGAACCGCTGCAGCCCTCGCGAGCATCGACCATGAACAGTAGCTGATCCGCCTCCTCGATGGCCAGGGCCACCTGACGGTCCATCAGACTCTCGACCCCATCCTTGGCGCCGCTCAGGCCACCGGTATCCACGATGATGTAGGGGCCAGGGCCGATCCGACCGATACCATACTGGCGATCACGGGTGAGACCGGGAAAGTCCGCTACCAGGGCGTCACGCGTCCGGGTCAGCCGATTGAAGAGGGTCGATTTGCCGACATTGGGCCGGCCGATAATGGTGAAAACGGGGAGCATGGAAAGCCTTAGGCGTGAGGAAGGACCGCGCGACTTGCGCGGCCTAGGGGCAGAATCGGTAGAGTGGGCTCAGCGCGAGGTGGTCGGGGTGACCCTGGAGGTCGAGGGAGTGGAGACCGCCGACGAGAGGGCGGCAAGGGTGCCATCGGCGGCCAGGACGAAGATGCGCCCGCCGACGACCAGGGGTTGAGCCTGGATGTCGGCCTTCGTCACGCGCTGCCGGCCCAGGATGCGGCCATCGCTCCTGGCCAGCAGGTGGACATAACCCTCCAGGTCACCTACCACCAGGTTGTTACCCACCACGGCCGGCGCCGTCAGGTTGCGATAGCGCAGGGCCTCCTGTTTCCAGAGTCCGGCGCCGTCATTGGGCTTGGCAGCCCAGACCAGGTCGTTCGAGTCCGTCACGTAAATGGTGTCATCCGCCACCGTCAGCCCGGCATAGGAAGACAGGGCCCGGCGCCAGAGGACGGCGCCACTGGTGAAATCCAGGGCTGCCAAATCACCATTGTAGGCGACCACATAGAGGGTCTCACCGACCACCGCGGGGGTCGCGTTGAGGTCGGCGATACGTTCCAGCTCGGAGCGGCCGCGCGGCGGGGTCACCGTGGTGATCCAATCCGGCAGCCCCGAGGCCAGTTCGATCTTGACCAAACGGCCACCCGAGACGCCGACGATGGCATGATTGGCCACGATCAGGGGGGTACTGCTACCGCGCAGGGTCAGGGTCGGGGCCTGAAAATCATAGTTCCAGAGCTGCTCGCCCTTGGCGACATCAAAGCCATAGACACTGTCGTTAGCGCTGTGCAGCACTACCAGATCCCCGGCGATACGGGGGACTGAGAGGATTTCGCTACCCACCTGGGCCCGCCACAACTCGGTGCCATCCTTGGTCGAGAGGGCCAGGAGTTCGCCATTGGTGGAACCGACGACCAGCCTGCCACCCGCCACCTCCGGGCCACCGCTCAGGGCCAGGCCGGTGTCGCGCTGCCAGAGCTGACGGCCATCGGCAGCGTTAACCGCCGTCACCAGACCCTTGGCATCCGCGACGTAGAGGCTGCCATCCAGAAAGGCTGGGATCAGACTCAGACGCCGTCCATCCGTACCCTTGCCGGTGCTGACGGACCAGAGGCTGGTTAAGACACCCTCCGGCATCGAGGCATCCAGTGCCGTGGGTGGACGCGGATCCACCTCACCCGCCAACCAGGGGATATAGCTACAGCCACTCAAAAGCCCAAAGGCGAGCAGAGCGGGCGCGAATCGGAACATGGGTCTCATGGGCCTATCCCCTGGCGGGTGTGGGGCCGGGCGCCAGTCAAGTGGCGGGCGGCAGGTTTTCGACTTTGAGTTGCAACAGAGCCGCATTGGTGGCACCCAGGGCAATGGCTTGGTCATAGGCGGCGCGAGCCTCAGCGGTGCGGCCACCCGCCAGGGCCAGATCGCCCCGCAGGGCGGCGAAGTCACCCTTGAAGGCCGCGCCCTGGTCCTGTTGAGCGATCAGGGCCGCGGCGGCATCCAAATCACCCTGATCCATGAGCAGCCGCGCCAGGCGCAGGGCGGCGACGCGGGCCAGGCCTGGATCGGGGGCATGGGCAATGGCCTGCTCCAGGGCCTTGCGGGCCGCCTGGGGCTGTTTTGCGACCATCTCCACCCGAGCCAGCATCAGGTTGGTCAGGGCGCCATAGGCGGAATCCCCATGCTTCTCCAACAGGAGGGCGGCCTGGGTCCGGGCGGCATCGGGATTACCCGTCTCGACCGTGGCGACGAGCTGCTCGAAGGCCGAGGAGGCCTGCTGGGCCAGACCCTCCCGGTAGTCCACCCAAGCCCGCCAGCCGAAAACGGCCGCCAGACCAATGGCCAGGCCACCCACGACCGAGACCCCATTTTCCTTCCACCAGCCCTTGATGGCTTCAACTTTTTCTTCGTCGGTTTCGTAGGCGTTCAATCCGCTTACCTCATTGATGAACTACAAATAATTGATGTGTCTTCGGCTTGATCCGGGTCAGGGCGTGCTCATCCCGGCCAGTCGATCATAGGAGAATCGGCACCCGCGATTTGCAGAGTGTTCAACGCCTCCCCGCCAACAGGAAGGGCCCCAGCTCGTCGTAGGCCAGGTCGCGCTGCTCGCCCTCCTCGCGCAGGGGCTTGACGCCGAGGACACCACGCTCCAGCTCGCCCTCGCCCAAGACCAGGGCATAGCGGGCGCCGCTGCGGTCCGCCTTCTTGAACTGGCTTTTGAAGCTGCCGCCCCCGCAATGGCATTGCAACCGCAAGCCGGGGGTACCGTCGCGCAGACGCTCCCCCAAGGCTAGGGCCGCACCCTGGGCGGCGGGGCCAACGGCGACCAGATAGGCGTCGAGGGCGTTGGGGTCGGCGGTCACGGAGCCGCTATTCAGCCTGGCCTCCAGGAGGGACACCAACCGTTCCAACCCCATGGCGAAGCCTACCGCCGGGGTAGAACGGCCCCCAAGCTGGGCGACCAGACCGTCGTAGCGTCCACCCGCGCAGACCGTACCCTGGGCACCGAGGTCATCGGTGATCCACTCGAAAACGGTGCGATTATAGTAATCCAGACCGCGCACCAGACGGGGATTGACCTGATAGGGGATGCCAGCGGCGTCGAGCCCGGCGCAAAAGTCCACGAAATGACGCCGGGAGGACTCCCCGAGATGATCCAGGATGATGGGGGCGCCGGCGATGACGGCACTCAGGTCCGGATTCTTGGAGTCCAGCACCCGCAGGGGATTAGTCTCCAGGCGGCGCAGACTGTCCTCGTCAAGGTCCTGGGAGCAGGCGCGCAGGTAGGAAACCAACTCGTCGCGATAGGTAGCCCGCTCATCACCCTCGCCCAGGCTGTTGATCTCCAGGCGTAGCCCATTCAGGCCCAGGGTCCGCCAGATGCGGTGGGTCAGGAAGAGGACCTCCTGATCGATGTCCGGGCCCTCCAGGCCGAAGACCTCGACGCCAATCTGATGGAACTGGCGATAACGACCCTTCTGGGGGCGTTCGTGGCGGAACATGGGGCCCCGATACCAGAGGCGGCGCGGCTGATCGAGGAGGCCGTTCTCAATGGCGGCGCGCACGCAGCTCGCCGTGCCCTCGGGGCGCAGGCTGAGGCTGTCGCCATTGCGATCCGGAAAGCTGTACATCTCCTTTTCGACGATGTCGGTGACCTCGCCGATGGAACGTTTGAACAGCTCCGTCACCTCCACCAGGGGGGTGCGGATTTCACTGTAGCCATAGGATTCCAGTACCTGGCGGGCACCATCCTCCAGGTGCTGCCAGAGGCCGATGCGGTCCGGCAAGAGGTCGTGCATGCCACGAATGGCCTGAATATTTTTTGCCATGGGTATTCAGGGCTTAGGCTTGGGCTTGGGCTTGGGGGCCGGGTCCAGAATGAAGCGGGCGACATTGCCCCGCACCACGGACCGGAAATCGAAGGGCTGGCCACCGACCGTGATCTGGGTCGCGGCGGCATTACCGATGATCATGGAGTAGGGCGGCTGGCCCCCCAGCAGGTGCTGGTCACCCTTATCCATTTCGCCAATCAATCCGTAATTCATGGTGCTGTCGCGGATGTCAACCGAGGTGGGCCCCGTAAAGGAGATCACCACTTCGAGCTTTTCCACGACCTGGGCCACATCCGCCTCGGGCGGGGTTTGGGACTGGCGATCGGCGGCAGCGGTCGGGGCGGCTCCCTTGGGTAGGTTTGGGGAGGCGGTGGACACGCCGCCACCCCCTTCCTCCATCCCCTCCGTATCCTCCGCGGGCTCATCCAGAGGCTCATCCAGGGGCTCCATCGGGGGCTCGTCCAGGGAAGAATCGGCGCCAGATTCGTCTTCGGATGCCTCGTCCACCGGGGTCTGGGACGGTACTAATGCATCCGGAATCGGCTTTTGAGCAACCTGGGGCCTTGCGGTGGACGGGTCCAGGGGCCTTTGCAGCCACCAGGCGAATCCCAGAATGATGACAAGCAGCAGGGCCGTGATGGCCGCCCAATGGGATTCATGGACTTGTGGGTGTGAGGGCCGCTTGGAGGTTCGGGTGGCCTGGCGCTCTGGCGCGGCAGGAGTCCCTCTGGACTTGCGGGCCGGCGGCGGCGAGGGCGAGGGCGGCGAGAGAGAGGCACGATAAGCCTCCCCCAACGCCTCCGGGTCCAGATCCAGCAGCCGGGCGTAGCTCTTGACGTAGCCGATTACGAAGACCGCATCCGGCAATCGGAGTTGATCTTCATTCTCAATGGCCCTGACCCTTTCCGGCGTCAGGCGTAACTCGCGGGCCACCTGGGCGAGGTCAAAACCCCGCCGCAGGCGGGCCTGGCGGAGATACTGGCCAGGACCTTGGGTTTCTTCAGCCCCCGGGGCATCGACCGCATCCACGTCATGGTTTGGTTCAGATGGCTCACTCATCATGGGTCTCATAGGGATAGAACTTCCGGAGCATCCGGGTAATTTTGGCGCAGCAGCTTCTCGTAACGGCTGGCGCCCTGGCGGGAACCCAAGGCACGCTCAATCCGCACCCCCAACAGCAGGGGCTTCGGGCCTCGCCCACCCGCCGCGAGATAGCGTTCGAGATAGGACTTGGCGGATGCGTTATGGCCCTGGGCCTGCTCCAACTCCGCCATTTCGATCAGCGCCGGGGCATAGCCGGGATTCGCGGAGAGGGCGCGGCGCAGGGCCTGCTCCGCAACCCCCGTCTGGCCAGCGCGGCGGGCGCAGATGCCGGCCCGAGTCTCACCCACCCAGGGGGCATTGAAGAGGGGATTCTCCAGAGCCTGCTGGTATTGGCCGGCCGCCCCGGCATAATCGCCCCGGTCACAGAGAAAATTACCCCAGGCCATCAGCAGGTAGGGATCACTCGGGGTCAGACCCAGGGCGGTACGGAAATGCTGTTCCGCCTGATCCGGCTGCCGCAACTGCTGGTAAATAGTGGCGATGACATTGTGGGCCTGGGCGTTGTTGGGGTCTTCCTCTAAGGCCTTTTGGGCATTCTTCAGGGCCTGCTCAACTTCGCCCAGCCGGTAATACTCAGCGGCGATCTGGACGTAAAGCTCACCCGGGCTAACCTGGGACGCATCGGATTTGACCCCCTTGTCGCCCCCACAGCCGGCCAGCAGCAGGGTCATGGCCAGGGCGGCCCAGCCGCGCATCAGAGTCATACCGCAACGACCGGAACGGGCCACCCCAAGGGACCCTGAGCCCGACGGCCCCGATCCCGCACCCGCCCGACCAATTGGCCACAGGCGGCGGAGATCTCGTCACCCCGGGTCTTGCGGGTCGTGGTGAAGAGGCCAGAGCGCATCAAGCGGTCGCGGAAGGCATCGATGCGCTCGCTGGGCGAGGTACGGAAGTCGCTACCGGGGAAGGGGTTAAAGGGAATCAGATTGACCTTGGAACGTGTCCCTTCCAGCAACCGGATCAGTTGTTTGGCGTGGCTCGGGCTGTCATTGACGCCATCGAGCATCACGTACTCCCAGGTCACCCGCCGGCGCCGCTCATCGCCGATATAGTGACGACAGGCCGGGATCAGCACCTCCAGGGGATACTTTTTATTGATAGGGACCAGTTCATCCCGCAAGGCGTTGTTGGGGGCGTGGAGGGAGACCGCCAGAGAGACCTCGCTGACCTCCGCCAGGCGATAGATATTGGGCACTATTCCCGAGGTACTGACCGTCACCCGCTGCTTGGCGGCCATGTAGGCCAGATCGTCCTGCATGATGGCAAGGGCGGTGACTAAATTATCAAAATTGGCCAGGGGCTCGCCCATGCCCATGAGCACCACATTGGAGGGCGGTACCCCGAGCCAGCGCGTGGCGTGCCAAACCTGGCCAATGATCTCCCCCGGGGTCAGGTTGCGGTTGAAGCCCTGCCGCGCCGTAGCGCAAAAGCTGCAATTGAGGGCACAGCCAACCTGGGAGGAGACGCAGAGGGTGTTGCGTCGCTCTTGGGGTATCAGCAAGGGGATCAGGACCGTCTCCACCCGCTGGCCATCCGCCAATTCCATCATCCATTTGCGGGTGCCGTCGACGGATGGCCACTCCTCGACCAGGCGAGGCGGCCGAATCTCCGTCTTGTCCTGAAGTTGGTTCCTGAGCCCGAGGGACAGGTCGGTCATGGCCTCGAAATCCAGAACCCCGTGCTTGTGTATCCACTTGAAAAGGTTACGGCCATTGAAGGCCTTGTGGCCCAGATCCCTGACCAGTTGCTCGCAACCCTTCAGGTCCAGGTCGAGCAGATTGGGACGCGCGGACGCCAAGCCACCGGGAACCGGGGTAGCGGCAAACTGCGTCAAGGGCATGGAAACAACGGCCATGGGTGGCAATAGGGTCTGGATTAGGCGTATGAGTGGAGGGGCTAGTGGCGTCCCGCGCCCGCAACCTGGGTCTGGTGGGCCACCAGGGCGGAACAAACAGGGAATAAATCCATGGAGTAACGCCGAAAGTTTAACCAGTCCGGCGACGGGTGGCAATCAGGCCAGGACTTTAAGGTGACCGTCCAGGGTACCCTCCTTGCCGGATGCAGCCCACGCCGATAGACTCTGGTGGTCAGTATAAGTGGCGAGGGAACCGAGATGACCTGCTTTGATGTCTTCAACGGCGATGCTGACGGCCTCTGCGCCCTGCAACAACTGCGGCTGGACGATCCGCGCGACGCTGTCCTGGTGACCGGGGTCAAGCGTGATATCGGCCTCTTGGCGCGGGTCGAGGCCCAGGCCGGGGATGAGGTATGGGCCCTGGACATTGCCTTGGAGAAGAACCGATTGGCCCTGGACCGTCTGCTAGCGTCAGGTGCCCGGGTGCGCTATTTCGATCACCATTTCCCCGGCGAGATCCCCGCGCACCCCCTGCTGAATACCTATATCGACACCACCCGGGATCGGGGTACCAGCCTGCTGGTGAATGACTATCTGGGTGGTAGCCAGCTCGCCTGGGCGGTCGTGGGCACCTTCGGCGACAACTTCGAGGATTCGGCGCGGCGCGCCGCCCAGCCCCTGGACCTGACCAGCGGCCAACTCGAGGCCCTGCGCAAGCTGGGCATCTACCTCAATTACAATGGCTATGGCGCCGAGGTGGCCGATCTGCACTTCCCGCCCGACGTCCTCTTTCGCCGTCTCCGGCCTTACGCCAACCCCCTGGAATTCATCCACCTCGACCCGGCCTTTGGCCGGCTGCGCGATGGCTTCGCTGAAGACATGGCCCAAGCGCGGGCCATCTCTCCCAAGATCAAAGGCCCTGAGCACCGGCTCCATTTACTGCCGGCAGAGCCTTGGGCACGGCGAGCCGGCGGCGTGCTGGCCAACGAACTGGCGCGATCGGCCCCGGATCAGGCCCATGCCCTGCTCACGCGCCTCCCGGCGGGCGGCTTCCTCGTCAGCGTCCGCGCCCCCCTGACCCGGCGCCATGGCGCCGATGATCTGTGCCGGCGCTTCCCCGGCGGCGGCGGGCGCCCGGCGGCGGCGGGTATCAACGAACTGGCCGACAGCGACTACGATGCCTTTGTGGCGGCCTTTCTCGCGGCCTTTTGATCCGCTTGCCCCCGTAACGGCAGGGGCTTAGGGTCGGGTGACGGCGATTGGGGGACGCCGTGAATACATCCCTGTAGGCTTGACGACAGCATCCCTGCTGTCGACACCCCCAATCGCCGCCCCCCGACCCTGCTGCTCCAGGCCGAAGAGTGACGGGCTCTGGGTATCGCAACCCTCGGGCCGCTTCACCCAGAATGCGGCAATCCAGGGGCGGATCATTCTCGCGAAGCTGTTGGCATATTCGGCCGGGAATTAACCCCCCCAGCGTCCACCCTCACGCGACAGCCCACCATTGATGGGTCCTTGTGGGTGACTCGGCATTGATCAGGCTTGGATGGTGAGTTCGGCGACGAGGGCGGAGAGGAGCTTCGTGGCGGTGGTGCGGGAGGTGGCGAGCTGCGTTTCCAACGCATCCACCAAGGACATCAGTTGCTCCACTTTGGCCACGATCCGGCATTGTTCGCTGAGGGGTGGGATGGGAATCGGTGTCTGCTCAATCATTCCGACGTTCAGCGTCGGCTGCGCGAGCGTTCGCGTGGTCAAGGTGAAGAAGTTCTGAACGGATTGCTCTTGGAGAACGAGCAAGAGGTAGTCGCGGAGAACATCGGGGATGGGTTTGATGCGTGCGACGGCCCTCGCGATGTTCGCACCCGCCCACGAATCAGGAACGACGCCAAGCTTCCCGATACTGCCGACAACGCAGAGAAGAATCTCACCACCGATGAGCCGTGTTCGTGCGTAAGGCTTTTCAATCTCAGGTGCGATGGTCTTGTTGGGTCTCGCTGAATGATTGGAAAGACAAAGGTCTTGTGCGCGGACAAACGGGATACCGTCTGGCACATCATTCCCAGGAACGAGGACGCCGTATGAGATTGTGTTCTCAGGATCGACGAGATTGGCGAATCGCTCTACGCACCAAGACGAGGGCAAATCCGCGTGCTCGAATAGGTCTGCAGACTCGTCGAGTTCCTTCCGCCGAAGACTCTTTGCTTTGATCGTCCGCTGCCGCTTCTCCATGGCACGTTCAATCATCTCCCGCGCATCACCGTCGTTGGGGTCTTGGGGGACGAGTTTGCCTTGAACGGCGAGGGTGAGGATGGTTTTGCGGAGGGCGGCGGGGGGGATGGCGTAGGACGGGTGGAAGAGGAACGGGAGGTTATCCGGGGTGGGCGCGTCGGCAAAGCGGGCCAGAGACGCGCGGGCGAGCGCGGCGTGCCGCGTCTCCCGTTCCTGCTGCTGCGCCTCCAGCCGATCACACAATGCCATCAACTCATCCACCTTCGCCACGATCCGCTTCTGCTCGGCGAGGGGTGGGAGGGGAATCGTTTGCTCCTTCAACGTATCAGTGTTGACCGCCGCCTGATTGATCCAGCGGGTACAAAGGCGCGCAAAATAGCCGCTGTTGCGCAGCAGCGTGAGGTAGAAAACCACGAAGCCCGGAAATATGCCATCCTTCAGGCGTATTCGGGTTATGTGATTGCTGAAGCCGTAGTCGCGGTCCACGAGGCTGGTCTTACCGACAAGCTGTTGACTGTTAGGGTTGTTGAACAAGATGTCGCCCGTACGGATCGACGCTTTATGCGGATCGACCATTTTCGGGTCGATTCGCACAAGGAGGTCGAAGTTCAGCGCTCCGAGAGTGGAAATATTGTGGGTGCGAAGATGAACATGGGCGTTCTCCACTTGATGACTCCTTGAGCACGCGAAGCCCGACGAGATTGACGCGGAAATCGATTCAATCGTGCGGCTCTCCCAGCCCTCGGGCACACCCTCGTCCGTCGGGCGCTTGCGAGTAAGTCCACCGGAGAACGCAAGGCGAAGCACCAGCTCGCGCATCTTCGCCACCGCATCGGGTGCGCCGGCAAACAGGTCGAACTTCTCGAAAAAGGTCTCCAGCTTCATGATGCCTGCTCATTTGCGGGTTCCTCGCTCTCCCACATGTCCCGGTAGGCGTGGACGTAGCCGGCAGTGGCGGCGGGGTTGATGGCGTAGTAGTAGCGGCAGAGGGCTTTGAAGAGAGCAAGGCCTTCCGGAATGCAGGCGCAGTCGAGCAGGTGATCCAGGGTGTGCTCGATTTCCTGAGCCTCCCGGGACTGGGCTTGGATGAGGTCTTGCGCGATGGGAGTCAGCGCCGCGACTCGTTGCCGACGGAGATCGTGCAGCCTGGCTGCGAGGGCGCTGATGTGGGCGAAGTCGGGGTCCACCGGGGCAGGTGCGGGCTTGCCGATAGCTTCAGCCGTCATGGTCGATTTCCTTGCCGAGTTGATTGAGATTCGGGAGACACAGTCTCCCGAATGCGCGTTCCCTGCCCTTTCATCGGTTCAATGCCTCCATGAGCTGGGCTTTGAGAGCGTTCCGAGTCTCGGCGATCTGGGCCAGCAGCCTTTCGTACTCCGGTAACAGATGATCCAGGTCACCGGGCCCGGTGTCCGAATTATGGGGATTCTTGAGGTCGAGGTTGAAGTTGCCAGCCTTGATCTGGTCGATAGGGATGCGCCAGGCCCGCTCGTTCTCGACGCGGGCGGCGAAGCCGTCCTCTTCCAAGCCCCACCAGGCGCGCTCGGCTTCGAACTCCTCGATGCGGATGGGTTTGCCCTTGTTGTAGCTCTTGGCGCCATGGGGATAGGGGTGCTCGTAATACCAGACCTCGGTCGTCGGCCGGCCCTTGGTGAAGAATAGGAGGTTGGTGCGGATGCCGGTGTAGGGATTGAAGACGCCGTTGGGCAGGCGAACGATGGTGTGCAGGTGGCAGTCGGTGAGCAGGGCCTCCTTGATGCGGGTCTTGACGCCTTCGCCGAAGAGGGTGCCGTCGGGCAGCACCAGACCGGCGCGGCCGCCGGGCTTGAGGATCTTCATCAGCAGCACGAGGAAAAGGTCGGCGGTCTCGCGAGTGCGGAACTCGGCGGGGAAATTCGCCTCGATGCCGTCCTCCTCCATGCCGCCGAAGGGGGGATTGGTGACGATGACGTCCACCCGCTCCTTGGGTCCCCAGTCGCGCAGGGGACGGGCAAGGGTGTTGTCGTGGCGGACGTTGGCGGGCACCTCGATGCCGTGCAGAAGGAGATTGGTCATGCACAGGACGTGCGGTAAGTGTTTCTTCTCGATGCCGGCGAAGCAGTCCTGGATGAGGCGCTCGTCGGCCTCGGTCTTGGCCTGCTTGCGCAGGTGATCAATGGCGCAGGTGAGGAAGCCACCGGTCCCACAGGCCGGATCGAGAATGGTCTCGCCGAGGCGGGGATTGACCTGCTCGACGATGAATTGGGTGACGGCGCGCGGGGTGTAGAACTCGCCGGCATTGCCGGCGGACTGGAGGTCCTTCAGCAGCTTCTCGTAGATGTCGCCGAACAGGTGGCGGTCATCGGAGGCGTTGAAGTCGATGCCGTTGATCTTGTTGATGACCTGCCGCATCAGGGTGCCGTTCTTCATGTAGTTGTTGGCATCCTCGAAGCTCATGCGGATGAGCCCGGCGATCTTATCGCCCCCGCCGGTCAGGGCCTTGAGCCGGGGCAGCAGGGTGTTGTTGACGAAGTCGAGCAGGATGTCACCGGTGATGCCCTCCTCGTTCGCGGCCCAACTGGACCAGCGCAGGTGCGCCGGGAGCGGCGAGCGGTAGTCGTCGCGCAACAGCTCCAGCTCCTTTTCCCGGTCGTCGAAAATCTTGAGGAAGAAGAGCCAGCCAAGTTGTTCGAGCCGCTGGGCGTCGCCGTAAGTGCCGGCGTCCTTGCGCATGATGTCCTGGATGGTCTTGACGAGGTTGGAGACATTCGGCATGGGCTAGGCGGCCTTCTGGTACAGGGCAGTTTCGAGTTGGCGCACGGCGGCGAGATAGGCGGTCTTGCCGCCGAAGAGCTTGACGATCTCCACGGGGGTGCCCAGGGCGGGCAGCGGGTCCACCTTGAGGATCTCCAGGGACTCGACGCTGCGGATGCCGGCATCGGCGTATTTCTGGAGCAGGGCATCGAGGACGGCGCGGGCCTGGTCGCCATAGGTGCCAAAGACGTTGCGCTTGCGTACCTTTTCGGCCCGCTCCTGCCGCGTCAGGGGCGGTTGGTCGAAGGCAACGTGGCAGACGAGATCGAAGGCGTCGTAGTCGCGGCCGATCAGCTCGGCGAGCTCGTCAAGAAACACTCCTTGGGCCAAAAGCTCCTCCAGGATGACCTGCTTGCGGTCGGCGTCGTTCCAGGCGTTAAGGAAGGCATCCAGCGACGTGTAAGCCTTCCGCAGGGTCTTGCGTGAATAATCCCGGAGCGATTCGGTGATGAGCCTGCCGTCCGCGTCGAGATATTGCACGCGCTCCGTGACGACGCGGACCTCGACATCGTCCACGTAGTAGCGCGTGACGCCCGGGCCAGGCGGCTCCTGTTCGCCGCCGAACGGATCATCGTCGCCCTCCCCGCCGGCCTCCCCTTCCCCTGGCTGCGACTCATCATCGGGTGGGATGGGCGGCTGATCGGGGCCGGGCTCGTAGATCTGCACGGGATCTCCATCGAAGTCCGGGTCGGCGAAGAGGGCAGTCGCCCGCCGGAAATCCATGATGGTGAAGTACAGCTTGTTGTAGTCCTCGTTGATGCGGGTGCCGCGCCCGATGATCTGCTTGAACTCGGTCATGGAGTTGATGCGCTTGTCGAGCACGATCAGATGGCAGGTCTGGGCATCGACGCCGGTGGACATGAGCTGGGAGGTCACGGCGATGACCGGAAAGGTGGATTCCGGATCGATGAAGTTGTCGAGCTGAGCCTTGCCCTCGTCGTTGTCGCCGGTGATACGCATGACGTACTTGCTGTTGGCGGCGGCCAGATCCGGGTTGGCATTGACCAGGGCCTGACGCATCCGCTCCGCATGGTCGATGTTCTGGCAAAAGACGATGGTTTTGGCGAAGCGATCGGTTGCTTTGAGGAACTCGGTGATCTTGGCGGCGACCAGGGTGGTGCGGCGTTCCAGCACCAGGGCGCGGTCGTAGTCGCTGTCGTTGTATTCGCGGTCCTCGATGTCATGGCCGAACTTGTCGGTCTGCCCTGACGCCGGCCGCCAGCCCTCCAGGTCCCGGTCAAGCCCAATCCGCACCACCTTGTAGGGCGCGAGAAAGCCGTCCGAGATCCCCTGCCGCAACGAGTAGGTGTAAATGGGCTCGCCGAAGTAGTCGATATTGGATACGTCCCGGGTCTCCTTGGGGGTCGCGGTCATCCCGATCTGAGTCGCCGTCGCGAAGTATTCGAGCACCTTGCGCCAGGCGGCATCGTCCGCGGCGCTGCCGCGGTGACACTCATCGACGAAGACCAGATCGAAGAAGTCCGGGGAGAACTGCCGGTAGATGTTCTGATCCTGCTCGGTGCCGGTCACGGCCTGGTAGAGGCAGAGATAGATCTCGAACGCCTTGTCCACCGTCCGGTTGGTGATCTTGGTCATGGCCTGACCGAACGGCTTGAAGTCGTTGGTCTTGGTCTGGTCGGCCAGGATGTTGCGGTCCACCAGAAAGAGGATGCGTTTCTTGGCGCCGGACCGCCACAGCCGCCAGATGATCTGGAAGGCGGTGTAGGTCTTGCCCGTTCCCGTGGCCATGACCAGCAGGATGCGGCTCGCACCGCGGGCGATGGCCTCTACCGTGCGATTGATGGCGATGCGCTGGTAATAGCGGGGCGTCCTGCCGGAACCGTCATCGAAGTAGTCCTGAACGGCGACGGCCTGCTCTGCCGCGACCAACCCCTTGGCCTTGCAGTAGCGCTTCCAGAGCTCGGCCGGGGTGGGGAATTGGTCGAGGGGAATTTCGCGGGTCACGGCCCCGGTGGTCACCGTGCGGTCGTGTTCCAGAAAGGCGTCGCCGTTGGAACTGTAGACAAAGGGAATATCGAGGGTTTCCGCGCAGTCCAGCGCTTGCGGCATGCCGTCACCGACGGCGTGGTTGTTGTCCTTCGCCTCGATGAGGGCCAGCGGGATATTGGGTTTGTAAACGAGGATGTAGTCGGCGCGTCTGGCGACGCCACGCTTTACCGTCTTCCCGCGAACCATGACCCGGCCTTTGGTGAAGTAGACCTCCTCGCGGACCTGGGTCATGAGGTCCCACTTGTGCCCATGCGCGCCGACCAGCGCGGGCGTGATGAACCTGGTGCGAATCTCTGCTTCGGTCAGGGCCTTCTTGTTCATCGGTCCCTCTCATGACGATCTTCGGTGTCCAAAAAGGCGATACCCTTCCCTTGGTGCATCGCAACAGGGTAAAGGCGAGCCTTCAGAGGGCGATCGACACGACCGGTCTCAGCCGCTGCCGAATCTGCTGGTAGACGGCGACAGGGACATCCTCGCCGACCTCGATGCTCACCACCCGGCTATAGTCGATCACAGCGTCCAGAGACTTTGTTATCCGCTCTCGCCTCTGTATCGCCAAGTCCTTCGCCGCCTCGCGCGCGTCATTCTCGACTTTAAGCCGCCCGGACCCGGGCCCCAATTCAGGGGGCCGGCTTGGCCGGCATGGATTCGTCGAAACCGCCGGCGGGCACGGCTGGAGCGGCGACCGGAGGGTCATGACGCGAGGACTGAATGGGGGCCGGTGCCGCCGGGCTGGCCGGTTGCTTGGTACTCTTGAAGGGGGCCTGAGCCTGCTTCATCGTATCGGTTGTGGCCCCCTTGACGGCCTCCCATTTTTCCTGGGTATAGGACTGGGTCGCCTCCCAACCCTGGGTGGTGAAGTCCTTAGTCGCCTGCCAACCGCGCTGGGTGTGCTCCTTAGTCGCCTCCCATATTTGGCTCGACTGCTGTTTCGTAGCCTCCCAGCCCTGGGTAGCGGTTTCGCTGGTAGCCGAGCCAACGGCCCCGGCCGCCTCCTGCACCTGGGCGCCGGCCTTGGACCAGATGCTGGGGCTGGCACTTGCCTTAGGGTCGGACCCTGACTGGGCCAGTAGGGGCGAAATGGCCAGGGCCAGTCCCACGCCCAGGAACCAGTGATCGCATGTCATGGAACTTTGCCTCCTGATCAGTATGAAATTCAGAGGTCGTGTAGCCGCCTAGCGCCGCCAACCCGCCAGCAGTTCCAAGCTCTGACGGTTCATTTCCCAGGCCCGTTCCTGGCTGTCGGCCTCGGTGTAGGCACGCAGTTCGGGGGCGTTGCCGGAGGGTCGCAGGTGGGCGATCTCGCCATTGGCGAAGGTGATGCGCACGCCATCGGTGGTGTCGATGGTGGCCACGGGGCCGAAGCGTTCCCCGAACAGGGCCTCTGCCGCCTTGAGATCCTCTTGGAGATTACCCGTTGTCAAGGCGCCCAGATGCTCACGGCTCAGCTCCGTCGGAAAGTCCTTGAGGCGATCGCTGGCGGTGAAACGGGGGGGGAGGCTCGCGGCCAATGCAGACAAGGACAGGCCTTGCTCACGGGCGGCCAAGAGCAGCGCAATAGCCACCAACACGGCATCCCGGGTTGGGAGGGCCGACAGGCGGCGGCCATCACGGACCAGATCGGTAGCGGTGAGAAAGCCGCCATTGGCCTCGTAACCGACGACGGTGTGCAAGCCCTCCGCCACCAGTTCCGCCATGCCGGTAATGACGTAGGGCGAACCGATGCGGGTGCGCCGGATGGAGCCAAACCAGCCGCTCTTCTCCAGGGCCGTGTTGCAGCTTACCGGGGTCGCCACGCCCTCGGCGCCCAGATAGCGGGCGCAGAGAATACCGGCGACATCGCCGCGTAGCCATTCACCTCGCTCGTCTGAGACCAGGGGCCGGTCGCCATCGCCATCCGTGGATACCAGGGCCTGATAGTGGCCAGTGGCTGCCCAGTTACGCCCCAGGCTGATATCCTCGGGGCGAATGGCCTCGGTATCCACGGGGATGAAGACCTCCGAGCGGGCCAGCCGGTCCACCTGAGCCCCCAGTCCCGTGAGGACCTCGAAAAGGGCATCGCGGGCAACACTTGAATGTTCATAGAGGCCGATGCTCAGGCCCGCCAGGCATCCGGCCGGGAAAAAGTCCAGATAGCGGGCCACATAGGCCTGGTAACCGGCGGCATCCGCCGGGGGCAGATCCCGGGCGGCGCCAGGGGCCCAGGCGCCATCCGGCGCGAACTGCCCACTGGGAAGTTGGACCACCTGGTCGCGAATGCCGGCCTCGTCCGCCTTCATGATCTCCCCGGTCGGCAAATTGAACTTGATGCCGTTGCGATCGTCCGGGATATGGCTGCCAGTAACCATCAGGCTCGGCATCCCCTGGGCCAGACCGAAGGCGGCGATGGCCGGACTGGGGATGCGGCCGAGGTGGCGTGGTCGGTAGCCCAGATCGGCGACTGCCTGGCTGCAGGCGGCCAGGATGCGGCCCGTACTGGGGCGGTAGTCCCCCGCCAGGGCCACCTCCCCTCCAGGCTGGAGCGCGCCGATGGCGGCGACGTATTGGAGGAAGCCGACTGTATAGGTGTAACAGACGCGGTCGGTCATCTCCACCGCCAAGCCCCGTGCCCCGCTGGTGCCGAATTGGACCCCACTTTGGGCCATCAGATCACCGATTTGCATCCTCTGTCTCCTGGCTGAGATTAATCCCAACATGGCGGGGCCTGGTGTGAGAGGGCCCGCGCACACCCCCTAGAGCGGGATTCTATAGGTTGGATCGGCTGGCGTCAGGTGGGCGCTCAAAATTATTGGTCCAACGCAAAACCCAATGTCGACCCCGGGGGTTGGGCTTGTGGGAAAGGGGGTGGAAGTCTCCAGGGCGGCCATGGCAATCACCGACAGCGGCGGAGATGGTCAATGTTCCAGTAAATTCCGGCCCGGGGAGCCTTGAATCCTCTCGGGAGGGGACGACAAGCCAGGCAACCAATACTAGAATGCGAGAGTCCCTGTGGCCATCCATGCCGGATCGGTCGGGCCCCTTGCATTATGAAAATTCCCAGGAGGAACTAACCCATGCACGACAAGACCCCTTATCTCCTCTTCGCCTCGGCCGCGGCCCTGAGCTTGGCCCTGAGCCAGGCGGCCCTGGCGCAATCCGTTACCGCCCCCGCCGCTCAAGCCCCAGCAGTCGTGGCTCCACCGGCACCTCAAGCCGCTCCCGTGGCTCCGCCGGCCCCGGTAGCTCCAGCACCCGTAGCTGCGGCCCCCGCAGCCCCCCCAGCCGCAGCCGCTACCCCCGCCGCCCCCGCAGCCGCGGCACCGGCTGGCGCCGAGACCAACCCAGTTGCGTCCGCGGCCGATCGTTCTGAAGCCGCCCATAAGCGCATGGAGGAGCGCCGCGCCGAAATGATGGCCAAGCGCAAACAACGCTATGAGGAACTCCGCAAGCGCGCCGAAACGGCGGGACTGAAACTACCCGAATCACCCCCCTGGGAGGAAGCTGGCATTTCGCCCCCCGAGATGCCAGAAATGCCTGAAATGCCCGAGATGCCGGCGTGGACCAACCCACCCGGCATGGAGGACATGGGTGGTCCTGGCGGCATGGATGAGGAATGGATGGCTCGCCACGAGCAGGCCATGCAGGCCATGCGCGAACGCGCCAGCCAGCGCGCCGCCGCCAGAGGTTCGGATCAGGCCCCCTGGAACCTGATGACCCCCGAGGAACATCGCGCCCAAATGGAAAAGATGCGCAATGCCACCCCCGAGGAGCGGGCAGCCCTACGTGACCAGCACTGGGCAGAGATGCGCGAACGTGCCGCTTCCAAAGGCATAACCATGCCTGAATCGCCGCCCTGGAAGCAGGCCGAGCAACGCCGCGAGGCCAGAAAGGCGCAGTGGGAGAATTACCGCAAGATCATTGACCAGATGTCCACCGAACAGCGTGAGGCCGCCGAGGCCATCTTTAGCCAGCCGCCCCAGCCCCCCATGGGTCGGGAAATGACCCCGCCCATGCCCTTTGGTCAGGAGTTTAACGCTCCGCCTGCCATGGCCTACCCGCCCGCCAACCAAGGTTACGGTGTCCCCGGCTACCCAGGACAGCCCACGCCCTGGTCAGGTGGCTATCCCACCCAGATGCCAGCGCCCATGATGGTGCCCAACAGCGGCTATAACCGCTGGTAGCCTCTGGCTTAGGCATTTCACCAGGGTGGGGCTGACTGATTCCCTGGGGGGTCAGACCCATCCTGGTTTTACTATTAAAAAAGTGGGGACACCACCGGGAGAAGAAACGCCGTGAAAATCATCCGTAATCTGCTGGCCCTGATCGGCCTTGCCAGCCTTATCGGACTGGGCTACGCCTATCTGAGACTGGCGCCAGCCCTAGCCGAATTCGACAGCGAATTCCCCCGCGTCTATGGCGAATTGGGCCAGCGTCTGTTGGCGACAGGCGACCCAGGCGTCGCCATGATGTGGGCCGAGCAGGTGGAAGAGGGTCTGACCCCGGAGGATGTGATCGAATCCCTCAAAAGCCTGGCCACCAGCCGCAACTTCCTATTTGTCGGGGAATCCCCTTTCTACAAGCAGATCAAGGCCATCACCGGGGAAGATTACCGCTACGTCAACTTCCTGTCCTTCTGCGACGCCGGAGTGGGCAAGCTCATGCTTGAATACCGTGACCAATATAGCGGCTTTATGCCCTGCCGCATCGCCTTGGTCGAGGACAAAGAGGGACGTCTCTGGCTCTATTCCCTGAACCTGGAACTGATGATTCATGGGGGCAAGGCCCTGCCCCCGGACCTCAAGGCGGCCGCTCAGCGCATCAGCAGGACCATACAGGAGATCATGCGGGGAGCCGCCAAGGGCGAATTTTAGATTGGCACTTGAAGATTCAGCCCGGCCGGGGCTTACCTGAAGGGTGGTTTGCCAGGGGCAGTCAGTACTGCACCTGGCCAGGGCACATCTTTAGTCCGCCAGACCCAACCAGTGATCGAGCACCTCATGAACCGGCTCGATACCCTGGCGATCGAAGGAGGAAAAACGTTCGACGCGGATGCGGTCGCCCTCCTTGGCCACCGCCTGCCGCACCCGTTCCGCCTGAGCCATGCCGGCCCCCCGCTTGAGCTTATCGCTCTTGGTGAGAAGCAGGAGTAGAGGCAGACTGGACTCACGGCTCCAGTCCAGCATCCGCAAATCAAAGTCCGTCAGGGGATGACGGATATCCATGACCACTACCAAGCCGATCAGGGAGTGACGGTGGCGCAAATAATCGGCCATCAGTTCCTGCCACTGGAGCTTGATGGCCTCCGAGACCCGGGCGTAACCGTACCCCGGCAGATCCACCAGGCGGCGGCCCTCCCCAGTTTCAAAGAAGACGATCTGCTGGGTCCGCCCCGGCGTCTTACTGGTGCGCGCCAACTGACGCTGATCACAAATCGTGTTGATGGCACTGGACTTGCCAGCATTGGAACGGCCGGCGAAGGCCACCTCGCGCCCCATGTCGTCGGGGGCCTGATCCAGGCGCGCCACCGCGCGCAGAAAGGTAGCTTGCCGATAGCGGGTATTCATGCGCCTGGGGTCCCCGTCAGGGCCTGGTCATCGCGACACCAATGGCCCGACCGGCCACCCCACTTCTCCACCAGACGCACTGATTCGATACTCATACCCTTATCCACGGCCTTACACATGTCATAAATCGTCAGAAGGGCGACCTGGACTGCGCACAAGGCCTCCATTTCCACGCCGGTCTGACCCAAGGTCTCGACACGCGCGCGGCAGTGAACCCGGGCGGTCTCCACCTCCGGCTCCAGATCAACCCGGATGTGCGTCAGGGCCAGAGGGTGGCAAAGGGGCACCAGATCGGCGGTGTGTTTGGCACCCATGATGCCGGCGATGCGGGCTATGCCCAGCACGTCCCCCTTCTGGTGGCCGCCAGCCAGAATCAGCTCCAGGGTCGCGGGCAGGAGTCTAATCCAACCCTCGGCGACAGCGCAGCGGTGGGTCACCGCCTTGGCGCCTACCTCGACCATCCGCGCCTCGCCGGCCGCGTTGAAGTGGGTCAGTCCCGTCATGACTGGGGTTGCGATCATACCGCACCGGGCGCGTGAGCCCGGCGCTCCAGAAATTTATCGAGCTCGTGGGCCTCGCATTCCAGGGTCTCAAGATCGACCAGAAACCAGGTAGCCGCGGCCTGCCCCACGCCGCCAACGGTGCCGGGATTCAGCAGCAAAGTCCGGCCACCCTTCAGGTGCGGAAGCCACTGTTGAGTGGGTTGGTGGCTGTGGCCGCAGCAGACCAGGTCCCAGTCCCCGGTGGCCGCCATGGCGCGGGCATAGTGGGGATAATGGACGAGGAAGATGCGCCGGCCACCCATTTCAATGCCCGCGTCCATGCCGTGATATTCCACCACGCTGCCAGGGTCTGCTGCCAGGCGCCCGAGGGTGAACATGTCACCCGTATTGTTGCCATGGATCATATGCACCGGCAGCCCATATTTCTCCAGGCAACGCAAGGTGCTGGGAGCGACCAGGTCGCCACAATGCAGCACCGCCTCGGCTCCGAGGGCCTGGGCCTGGGCGACGGCGGCGTCCAGCAAGGGGATATGGTCGTGGCTATCGGAGAGAAGGCAAATTTTCATGGCGAGAGGCTTCCAGCCTGGAGGAATAAGGGATGGGCAAGCCGGGAAGCGAGGAGGAACCATCATCCTAAGCCACTGACTCACCAGGCTCCCCTCCCCCCGGGCAGAGGAGCAGGCCAGGCCTAGAAGTTGGGCTTCTTGGGCGCGTCCTGATACATCTTGACGCTGGCCAGGATCTCGGTCTTGGCCTCGTCGGCGCCGCCCCAGCCAGCGATGCGGACCCACTTCCCCTCGTCCAGATCTTTGTAATGCTCAAAGAAGTGGGATATTTGGTCGAGAACGACTTCGGGCAGGTCACGGAAGTCCTGAACGGAGCGGTAATGACGGGACAGCTTATCGGTGGGCACGGCCAGGATCTTGGCGTCGTCACCGGATTCATCGGTCATTTTGAGCACGCCGACCGGACGGCATTTGATCACGGAACCGGGGATCAGGGGGTAGCTCGTCAGCACCAGTACATCTACCGGATCACCGTCGTTGGACAGGGTATGAGGCACATAGCCGTAGTTGCAGGGGTAGTGCATGGCCGTGTTCATGAAACGATCCACGAACATAGCGCCAGTTTCCTTGTCAAGCTCATACTTGACAGGGTCCGAGTGAGACGGGATCTCGATGATCACGTTAATCTCGTTGGGTACGTGATCGCCCGAGTTGACTCTGTCCAGATTCATTTTGGTTCTCCGCGGGCGCCAACCAGGCGCCAACAACAAAAAAGGGGCCAGCGTAGCAACGCCAACCCCTGAATCTCCCTGCATCGCGGTGCTAGGCGCAAACCGGGCACTGCCTTGAGGGTGGCCTTGGCGCCGGTGCGTGACCGGCGCCAGGAGTGCGTCACAGAATGGGCACTATCAGCAGGGCCACGATGTTGATGATCTTGATCAGCGGGTTGACGGCGGGGCCGGCGGTGTCCTTGTAGGGGTCGCCGACGGTATCGCCGGTGACAGCCGCCTTGTGGGCGTCAGACCCCTTGCCGCCGTAGTTGCCATCCTCGATATACTTCTTGGCGTTATCCCAGGCACCGCCGCCAGTGGTCATGGAGATGGCCACGAAGAGGCCGGTGACGATGGTGCCAATGAGCATGCCGCCCAAGGCCAGGGCCCCGGCGTCGCCGCCCATGAGCCATTTCATGCCGAAGGCAACGACGATGGGCAGCAGCACCGGCAGCAGGGAGGGGATGATCATCTCGCGGATAGCAGCCTTGGTGAGCATGTCCACAGCCTTGGAGTAGTCCGGCTTCTGGGTGTGGTTCATGATCCCGGGCATCTCGCGGAACTGGCGACGAACCTCTTCCACGATACCGCCGGCGGCACGACCCACGGCCTCCATGGCCATGGCCCCGAACAGGTAGGGAACCAGACCGCCGATGAAGAGACCGATCAGGACCGCCGGGTTATCCAGCTGGAAGGACAGGTGCTTGCCTGCGGCCCCCAGGGCGTGGGTGAAGTCCGCGAACAGGACCAGGGCAGCGAGGCCAGCGGAGCCGATGGCGTAGCCCTTGGTGACGGCCTTAGTGGTGTTGCCGACGGCATCCAGGGGGTCGGTGATGTTGCGGATTTTCTCGTCGAGTTCGGCCATCTCGGCGATGCCGCCGGCGTTGTCGGTGATGGGGCCGTAGGCGTCAAGGGCAACGATGATGCCGGTCATGGAGAGCATGGAGGTGGCGGCGACGGCGATACCATAGAGACCGGCGAGGTCGTAGGCAGCCCAGATGGCCGCGCAAATGGCGAGCACCGGGGCGGCGGTGGCCTTCATGGAGACGCCAAGCCCGGCAATGACATTGGTCCCGTCGCCGGTAGTGGAGGCCTTGGCGATATTGCGCACCGGGGAGTACTCGGTGGCGGTGTAGTACTCGGTGATAACGACCATGAGGGCGGTGAGGGCCAGGCCGATCAGGGAGGCAGAGAACAGCGGCCAGAGGGCATTATGGCCATTGGACAGGGTCACGTTGCCCATCATGAACCAGGTGACGACCAGGAAGGCGACGGCGGAGAGAGCGCCGGCAACGATCAGGCCCCGATACAGGGCGTTCATGATCTTTTTGCCCGGGATGTACTTGACGAAGAAGGTGCCGATGACCGAGGCGATAATGGAGACGCCGCCAAGAACCAGCGGGTAGATGACGGCGTTGGTCTGCTGGCCGGTGAACAGGAGCCCGCCCAGCAGCATGGTGGCAACGACGGTGACCGCATAGGTCTCGAAGAGGTCGGCGGCCATGCCGGCGCAGTCGCCCACGTTGTCGCCCACGTTGTCGGCGATGACGGCGGGGTTGCGGGGGTCGTCCTCGGGGATCCCGGCCTCGACCTTACCCACGATGTCGGCGCCCACGTCCGCGCCCTTGGTGAAGATGCCGCCGCCCAACCGGGCGAAGATCGAAATCAGGGAGCCGCCGAAGGCGAGTCCGACCAGGGCGTGCAGCGCCTTTTCCTGGGGCACGTTCATCAGAGTCAGGGCGCCGTAGTAGCCGGCGACACCGAGGAGGGCCAGACCGACTACCAGCATACCGGTGATAGCCCCGCCGCGGAAGGCGATCTGTAAGGCCGCGTCCATGCCGTTGTTGGCCGCCTGGGCGGTGCGTAGGTTCGAGCGCACCGAAATGTTCATCCCGATGAAGCCGGTGGCCCCGGAAAGGACGGCCCCGATCAGGAAGCCGATGGCGGTGTGGGCGCCGAGGCTCCACCACAGGACGACCATTAGGACGACACCGACCATGGCAATGGTGGTGTACTGGCGGTTGAGGTAGGCGGAGGCCCCCTCCTGGATGGCCGCGGCGATCTCCTTCATGCGGTCGTTGCCCTCGGGTTGGGCAAGGATCCACTTGATGGAGACGACGCCGTAGCCGATCGCGACGAACGCGCACAGCAGGGCGAAGATCAAACCTAGTGACATGGATATCGACTCCTGATTGATTCAGTGCACCCAAGGGTGCTTCATGGTTGGTGATGTGGGGCCCCGGAGGGGTCCCGTTTAGAGCGCTTCCCGGGGGCAGCTAGCGGCCGACCCCGGAAAAGTCCGTCCCCGGCTTGAGCCCGAATCGCTCCTCCAGACCCAGCTCGCGGACCAGCCCCTCGACCGCCCCCTGGCCGTGCTCGCGCTGAACCTCTCCTAACAAGAGCCGCACAGCGTTACGATTGTAACCGCTACCGAATATAAGTTGCTCGGTAATGATCTCTCGGGCACGGTCAAGGGTCATGATCGTTCCTTCATTCCAAAGTGGCCAGGCATTGCGGCTGAGGGCCCGGTCGGCAAAAGGGACAGTGCCCTTACCGAGCCTCCGCCCCTACCCAACAGCCTCAGAGGCTGAAAGGTGCCAGTTTCTTGGGGACCGCCACATTCTCCAGGGTGACGTACTGAGGCAACCCGTTCTCGTAGGGAGGATAATCTTCGCCCTGAATCAGGGGATAGAGGTAATCACGGCACTTGTCGGTGATACCAAAGCCATCCTCGCTGATAAAGTCCTTGGGCATAAACTTCTCAACATTCGCCACCTCGGACAGGGGCGCCATGCCGATTTCCCAGACGTAGGGCGAGGAGGACTTACGCACCACGGTCGGCATGATAGCGCTATGACCCGCGACGGCATACTCGACACCCGCCTTGCCCAGGGCATAGGCCTGCTCCACGTCGGACTTGGATGCCAGGTGACGGGCCGCTCGCTGCAGGTAGTCGGCTACCGCCCAGTGGAACTTGTAGCCCAGGGCCTCCTTGATCATGTTGGCCACCACCGGGGCGGCGCCGCCGAGTTGGGCGTGGCCGAAGGCATCGCGGGTTCCCTGTTCGGCCAGGAAACGGCCGTCCGGGTAGTGACACCCCTCGGAAACGCAGATGGTGCAGTAGCCGTACTGCTCCACCCTGGCCTTGACCGCCGCCAGGAACCGGTCCTGGTCGAACTCCACCTCGGGGAACAGGGTGACGACCGGGATGCCCTGATCCGCCACCAGGGCGCCGGCAGCGGCAATCCAGCCCGCATGACGTCCCATCACCTCGATGACGAAGACCTTGGTGGAGGTAGCGCACATGGACCGCACATCGAAGGAGGCCTCCAGGGTGGAGGTAGCAATGTATTTGGCCACGGAGCCGAAGCCGGGACAGTTGTCGGTGATAGGTAGGTCGTTGTCCACGGTCTTGGGGACGTGGATGGCCTGAACCGGGTAGCCCAAGGCCTCGGAGAGCTGGGAAACCTTGTAGCAGGTATCGGCGGAATCGCCGCCGCCGTTATAAAAGAAGTAGCCGATGTCGTGCGCCTTGAAAACCTCGATCAGGCGCTCGTATTCGCGCTTATTGGCCTCCAGGCTCTTGAGCTTGTAGCGACAGGAGCCGAAACCGCCAGAGGGCGTGTGGCGCAGGGCGGCGATGCGCGCGGCGGACTCTTTGCCGGTGTCGATCAGGTCCTCGGTCAGGGCGCCGATAATACCGTTACGGCCGGCATAAAGGTTGGCGATCTTGTCCGGATGCTGGCGCGCCGTCTCAATGACGCCACAGGCCGAGGCATTGATCACGGCGGTGACACCACCGGACTGGGCATAAAAGGCATTCTTCGCGGTCATGATTTCCCCTCGTTGTTGCTGGTCTCGTTATGAATTTGCCCTTCGTCACGACGAGGGCAATGAAAATTAGCGGCTTGGCAGATCCCCTCGCTGTTCGGCGGTGTAGTCCGCCTGGGCCTGGAGCAGAGAGACGGTGCACTCGGACAGGTCATCATACTCGTCCACACCCGTACCCATCTGCTGGTGGACCCGGTAGAAGAACTGGCAACGGTAACGGCGATCATCCGTTTTAAAGATGACGAAATTACACCCGTCCTCCGCGTTCCAGAAGATGACCGGACAGGAGGTCAACTCGCGGTCCGAGGCATAGAGCCGGATCTCGGCATCCGCCATCTTGACATCCATCTCGCGGCCATAGCGTTCCCGCAGCGTGGTTTGGACCATCCAGCGTTCGGCTGCGGTGATGTCGGGAATCTCGGCCATAAGCGCATTTTTCCGTGATCTATGTGGTCGGCCGGGCCTCGGCCTCGGTACTGGGTTCAAAGGTTACTGGAAGGGGGCTGAGGCTCCCAATCCAAAACTTGGATGCCGGAATGGATTTTCCTGATCCAGCCAGACTCCCGGTCAGCGCCGCGCCAGCCTTGGCAAATCCTCCCCCTGCCCCAGGGCCTGCTCGATGAAGGCCCGTTTGAGGGCCGGCGAGCGATCGGCGACGGCCAGACCGAGGTTACGGGCCGCCACCAGCAGGGGATTACTGTTACCGAAGAGCCGCTTGAATCCCTCCATGGCCCCCAACATGCGCATATTCTCGCCCCGGCGGGCACGTTCGTAACGACGCAGGGTCCAGAGACCACCGATATCCCGGCCCTTGGCCAGGGCCTCAGTGATATTTTCCGCCAGTTGGGCAGCATCCAGAAAGCCGAGATTCACGCCCTGCCCCGCCAGGGGGTGAATGGCATGGGCGGCGTCGCCGATGAGAGCGAGGTGGGGCCTGACATATTGATCCGCGTGCTGGAGGCGCAGGGGGAAGGACTCGCGGCGGCCAATCGCGGTCACGGGGCCAAGACGCCGCTCGCAGGCCGTATCCAATGCCACCAGGAAGGCGGCATCGTCCAGGGCCATGAGTTGCCGCGCCCGCGCCTCGGTCACCGACCAGACAATGGAGCAGCGGCCATCCGCCAGGGGTAGCAAGGCCAGGGGCCCGGTGGGCAGGAAGCGCTGCCAGGCTGTCTCTTCATGGGGCTCAGTGGTCCGGACATTAGCGACAATGGCCTGCTGATCATAATCCCACCCCGAGGACTTTATCCCCGCCTGAGCACGAACCCAGGAATCGCGCCCGTCCGCGCCCACCAACAAGCGGGCGGCGACGCGACGGCCATCGGTGAGGTGGAGCAGGGCCCGATCCGGGGTCAGGTTCAGACGGAGTCCGCGAGCGGGGCAAAGCAAACGGACATCCGGCGCCGCCTCCAACCGCTCCCAGAGCGCGAGCTGGGTGACGCGATTCTCA
The DNA here is from genome assembly GCA_044228795.1 of Chromatiaceae bacterium. Taxonomy (GTDB): domain Bacteria; phylum Pseudomonadota; class Gammaproteobacteria; order Chromatiales; family Chromatiaceae; genus M0108. The sequence continues at coordinate 7,553 of JBGAUE010000038.1, read as the reverse complement.
ACGATATGACCCAGATCCGGCTCCCCGAGATCGGCGCTATCAAAATGGATGCCCGCGCCGCCGACGGCGTCCCAGACCCGCATCTCCCGGTAGGGGCTGACGCCCAGTTCCTGGATACGCTCCCAGACCGTCGGGCCCTGCCCCAGGCGCTCCAGAAGGCGCTGACTGGCGCGACTGAGGGCGGAGACGCGCAGGTCAATCTCCCCCACTGGCCAATCGCGGCTCGGTTCCCGGGCCTCGACGACGGCAATCATCAGGCCCTGGGCAGAACAGGCCGCGGCGAGGGCTGCGCCCACCATGCCACCCCCTACCACCAGGAGATCGCATTCGAGATCCGGGGTCCTCATAGGGGTAAACCTCGGGCCATCCGGGGCAGATGCCCAGCGGTGCCCATAAAATGCCGGGCGAGGTGATGGCGCGCTCCCGCCATCAGATCCAGGGTCAGGAGCCCCAAATCACGTCCCAGGCGCAGGGGCAACCAGGGGTTGATAAAGAGATGGGCCAGAAAATCCGTCGCCAATGCCGTTCGACCTTGGTCGCCCCCCCGCAAGCACTGGTAGTCCCTCAAGGCCTCCGGGGAACCTGGATCAGCACCGGCGCGGACCCGGTCGGTGACGATCTGGGCCAGGGCTGCCAAGTCGCGCAGACCGAGATTCAGGCCCTGGCCGGCCACCGGGTGCAGGGTGTGAGCAGCGTTGCCGATGAGGACCAGGCGCTGACGGACCGGTTTGCGGGTCAGCATCAACTTGAGGGGGTAGGCCCGCCGCCGCCCAGGGCGGGCGAGGCCGCCGAGCCGGAAGCCAAAGCGAGCCTGGAGGTGATCGATAAAGGCCTTGTCATCGAGACCCAGAATCGCCCCCGTCTCGGATTCCCGGGCCGTCCAGACCACGGAATAGCGCCCCTCGGTCATGGGCAGCAGGGCCAGGGGGCCCGTGTCCGTGAAGCGCTCGAAGGCGACGCCGGCCTGGGGCTGATCCGGGGTGACAGTGGAGATGATGGCGTCGTGGCCATAGCCGCGCTCCAGGGCATCGAATCCCAGCCGCTTGCGAATCGCGGAATCGCCGCCATCCGCCGCCACCAGCAGGGCGGCACTCAGGAGCCGGGACTCACCTTCGCTCGCGACCTCTATATCGACGCGCTCCTCCCGGAGATGAAAGCCAATCAGGCGTGCCGGGCAGAAGACATCGACGCCTCCCAAGTGGGCCTGGATGGCCTGGCCGATGAGCCGGGCCGGGGCCACGTAACCCAGGGCCGCCACCCCCTCCTCCGCACTATCGAGCCGGGCAAAGCCGAAGTGGCCCCGATCCGAGACATGGACGCAACGAATGGGCTCCGCCCCAGGGGCCAGGTCTTCCCACAGGCCCATGGCCTCCAGGATGCGTCGGCTACCCCAGGACAGGGCCAGGACCCGCTCGTCATAACTGGGCTGGCTCCGGGCGGCGGGGGCCAGCGCCTCCACCAGGGCCACGCGCAGGCCGGCACGTCCCAGGGTACAGGCCAGACTGCCCCCCACGAGCCCCCCCCCCACGATGACCAGATCGTATCTTGTGGCTGACATTTCGATTACCGCTCTCTGTCCTTTCCGAGGCTGAAGCCAGGCCTAGCCCCCCATCCAGGCCTCGATCTCCGCCACCGACTTAGGGGCATCGCGGGACAGGATCTCGTTACCCTCCGCCGTCACAACCAGGTCGTCCTCAATGCGGATGCCGATGCCCCGGAAGCGCTTGGGTGCCTCCTGACGGGTCGGAGCAACATAGAGCCCGGGTTCCACCGTCAGGGCCATGCCCGGCTCGAAGCGACGCCAGTCACCGTCGCGCTTGTAGTCACCCACATCATGCACGTCCATACCCAGCCAGTGGCCGGTCCGATGCATGAAGTAGGGCTTGTAGGCCTCCGTGCGGATGAGCTTGGGCACCGCCTTGCGCCCCCCTACCAGCAGGCCCAATTCTACCAGGCCCCGCGTCAGGGTTCTGACGGCGGCCTCGTGGGGTTCGATCCAGCGATTGCCCGGCGCCACCTTGGCGATGGCCGCCGCCTGAGCGGCCAGGACCACCTCGTAAAGCTCTCTTTGTGGGGGGCTAAAGCGACCACTGACCGGGTAGGTGCGGGTAATGTCGGAGGCATAGCCGTCCAACTCGCCGCCGGCATCGATCAGCACCAGGTCTCCCCCCTTCAAGCGTCCGGCATTGTCCGCATAGTGGAGGACGCAGGCATTGGCGCCACCCCCAACGATGGGTGGATAGGCCTGGAAGCGAGCTCCGCCCTCGGCGCAGGCGCGAGTGAATTCAGCCTCCAGTTCGAATTCCCAGCGTCCCGGCTGACAGAAGCGCATCACCCGACGATGGGCCGCGGCGGAGACCCGCGCAGCGCGGCGCATGAGCTTGATCTCGGTCTTGTCCTTGATGAGGCGTTGCTCGTGGAGCAGTGCCTCCAGACTGACCAGGGCCCGCGGGGCGCGCACCCCGGCGCGCGCCTGGGCCCGCAGTTTCTGAATCCAGCCCATGACCTTGAGATCCAGGTCAGCCTCCCGGGCCAAGGGATAGTGGAGTTGGTCGCGATCCGCGATCAGCTTGGGCAGTTCCTCATCCAGGGCGGCGACAGGATGGGCCTGATCAGCCCCGTAAAACTGGGTGGCCCCCTCGACTCCGGCTCGGGCACCTTCCCAGACCTCCTGCTCCGGATCGCGAGGCCGGCAGAAAAGCACGACCTCACCCTCCTTGCGGCCGGGGATCAGGGCCAGGAGGGCATCTGGTTCGGGAAAGCCGGTCAGATAGGTAAAATCGCTGGCCTGGCGATAGGGGTAATGGGTGTGACCGTTACGCACCCGCTCCGGGGCCGTGGTCAGGATGGCTACCCCCTCCCGCCCAATGGCGGCAAGCAGGCGACGACGACGGCGCTGGTATTCCGCCGGAGAGATGCTGGGAGCCATGACCGGTGACTTGGACAAGGCCTGGGCGGGAGAGATCTCAATAGCCATGGCGTTAGTCCCTTGCCTGTTTGGTTTCTTCATGGAGCAGGCGGGCGGCGACCCAGAGAAACTCCTGCAATTCCATTAGGGAGCCTTCCTCCTCGTCCCCGCCCCCACTGCCCTCCAGGCCTTCCAGATCCATGCGGGTGATCTCCAGCAGGTCGTCGAGGACCTCGCGAGCCTGGTCCGATAGCCCCTCGGCCTTGAGGCCCGCCAGGCCCAGGCCGAGAATGAAGCCCCGGGCCCAGTCGTACAGGCCCTCTGCCCGCTCGCGCAGAGGGCATTCCTCATCGGGTAAGACCAGGGTCAGGGCCAGATCCTCGCCCTCGATTTCAGCCCGTGCCTGTTCCGCCAGGGTCCGCAACGGCGGCGGGAGAACCACCGGCCGACTTTCCTGATCGCCATGGGTGAAGAGTTCCCGGCTCCAGATGGTCTCGGCCTCGGCCGCACCGGCGCACATGAGACCGCACAACAGGCCGTGTGCCTCCGCGGGGGAGGCGTTCAGAGTCGATTCCTCGAGCCCATGGACAAGCTGGCGATAGGCGTAATCCGGGGTTGCGGACATGGAGATGGCTACGATTTGGACAAGGGGTGCAAGACCGGTGCATCATAACATGACCCGGCAGGCAACTGGCCGGGATCGGGACAGCCTGCGTACCTGACGGATGCCCGATTGACCCTGGCGGTTGACCCTTTTATAGTGCGCCGATCCTATTTCGGAAGCAAAATCGTGAGCCATTTCGATATCGAGACCCTTGAACGACAGGTGGATGAGCTTATCCAGGTCTGCAACCGGTTGCGTGAGGAAAATACCTGGCTGCGTGCCCGTCAGGTCACCCTGGGTGAAGATCGCGCCCAACTCGTCGAGAATACGGAGCTCGCCCGCAGCAAGGTTGAGTCCATGATCTCTCGCCTCAAAACCATGGAGGACGATTTGTGAAACAAGAACAAGTCCCGATCACGGTGCGCATCCTTGACAAGGAATATCGCGTCGCCTGCAGCCCCCAGGAAGAGGACGGGCTCATGGAATCCGCGCGGCTGGTGGACCGTCGCATGCGCGAGATGCGCCAGTCTGGCCGCATCGTCGGCGCCGACCGCATTGCCGTCATGGCCGCCCTCAATCTCGCCCATGAGCTGATCCAATTCCGTCAGCATCAGGCCGTTCCCGGCGCCAATGCCGACACCAGCCGGCTCCAGATCATGCAACAGCGCCTGGCCGGCACTCTGGAAACACAAAGGGGGCTAGACCTGGAGTCAGAAAGCGTATAGCCTTGTATTTAGACATTCCCTGCGGTGTTCGAAAATGGCCTGGGTATTTTCTTGAGCCTATTCATTACCCTGGGGGCATGACCGTGGAGCCGTTGCGCATGTCCGCTCCGAGCGGGAAGCCTGAAGCAAAGCCGACTGTCCCCACTTGAACCTACTGGTTCAAGAACAAAGGTCTTGGCGGCACAGGTGGGGAATGTCCCCCTTTCCTCTTCCATCATGATTGCCATTACGGTATTGCGACGGCGGTTGCGAGCCGAACGTCGTCGCCTCTCGGACGCCACCCAGCGACATCACGCCCAACAACTTGCCCGTATCCTGGGCAAACATATGCAGTTTCTTCGCGCCCGCCATATTGGCGGCTACTGGGCCGCTGATGGCGAAATCGACCCGGGTCCCCTGCTGAAACTAGCCCAGGCCCGTCACAAACCCTGTCTCCTGCCAGTGCTCAGGCCCCACCCCAGGCGCAAGCTCTGGTTTGTCCGCCATGATGCGGGTGACCCCGTGCGGGCCAACCGCTACGGCATCCCTGAGCCCAGCCTCCGCAACAGCCGGATTCGACCGCCCTGGGCCCTTGATCTACTGTTCCTGCCCCTGGTCGGCTTTGACGCCGATTGCAACCGACTTGGCATGGGTGGTGGCTACTATGACCAGACGCTCGCCTACCTGAGGACCCGCACCTACTGGCGCCGTCCCCTCCTGGTGGGCCTGGCTCATGAGTGCCAGCGGGTCGAACGGCTTGCGGTCCGCCCCTGGGACATCCGGCTGGACATGGTCGTGACGGAGCAGCGGTTATACACCTGGCACTAGGCTGGATCCCCGCCGGGGTTTGCCGCGGGCTGCCAGTTTCCGGACCGCCGTGAATACGTCCCTGTAGGCTGCCCTAAATCATCCCTGTTTTAGAGGCTCCGGAAGCTGGCAGCCCGCGGCAAACCCTGAGCCCCCTTGTGGGTTCGCCCCTCCGGAATATTAATCCTCGGCACCGCTCGCACCCGCGAAGATGCGGCAGGCGGGGTTGTCGGTTTCTTCCCAATAGCGATACCCCAAGCCATCCAGCCGCTGGAGCAGTTCGGGACGTTCCGGTGTGGCAACCTGCAACCCCATCAGCACGCGCCCGTAGGCAGCGCCATGATTGCGGTAATGAAAGAGGCTGATATTCCAGCGCCGTCCTAGCCCGGTCAGAAAATTCAGCAGGGCGCCGGGCCGCTCGGGGAATTCGAAGCGCACCAGCATCTCGTCGGCGAGGCCTTGGGCATGGCCGCCCACCATGAAACGGATGTGGAGCTTGGCCGTCTCGTTATCCGTCATGTCCACCACGCCAAAGCCCTTTTCCCCCAGGCGGGCGACGAGTTCCCCGCGTTCCTCGTCCCCACGCCCCAACTCGACGCCCACGAAGACCTGGGCTCGCCGCCGATCGGCATAGCGGTAATTGAACTCGGTGATCTGGCGCTTGCCCAGGGCGCGGCAGAATTCCAGGAAGCTGCCGGGGCGCTCCGGGATTTCCACCGCCAGCAAGGCCTCCCGGCGCTCCCCGAGTTCGGCGCGCTCGGCGACGTGGCGTAACCGGTCGAAATTGATATTAGCCCCGCTCTCGATGGCCACCAGGTTCTGGCCCTGGATACCCGTCGCCTGGACATGGCGTTTGAGCCCCGCCAGGGCCAGGGCCCCGGCGGGCTCGGCGATACCGCGGGTATCATCAAAGATATCCTTGATGGCGGCGCAAATCTCGTCCGTGCTTACCAGGATGACCTCATCTACCCGCCCCTGCACGACGCGGAAGGTCTCCTCTCCGATCAGGCGCACCGCCACGCCGTCGGCAAAGAGCCCCACCTGGGGTAATTCCACCCGATGGCCGGCGGCCAAGGCGCTATGGAGGGTCGGGGCATCCTCTGGCTCCACCCCAATCACCTTCACCTCGGGCCGCACATACTTGATATAGGCCGCTATCCCCGCAATCAGGCCGCCGCCACCCACGGGGACATAGACGGCGTGCAGCGGCTGGGGATGCTGGCGCAGGATCTCCATGGCGATGGTGCCCTGACCGGCAATGACATCCGGGTCGTCGAAGGGATGGATGAAGGTGAGGTGCCGCTCGGCCGCCCATATCAGTGCCTGGGCATAGGCCTCGTCGTAGGAATCGCCATGAAGCACGGCCTTAGCGCCAAAGCCGCGCACGGCCTGGACCTTGATAGCGGGCGTGGTCCGGGGCATGAGGATGGTGGCCTGGACCCCCAGTCGCGCCGCGCCCATGGCAACACCCTGGGCATGATTACCCGCTGAGGCGGCTATAACACCGCGATTCAGGCTCTCTTTGTCCAGATTGATCAGCTTGTTATAGGCCCCGCGCAGCTTAAAGGAAAAGACCGGCTGCAGGTCTTCGCGCTTCAGCAGCACCTGGTTACCCAAGCGCCGCGACAGGCCCTCCGCCCGGGTCAGGGGCGTCTCCCGGGCCAGGTCATAGACCCGCGCCCGCAAAATCCGTTCGATATAGTGATCAGGCATGTTCCCATCTCACCCGCAAGCCGTCTGGCTCGGGAGGCTTTGCTATCATGGTGGCGATATCAACAAGCACACGAGGAGATCATGATGACGCAAGACGAGATGAAACGCCTGGCCGCCGAGGCCGCCATTGATTATGTGCAGGGAGGCCTGGTCGGTGTCGGTACCGGGAGCACGGTTAATCACTTTATTGACTTCCTGGCCAAGGTCAAGGGCCGGATCGAGGGAGCCGTTTCGAGTTCGGAGGCCTCAACCCAGCGTATGCAGGCGCTCGGTATCCCGGTTTTTGATCTCAACGAGGTTGGCGCTCTGTCCCTTTACGTGGATGGCGCCGACGAATCTAACCATCACCTCGAACTGATCAAGGGCGGCGGTGGGGCCTTGACGAGGGAAAAGATCGTCGCCGCCGCCAGCGAGAAGTTCGTCTGCATTGCCGATGAGAGCAAACTGGTGGAGGTCATGGGCCGCTTCCCCTTGCCGGTGGAGGTCATCCCCATGGCCCGGAGCTATGTCGCCCGAGAATTAGTCAAACTCGGTGGTACCCCGGTCTGGCGCCAGGACCTGGTGACCGACAACGGTAACGTCATCCTGGACGTGGCAGGGCTGGCGATCCATCAGCCCCGGGAACTGGAGCAGCTCATCAATAACATCCCTGGGGTAGTCACCGTGGGCCTGTTTGCCTTGCGCGGGGCGGATGTCCTGATTCTGGGGACCGCGGCCGGGGCGCGGCGGCTAGAGCCGGTCTAATACCGGCATTTTCAGCACCACGGAAAACGGGGCCCGCAGGCCCCGTCTATTGATCCCGAGGGGATCAAGTCAG
>JBGAUE010000037.1:0-35336 GCA_044228795.1 Chromatiaceae bacterium | reverse complement strand
GTGGCCTCGGCGCTCTCCACGGCAAATCCGGCTTGTTTGATGCCGGACTCCGCCTGGTCGATGGCGACCTCCGCGGCCTTGACCTGGGCCTCCAGGTCTTTGATGCGATCACGGGTCTCATCGAGCTTGGCGCGGGCCTCATCCAGGGCCGCCTGATAGGTGCGGGGGTCGATTTTGAACAGGAGGTCGCCCGCCTTGACGAGCTGGTTGTCCCGGATCGGCAACTGAATGATCGGCCCCGACACGCGGGGGGCGACCTGGATGACATTGGCGCGCACCTGGCCGTCGCGGGTCCAGGGGTTGGTGACGTAGGCCCAGTACTTCCACAGGACGGCCAGGACGGCGACCAGGACCACGGCGCCGGTCAGGGCGTATCTCAGCAGTGCGGGGATCTTGTTCATGACGGGATGACGTAGGTTCCGATGATGACGGTATAGATCACCGCCAGGGCCAGCAGCACCAGCGGCGGATAGAAGAAGAACCGCGACAGGCGGTAACGATTGAGTTGGTTGGCCGTCAGCCAGGCCAGGACGATGCCCAGCACGGCGGCGATCAGGAGCGGCGGAAAATAGACCTCGCCGATGGCAAATTCGCTGGGGATGAAGTTCATGGGTGCTGCTGCCAGGTTAAAAACGCGCCTCGCGCAGGCGCGGCCAGTCGATGCCGACCGTCTGTTTCGCAAACGCGATGACCGCCTCGGAGAGGCCCCGATGGGCGCCGAGCAGGCGATATGCACGCTCGGCCTCAGCCGGTGGGACGCTCACGGTGTCCGCCTGGTTCAGGGCCGCTTCGATGTGCGCCTCCAGGCGGTCAAGCTGGCCGTCCAGCAGGGCGCGGAAGCCAACATGATCCGCCGCATCGGGAGCGAGTGACAGGCGCCGGAAGACCTCCTTGAGTCCAATGCGCCAGGTGTCGATCTCATGCTGCACCTCCGGTCCCGCGGGCACGGAGCGGACCGCGGCGCGCGCCTCGAGGGTTTCCTGCATCCGGTAGCTGAGCGCCTGGATATCGGCGGTGAGGGCCTGCAACTGCTCCGGCGTGGTACCGGCCAGCAGCCTGGGATGGATAAACTTGGCCCAGAGCAAAATCGTCTGTGGCAAGGTCGCGATCTGCGCGGCATGGTAGGACCGGCGCCAGCGCTCCAGCCGCGTCGGCCGGCACGCCGGGTCCCAGCCCAGGGTCGAGACCAGGTATTCGCAGCTGCGGAAGAAGCGGCGCAGGAGGCGAACAAAGGCCTTCTCCGGTTGCGGCGACGCCGGGACATAGGCCGCGAGGGCGAGGATCGTGAAGACCAGCGCAAACATCAGGGCCGTGTTGGCGAGGGATAGGAAGCTGTAGCTCTGCTCGTTGGAGATGCCCGCCATGGTGACGAAAATGATCAGCCCGGCCGTCCGCCCGAGGACCTGCTGGGGTCGGTAGAACAGGTAGCAGATGGCGAAGGTCACGGCGAAGATCAGCCACCCCAGTTCGGTAAAGCTCGACAGCCGCGGCATGACGAAGATGTAGAGGATGCTCGCGAAGGCGATGGACAGGGCGACCGGTTTGAACGCGAGGCGCATGGGCAACTGCGGGTTGGTGGCCAGGGCCATACCCAGGGAGCCCGTCATAATGACGATGCCGACGCCCCCCGGAACCTCGACATAGATCCACAACAGATAGGCGAGCCAGATGCCGGCCACGACCCGGACCGCGGCCGCCAGGTCGTCCGCATCAAGGACAAAGCCGGCCCGCGCCTTTGCCGGCTCCACCGGCGGCGGGCTCGATGCCGCGAAACCCTTGATGTCGGCGGCGGTCTCGTACAAAGACCGCGTCAGGGACTCCAGACGCCGAAGCTGGCTAAGAAAGAGCGCCAGCGCCGCCCGATCGAAATGGGACAGGGCACGGATCGCCTCCGTATTCAAGGACGGGTCCAGAGGCTTTGGCTGCCGCTCGGGGGCTTCGCCCGAGAGGATGCGCTCGATCTGTCCGAGACGGGCGTCCAGTTCCTCGGCCAGGCCTGGGAAGTCAGGGATCAGCGCCTGCAGGTCCAGCGTCTGTACCTCGTCGAAGCTCTCGCGCCAGCGCGCCAACGCCGCCATCGTTTCCCGAAAATCGGCCTCGAGCCCAGCCCACTGTCGGCGCAGCTCCCAGACCTCGTGGGTGTCCGCCCGCGCGCCGGCGAGGGCATCGCTGAATTGGCCGAGCTGCTGGACCTCTTGCAGCCGCAGCGGCTGCAGGTCTTCGCCTTGGTCTTTCCCGGCGAGCAGCCCGAGGTAGCCCTGGTAGAGGCGGTGTTGGGTGGCGGCAAGCCCGCGCACCGCCGCATCGAGCCGCGCCACCGTGCCGGTGGGCCAGAGGAAGACGGTGACCAGTGTGTAGCAGAGGATGCCAAGACCGGTCTCCAGCGAGCGCAGCACGGCGAGATCGAAGGCGTGCTCGGCCGCCGGGACGGACTCCATGCAGATGATCAGGCTCACGAATCCCGCCACGTTCCAGAAGTACGGGCGCTTGCTGCCCCCCATCCGGTAGGTGCAAAGCCCGACGAAGGCCGACAGAAACACCATCAGCCACCAACGCTCTTGGGGAAACAGGGCCACCAGGGTGAGCGAGACGACCACGGCCACCAGGGTCCCCAACATGCGCAGGGCACCCTTGTGGATGGACTGCCCGACCGTCGCAAGGCTGATGGCGGCGATCGCAAACGCCGCCCACATGGGTTTTTCCCAGTCCATCGACAGGGCGATGCCGTAGGCCAGCATCATCGCCAGGGCGGTCTTGAAGGATTCCTTGAAATGCGTCGATAGAGCCATGGGTCTGTATCTTAACAGTCTCCGGGCGTAAGATGCATCAGCGTGGCCCCTTGAGGCTGTGTCTCATTAGCCTCACCGATCGGTGCGGGTAACAGGAAAATCCTGACCTGGACGCGCCATTTTGGGTCAAGTGATGGGTACCCAATCCCAAAGGTATCCCGACGACCCACAGCAATACTGGCCTCACAGCCGCAGGTACCCACCAACCCTCATGGCCACGACGGACGCGACGACAAACGATCATCAGGTGGCGTTCGTGCTCGAGGGACGCATTACCGCTTACACAGCCGGACCCCTATGGCAGTCGGCCTCGGAGGCGATCGACAGGTGCCCGGACCGTCCGGTCGTCGTCGATGCCTCCCGGCTAGAGTACATCGACGATGCGGGTATCGCTATGCTCTTCGACCTCACGCGTCGGGAGCGGCCGCCTGGGGCAGGGGTTGAAATTCGCGGTCTGGCGCCAAACTTGGCCACCCTGATCCCGGATTACGACCCCGAGATCCTCCGGAGTGCGGCGGCGCTCAGGCCGCAGGTCGGGATCATCGAGCATATCGGCGAAGCCACATCCCACCAGATTGCCTACCTCAAGGGGATGGCAGACTTCCTTTGGGACTGTGGGTGCGCCCTGGGACGGGCCATGATCGGTCGGGGCGCGGTGCGCTGGGGAGAGACCCTCGGCGTAGCCACGGAGGCCGGTGCCAACGCGGTGCCCATCGTTATGCTGATCGGCTTCCTGATGGGGGTCATCATCGCCTTTGAGATCGGGCTGGTGGCCCGGCAGTTCGGGGCCGTCATCTTCGTAGTCGATGGGGTCGGAGTGGCCATGCTGCGCGAACTGGGGGCGCTCATGACCGCCATTGTCTTTGCCGGCCGGACCGGAGCGGCCTTCGCTGCCCAGATCGGTACGCAGAAGGTGAACGAGGAGGTCAATGCAATCCTGACCTTCGGTCTCGAGCCGGTGCACTTCCTGGTGCTGCCCCGGCTGCTCGCCTCGATCCTGGTGATGCCGCTGCTGACCGTGATCGCGGATCTGGTGGGACTCTTCGGCGGGGCCCTGGTCCTGACCGGGTTTGGGATCAGCTTCACCCAGTTCTACACCCATCTGCTTGGCGCCGTGGGCGCCGGGGATTTTCTGTTCGGGATCTTCAAGGCTGCCATCTTCGGGCTGACGATCGCCGCCATCGGCTGCGAGCGCGGACTCAAGACCGGGGCCGGTGCCACCTCCGTCGGTCTCGCAGCCACCAGCGCCGTGGTAACCAGCATTGTCTGGATCGTGGTCCTGGACGGGATTTTCACCGTACTGGTGGGCGGATAGCCGATGACTCTAGTGGCGCGGACCACCGCTACCCCGGCCATGGCACCACCGCGGCCGGAGGGCACCCCAGGTCCGGCCATCAGTGTGCGCAACTTGCGCATGGGTTACGGCACCAAGGTGCTGCTGGACGGCGCCTCCTTCGAGGTGCATCGAGGCGAGATTCTGGTGATCCTCGGGGGCTCGGGCTGCGGCAAGTCGAGCCTGATGAAGAACATCATCGGGCTCTATGACCCCATGGGAGGTGACATCCAGATCGACGGGGAGAGCATCGTCAACGCAACACCGGCGCAGAAGTCCGCGCTACAGCGCAAGCTCGGGATCATGTATCAGAGCGGCGCCCTCTTCGGCTCCCTCAACGTTTTGGAAAACGTCAGGTTCCCGCTGGACGAATTTACCGACCTGAGCCTCGACGCCAAGAACCTGACCGCGCGCCTCCTTTTGCGCCAGGTGGAGATGGGCCATGCGGAGTCGCTAATGCCCGGAGAGCTGTCGGGCGGCATGCTCAAGCGTGCCGGGATCGCGCGCGCCATGGCCCTGGGGTCTGACATCCTGATGCTGGATGAGCCCTCCGCTGGCCTGGATCCCATCACCGCTGCCAATCTCGACCGGACCATTCTCGGGCTGCGGGACAACCTCGGTTTCACCTTCGTGGTGGTCACCCACGAGCTGCAGAGTATCTTCAATATCGCCGACCGGGGCGTGATGCTCGATCCGGTGAGCCGAAGCATCATCGCCGAGGGCAACCCCAAGGACCTGCGTGACCATAGCGATGATCCGCGTGTCCGGCAGTTCTTCAACCGCACCCCGGACGCGCCCCCGCAGCGGCCCGGTCACTGACCTCGGAGCACCGGCCATGACGCAAGAGCATCACTATTTCCGTCTAGGACTCTTTGTCATCCTGACCGTCGCCCTCCTGCTTGCCGTGTTGTTCATCCTCGGCGGACGCTCCTTGTTCCAGCCGACCTTGACCATCGAGACCTACTTCAACGAGTCCGTGGCGGGTCTCGATATCGGGTCCCCAGTCAAATACCGCGGGATACCCATGGGGACCGTCTCTGAGATAACCAGCACTTCAGCTACCTACGAGAACGCTGTGCCCGTAGGCGACCGCAAGGCCTATATCGTCGTGCGTATGCAGATCTCGTCCAACTGGGTTCAGATCGAGCAGCTTAAGCGGGAAATCCCTGATTATGTCGCCCGGGGGCTACGGGCCCAGACCCAAATCGCGGGAATCACCGGCCAGCTATACGTCTCATTGGATTACTTAGGACCCACGCTCACACCGGAACTCCCCTTCGACTGGAAGCCCGCTTATGCCTACATCCCCTCGGCACCCAGCCTGACGGGCGAGATTATCGGCAATGCGCAACAGTTCCTGGCGAGCCTCAACGCTACCCACATCGATATCATCGGCAAGAACCTCAATACCCTGATCGAGACCCTGAATCGTAAGGCGGACGGGTTGGATGTAGCGGGGCTGTCCCAAGAGGCACTGGGATTGCTCACCGACGTGCGTGCAACCGTGGAGCACGTCGATAAGGTTATCGCCGGTGCCCCCATCGACGCGGCCATCGATCACGTCGCCAGCGCGTCCAAGCACCTGGACGACCTGCTGGCCGATCCAGGGCTGAAACAGACCCTGGACAATGCCTCCGCCCTCACGGCCCGGTTGCGGGTGCTGGCCGCGAGCGCCAGTCTCGACCGCATCGTCAAGAATCTGGACCAGACCATACAGCGTATCGATGCCCTGGTTGGCGATAACCAGTATGACGTGCGTGTCATCGTCCAGGATCTGCGCGCGACTGCCGACAACCTGCAAACCCTGTCGGAGACCGCCAAGCAGTATCCGGCCGGCATCTTCATCGGCGGTCCGCCGGAGAAGAACGAGCTTCCCTGGAGGAAATAACCATGATTGCTCGTATCACCATGACGATTTGGGTGGCGCTGACCCTGACGGCCTGTGCCATCGGCAAGCCGATCCCTCAGGCCGCGACCTACGTCATCGAGCCGCCACCCCCAGTTTCCATCCAAAAACGTGGCCCAGAAACGCTGCGGATGGGCAAGGTGCGGGTCGCCCCCGCCTTTGCGGGCAGGTCCCTGGTCCTGCGGGTGGACGACGTGCGTTACTCGTCCGACTTCTACCAGGCCTTTATCGCCGAGCCGGGCGACCTCCTCGGAGCGCGCATGGCGGACTGGCTCAATCGATCCGGTCCCTTCCGCTCCGTCGCTCAACCCGGGACGCGCACGCCAGCCAGCCATGTGCTGGAGGCTACCGTCACCGAACTCTATGGCGACTTCCGGCCGGGTCAGACGCCGGCGGCGGTCATGACGATCCAGTTCACCCTAGTCGATCTCAAGGGGGTGACACCGGCGGCAGCACCTGAGCGAACGATCAGCCGGCGCATCCAGCTCCCGGAGGCGTCGCCGGAGGCCCTTGTCAGGGGCTATGGCAAGGCCCTGGGTGACATCCTGGAGGAACTCGCGCCCCAACTATCCCGATCCATCTAGTCGGTTTTTGGGCGACAGGACAACCCCTTGAATTAGAGGGCGTAAAACTCCGCCGCCTTCGGATCACGCGGCGGCAAGAATCGCTCCAGCCGTTCCTTGAAGGCATCCCAATCGACGGCATCCAGGGTATTTTTAACCAGGAGACCCAGGTCGGTTTCACCTTCCATGCGCAGGCGGCGGCTGAAAAAGAGGGTGTCGGCATCCTCCTCGCGCAGGGCCAGGGCCAGATAGTCGCGGGTGCGGGCAGAAAGCGTGAGATTGGGCTTGCCACCCAGGGGCTGACCCGGGGGAGGACCAGAGCGGAAACCCTTCTCACCCAAGTGGAAGTCAAGGGTCAGACCGGCATCGGTGACCATCATGCGCAGCCAGCGCCCGGTCAGGGGTTCGAGGACGTCACGAGGAAGGATACGATCGAGCGCCAGGTTCAGAGCCAGGGTCAGCGCCAGGGATGGCGGTTGCGCGGGCAGCAATGCCAGGAACCTGGCCAGGGCCGGGGGCAGGTTGAAGTCGGGGATGCGCGGGTTTTCCAGCCGCGCGTCGATGCGCTGCCGGAGCCGGTCGAGAGGGGCGGCGATGAGGCGGGGCGGGCGAGGCAAACGGGGAGGGAAGGTCATGTTCGAACTCCAGAGCAATAAGCAAGGTCACCCGTTGGACCAGACGGGACTGAACGGGGTTGGAAGGGTGGTGGGCTGGGGGCTAGGCGGCGACGTATTGCTCAACCCCGGGCCGGCCATGCCAGAAACCGTTACAGGGGGCCTCCGGCATATAGTCGCGGCTGGTGTCGAGGGCGGCGGCCGGAGTCAGCCTTCCCTCCAGGGCGGAGCGGAAGAGGTTGATAATCTCCAGGGTATGGGCACCTTGGGGACTGATGCGCAGCAGTTCGGCGCGGTTGACCAGGCCAGGCAGATCGGCCAACAGATTGTGGACCCGGGCCGATTGAGTCTGGACGCCATTGAGGGTCAGGAAGGGCTCGCCCTCACGCGTGTGCAACGGCAGCCCATCCATGATGGCGAGGCAGCGGAATTCGCAGGCGTCCTTTTGCAGATTGAAATGGCGGGCCGTGAAGCAGCGCGCTGAATGCGCCAGGGGCAAACGACCATAGGCGAAGACCTCCGTGTCGATGGGAGTGGTCAGGCCGGCGCGGATCTCGGCCAAGGCCACCCCCGACACCTCGGGGGCCAGGACCCAGCGCCCGGCACCGGCCGCCATCAGCAGTTCCAGGGTACGGGGATTAAAGACGTTGAGCGTCGGCCCGGCGATCCAGTTCGTCACCCCCGCCTCCGCCAGCAGGCGCACGGCGCCCATATCGTTGGCCTCGACCCGAAATTCCTGCTGATCGACGATCTGGCGCAAGGTCTTGAGATCGGATTCGGACTCGATCAGGCTTTGAGTGGCCAGGACCACCTCCTTGCCGGCGGCCGCGAGATCCCGGCCCAAACTCAGCCAGTCCTCCAGACGCAGTTCGTGGCGACGCGAGCAGACGGTCTCGCCCAGATAGACGACCTCTACCGGGCTGGCGGCGATCCCGGCATAGAAATCCAGGGTCTCCTGGCGCGGCCAGTAATAGAGCAGGGGGCCGAGGGCCAGTTGCATCGGGCGGGTCTCCCCGGGAGGTGGGGTTATTTCCATGGCCGGTGATAAGCACCGAGGGTGTGACTTTGGCCCTCGGAGACCTTGTTGAGTTCGGCCATCCAGGCCGGGGCCACCTGGAAGCGTTCCGGGGCGGCCCTGACGGCGTCGATGGCCGCCCGCCACACCCGGGTGACCTGGGCGACATAGGCCGGGCTGCGTTGGCGGCCCTCGATCTTGATGGCACGAATACCCACGCGCGCCAATTCGGGCAGCAATTCCAGGGTGTTGAGGCTGGTGGGCTCCTCGATGGCGTAATAGGTCTCGCCCTCGACCTCGAAACGGCCCTTACAGAGGGTCGGGTAGCCGGTACGCTCCCCCTCGGCGAAGCGGTCGATCAGGATGCCATTGAGGCGGGTCTCCATCCCCTGGGGCGTCTCCTCCCAGCGCACCCAACGGCCCGGAGAGCAGGCGCCATTGCAGTTGGGCGATTCGCCGGTGGCATAGGCCGACAGGGCGCAGCGCCCTTCCACCATGACGCACAGGCCGCCGAAGCCGAAGACCTCGATCTCCACCGGGGTGTGGGCGATGACAGTCTCCACCTGCGCCAGGGACAGGACGCGCGGCAGGACGGCACGCTGGATACCGAAGCGCTCGTGGTAATAGTTGATCGCCTCGTAGCTGGTCGCCGAACCCTGGACCGAGAGATGCAACCGCAACCCTGGGTGCGTTTTGGCCGCATAGTCCATGAGCCCGGGATCGGCCAGGATCACGGCATCGACGCCAAACTCGGCAGCGCGATCTACCGCCGCCGTCCAACTCGGCCAGTTGCCGGCCTGGGGATAGGTATTGAGGGCCAGCAGCACCTTGCGACCGCGGGCGTGGGCGAAGGCGATACCTTCCCGCAGGCGCGGCGGGTCAAAATTCAGCCCGGTGAAGTTGCGCGCATTGGTGGCGTCCTTGAAACCCAGGTACACCGTATCAGCGCCGTTGTCGATGGCGGTTTTCAGGGCCGGCAGGCTACCGGCGGGGCAGACGAGTTCGATCCGAGGAGATGCAGCCATGGTAGAGAGCCCGAGGGGGAAAATTCTCGGGGAATTATAATCTTTCGTCGCCAGCGGGTCTTGACGGGCGTCAAGGTCGGGTTGATGAGCCGAGGCGGATCACCCAGACCCTATCGGCTTCGCAATCACCCACCGCCCACTAGGGACCCGCCAGAACCCAATCGCTTGAACCGCCGGCCCGGTCTGGATATTTCTGCTTTCCTCATTACCCGTTTAGAATGAGCAGGATTGGCGGGGTTAAATGTCAGCCGCCCCATCTAGGGCCCAAAGCCTAACTGCTGGCTGCCAAGTCTGGGAATTTGTCAGCGAGAAGACACCGTGAATATAGAGCCAGGCGCCTGGATGTTGGTCTACTGCTATAAGACTGGCAAATTTCTGCTCGGCAAGCGTAGTACCCTGGTCCGCAAGGCCGGACTTTGGGATTTCTTCGGTGGCCACCTGGACCCCGGCGAATCCCCTCGGGCGGCGGTGCTGCGAGAACTGGCGGAAGAAACCGGCCTTACCCCCCATGACCGGCATATCCGCCCCCTGGGGGAAGTGGGTATGAGCACCTTGGGCTACGCCGTGGGCCTACGGGAATTACACTACTTCTTGTTGCTTACGGAGCAGGAAATAACCCCGAGGCTGGGCCCGGAACATACCAACTATCATTGGTTCGATCCCCATGAGCTCCCTAAAGACCTCAACCGCCCTTCCAGCGTAGCTATTGAGATTGGCCTAATCCTCAAGGCTCAATTACTGGCCGAGCAACTGGGCCTGCGCTGATCCCACCGATGAAGGAGGCATTGGCAATGGACCCAAGATCCGCCAGGACCGGCAGGAGGTCGTACTCACTGATGCGAAGCGGCTCAGATTCTGCAAGAGAAGCTGTAGGCCACCGCACAGTTCGTCGTGTGAAACTCGACCGCCAGACTGCCCGCCAGGAAGCCCCTTAGTTCGTCAGGGGTTTTGGGCCCCTGGATCTGCAGCAGCACGATCATCCTCGCATGATGCCCTCACCAGCCCCCAAAAGGTTTAACTCTGGCTGGAAACGCGACCTCTCCTTCAGGCTCATCTTCCATTAGACAAGGCTTCTGGTTGCATCGGACCACGTCATGGGCCATGCTTGGGCAACGGATCGAGAGAGGAAAATGTCAAACATTCGCCTTGCCCTTGCCACCCTCCTTGCCAGTTCCCTGGCAGGCGTCGGCTGTGCTTATCAAGAGGAGATCCGGGAGGCCCAGCCAGACCCGGACAGCACCTCAACGGGGCGTTTCCAGCCGCCGGAAGATCCGCGGTACGCCATCCCCCCGGCCCAGCAGCGTGCCATCACCATCTT
Source organism: Chromatiaceae bacterium (assembly GCA_044228795.1). Lineage (GTDB taxonomy): Bacteria > Pseudomonadota > Gammaproteobacteria > Chromatiales > Chromatiaceae > M0108. The sequence goes on along the minus strand of JBGAUE010000037.1, from coordinate 24,773 downwards.
TCTCGACTCCCAGACCTACGAATATCGCGAGGATGGCCGGGTCTTCGCCAGCGGGTCCATCTCCTCCGGCTCCGCCGAGCACCCGACACCCGCAGGGGAATTTCGCGTCCTGTCCAAGGAGGAGGACAAACGCTCTGGCAAGTACACCAATTTCTTCGACCAGAACACCCCCATGCCCTATTCCCTGCAATTTTATGGGCCTTACTTCATCCACGAGGGCTGGCTACCGGGTCACGCCGACTCCCACGGCTGCGTGCGGCTGAAATACGAGGATGCCAAGCTGCTCTTCAGTCGAGCCAAGGTCGGAGATCCGGTCCTCATCAAGCGTGCGGGGCGGGCGCGGCCCGCGAACCCCTTTGGGGATGAGTACCCCTTCCCACTGTTTTGAAGGTCCAGGTGTATGCTTTTTTCCGGACGGGAATGACAAGGGCAGCGCGTCAGCAGCGGGTGGAATCCAGTGTGAAACGGCGCTTGCGGCGCTCTGGGCACAACGCAGGGTCCAATGTTAGCCCTGGCTGTTCCCGGCCTGGACCTGGCTGACGTCACTTCCGCAATCCGGCCATTCCGATGTCCGCTCTACTCAGGCGGTCGCCGTTCGCGTAGCATCATCCGGAAATTCCTGATGCAGGGCACCTCCCCACCCATAACACCAGGGGTGGCCCTGAAAACCTCCGGCACGTCACGACACATGTCACTCGCCTCCACCCATTCCGCCACCCAGCACACCCCTGCCGAGCGCACCGCCTTCAATGTGCTGGGCGCGATCAGCTTTTCGCATTTCCTCAACGACACCATGCAGTCGCTGATGCTGGCCATCTATCCGCTGTTCAAGAGCGGCTTCCAACTTTCCTTCGCGCAGATTGGCCTGATCACGCTGTCGTTCCAGTTCACGGCCTCACTATTGCAGCCGCTGGTGGGCTATTACACCGACCGTCATCCCAAGCCGTTTTCGCTGGCACTGGGCATGGGCTGCACGCTGATCGGGCTGCTGGCCCTGTCGCAGGTTTCGAGTTTTCCGATGCTGCTGTTAGCGGCGGCGCTGGTCGGCACCGGCTCGGCGGTGTTCCACCCAGAGGCCTCGCGGGTGGCACGCATGGCCTCGGGTGGGCGGCACGGCCTGGCGCAGTCGATCTTCCAGGTCGGCGGCAATGCCGGTGCGGCCTTCGGTCCACTCCTCGCGGCCTGGATCGTGCTGCCGCATGGCCAGTGCAGCATCGCCCTGTTTTCGCTGTTCGCGCTGCTAGCCATGATGGTGCTGACCGGCGTCGGCTTCTGGTATCGAAACCAGCACCGCCAGCCGAAAAAGGCGGCAGCGCCCAGGCTGCACTCCTTGCCCCGGCGGCAGGTGCTATCCACCCTATCCGTGCTGCTGGCGTTGATGTTCTCCAAGTTCTTCTATCTGGCAAGCATCGGCAGCTACCTGATCTTCTTCCTCATGCAGCACTACGGTATCGGCACCCGCGAGGCGCAGTACCATCTGTTCATCTTCCTGTTCGCGGTAGCCATGGGCACCCTGCTCGGCGGGCCGCTCGGTGACCGCATAGGACGCAAGCGGGTGATCTGGCTATCGATCCTCGGCGTGGCGCCGTTCACCCTGATGCTGCCCTACGTGGGCCTGGGCACCTCGGCCCTGCTAACGCTGGCCATCGGCTTCATGCTGGCGTCGGCCTTCCCGGCCATGGTGGTATACGCGCAGGAACTGATTCCCGGCCGGGTGGGCACCATCTCTGGCCTGTTCTTCGGGCTGGCCTTCGGCCTGGCCGGCATCGGCGCCGCCGTGCTCGGGCAACTGGCCGACCGTTGGGGCATCGAGGCAATGTACAAGCTCTGCTCCTTCCTGCCGCTGATCGGCATGCTGGCGGTTTTCCTGCCCGACCTGCGCATGGCGAAGCCGGGTATCCCATCCGCCGGAGGCGACCAGCAGGCCGGACCTGATCAGGACGGCACAGACAATGGCCGGTGGCGTACGGGCCTGGAAGGGGTTCCTAAGCGGCAACCATGAGGTAGCGGGCAGAATTGAAAACCGGATTGACCTGATGGGGCTTGTGGCAGGCACCTCGCGGCTAGTTCCTGCCGTTCGTGCATCCCCCAGACCGGTCATTCGACCGGCGGATCCCTTCAGAATCCCATCTGAAAGCCTATGCATGGCACTCGGCCAGGATGACCCTTCGTTTTCAACCACCTCGATCAGCCAGCCGCGAGTTCGTCGTTACCGATCAGCCTTGGCTTCAAGGCCCAGTCCGGCTGTATGGAGCTGTGCCTTCATTGCATCTAGCCCAACTTCGCCCGCACGTACATTCGGTGCCGCAGGCGCCGAGTCAGGCTGAAGGAACCGATCCAAGCCTATTGTCAAATCTCGCCAAACAAATCCCCCAATGGACCACCCTGGGTAGCGGCTGGGCGCGGCGGCCGGATACCCAGATGCAGGTAGGCGGTCTGGGTCGCCATGCGTCCGCGCGGGGTGCGCATCAGATAGCCCTGCTGGATGAGGAAGGGTTCCAGAACGTCCTCGATGGTACCCCGCTCCTCCCCAATAGCGGCGGCCAGGCTTTCGACACCCACGGGACCCCCATCGAATTTCTCGATAACGGCCGCCAGCAGGCGGCGGTCCATGTGGTCGAAGCCCAGGGTATCCACCTTGAGTAGGGACAGGGCGCCATCCGCCACCGCGGCGGTGATGCGGCCGTCAGCCTTGACCTGGGCAAAGTCCCTCACCCGCCGCAGCAGGCGATTGGCGATGCGCGGCGTGCCCCGAGAGCGGCGGGCGATCTCAGCGGCACCGGCCTCCTCGGTCTCGATGCCGAGGATACGAGCCGAGCGGGCGACGATATGGGCCAGATCCTCCGCCGAATAGAACTCCAGACGCTGAACAATGCCAAAGCGATCCCGTAAGGGCGAGGTCAGGAGGCCCGCGCGGGTGGTGGCTCCGACCAGGGTGAAGGGCGGCAGGTCAAGCTTAATGGAGCGAGCCGCCGGCCCCTCCCCGATCATGATGTCCAGCTGGAAGTCCTCCAGCGCCGGATAGAGAACCTCCTCCATCACCGGGCTCAGGCGGTGAATCTCGTCCACGAAGAGGACGTCCCCCGGCTCCAGATTGGTGAGGAGGGCCGCCAGGTCCCCGGGCTTCTCCAGCACCGGGCCCGAGGTCTGGCGCAGACCGACCGCCATTTCATGGGCGATGATGTGGGCCAGGGTGGTCTTGCCCAGGCCGGGCGGGCCGAAGATGAGGACATGGTCCAGGGTCTCACGGCGGTGGCGGGCGGCGTGGATAAAGATTTCCATCTGCTCCCGTACCGCCGGCTGGCCCACATAATCCGCCAGCTTCCGCGGGCGGATGACCCTATCGAGCGCATTGTCCTCCGGGGCCGGATCGGGACTGATGAGACGATCGGGGAGGGGTACGGAGGCGGGCATCGAGGCTCGGGGCTGAGAGGCTGGCAGGTTAGGTGCCGGGGAAGATGTCAGTTTGACACGGTGGACCCGCGATTGCACTCAGGGCCCGGGCTCCAGAAAGACCCGAACCCTGCTGGACCGACCCTCGGCATCGACCACGGCGAGGGTGGTGTAGCCGGGTCCGGCAGGGTGCCAGCGGGTGGCCCGGGCATAGGGCTCCCGGGCGATGGGGGCGCCATCAGCGAACCAGGTAAAGGGTGGCTGGCCGTCGCGCACCTTCAGGGTCAGCTCCGCCTCGCCACCGGGCGCCAGGGCGAGGCGGGAACCCGCGGGGGGAAAGGCGATGCGCGGGCCCGAGGTCGCGGCCGAACCGCCGACCTGTCGCAGGGGTGGGGGCAGCTTGGCGGTAGTCGTTTGCAAGACCCCCGGCGGGGGCGGGGGCAGGGGCTGACGTGGGCCCAGGCGGGCAAAGGCATCGATGAGCAGGGGGGCGGCCGCGCTAATGCCGGTGAGTCCGGGCACGGGGGCGCCATCCGGGCGGCCGGCCCAGACGCCAATCACATGCCGGCCGTCGAAACCCAGGGCCCAGGCATCCCGATAGCCGTAAGAGGTGCCCGTCTTAAAAGCCAGTCCAGCGGTGCTAGCGGCTGCGGGTGGCGGTACCCCGGCCAGGATATTGCCGACCTGCCAGGCAGCGCCCTCCTCCAACACCCGCTGCGGGTTGGGCAAGTCCTGGAAGACCTGGGTCCCCATTGGGATCGATTCCGAAGGCGCCGACAGGTTCTCGACCAGCCTCAGAGCCCGCCCGCCCCGGGCGATGGCCCCATAAAGGGCCACCAGGTCCGTGAGGCGCAGCCCCACCCCGCCCAGGCCGATAGCGAGCCCGGGTGGCGACAGGTCCGGAAGCTCGAGCCGGGCCCCGGCCCGCTTCAGCCGGGCCACCAGGCGCGCCGGTCCTACCGCCTCCAGGAGCTTGACGGCCGGGATGTTGAGGGAGAGCTGGAGGGCACGGCGCAGGGTCACCGTGCCCTGGTAGTCGCGGTCGAAATTGGCCGGGACATAGCGCCCAAAGCCCGCGGGCCTGTCCTCGATCAGGCTCTCCGGATGACCAATGCCAGCCTCGAAGGCCAGGCCGTAGATGAGCGGCTTGAGGGTAGATCCCGGCGAGCGCACCGCCCGTGTCATGTCGATGAAACCCTCGCGGTCCCCCGCCAGCAGGTCCGCGGAACCAACGGAGGCCAGAACTTCGCCGGTGCCGTGATCCGCGACCAGCAGGGCCAGGGACAGGCGCTCGCCCATGGCCAGGGCACGCTCGGCAGCCAGCGCCTCGAGCCTGGCCTGGAGGTCCGCATCCAGGGTTAGCCGTTGCACCCCCAACTCGGGATGCGCCACCCGCGCCCGCTGGGTGGCGTGGGGGGCCAAGATGGGGAAGGGGCGACGCCGGCTGGGCACGGGCTCCCGCTGCGCCGCCTCGGCCTCGTCGCTGGCGAGGATACCCGCGGCGACGGCCCGCGCCAGCACCCGGTCGCGCGCCCGCCGGGCCGCGGCCGGATCCCGATCCGGACGCCGCGCCTCGGGCGCCTGGGGCAAGGCCACCAGCAGGGCTGCCTGGGCCGGGGTCAAGCGCCCGGGTTCCTTGCCAAACCAGGCCAGGGTGGCGGCGCGAATACCCTCGAGATTGCCACCATAGGGTGCAAGAAGCAGATAGTGCTCGAGGATGGAAGCCTTGTCCAGCCGCCGTTCCAAGACCAGGGCGGTGAGCATTTGCCGGGTCTTGCCCGCCAGGCCCCGGGTCGGTTGGCCGTCCAGCAGGCGCGCCACCTGCATGGTCAGGGTCGAGGCACCGGAAACGATGCGACCGTTGGCGGCCCACTGCAGGGCTGCCCTGCCCAGGGCGAGGACATCGACGCCGGCATGGTCGTGGAAACGCCGGTCCTCGCAGGCCAACAACATCCGGATGAAGAGGGGGTCCACCTCCGCCAGGGTTACTGGCAGGCGCCAGCGGCCATCGGCGACCGTAAAGGCCCGCAACAAGCGGCCGTGACGATCCAGAACCAGGGGTGAGGTGGGCACGCCTGCCAACTGGGGCTCAACGCCTCCAGTCAGGAACTTGAGGGTGACATAGAGGGTAACCCCGGCCAGGAACGCAACCCCGAGGCCGATCAACAGCAAGCGACTTGGGCCAGCAAGCCTTCGCAACCTCATCATGGCACGCTCATGCAATTACCTGGATCGCAGCCACCTGGGTCGTCCTGAGCGCCGCATCAAATCTTGAGACCCAGCAGTATCCCGGCGGTGAAGGAGGCGGCGTTGGAGAGATTGTTGGACATGAATTCCTTGAGAGCGCCCACGTAGGCCCCGAACCAGGCCGCGAAACTATCGTAACCCACCTCCATACCGGTCCAGTTGATGCCGATGAGGCCGGCATGCTGCAGGCCAAACAGGGCGATCAGCAGCAGACCGCCCCCCACCAGCGCAATCTTGAAGGCGATCTTAAAGGCGAAACCCACCGCCAGGCCGACGATGAAGGAAAATCCCAGATTCAGCAGGTGCTCGGGCGAGAAAAAGGCCGGATCTAAGGCCTGACCCTTACTCGCACCGACCGGCGGGAAGGGCAAGGCCGTCTCGGGCGCGGGCGGTATGCCCACCCGCATCTCCGCCGGAAAGGTCTCGATTGGGGGCCGGCCATGAGCTGGGGTCGCCGGGGCCGCCGGCCCCTCCGGCAAGCGCGCCAGGTGGGTACTCGCCGCCACGACGCCGGCCAGACCAACCAGACTTCCGACCAGAGTCAGGGGCCGCATCACTCATCCCGCCCCGGGTTCCCGGTGTCCCATTCAAGACCTCATCCCGCCTGTTCTGCCTAGCGCCGGCGTGGCGGCGGCAGGTCGGTTATGGAGCCATGGGCCACCTCCGCCGCCAAACAGATGGTCTCATTCAGCGTCGGATGGGGATGGATGGTCAGGCCAATATCTTCGTAGTCCGCGCCCATCTCCAGGGCCAGGACGGTCTCGCCAATGAGTTCACCCGCATTGGGTCCCACGATACCAGCGCCCAGGATGCGCTTGGTGGCAGGGTCGAAGAGGAGCTTGGTCAGACCCTCGTCGCGACCGATGCCCAGGGCGCGACCGCTGGCGGCCCAGGGGAAGACCCCCTTTTCATAGGCGATACCCTTGGCCTTGGCCTCGTTTTCCGTCAGGCCCATCCAAGCCACCTCCGGGTCCGTGTAGGCCACCGAAGGGATGGTCAGTGGATCGAACAGGGCCGGTAGGCCGGCGATGACCTCGGCAGCGACCTTGGCCTCGTGGGTGGCCTTGTGGGCCAGCATGGGATTGCCCACCACATCGCCGATGGCAAAGATGTTGGGGACATTGGTACGCATGTGCCGATCCACCGGGATGAAGCCCCGCTCGTCCACGGTCACCCCCGCCGCCTCGGCCCCAACGAGCTTGCCGTTGGGCCGGCGACCCACCGCCACCAGGACCCGATCGTAAACATCCTCGGCCGGCGCATCCGGACCCTCGAAGCAGACCTTGATGCCCTCGGAGGTGGCGCTCATGGCGGTGACCTGGGTGCCGAGCATGATGCGGTCGTAACGCTTGTTGATGACCTTTGCCAGAGGCTTGACCAGGTCCTTGTCACAGCCCGGGATGAGCTGGTCCTGAAGTTCCACAATGTCGATACGCGAGCCCAGTGCTTGATAGACAGTCGCCATCTCCAGACCGATGATGCCGCCCCCGACGACGAGCATGCGGGCGGGAATGTCCGGCAAGGTCAGGGCATCGGTGGAATCCATGACCCGCGGATCCTCGTGGGGGAAGCCGGGGATCTTCACCGGCGTTGAGCCACAGGCGATGATGGCCTGATCAAAGCTGATCCGCACGCGCCCCTCGCGAGTCTCGACGGCGAGACGGTTCGGGGCCTCGAAGCGCCCGCTGCCCTGGATGACCTGGACGTTACGCACCTTGGCAAGACCTGCCAGCCCACCCGTCAGCTTTTGTACCACCTGGTCCTTGCCCGCCCGCAGCTTATCCAGATCGATGTCCGGCTCGCCGAAACGGACGCCCAGGTGAACCAGCTCCGCCGCCTCGTTGATAATCTGGGCGGCATGGAGCAGCGCCTTGGAGGGGATGCAGCCGACATTGAGGCAGACGCCGCCCAGGCTCGGGTAGCGTTCGACCAGAACCACCTGTTTCCCCAGATCGGCGGCACGGAAGGCCGCCGTGTAGCCGCCAGGTCCTGCGCCCAGCACAACCACCTCGGTAGCGATCTCGGTGACGGCGGCCTCGCCCGCCGTCTCGGCGTTTAGTACCAGGAGGAGATCGCCCTCCGCCACCCCGTCGCCTACCTTGACCCGGATCTCTGCGAGAGTACCCGACGCGGGTGCGACGATCCCGACCGCCCCCTTGTCACCCTGCAAGGTGAGGATGGCTTGATTCCTCAGCACCTTATCTCCAGTGGCGACCAGTACCTCGACGACGGCAACCCGTCCGCCGATCGCGGGGGCGCGAACCTCTATCTCGTTGCTCATCTTATTTATTTTCCTCAAGCTTTGGTGGTGGGCAGACCCCATCTAGCCAGGCCCGGTGCCATGATACAAGGTCGGCGCCCAGAGCGGACAAGCCCCCGGAAATCGCGCCCCGAGGCCAAAATTCGTCCATCCATCTTGCTAATGACGCTAAACAGTGGTCAGAATGGGCCCCCCTTGGGGTAAACCCGCGACAAGTACTCGCACTCATGCTTTGCATTGTGCTATAAATGAGGGAGCCCCAATGGGCGAAACCCCTATTTTCAAACAATTCCTGGAGAATTAATCCATGACCAAGCTCATTTCCCTTTCCGCTGCCGCCCTCCTTGGCCTGGGCCTCATGTCTGGCTGCACCGATCAGCAGGCCCGTGATACCGCCGCCGAAGCCCTGAAGAAGGCCGAAGCCGCTCAGGCCTGCTGCGACGCCACCACTCAGCGTGTCGATCGCATGTATCAGAAGATCATGTCCAAATAAAGCCGGCTCGCCGCGCTTTGCCGGCCTCCCACACGCTGTGGGATGCCGGCGTTCTTTTCCACCGCCTGTTTCACCGCATTCCAATCCAAATTTACGTCCGGGGACTGTGCCAGTCGCACCGGAACCACATCGTGTAATGGTGCTGCGGTCCCCTCGGGATCACGATGCACCTCCAGATATAGCTCGTCCCCGCGCCAGCCGAACTTGTAGGGCTGTTTGACAATGGTAATGGGTTCGTTGACCGACACCATCGGGAAGAGTTGTGCAACTCCCTCCGGATACATGCGAATGCAACCCCGACTCACCTCCATGCCGAGGCCCCAGGGTTTGTTGGTGCCATGAATCAGAATGTTCGGCGCGCTGGTGCGCAGGGCGAACATACCCAGGGGGTTGTCGGGGCCGGCCGGCACCACTGCCGGCAGGGGTTCCCGCCCCTCCTTGGCGCGATCGGCGTGGTGGGCGGCCGTGGGCGTCCAGGTCGGATCCTTCACCTTAGCCGTGACCTTGAAATGCCCGAGGGGGGTATCGAGACCATCGCGGCCCACGCTAATGGCGAAAGTCGCCACCTCCTTGCCGTTGCTGGGGTAAAAATAGAGGCGCTTCTCCGCCAGATTGAGCACGATGCCCTGATGCGGCGCATCCGGCAATACAAAGCTCTCCGGCACCAGGACGTCATCCCCTGCCTTGGGCACCCAGATATCCACCTTCTGGTTGGCCATGCGCATATCGTCATAGCCCATGTTGTTCTGGCGACCGATGTCGAGAAGGGTGTCTTCCTTGCGACTCTTTACATAGAATGCCCGACCTACGACCTCCTGGTTGGGGTCGGTTAGTTTGAAAATGGCGGCGTCGGCGGAGGATGTCCAGCCAGACGTCATCAGGGCCAGGGTCATGCCGGCGGCCAGGGGGGACAGCGCCCACCCCTTACTCAATCCCAAAATTTGACTTTTCACAATTTTCACAGCCTCATGGATTTCGATGTCTAAGCCCTCGCCGCTCTCGCACGTTCGCAACATTGGTATCGCCGCTCACGTGGACGCCGGTAAGACGACCTTGACGGAAAGGATACTGTTTTATACCGGCGCTTCCCACAAAATTGGCGAGGTCCATGACGGCGCCGCCCACATGGACTACATGGCCGAGGAGCAACGGCACGGCATCACCATCACCTCCGCCGTCACCAGGGCCCCCTGGCGCGGTCACCTGCTCCAGATCGTTGACACCCCCGGCCATGTGGACTTTACCGTCGAGGTGGAGCGCTCCATGCGCGTCCTCGATGGCGCCATCCTGGTCATCGACGGCGTACGGGGCGTCGAACCCCAGACCGAGACGGTGTGGCGCCAGCGCTGCCGTTTCAACCTCCCGGTCCTCTTCTTCGTCAACAAGATGGACCGGCCAGGCGCGGATTTTCGCCACAGCCTGGACAGCCTGCGCCAGCGGCTGGGGGCCGAGCCAGTACCGGTGACCATTCCCCTGCCAGAAGGTACCTTGAATCGCCCCTCCGTGGTGCATTTGATCGAGCGGCGCCTCATCGGTTTCACCGGCGATCAGGGTACCGACCTGATCGACGAACCCTGCCCCGATGATATCTGGGAGCAATTCGCGGACGAACGCGAGGCCTTGCTCATGGCCTGCGCCGAGCAGGACGAGGAGCTGGCCGACCGCGTCCTCTCCGGCGAGGACCCGGAGCCGGAGGAGCTGTGGACCGCCCTGCGCCAAGGAACCCTGGCGGGGACCCACTTCCCCTGCTTTGGCGGCAGCGCCCTGCGCAATCTGGGCGTCCAGCCCCTGCTCGATGGCGTCATCAAGCTGCTCCCCGCCCCCCTCGACCGTCCACCTTCCCTGGCCCTGAGGCCGGATGGCGGCGAGGAAGAGGTGGCCATGGATGCCAAGGGGTCCCTGGTCGCCCTGGCCTTCAAGGTGCAGATGTGGGAGGGACGCCGTCACGTCTTTGCCCGCCTCTACCGCAGCCAGCTCAAGTCCGGCGACAAGGTCCAGTTCCTGACCGCCGACGGTCGCATTCTCACCGAACAGGTGGCGCGCATCTTTGACGTGGACGCCGGACGCAAGACCTCCCTGGACCAGGCCAAGGCCGGGGATATCGTCCTGCTTGCCGGCCTGCGTCACGCCACCACCGGCGACACCCTCTGTACCCCCGGCCACCTGCTGCGCCTGGAGCGCATCGAGGCGCGCGAGCCAGTGCTGGGCCTGGCCATCGAGCCTGCGGCAGGCACGGAAGAGGGCAAGCTCCTGGAAGCCCTGCAAAAGGTCCTGGAGGAGGATCCGACGCTGCGCCTGGAAGAGGACCCGGAGACCGGCCAGCGCCTGCTGCGCGGCATGGGTGAGCTGCACCTGGCCATCGTCATCGAACGTCTGGACCGCGAGTACCGCGTCGGCGTGCGCAGTGGCCGGCCGGCGGTGGCGGTGCGCGAGACCGTCCTCGGCGCGGGCACCGGCGACCAGACGCACGCCACGCCGCCCATCATCGAGCAGAAGATTCCGGAACGCCGGGCCCGGGTCGTGGTGGCGGTGGCGGCTCGGGATCGCGGCACCGGGACTCAGATCTCGGAGGAGATCCCCGAGGTGCTGCCCGCAGGTGTGACCCTCAACACCGAGCAGATAGCCGCGGTTCGCGCTGGTCTGCACGCCGCCCTGGAGGCCGGTCCCCTGCTGGGAACGCCGGTCGAAGACGTGGCCGCGCGCATCCTCAAGGTAGAAGTCTTTGGCGCCGCCTCCACCCCCGACGCCCTACGGGCTGCGACCGCCCGCGCCATCCACAAGGCCCTGGAGGAGGCCAGCCCAGCCCCCCTCAAGCCCCTCATGACCTTAGAGGTGGTAGCCCCCGAGGAGAATCTCGGCACCGTACTTGGCGATCTCCAATCCCGTCACGCCTTGATTCGCGCTACCCGCGCCGAGGGTGACCGGGTCACCATCGACTGCGAGGTGGCCCTGGAGAAGGTGCTCGGTTACACCACAGACCTGCGGAGCCAGACCCAGGGGCGCGGCCAGTTCAGCATGGAGTTCGAGCGTTTCGATCTGGTTTAGGCACCAGGGACGGACTCAGGGTACTTTCCCGAACAGGTGGCCTGATTGAGTGCCGCAATCAGGCCTTCTCGGGTCGCTATTTAAGCTTGATCATCATGGGTGACAAGCCCTTGCTCACCATCTGCGACTTGGCGTTGTTGGCGGCATCCCGACCCTTCATGGGGGCAGAGCGGACGCGATAGTGGGTTTTGCCATCGACGTTGGCCTGCTGGATGCTTACGGAGATGCCCTGCAGAGCGAGTTTGGCTTTGAAACGTTCGGCCTCCTCGGGGGTAGACAAGGAGGCGACCTGCAAAATGTAGGTCTCGCCATCGCCACCCGTGGCAGCGATTTCCGGCGGTTTCGTGGGAGTCTTGACCGCCGTAGCCGTCTTGGTGGACTCCTTGGCTGGAGTCTTAGCCATCTCCTTGACGGACGCCTTGGTGGGTTCCTTCAGGGACTCCTTGGCCGCGGGCTTGGCGGGTTCCTTTGCCCCGGCCTTGTCGGCCGCCTTGGCGAGCGCCTTGAGTTCCTCCGGCGATGGGGGAGGCGGGGGCAGGGCCGGCGGGCGATCCGAGGATTCCTCATTGGGGACCACCACCTCCAGTTCCGGCAGGATGGTCGGGTACTGGTAACGCGGCTTGGGCTGGGTGTGGGCCGGGCGCTGGGTACCCGCGGAGGCCGGGCTGGCGGGGGGGGTGCCGCGTCCGTCTATCATCCAGGCGACGGCCACCGCGAGGGCGCCGAGCAGACCGCCGATGATGAACAGGAAAAAGCAGGAGCCATTGCGGCGATGGCGGGACCTGGGGGACGGACTGGGGGTATTTTCCCGCACCATTTCACATGGTCTCCGGCGCCGAGACGCCGATCAGGTTGAGGCCATTGCGCAGCACCTGCCGCGTCGCCAGAATGAGCTTGAGGCGGGCATCGCGCAGGGCGATATCCTCAACCAGGAACTGGTGGGCGTTGTAGTAGGTGTGAAAGTCGTTGGCCAACTCGCGCAGGTAATGGGTGATCTGGTGGGGTTCTTCGTTGAGGGCCGCCTCCTCCACCAATTCCGGGTAGCGGGCCAGGGTCTTGAGCAGATCCTGCTCGTGGGTCTCCGTCAGACGTTCCAGATTCGTCACCCCGTGGCTAGGCTCCACCGCCAGCCCCTTATCCGCCGCTTGGCGCAGAACGCTGCAGACGCGGGCATGGGCATACTGGACGTAATAGACCGGATTGTCGCTGGACTGGGACTTAGCCAGGTCGAGGTCGAAATCCAGGTGTTGCTCACAGCGGCGCATGATGTAGAAGAAGCGGGCGGCGTCGCGCCCCACCTCCTTGCGCAGCTCGCGCAGGGTCACGAACTCCCCGGACCGGGTGGACATCTGCATCCGCTCGCCGCCCTGGTAGAGGATGGCGAACTGCACGAGCAGGACATCGAGCTTGGCCGGGTCGTCCCCCAAGGCCTGGAGGGCGCCCTTGATACGGGGCACATAACCATGATGGTCCGCCCCCCAAATATCGATGACCCGGTCGAAGCCGCGCTCCAGCTTATCCATATGGTAGGCGATGTCCGAGGCGAAATAGGTGGTTTGGCCATTATCGCGAACCACCACCCGGTCTTTCTCGTCGCCAAAATCGGTGGCACGAAACCAGAGAGCCCCGTCCTTTTCGTAGAGATGGCCGGCGGCGCGCAGCCGCTCCAGGGCGCGGTTGACCGCGCCCTTCTCGGTCAGGGAGCGCTCCGAGAACCACTCGTCGTAGGCCACCCCGAAGAGGGCCAGGTCGTCGCGAATGTCGTCGAGGATGGTATTGAGGCCCAGCTCGAAGACGTAGCGGTAGCGGTTGTCGCCCAATAGGGCCTTGGCCCGCGCCACCAGGGCATCGATATGGAGTTCCTTGTCGCCCCCCGCCGGTTCGTCCGCCGGGATGGCGCCAAAGACCTCGTCGGCGCCGTGACGATAGGCGTCCCCATGCTCCCGGTGCAGGGTGGCGGCCATGTCCCAGACATAGTCACCCTTGTAGCCGTTACTGGGGAAGGGAATATCCTCCCCGGCCAGTTCCAGGTAGCGCAGCCAGAGGGAGGTGCCGAGGATGTCCATCTGACGACCGGCGTCGTTGACGTAATATTCGCGATGTACCGAAAAGCCGACTGCCGCCAGCAGGTCCGCCACCACGGCGCCATAGGCCGCGCCCCGGCCATGGCCGACGTGCAGGGGGCCGGTCGGATTGGCGGAAACGAACTCGACCTGGACCCGCTTGCCAGCACCTATCCTGCTGCGGCCATATTCGGGCCCGGCGGCGAGGATGGTCGGGATCAGGCCCAAATGGGCATTCGGGGCGAGAAAGAAGTTGATGAAGCCCGGGCCGGCGATCTCGGTTCGCGCTATCAGATCCGAGGCCGGCAGGGCCGCGACCAGACGCGCCGCCAGGTCGCGGGGCTTGCCGCCCATGACCTTGGCCATGACCAGAGCCAGATTGGTGGCGAAATCGCCATGCGCAGGGTCGCGGGTGCGGTCCACCTGAGGATCAGGGAGTTCCGCGCCAACGACCTGGCCGGTCGCAGCCAGATGCTGCCATGCAGTTGAGAGGAGTTCCTTGACCTGTTGCTTCATTCGGGTTGGCTATGGCGGCTGGATGGGAGAGCCAGGTCCCAGGGGACCGGCGAAAAGCAGGGTGACAAGGATAGCAGGATTCGCGCTGACAATGCTTCAGAACATCTCCTGGGGGTCCACGTCAAGGGACCAGCGGCAGGCGCCTTGCCCCTTGATACCGTAGAGTTGGGGCACCCAAGCGGCGAGGAAGGCCTGTAACCCGGCCCGCTCCCGGGCCTGGACCAGAAGTTGGGCCCGATAACGGCCGGCGCGCCGCTCCATGGGGGCGGGCACGGGGCCAAACAGGCTCAGGCGTTGGTCGGCAAGGGGGCTCGCCGCCTCCCGGGCGAGGCGCAGCCAGCCCAGGGAGGCTTCCCGGTCGGCGGCATCGACCCGCAGCAGGGCCTGATGGGTGAAGGGCGGCAGGCCGGCCTCCCGCCGCTCCCGGAGCGCAGCGGTGGCAAAGGCCGGATAGCCTTGCCGGCGTAGCGTCTGCAGCAGAGGGTGATCCGGGTGATGGGTCTGGAGCACCACCCGCCCGGGCCTCTCCGCCCGACCAGCGCGCCCGGCGACCTGGATCACCAGTTGGGCCATGCGCTCGGCGGCACGGAAATCAGAGCCATAAAGGCCGTTATCCGCATCCAGGATGCCGACCAGGGTGACCCGGGGAAAGTGGTGGCCCTTGGCCAGCATCTGGGTCCCTACCAACAGGGGGTAGTCACCGGCGAGGGCCGCCGCCAAGAGCCGATCCAACTCGCCCTTGCGACGGGTGCTGTCGCGGTCCACCCGGGCGACACGAATGTCCGGAAACAGGGCCTGCAACTCGCCGGCGAGGCGCTCGGTGCCCTGGCCCAGAGCCCGGATGTCGAGCCCCCCGCATAGGGGGCAAGCGACAGGGAGGGACCGGGTCAGGCCGCAATGGTGGCACCAGAGCCGGTTGTCCGCCAGGTGGAGGGTCAAACGGGCGTCGCAGTGGGGGCAGTCTCCGACCCAGCCACACTCATGGCAGGTCAGCACCGGCGAGAAACCGCGCCGGTTGAGGAAGAGGAGTACCTGATTGCCCGCATCGAACTGCTCGCGCATCAGCCGGATCAACACTGCGGAGAGGCCGCCGCGCAGGGGCTGGGCGCGAATGTCGAGGAGGCCGATGGCCGGCGCTGCGGCGGTGCCGGCCCGCTCGGGCAACTCCAGACGCTGATAGCGGCCGGTCGCGGCGTTACGCAGGCTTTCCAGGGAAGGCGTCGCCGAGCCCAGCACCAGGGGACAGCCTGCGCGTTGGGCGCGCCGCACCGCCAGGTCCCGGGCCGAGTAGTGGAAACCGTCCTGCTGCTTGAAGGAGAGATCGTGTTCCTCGTCCACCAGGATGAGTCGCAGGCGCGGCAGGGGCACGAAGACCGCCGAGCGGGTTCCCAGTACCAGATCCGCTGCACCACGGGCCGCCGCTTGCCAGGCCCGTTCCCGCTCCGTGGCGTTGAGAGCCGAGTGCAGAATCGCCAGGCGTCCCGGAAAGCGGCGCGCCAGGCGGCGCCGCAGCTGGGGGGTGAGTCCGATCTCCGGAACCAGCAGCAGAGCCTGGCCGCCCGCCTCCAGCACCCTGATCAGCAGTCGAATATAGACCTCGGTCTTGCCGCTACCGGTGACCCCCTCCAGCAGGAAGGGTTGGAAGCGACCCAGGGCGGCGCTCACCGCTGCGATCGCCTCAGTCTGGCGGGGGTTGAGTTCCGGCCCTGACTCCAGGGCCTTAGCCGGTTCTTCGCTCGGCATCTGGCATGGTTCGATCCAGCCGCGCTCAGCCAGGGCGCGCAGGGGGGTCTTGACCTCCCCCAACCGCGCCCTCAGCCTGGCCTCCCCCAGTCCGTCCGAGTGATCGCTTAACAGGTGCTGGATCTCGGCCTGACGGCGGGCACGAGTCCCCGGGGCCTGCTCGCGGCCCAGCGCCGTCAAGCGCCAGCCCGACTGTCCTGGCTCGGCCGGCTCCAGGAGGGGCTCAGCTCGGCGCAACCGTGCCGGCAGGGCTGAGAAGAGGGCTTCGCCAGGTGGCTGGCGATAATAGTCGGCGGCCCAGAGGATAAGTTCCAGGTCATCGGCGCCAAGCAGGGGCCGGGGGTCGAGCAGCGCCAGGATGGGCTTGAGCCTATCCGGTTCCTGGTCGCTCTCCCATGCCAAGGCGACGATCATGCCCACGCGAACCCGGCGGCCGAAGGAAACCTGGACGCGCATCCCCGGCTGGGGTTCGGGACCCTCCGCCGCCAGCGGCAGATAATCGTAGAGCCCCGGCAAGGGGACCGGAATGGCGATACGCAGGATAATGGGGGGGTCCTCAGGCATGATGCTCGGCAAAGGCTATTTGCGATGGGCCGGAACAGGAGACGCCGGCATCGGAATTCTACGCCATCGGCGACGGCCCTCAGGGTCTCGGGCCGCGGATCGGTTGAGAACAATTTCTCGACCTGGGATGCCGATAATCAGGCAAGTTTCTGGGTACTGGGCGGAAAAGCCTCTTATCCCCATCGCCTGTGCATAAGTTTGTGGGCAAGGGCGGGGAAAGCGCCTCAAAGTGGCCAAAATACTGGACTCGCGCCGGATTGGCCAAAATCTTTACAATCCAAAAATTATATTGAATTCAGCATGTTGAATACAGTCTCCACAAGCACAGAATCGCGGCTCGGCCCATGACGAACTTGTCCGCAACCCTGTGCACAAGGGTCTTGACTTCAGGAGTCACAGGTGATCTTCCCGGACCATCGCGCTTCCGGTAGCGAGACAGAAAGCAAAGCAGACCTTATGACGGAGGCCCATGCCCCATGACTGACTGGAACAGGATCGCGGCCCACATCAGAGCCATTTCGGGCCAGACTTGCCAACTGGGAGCCATCCAAGAACTCGGGGGCGGCTGCATCAACCGCGCCTACGTGCTCCGGGATGGCAAAGGAGCCTGGTTCGTCAAGATCAACGGCGCCGAGCGGCTGGCCATGTTCCAGGTGGAAGCGGCGGGGCTGGAGGCCTTGGCGGCGGCCAAGGCCATCCGGGTGCCCGTCCCTTTGGGCGCGGGCCTGGCAGGGGACGAGGCCTTTCTGGTTCTGGAATACCTCGCCTTCGGCCAGCCGCGGCGGGATAGCGGAGCCGAGGCCGGCCGCCGACTCGCGCATCTCCACCGCCAGACCCAGGCCAGGTTCGGCTGGGACCGGGACAACTATATCGGCTCCACGCCCCAGACCAATGGCGAGGACGGTGACTGGACTCGCTTCTGGCAGACAAGGCGCATGATCCCCCAACTCGACCTAGCCCTGGCCCAGGGTTTTGGCGGCCGCCTTCAGGACCGCGGGCGGCTATTAGTGGAGGAATGCCCGGCGCTCATCGATCATGGCCCCCAGCCATCCCTGTTGCACGGTGACCTCTGGAGCGGCAACCTGGCCTTTGACGCCGAGGGCCAGCCCGTCCTCTTCGACCCGGCGGTCTATTACGGGGACCGGGAGGCTGACCTGGCCATGACGGAGCTCTTCGGCGGCTTCGGTGCCGACTTTCAAGCCGCTTATCGCGAGGCCTGGCCCCTCGATCCTGGCTACAAAGTCCGCCGGGATCTCTATAACCTCTACCATATTCTCAATCATCTCAACCTGTTTGGCGCCGGCTACCTGGGCCAGGCCCAGGGCATGATCGATCGCCTGCTTGCAGTACTGCATTGAGGGGCTCGTCGGCCGCGGGATAGAGGGGTTGCCTGCGGGCCTGGCCGGAGCCGCGATGAGAGACGGTGACAGTTCGACGAGGGGTATGGTAAAACACCGGCCATTCTTTAATCCCGGTGCCTCCTACCATCATGCCTAGAGAACTCCAACTGCTTCGCCACGCCAAATCCGACTGGGAAACCGGCGCCCTGAGTGATTTCGACCGTCCCCTGGCCAAGCGGGGCCTCAAGGAGGCCCCCGGCATCGGCACCTGGCTGTTGGAAGAGGATCTGGTGCCCGACCTGGTGATCAGTTCGCCAGCCCAGCGCGCCAAGGAAACCGCGCTCCTGGTATGCGCGGCCATGGCTTACCACAAAAAGCACATCCTCTGGCACGAGGAACTCTATGCGGCCGAGGTCTCCGCCCTCCTCGACACTCTCGCCTCATGCCGGACCAAGCCCCGCGTCGTCATGCTCATCGGCCACAATCCGGGCATGGAAGAGCTGATGCGCTACCTGGTGGGGGACAGGGTGGAGACGCCCCCCGATGGCAAACTCCTGCCCACGGCTACCCTCGCGCGCCTGGAGATGCCCAAAAAATGGGGCAAGCTAGAGGTCGGCTGCGCCAAGCTGCTCGACGTGCACCGGCCCCGCCGGATGGAATGATGCCTGCCGCCTATCAAGCCCGTCGTTAGTTCTCCATGTCACAAAACCTCAGGGGTCTTTCCGCCCGGAAAGGTCTGGATAGGAGCCTGTACGGGGCGACCCAACAGGCCACCCAGCCAGACGGCGGCCGGCGAATCGCCGAGATCGCCGAGGAATTCCTGGTGGGCGAGGCCAGCCTGATCGGGGCCAGCGCCTCTTATGACTTTCCGCAACTCGAACGGGCCGGAAAAAAGGTCCTCCTGTGCGCGGGTACCGCCTGCCTGGTATCCGGCAGGCAGGCGAGCCTCCAGTCCGCCCTGTCCCCGCAATTCAGTGATCACGAGATCGGCCATGTCACCTGTGTCGGCCATTGCCATCGCAACGACGCCTTCCTTTATAACCAAGCCACCTGGACCCGTGAGGACCTAGCTTCACTGGGCAAGCCAGGCGCCTCGCCTTCCGCCCCCCAGCCCGTACCCACCGGTACCCTAGCCGCGCCACCGATCCTCCTTGCCCCCATCCCGGATCCCCAGGCTTATTACGCCCCGCTGCTCGGCTTGAAGGGGGCGCCCGCCCCCGCCCTGGAAGCACTCAGGGTGTCAGGGCTGCGCGGCCGGGGAGGCGCGGGGTTCCCCTTCCACCTTAAGGTCGAGGCCGCCCGCGCGGCCGCGAGTGACCGGAAATATGTCGTCTGCAACGCCGACGAAGGGGACCCGGGGGCCTACTCCGACAAGTGGCTCATGGAGGAGCGTCCCCATGCGGTCCTGGCCGGCATGATGACGATTGGCGCTCTCATCGGCGCCGACACCGGCGTCCTCTACATCCGCGGCGAGTATCCCGAGTCGATCCGGGCTATCAGGGCGGCCATCGGCGAATTGGATGCCATGGGTATCCTGGGGGATGACCGGAGCAACGCCGGACCCTCCTTCCGCTTCCACGTCATCACGGGTTCCGGAGCCTACATCTGCGGCGAGGAGACCGCTCTGCTGAACTCCATCGAGGGTCTGAGGCCCGAGGTCCGGGTCCGGCCCCCCTTCCCCACCCGTCATGGCCTGTTCGGAAAACCCACCCTGCTCAGTAACGTGGAGACCCTGGCCAATGTGCCCTTTATCCTGACGGCCGGAGGCGAGGCCTATGCGGCCCAAGGCCTGGCAAGCTGTACCGGCACCAAACTGGTCTCCCTGGACGGCGGCTTCAACCGCCCCGGGGTTTACGAGGTACCGATGGGGACCTCTCTGCGCCTGATCCTCGACGACTTGGGCGGCGGCACCCGCCACCCCGTCAAGGCCTTCCAGATCGGTGGCCCCCTGGGGGGGTTGGTCCCCGTCGCCAGGGTAGACAGCCTGACCCTCGACTTCGAAACCTTCGCCAACGCGGGCTTTCTGCTCGGCCACGCCGGCATCGTCGCCATTCCCGCGCACTTTCCCCTGGCTAACCTCCTCTCCCACCTCTTCGCCTTCACGGCACGGGAGTCTTGTGGCAAGTGCTTTCCCTGCCGTATCGGCGCGCAGCGTGGCCAGGAGTTGCTCGCAGGTGCCATCCACCACGGCCACCGGATCGACCCCAAACTCTTCGCGGACCTCCTCGAAACCCTGGAGCTGGGCTCCCTCTGCGCCCTGGGTGGCGGGCTGCCCCTGCCGGTCCGTAATGCCCTGAACTACTTTGGCGACGAACTCGCTCCCCTGTTCCTCGATGCCTGACCCAGCAGCGATCAGGGTGGCCATGCCCGAGCAGAATGGCGAGGCGATCATGCTCGACACCGGGCCATTGTGACTCACGAGACTCGCAGCTTGCCAAGGGTCGAGGACATGGAAAACGCCGCCTACATCGACAACAGGCCCTTCGCCATCATCCCCGGCGAGACCATTCTCGAGTTCGTGCGGCGGCACCGAGGCCGGGACCTAATCCCCACCCTCTGCCAGGACGAAAATCTGGAGAATTACGGCTCCTGCCGGCTCTGCTCCGTGGCGGTAGCCAAGGTCCCAGACGGCCCCACTCGGGTGGTAGCCTCCTGCCACACGCCGGTCGCGCCGGGTCAGTACCTCTATCCCTCCAGTGAGGGGATTCAGCGGCTACGGCGGAACATCCTCGAACTGGTTCTTTCTGATTACCCCGCCGCACGCCTCCAGCCCGCAGCGGGCCAACTCCCCACCGAATTCCAGCAGACCCTGGCCACCCTCGGCATCCCGGTGGTGCGCTATCCACCGGGCACCCACCATCTCGCCCCGGTCCCGGACCTCGATCACCCCTACATCCGGGCCGACATGGCCGAGTGTATTGGCTGTTACCGCTGCGTCCGGGCCTGTGACGAACTCCAGGCTGGCCAGGTCCTGGCGGTCGCCGGACGCGGGATCGAGGCCCGGGTCATCGCCGGGGCCGACCAGCGCTTCAGCGATTCCCCCTGCGTCGCCTGTGGTGCCTGCGTCCAGACCTGCCCCACCAACGCCCTGACCGACCGCTACGGCACCAAAACCGCCCCCTTCGACCAGTTGGTCCGCACCATCTGCACCTACTGCGGCGTCGGCTGCAACCTGGAGGTCAAGGTCAGGGATGGCCAGATCCAGGGCATCCAAGGTGCCAAGAACGCCGCTGTCAACCGGGGCCACACCTGCGTCAAGGGCCGCTTCGCCTTCGAATTCCACCGCCACCCCGATCGGTTGACGACGCCCCTGATCCGCAAGGGGGGCCAACTCCAGCCGGCGACCTGGGACGAGGCCCTGGACTATACCGCCCGCCGCTTCCAGGAGATCAAGGATCGCCAGGGCCCGGATGCCCTGGCCGGCATCTCCTCCGCCCGCTGCACCAACGAAGAAAACTACCTGATGCAGAAGTTCTTCCGGGTGGTGATCGGCACCAACAACATCGACGGCTGCGCCCGGGTCTGCCATGCCCCCACCGCTCTGGGCATGCAGTGGACCCTGGGCACCGGCGCCGCGACCAATTCAGTGGCCGACCTTGACCAGACGGCCTGCATTCTGCTCATCGGCGCCAACCCCACTGCGGCCCACCCGGTCACGGGCGCCCGCATCAAGGCGGTGGTCCAGCGCGGTGTGCCGCTGATCGTCATCGACCCCTTGCGCACCGAGCTGGCTCGCTACGCCCAATACCACCTGCGCCCCCGGCCGGGGACCAACCTGGCGGTGCTCAATCTCTTCGCCCGCGCCATTCTCGACGCCGGCCTTATCGATGAGGACTTCATCGCCCGCCGCACCGAGGGCTGGGATGACTTCGCCGCTCACCTGCAAGGCCTGGATATCGCCGCCCAAACCCGCGTCTGCGGCGTCGCTTGGGAGCTGATCCAGGCCGCCGCCCGCGCCTACGCCACCGCCCCGGCGGCCATGGAGTTCCACGGCCTGGGCGTCACCGAGCACTGGCAAGGCACCAAGGCCGTCTCCCTCATCGCCGCCATCGCCCTCATGACCGGCAACCTCGGCAAGCCCGGCGCCGGGGTCAATCCCTTGCGCGGCCAGAACAATGTCCAGGGCGCCGCCGATATGGGCGTCCAGCCCCACCAGGGCCCGGGCTACCTGGCGGTGGATGACCCCCAGGTCCAGGCCCGTTACCAGGACTTCTACGGCGTCGCCTACCCCAACAAGCCGGGCTACAAGATCCCCGAGATGTTCGCCGCCAGCACCCGGGGGGATCTCAAGGCCCTGTGGATCATGGGCGAGGACCTGCTGCGCACCGACCCCAATACCTGCCAGGTCCGTCATGCCCTCTCCGGCCTGGAATTCCTGGTAGTCCAGGAACTCTTCCTCACCGACACGGCCCAGCTGGCGGACGTCGTCTTCCCGGCCTCGTCCTTTTTCGAAAAAGAGGGCACCTTCACCAATGCCGAGCGCCGCGTCCAGCGAGTGTGCCCGGTCATACCGCCCCTGGCCGGCACCCGGCCCGATGGCCACATCGTCATCGAGTTGATGAAGCGCTTGGGCTACCCCCAGGCACCCTATTCGGCGCCGGACCTGTTGCGGGAGATCGCCAGCCTAGTACCCTTCTTCCAGGGGGTCCGCTGGGATGAGCTGGGCGACCAGGGCAAACAGTGGCCCGTGGCCGCGGACGGCACCGATACTGCCATCCTGCATCGCGATGCTTTCAAGCGCGGCCTGGGCCGCTTCCAGGTCTGGGATTTCGAGGAGACGGCGGAACTGGAGGCGCATGGGGCCGACTACCCCTTCACTCTCACTACCGGCCGACTGCTGGAGCACTACAACAGCGGCACCATGACCCGCCGCACCCCCAACACCGAACTGGTCCGAGAGGACCTCCTCTATGTCCACCCCGACGACGCCCAATCCAAGCACATCGCCAACGGCGATCGCGTCCGCCTCCGCTCCCCCCGGGCCGAGACGCTAATGCGGATCGCGATTTCCGAACTCGTCAAGCCCGGCGTTCTCTACACCACCTTCCATTTCCCCGAGGCGTCCATCAACCACCTCACCAGCGACGTGGGCGACGAGTTCACCCTCACCCCCGAGTTCAAGGTGATCGCCGTGGATTTCGAGCGGGCTTGCTAACCCAGCCAGCTCGCGTTGTAGCGCCCCGCGTTGTCTACGAAGTCGAAGACGATCAGGAACTCCTTACCTGGGGCCTTGCGGGTGCCGCGCCCGAGCTGCTGCATGTAGACGATCTTCGATAGGGTCGGACGGGCCATGAGCATGACCTCCACGTCCGGGCAATCCCAGCCCTCGTTAAGGATGTCGCAAGCGCACGGCGCAGTGAGGGCGCCGTTGGCAAAGGCCCGCAAGGTGGCGTCCCGGTCCTCGGCGCGCATGGACCCGGACACCGAGCGGGGGGCTACCCCGCACCCCTGGCAGAGCTCGGCCATTGCTTCGGCGTGACGGACGTTGACAGGCGCTGGATGGCGTCTTGGGGTCCCTTGGCAGCGCCCCCAGGGTGACGTACCATTTCCTGTACATATCAGAACGCCAGGGGACGCCAATGGATGCCATCACCTACACTGCCGCCAGGGCCAACCTCGCCCGCACTATGACCCGGGTCTGCGAAGACCACGACCCCATCATTATCACGCGCAACTCGGAGCAGGCCGTGGTCATGCTCTCGCTGGAGGACTACAGCGCGCTGACCGAGACCGCCTACCTCCTGCGCAGCCCCGCCAATGTCCGGCGCTTGCTGGAGTCGGTAGCCGAACTGGAACATGGCGGAGGCACCGCACGGGAACTGACCGAGTGAAAATCGTCTTCTCCGAGCGGGCCTGGGAGGACTACCTGTACTGGCAGGGCCAGGACCACAAGACCCTGGCCCGCATCAATCACCTGATCCGCGAGGTCCGGCGCGACCCGTTCGCCGGGATCGGCAAACCCGAACCCCTGAAGCATGTCCTGGGCGGGTATTGGTCCCGGCGGATCACCGACGAGCATCGCCTGGTCTACAAGGTCCAAGATGATGCCCGGTGGATTGCGCAGGTGCGGTATCACTATTGACCTCGCCCGAAACCCATGCCGGACTAAAATCGCACGCGCGCTGACCTGACCCCAGACCTTGGTTTGATCACGACATCTGGCAGGTGTATCACCCAGCGCGGCCATGCCCTCGCGGATATTGACACTCCCCTTGAGCCTCGACTGGGGCCAACATGGCAAGGCATCGGCGATCTGCCGGATCTGCTCCGCTCTCCGCGCCCATCTTGGACCCTCAGTGTGGCTGCGATTTACTATCCTTCCAACGGTGTCCGGTTGAGGTCATAGGTAGGCCTTCAGCATAGGCCCTAACTCGCGTTCATAGAGCCCTGGCGAGGCTGGTTTAAGGAAACAGAGTTTGAAGAACCGCAGCACCTGGCGGCTCACCTTGGCGGTATAGCGAAACAGGGGCACCGTCCAGTCGGGGCGATCGGTGCCATCGGGGTGGTCTAACTTCGCCTGCTGTCGCTGCTCTTGTTTGGCCCAGGCCTTCTCATCATGGGCCCCCGCCGCGCCAAGGCGGGTGTGGAGGAGGATGGCCACCAGCAGGCTGGTGATGATGGCCAATTGCGCCTGATTGGCGATAGCCACCCGGCCCTTACCCCAGGCCTTGGCCTGAGCGAAGTCGTTCTTCCAGGTATCGAAGCACTTTTCTTCTTCCCAGCGGCGGAAGTAGAGGAAGGCCACCACGCCGGGTAACAGGCTGAAGTCATTGGTAAGGAATTGCAACTCCCCGCCGCGGCGGGCGCGGTAGGTGATGAGACGCCAGGTCGCCTGTGAACTCGTCAGGGTGACGCGCAGGTCCCGGATCACCCCTTCATTGGCCGGATCAGCCGCGATGGGCAGGCCCTCAGTGGAATCCACGCACGGATTGCTTTTCATGCGCGTGATCATCGTCATCCGCAGC
Organism: Chromatiaceae bacterium; assembly: GCA_044228795.1. Classification (GTDB taxonomy): domain Bacteria; phylum Pseudomonadota; class Gammaproteobacteria; order Chromatiales; family Chromatiaceae; genus M0108. Next base: position 144 of record JBGAUE010000037.1, on the reverse strand, counting down.
GCCCGCTGCTTGGCATCCCAGAAGGGAGCATCGATAAAGGCACGATCCACCAGCCACAGCCCCCGGCGCGCGCGGGTCAGGGCCTGGGGCTCTTGGTCGTAATCGCGCAAAATCCGCGTTTCGTGGCGACTGCGGGTATCGACC
>JBGAUE010000036.1:0-35965 GCA_044228795.1 Chromatiaceae bacterium | reverse complement strand
AGGACATCACGGGCGGTACCCGCCACCTCGTCCGGGGTCGGCGGCACCAGGGCCTTGACCCGGGAGGTGATGTTGAGCGGGCTGGCGTAGGTCTCGCTCGACTTGGCGCTGAGATTGGTGGCGACGATGTGGAAACGATAGGGCCGCGCCACCGCCGGGCCGACGTCCTGGACCACGAAGCGGCTGATGTTCTCCAGGCGTACCGCCAGCTCAATGCCGTTGCTGACATAGACGCTGTGCTTCTTGCCGACGAAGTCCGTCACATAGATCTCGATGCCGGTACCGGGGGATACCGGGTCCTTGACCCAGTGCAATTCCACCAGGTCCGAGATGACGTCATTGCGGTCACGCAGCAGGGCGGCGGTGAGGCTGACACAGGGCTTGGGGGCCTCCATGTCGAAGGTGATGAACTCGGGGTTGAGGTTGACCCAGGCGCCGGGATCGCCCTTGACGTTATAGCGCATGCGCAGGGCCACGGTGTGACCCATGCCATCGCGGGGCACGATCTGGTCCAGCGACTGCACCAGGGACAGGCCCACCGAGGATTCGGCGTAGGTGGTGACATTTTCGAGCTCGACCGGGACGAAGCCGCGCGGGTCGGCGATGTCTTCGACGTCGGCCTCGACCTCGACGAGGTCCGGCACCTTACCGGACCAGCGGAACAGGATGTCATTGCCCTCCAGGGTGTCGCCGGTGATGGGGTCCTTGCCCTTGCTCTTGACGATGGCGACGGGCGCGGCGGGGACCTTGACGGTCCAGATGGCCCCGCCGGTGGTGCCGCTGGTGCTCAGGGTCTCGTAGAGCAGGTATTCCTGGGCGGCGGTGACGGGGGGGGTTCGGCCGGCCCGGGGCGGCAGCATCAAAGATCGTTTCATCCAGGACCCGGGTGAAGACGCCGGCCTCGTCCCGGGTCAGGAAGCAAACGGGAGTGCCCAGGCCCGGGTGCGTAACGACGGGCGTTACAAACAGGGGCTCGGCAGCGCTGGCCAGGGTGGTATCGGCATAGCGCCAGCCGTCGACGTTCGCGCTGAAGGTGGTGGCGCCGACGTTATGGGGCACGATGGCCCCGTCCTGATCGTAGAGGGTGAAGGCTACCAGGGGATTGGGGTTGGCCGGGTCTTCGGGGTAGTAAACACGGAATTTATTGAAGGGCTTGGACATGATGCGGGCCTGTCAGTGGGTGGAGGGGTGGGTTTAGGGACGGGTGTCAGTGACAAAGGCGCCGATGGCGCCCGCGATGGCCATGCCGGCGGCGGCGATGGCGGCCTGCTGGTCGGGGCTGACGGCCAGACCGGCGGCGGTGAGGAGCCACACCAGGCCGCGCCAGGTGCTCGGCTCGGTGAGGAGGGTTCGCCAGTTGCGATTCATGCGCGGTGCTCCGGGAAAAAAAGTGGACACGGCGGCGCTGGGTGCTCAGTGCCCACACCAGGCCGGGTCCCAAGGGCGGCTACGGAGAGAGGAAGGGTCATGCCGCTTGGGGCTCCAGTTCCCGGGCCAGCGCCAGGGCGGCGCGGCGGGCGCGCTGCACGCGGCGGGTCCAGCCGGCGCCGAAGTAGCGCCAGGACGGCAGATCCCGGTAGTAGTCGAGGCGGCGGTCGGAAAAGGCGGTGATGAGGTCGGCGGGATGGGCGCGGGCGATCCCGGCCAGGGTCACGGGTCCCAGCAGGCCATCCTCGGGCACCCCGACCAGGTTTTGGAGGACGCGGATGGCGCGGGCGGGTCCGGCGTTGACGGCGTGGTCCAGCATGACCAGGTCCAGACCTGCGGGGAGGTCGTCCCCTTGGATGGGTGCCCAGTAGTCACGCTGGTAGATGGCCTGGGCCGCGTCGCGGGTGAGGGCGTGGATGTCGAGGTCAGGATAGGATCGCTGGCTGATGCCGAATTTGGTCACGCCACCGGGGTCTTGCGGGTGGTTGACCAGGCCGCCCTCGGCGGCAAGGACGTGGGCGATGCAGGGGGGGAAGTGGCTCATGGCGGGCTCCGTGGAAACTGGGGCCATCTTTCATGAGACGGGCGGGGCGGTCGTGTGGGTTATGGACGAATTGGAGGTTAGGGGCAGAAATTCAGGCTAGGAGCGGCTGGCAGGCCCAATAAAGGTCCGCGGGTCCGCGTGCCTCTCGGGGTCTTGGGTCATGACGGGGCGAAGCGCTTGGAACAAGCGGGGCATGTCGTGGTGGGGCGAAGCACGGTTAGCGGCGGGGGGCGACGCAACGCGGCGTAGCGGCCGCGGTGGGTGTGGCGCAGATATGTCTCGACCACGCCTAGGCGGAGGTGCGGCACGGCACTGGCCGTCGCGGCCTCGACCTCCGGGGAGTAGCCCAGGCGCTAGGCGTACCCTACCCGGCGATCTCTGGTCTACGCTTAACTGTCCAGCCCCGACCCAGGCAGGCGCGGCTGGTGACTGAAGAGATCCCGTAACCGCTTACGCGCTCGCTTCATGGCGCTGGGGCTGTCAGGCGTTTGGCAAACATCGGCATGGGCAGGATCATCGAGACCGGCCGTGTCGTAAGCACAGAAGGCGCGGGCTGATTCAGGGTAGACCTCGGCACGGATCTGGCTGACGGCGCCAGTCACGATACCGAGGTATTGGCGGTCGGTTTTCCCGCGCGCATGGTCGTCGGCTAACTTCTTGGCGCCCATGGCGTGCACATCTGCCGCGGTGGCATGCGTCAAACGCTGGACGGACAAACCCTTATCCTTAACGTCGGAAAAGGCCAGTTCTGTGGTCAGACCGGTAGTGGGGTCGACATGAAGCGGCGAGTAAATCAGGCGTGCCAGGATCTCGGTGTTTTCGATCACCCCGGGGGAGTGTTCGCTGACGCTGTCGGCTTCGCAGACGCAGCCAGGTTGGTTCTGGGACAACTGGCGACAGGGGCCTGCCGCTGCCGCCACCTCCTGGAAGGCATCGCGACAGCTCATGAGGGCTGTGTAGCACCGGCCGTGGCGACGATCACTTCAGCCAGGTATGGGGATAGCGAGGCCTTGACCGGTACCGAGTCCTCGCCATGCTCCTCGTGGGGGGTGTCGGCGATGTAGCAATAGGCCCCGCCGCCCTCGAATTCGACACTGGCATAACAGCCATTGCCCTCCCAATACAGTCCAATCACACCGGTACCGGCAATCATGGGTTGCGCCTGCGGAAAGGTCGCGGGCAATTGCGTCAGAAAGTCAAAGGCATCCAGGAAGGCCTCAACAGCGGCTGCCTGGCCGCCATAACCATCCCAGTCATCCGGCAAATGGGTGTACTCCGCCAGTTTGACGAGCAGTGCCTGATTGACGACCGCCCTGGCATGGGTAGCGTCAGTAATAGCCCCAGCCGGAGTACCAAATAAATCCTGTCTGTTGGCCCATCGCCCTAGGTCAGTGGTGGTGTTACTGGAGTTTGGCCACGCAGCATAAGCCTGTTTCTCGGTCAGCCCCGCGCTGTCAAGATAAGGACTGAAGTCCGATGACGCGGGTTGCCAGGCCAGAGCACAGATGTTCATGAAGCGACCCTCAGGTTAATGTGGTGGCATACGGCATCATTGAGAATCTGGCGCAAGATCCGTTTGTTGACCTGATGAAGTTCGCCCATAAAGTGATCTAATAGGCCATCCTCGCTCCCGCCAAGCAACTCGGTGCTATCACGGGTCTGCTGATCGAGGAAAGCCCGGTGAGCCGTCGTCAGCTGAATAAGGTGTTGCTGATTGACGGCGATGACATCCACATCGATGTTGTTGAGGCGGCGATGAGATCTGGGTTCGTCGAGTTGCTCGAAAAAACCGTGGTGGGCATGCCATAAGTCTTGCAGGGTAAAGACCTGCGCGGGTAGCAAGGGGGACCCGGCACGCCAAAGATCCGCGGCCAGAAAAGTACCCGCTGGTCCGATCGCACGAAATTGATCGGTATATTGCAGTCCGATGACGGCTATCCCGCACTCGCGCGCCAGGACCGGCACGAAGGGCGCCAGCAATCCCCGAGCTTGCGGCCAAATTTCCTGCCAGCGCGAATAGACGTGACAGGTTACGGCGAGAAAATTCCCCTGAATCACCAGGGACCAGTGGGGTTCTCCGTTCGGCTGCAAGGCCTCGAACGTGAGGCCGGCGAGGCGTGGGCTTGCCGGGGCTGGCTGGGGAGGAGGATCAGGGCTGACCAGGATTTGCAGCTCAATCGCCTCTTGCTGGGTCAGGCGTGGCAGCCGGTCCCTCACCTTGACATGCAGGGTCTTCAGGAGGAAAAGGACGTCCTCCGATAGGGGGGCTTGCCACTCCAGACCAAAAGAGACGGTTTTGATGGCATGAGATCCCGCGATGGGCGCTATGGTTGTCATGTGTTAAGACCAGTGGGCGCTAACTGGGGTTGTTGGTCCCAAAACTACCCAAGAATACCCCCAAATGTTGATGACAGGTTAGATTGACCCCAAGGGATATCGGGATCGGAGGGCCAGGCAACAAGCGCACAAGCCATCCTGCTGGTCACGGCCGCCGATGACGCGCTTAGGATACGGGTTGAGTCCTCCGGGAGGAAGGCGTGATGAGCGGGTGTCGCCTACCCAGTGGAATCTGACCCCTCGCCTGCCAACGGGGCCATCCCTATGTGGCCACCGCCCCCGGCGGACCTTTCGGCGGCCTGCGCAATGCCCTGCTCTCGGACTTCCCGATCTCCCACAGCACGATCTGGACCGCTGCCCTGCTGTCCGGGGATGCCCTGGCCAATGATCTGACCCGCCTTCTGCCTGAGGGTCGGGGCGGCGCATCGACTTTCTGGTGACCAGCCCCACCCTGACCCGGCGCGGCCCGGATACCCAGGTCTATAATTGCGCCGACGAGGGGTTGCCGGGTGGCTTGCCCCTGGCCGGCCCCCCTCGCTGGCCCCAGTCTGATCGCCCTGTGCCCTTGCAGAGCACCTCCCTGCGATGCTAGATTCCCGTCTGACCTCAGGTGCCGTGCGGTTGGATTTCCTATCCCCTACCCCCTATCCCCCGGAGTCCGCATCACGAAGCTGGCGTGCGCCTGCCGGGAGCTCAGAACGTGACCCGTCTGATGCCCGTGGGTAATCAGGACTGATCGAAACGCGAGCGAACGATGGAGCGATGGCAGTTGCGCGGCCAGCCCAACCAACCCATGGAATACAAGGTTCCCAAGACGCTGTGCATGGAGGTGTTCCCCGAGTGCGGCAGGGGGCATCGCCCCGGTCTGGATATCGAAGCCGACGGCGAGCGCCTGGAGTGGAGCGGCCACCGCTTCCCGCCGCGGCCCGATCAGTCGACGCCGGCTGATCTCTGGGCACAGCGCGCCTCTAGTATTTCCACAACCCAAGTATTGTTCCTGCGTTGCTCGGCAGCCGGAAATGGTGCTGGCGGTTTGGCCGGCACCCTGTCGGCCTGGCTGCCGGCTTCCGACGTAGATTGGAACGGACTGCCCCCCTTCTCTCAGCGTGCACCTCCCTGGAGCGAGATGCGCCGCGACTACCTGGCGCAGGTGCAAACCTGGGAGCTTGCAAACCTGCTGCTGGGTCTTCGTGTCACGCCGCCGGAGGGTCGGGAGTTGCTGGATCCGGTCCTGACCGAGGCCGTGGCGCACCGTCTAGAACGCATCTCGGCCGAGGAGACACGCTTGATCGGCCGGGCTCTCGCAGGCACGCCCTACCAGCTTACGTCAGCGCTGGAGGAAATTGCCGCGGCCCATCGCACGCTGCTGGAGCTGGAAACGGACGGGGCTCTAAGCCGCGATGCCCTCGCCAACCTGGCCGTGGCCTTGGAGAATGGGTACATCGGTGATTAGGATCTCATGGCCCGGTTGCAGCGTCACCCGGAGGACGCCCCTGGTCTGTTGCCGTTACTGCCTGTTGAGCAGCAGCTCGCCCTTGCCGCAGGTGAAGGCGCGGACGATTCCGGCAACATCTTCGCGCGCGGTGTCCTGGCGTTAGATCTGGAATCAGACGGCAAGCGTATCCATGAGATAGGCATCTACACTGCCGGCGAGGCGGAGTGCCTGTTCGACGCTCGAGCCCTTGTCCGCGGCCGCTTCGCAGAGCTAGGCTCGGCACTCGAATTCCTAGCGCTGACACTGACCTCAGCGCGATTGATCATCGGCCACAACCTCCTCGACTGGGACCTAACGATTCTGAGGCGGCATTTGCCGGAGCTGCCCCCGAGTTTACCGGTATGGGACACGCTGCTGGTGTCCTGGCTCCAGGAGCCGATCCGACGTGGCCATGCACTCGGTGGCAGCCATCATGCCGCTGAAGACGCAGCGGCAACCTGGAGCCGCTTCCGCGAGCAGGCCGGGCGACTCAGCCAGGAGACCCTGGCCAGGGTGTTGTCTGGAGAGGTCGAAACGGCAAGCGAGATTCTCGCACTGGCATTGGCCGAGGCGGACGCCGAACGCGTCGTGACACGCGGATGGCCCACCTGGCTGGACCCGCCGGCGCTGCTCGCTCGCGGTCATGGGCGCCTTCTGCTCGAAAGGCCGCGCTTGAAAGCCTGCAACTGGGTGCCGGGTGTTTCGGTGGTTGACGACGGCGATCCAGAGCTAGACATGAAGCGCCTCGTGTCCACCGCCCGGGACTTACCTCGTAACGACTCCAGCGAGCTGACTGTCTCGCTGGGGATTTTCGCATCGGCCTGCACAGAAGCCGGTGTGCAGGTGCGTGAGTCCATGCTGCCGCCCTGGCTCCTGGACCCTGATCGCCATCCTGAGGTCGAGCGACTACTGCGGGGCTGTCGCCGATCGACACTCGCCGAGCCCGGCCGGGTACTGGTGCTGCCGCTGACCGATGCCGCGTCGGCTGCCGACGGCGCTCTGGTGGTGCCCACGGATGCGGAGGCCCTGGTAATAGTGACGGCGGATGTCAAGCCGCCAGAAGGGCTCGCTGCTGCGGAGCCTGGGCAGCGCCTGGCGGGTCAGCTATTGAAGCAGCTGGGATGCGGAGCCGGCAGCACGGAGTTTGTGTGCTTCGATGCAACCCGAGCGCGGCTGGCCGAGCCCCACCGCAGCGCCTGGAGCCGCATCGAGGTGTGCGCGCTGACGACGTTGGAGCAGGAGCCCCTACGCGAGACACCACCGGCGCTGCCGCCGCTTGGGCTGTTGGAGGCGGACGAGGTGTCCTTGCACCCGGGCACGGCGGCACTGCACGCCTACTGGTGTCAACAGTTAGCGCGCTTCCTGGTGGCCTGCGAGGAAGCCGCGCGCGATGGGATCGCGCTGTTCGTGGTGACCAGCAGTCGCAGCCGGAGGCTCTTGGACCTGCTCGCTGATGCGTTGGCGCAGCTCGGGCATCTGCCCGAAGCGCACCGGGACTGGTCGATTGCACGCTGGCTTCAGGCTGGCATCGCGCAAGAGCGTAATCGGTTTGTGTGTCTGCTGGAGCAGGTGCCGGCCTGGCTCGATGCCGCCGAGGCAACCTCTGGGACCGAGGTGGCCTTATATCTGGAAGCCATGCCGCTGGATGAATGGTGGTGCGCGACGCCCTCGCGGTGGGAGCAGGAGCGCGTCGAGCCGCCCGAGGCCAATTCCGGTGACGAGCGCGATTTTGACGAGGTCGAGCAGGACGAAACGCCGGACGCTGAGGCAGAACTGGTTCCCGACATTGAGGATGACGATGAGGGCGAGGACTGGGTCGAGGTGTCACCGGCGCACATCTTGGGTCAGCTCGCGCCGCTGTTGCGTACTCACTTGAATGCCTGGGCCGCGCGTCAAGGTCTGGATCGCTGCGCTTGGATCGGGATCTTGGATCCGCGGCTCGGTCGCCGCCACGCGAACCTGATCCGGGGGGCTCATGCAATCCCAGCGCGCGAGCTGGACATCCAGCAGCGTCAGGTGATCGAGACGGCATTAGATGCGCTGCGCCCCTCGGCTCTCGACTACTCCCCGGCCGATGTGGCGACCATTGAGGCCTTCGTGCGCGAGCGTTGGGGATTCTCAGCCCTGCGCGAGCACCAGCGCACGGCCATTGGCGCATTGCTCGACGGGAGCGACGACGTGCTCGTCGCACTGCCCACGGGCGAGGGCAAGTCGGTGTTGTTTCAGGCCCCGGCCCTGCATCAGGGGCTGGGCAGCCGTCGCCTGACCTTGGTCATCTCGCCGCTGCGCGCACTCATGCGCGATCAGGTCGAGGGACTGCACCGTAGGCCACGGCGTTTTCATCAGTCGGTGGACTACCTCAGCGCCGATCGGCCGTGGCACGAAATCGAGGACGTGCTACAAGGCGTGCTTGACGGGCGCGTGCTGCTGCTCTACGTCGCCCCGGAGCGCCTGCGTAGCGAACGATTCTGCGCCCATCTCGCTCAACGCCTTGGCGCTGATGGCCGCTTCGCCTATCTGGTCGTCGACGAGGCCCACTGTCTGAGCCAGTGGGGCTACTCGTTCCGTCCTGACTATTTGTTCGCCCTGGCTCGGCTGACCCGCGAGTTTCGCGATTCCGGCGATGCGGACACCACGCCTTTGCTGTTCTTCTCGGCGACCGTCACCAAAGCAACGAGCGAAGAACTTGACCAGTGCCGTCATCACGCGAGCCGCAACCTGCGGCTCGTGCCCGATCGCACCGTGCACCCGGTACGGCCCCACATCCAGATCGAGACCGAGGCCATTCCGGGCTCGCTGCGTGGTCCTCCCCAGGATTGGGTGCTCGACGACCGCCTGGCGCGCATCCTTGAAATCATCGCTGAGGCACGCCGGAACCAGGAGCGCACGGGTCAGGTCAGTGCCGTGATCCTGTTCGTGCGCACGCGCAGTCAGGCTGAGCATTTGGCGCGGCTGATCAGCCGCAAGACCGACCCGAAGGACCAGATCGATCATTTCCACGCGGGACTCGATGCAGAGACCCGAAGTGAGGTTTACGAGCGTTACAAGCGCGGCCTGTCCGATGTGCTGGTGTGCACCAAAGCCTTCGGCATGGGCATGGACATCCCGCACATCCACTTCGCCATTCACCTGTCGCCGCCGCTGGTGCTCGAGGACTACTTGCAGGAGGTTGGGCGCATCGGTCGCGGGCGCGAAGAGCTAGAGCGCGCCGGGCTCGAGCAAGTCACTGCGACCCTGTTGCACGGTGACGAAGACTTCGCCTACAACCAGGAGTTGGCCCAGCGGGCGCGTATCGGCGTCGACGAGATCAAGGATCTGTGGCGCCAACTCGTGGCGCAGTCGCGCCCAGCCGGAAACATCGACCTGGTGCTGATGCCGACCACGGGTTTCTCTGCCGTGAGAGCCGGACCCGCGCGCCGGGAGCGTGAGACGCGCCTTCGCATGTGCCTGTTCTGGCTGGATTGCTGTAGGCGCGTGACCATCGTTGGCCAGGCCCCTGGGCTCTTGCGTGTGCGGTTGATGGCAGCACGTCTCGACGAGTTGACCAATGAGCCCGACACGATAGGCGAGGTGGCCGCCGCGCTATCAGGGGTTTGCCGTGGCGATGGTGTCGGTGAGCGGGAGCTGCCTGACGCATCGAAGGCGTCCACGCAGGCAGAAATCCGCAGTCAGAGTTCAGGTGGGTTGATCGGACGCGTCGCGTCGTTTCTCGGTCGGCTTGTAGGCATCATCTTGGGTCCGGACCCCACGCCCCAGCCCAAGTCCAAGCCGGCACTGACCTCGACACCCATTTCGGAGCCCGCGCTGGAGAGCATCATCGACGTGCCGTCGCTGTTCCGTGCCACCAGGGTGCCGGGTCCGGACGCCCTGCTGTCCACGTTGCGCAAAATTGAGAAACGGGGCGGCTTGGAGATGCTGCATGAGTTGGAGCTCAAGCCCAAAACGTTGTCGAACGAACCACCGAAGCAAATCGGCGAACTGTTCGATCGTCTGCTGGAAGCGGCCGGAGGCATCGCGACAACCTTGATGCGTCGGCCTGATCGACGTCTCGAACTCGATGACATGCCGCTCTCGCTCCCAAGTCTGTGCCGCGAGCGGCCACCGCCGCCCGGCGCCCAACAGCCGCAGCCACCAAGGCTGCATCCCCATGCCGCCGAAGATGCCGTGCTTTCTCTGCTGCGCATCTCTGGAGTGCGGGTGTTGGAGATCGAAAGTAAGGGCATCAGGCCGCGGTGGTCCCTCCGGATCGGACCGCGCGATGCCAAGGGCCTCCGTGAACGGGTCGCAGAGCGGCTGCAGTTGGCCCGGGCGGTCTGGTCATTGCTCCGTGGACCAGTCCTTGAACAGGCGCAGAGCGTGCGGTTATCGGCTCTAGTGGACGCCTTCGGCGACCGGACGTTTAATCATGACCAGCTTAAGGCTGCCCTGGGACTGCTGTCCAAGATGCGCCTCTGTGCCGTCAGTGATGATCTTTTGGGCATGGCCTATGTGCTGGCCTTGACGGACGTTGGCCCGGAGCTGATCGTTGCCGAGGAAGTTGCGAAAAAACTCGATGGCGTCAACCGGATGAGTGAACTGCGCGCCCACGCCATGGAGATCTATGCCCATCTCGATGCCGACGCACGCAGGGCCTTCATCGACGGTTATTTCCAGATCGCGCGCCCCGAGGACCTGGAGGTTTTCCTGACCGAGCAGCTGACGTTTGTCGATGCGCCGGACTCGGAGCGCATGCAAACCAAGCTCGCCCAGATCCGCAAAGAGGCCATCGAAAAGCGATTCGCTTGCTACCAAGGCGAAAACGCACTGGAGCCGAATCAGTGGCGCGCCATCTCGCATCCGCGCGATCAACACCTGATGGTGGTAGCCGGCCCCGGAGCCGGCAAGACGCGGGTCCTGATCGACCGTATTGTCTATCTGATCGACCGCGCTGGACTGGCGCCATCCACGATCATGGTCCTGGCGTTCAACCGCGCCATTGTGCACGAAATCCGTATTCGCCTGCGCGAGACCTTCGATGCCGTCGGCTACGGTGCCATGGTGCGGCACGTCCGTGTGCATACCTTCCATGGGCTTGCCGCACGTCTGTTACGTCGGGTTGGCGATGGCGACGATCTACTCGGCGAGTTGAAAGAGTGGCTCGCGAGCCCAGGCAACGCGATACAGGCTGCGGACGGGCTGCGCGCGATTCTTGTCGACGAGTACCAGGATGTGGACTCAAAGCGCGAGGCCATCCTGTTTCGGCTACAGGAGATCAGCGATGCGCGCCTGTTCGCCATTGGTGACGACGACCAAGACATCCTCGGATTCACCAATACGGACCGCGGAGACCTTCACTCGCCTGGATGCGGGCGCTTTGAACGCTTCGCCGAGCACTTCAGACTTTCGGAGCATCAGCAACTACAGCTAAGTGTGAATTTTCGATCTGACAAGCGCATTGTTGAGTTCAGCAATAAGTTGATGAAGCAGTATGCAGATAGGAACTCAGATTACCGGCGCCTGAAAACCGAGCCCTTAAGTAGCGCCTCCCAGAGCGATGGGAGCGCTCTTCACTCTGCATCGCGGATGAAACTGCTTGATGAGATGAAGAGACGCGTGTCTCAAGCGCGAGACGAGGGACGCTCCATCGCGATCCTGTGCCGGACCAACGACGAGGTCGTCGAGGTTGCCGAAAGTCTACAAGATGTCGTTGAGTCGATCGAGATACGCACCAGCGAACCCTATGACGTGGATCAGCTGCGGCACCACGCGCTATTCCTCGATGCTGTGCGCCAGATAACTGGCAACGAGTCAAACCCACTGTTGACCGATCCGCGCATTGACGAGCTGTTGGCGCAGTGGCAGCAACTGGCGATCCCAGAGACGACTGGCGGATCTCCGTTCGGTGTTCCCGAGGACCTCGTGAACCTAGCGCTGAAACAGAATCGCTTCGCGCGGTCACAGGATCTGCTGAACGTCGCCGCCATGAAATCCGATGAGCTGGTGCGCATCCTCAAGCGCGAGCAGACCAAGAACTGCGTCGTTTCAACGATTCACCGCGTCAAGGGACTGGAGTTCGACGAGGTTGTGCTGCTTCCTTCCACGGCTCCGTTCCCATTCGGGCGGCAACACCGTAACCATAAGCTAGATTTGGCCCAGGCTGCCGCCGAGGAGATGCGTCTTTTCTATGTTGGCATGACGCGCGCCAAGCACCGGTTACTGTTAGGATGGGGCGACAAGCGCGAGAATGCGTGGTGGAAAGGGGAGGAATTCGCCGGAGAGATCCAAGACGGATCAAGACCTCGCGTGCTTCGCGGGCGACTGAAGGACGAGGTGGATATCGGTTGGGCCGGTCGGTCACGGTCCGGGAAAAATCTTCAAGACTACATCGAGCGGTTGGTGCGGGTTGGTGACCCAATCGAAGTAGAGAGCGGTTGCTATCTGGTGCACAAAGCTGACGGTCGCCGCCGACGGATCGGTGCCCTGAAAAAAGGGATATCAGCCACACCGGCGAGCCGCCTGCGTGTGGCAGCAGTTTGTCGTTATCCGCAGGCTCCGGATCCACATCCCGAGTATTGGCAATGGCTCACAGACCAAGTCAAGGCGCGCGGCTGGACCTACGTGGTCTTAGTGACAGGGTATTTGGAAGGCTGACCTCGAACTGCCCACTGAAGTTTTCGAGTTCTGCGCGGCGGCTGCCATGCTGCTCCAGCAGCATGGGGATTTTGCGCAGGTTTGGCGAATTTTCCGCAAACCCTGCGAAAACTCTCCCGGGATTCCCCTACTCAGGACCGCTAGCGCCCCCCGAAAACTCAAAACCTCCAGTTTTCCTACTGATGCGTCAGCGTACCCGCTGGGCGCACAGTTGCAGGAACGTGGTCCGGGAAATCCCCAGCGGGCGGAACACGTCTCCCGGGCGATAGACCCCCTGGCGCAGGATGCACTCATTGGCGGTTGCAGGTTAGGCGCGGGGGTCAGTGCAAAAGGCGCCAATGGCGCCCGCGGGGGCCATGCCAACGGCGGCAATGGTGGCCTGTTGGTCAGGAGACACGGCCAGACCAGCGGCGGTGAGTTCGGCGGGGTGGGAGCGGGCGACCCCGGCCAGGGTGACGGGTCCGATCCGGCCAACCTCGGGCGTGCCCCCCGGATGAGGATCCGGCAACCCGCGGGTGGCATGGCGTTGTTCCATTGACAACATCCCTGGGCGTTGTTACCGTTACAACATGAAGGCGCAGGCACTCCTCAACGAACGGTCCTGGCAGGGGGATAACGCCTGCGCCGCACTACAGGTCTGGCGTGTACCGGAGCCGGTGCGCGGCAGTCGCCATGCCTTCAAGTACCGCCTGGCCTGCGTGGTCGACGGGGAGTGCGTGGTGCGCTGCGATAACGAGGCCGGCAAGGGCGACCATTGGCACCGGGGCGCCACCCAGCAGCCCTATGACTTCACCACCCTGCCAACCCTGCTGACCGATTTTTGGCGTGCCGTCGATGACTGGAGGGGGTCCTCATGAACACCGTAACTATCGAAGTGGCCAGCCGCGAGGAAACCAACGCCCGCTTCTTGAGCGCCATGGACGGCGAACCCCAGGGTAATTTCATCACCTTCCCGAGCCACGAGGCCCTGTGGGCGACCTTGACGGCCAACCGCTGGGCGATCCTCAAGGCGCTGACCGGGGCCGGGCCGCTGGGCGTGCGCGAACTGGCGCGACGCCTTGGCCGTGATGTAAAGGGTGTGCACACCGATACCCAGGCGCTGGTGCTGGGGGGCGTGATCGACAAGACGGCCGACGGCAAACTGCTGTTTCCGTATGACGCGGTGCGGGTGGAACTCCTGCTGCAAGCGGCCTAGCCCCCGTCCGCCCGTGCGTCAAGCCTGGGGCTCATGCTCTCCTCGCTTGCTTGCGATGTAATCGTCGGTACGAGTCGTCGCATAATACGTCCTGCCCGCCCAAGCCCCGCTCAGCCCCTGTTCGCGCTTAAAGACCGCAATGCAGGATAATAGCAGTCCCCGCCCAATGTCGAACCAGCTCAGGTAATGGCGCTCCCCATGCTCTGCAGTTATGGATATTGACCAGGCCCGAACCTTCCTCGCCATCGCAGCGCACGGCAGCTTCCTGGAGGCCGCCAAGCGGCTGCATTTGACTCAATCCACGGTGAGCGCCCGGATACAAACGCTCGAGTCGGACCTGGGGGCCAGGTTGTTCGTGCGCAACCGCGCCGGGGCCAGCCTGACGCCAGCCGGGCGCCGCTTCCTCCAGCACGCCAAGACCTTGGTCTTGACCGTCGCGCAGGCCCGCCATGACGTCGGCCTGCCCAGCCGCTACCGCGCCACCGTCCGCATTGGCGGTCGCATCGCGCTCTGGGACGGTTTCTTGCCGCGTTGGGTCGGTTGGATGCGGCAAGCCGCCCCGGACGTTTCCATCCGCAGCGAGATCGGCTTCGAGGAGGACCTGATGCGGCGCCTGATCGAGGGCACCTTGGACATCGGACTCATGTATACGCCGAGCCACGCCCCCGGCCTGGTGGTGGAGCACCTGTTCGATGAGACCCTGGTCCTGGTCAGCTCGCGGCCCGACACCCAGTGGCCGGGGGATGACTACATCTACGTCGAATGGGGCGCGAGCTTCTATGCCAAGCACCGGGAGAGCTACCCGGACCTCGAACGCCCGGCGCAGGTGGTCAACATCGGCTGGCTTGGCGTCCAGTTGATCCTCGCCAACGGTGGCACTTGTTTCCTGCCCATCCGTATGGCTCAGCCCTTGTTGGACAGTGGGCGCCTATACAAGGTCGAGGATGGTCCCGAACTCCCCCACCCGGCCTACATGGTATTCCCCCGCGAGACGGACGGTGATGTCATCCGGCAGGCCGTCGAAGGCCTGCGCAGCCTGGCTCAGGACGAGCAAGCGGGTGGCTGAATCCGCCTGGGTCGCCCCGTAAGAGCATCGGAGGGAGCCGACGGTACCCTGCCCCTAAAGCCAGATCTCCGGGTAGCGGCGGGACTTCGGAATATTGTTCACCAGCACGGCGATCACCAGCAGCAGCAGCGGGCCAACGGTGGCCGGGATCAGGACATACAGGTAACCCAGACCATGGATCTTGTCGGAGCCGATCACGGCAATCAGGGCCGTCGCCCCGCCCGGCGGATGTAAGGTCCGGGTGAGATGCATCGCGGCGATGGCGGTCGCCACGGCCACAGCCGCGGCCAAATCCGGGTGTTGGTGGAGCAGTTGCCAGGCGGTGACGCCGATCAAGGCCGAGATGACATGCCCGCCGACGAGGTGGCGTGGCTGTGCTAGCGGGCTGCGCACCGCGCCGTAGGCCAACACCGCAGAGGCGCCGAAAGAGCCGATCATCAGGGTCAGATCGGTGCCGGTGAATAACAGACCCTGCACCCAGGCCAAGGTCATGATCCCCAGGAAGGCGCCGATCCAGGACCACAGGACCTCGCTGTTGCTCACCCGCGGCGGGCTGCCGTGCATGCTGCCGCGCATCTTGCCCAGGTATGCGCGCAGTATCACAGCAGATCCTCCAAGTGGTAGGCCTTAACGAAGTCCTTCCGCAAGAGCAAGCCGCGAAAGCAACCCTGGCCATCCACCACCGGCATGCTGCGCCCTGCGTGTGTTTGAAAGGCGCTGACGATGTCCCGGAAGCCGGCGGACTCGGCGACGGTGATCGCGGGAGCGGTCATCGCCTCGCTCACCGGGGTTTCGTGACAGCGGTGGGTGAAGACCCCCTGGTCCGCAACCAGACGCAGCAACAGTTCGAGAAAAGTCTCTGTCTTCAGGCGGAGAAGAAAGTCGGTCTCCGTAAGCATGCCGATCACGTACCCATTAGCATCAACCACCGGGAGACTTTTACGCCGCTGCTCGGCTAGGGACCGGGCGGCCGCGTCTAGCCGCATATCCGCCTGCAGTGGGGTGATACCGGTGCGCATCAGGCGGCCAGCCCGAACATGGCGGAAGAGTCGATCCAGGGAGTGACGGTGGGCCAGGTGGTAGATGGCGCGAAAGTCCGCCGTTGTGATGTCTAGATAGCCCGGAATGTGGCGCATGGCGTCCAGGATGTCCTCGTCGGACAACTCCAGTTCCGGCAGATCGTCCGCGCCCGAGCGGATGGCTCCGGGCTTAATCGGGTCTTGTTCATGCATGGTGCTAGCGACTCCCTTTCTGTTGCGACGGTGTTCGTTTGGGGGGATGCGAGGTGGGGATAGGTGCGGCCCTTAGAGCGAGTGCGGCTAGACGCCTTGAGGGTATCCGCGACCCGCTAGTCCCCGGGCTGACCGTCATGCGTTCAGTGCGCGCTCTAGGGCCGACGTTCCTTGACACCTTCCCAGGCGACAGACTGAGCGGGACCCGCCGTCATGCACCGATGGGCGCGCCCGTCGCGCCATGGCCAGTGCGGTATGGTGCTCGCTACTCAGGCTACTTAGTGCCGGGTGTCGCTGCATCGCCTACCCCACCGCCGCGAGAGACCACGCCTGGTAGCTGGGCGGCATCGGGGATGTGGTCAATGCGAGTCGGTCCAGCCCAACCTCATGAAGGACGGCATCCAAAGACCTGCGAATAGGCGGTGCAGACGTCGGACCCCATGACCTCGCTCGTGCGCCGCACCAGCACGCGCAGGGCGGTCTCCCAGTCGGGCGCCAAGTTGACCTCGCGCACGATCTGCATTAGCGCGCCCAGCCGCTGACGAGACTTGGAGCCGGAGATGACCATGAGGTGGCGCTGTGACTCAATGCTCGCCCTTGGTCCGCAGCAGGCCGGCCAGCCGATTGCCTTGCTTCTGCGGACCGCCGCGCGGAAACAGCTTGTGCAGGTAACCGTTGGTACCCTTCTCCGCGCCCCAGACCTGACGGAAGTAGCGAATCATGTCCCGCACGCCAACCTGGGTGCCGTGCTTTGCATAATGATCGCGCAGGAAACGGATCACTTCCCAGTGTTCCCCGTGGAGATCGATGCCTTCCAGCGCCGCCTGCGCCCTGACAAATCCTTCGGACCAGTCAGATGGATTCACGAGATAGCCTTCACCATCGGTTAGAACGTCCCGCCCGCCCACCAGGACGGCGCGGGTGATCATGCCCGGATACGCATTGCTACCGGTGGGAAACTCACCGGGCATGCCCCCCGACTCGTTACCGGGTGCGGTGATGGTCCAGAGATCGACCAGGATCTCGCCATCCAGTCGCCCGTGAAAACGTTCGATGCCGGACACGAGGATCTTGCCGCTCACCGGCGGCAACTCGAAGCGGGCAATCCCGGTGCGATCGGTAAATACCGGCCCAGTCTCGGAACCGTCCGTGTCAATCTGGAGCACCACCGGTGTGCGCTTCAATGGTTCGTGTGTGGTCTTCATGCAAACCCTGACGGCGATCATGATCTCTACTCCTAACTCTCCGGAACTAGGATTCAGTATAGGGAGGGATTTAGATAGAAGACAAACGAAAGTTATTGCAATCTGATATCGAAATTATCGATTTAAAGCGCCCAGGGAGACGCGATGGTCAGACGACCTGATCTCCCGGAATTTACGTCGAGCCCAATTGCAGCACCAGGCGCAGGTTCGTGCGCGGGAAAACCGTTTCCGTCGCATTGAGTTCCGCGCAGAGTTTCTCGATGGCCCGATCGGTCACGGCATGCGTCCCATGGTGTAGGCGTACCGTGAGGGTGCCCGCATCGGGGTCCGGCAACAGGTCGGCTGCGGTGGTGTCGAGGGCGCGTAGCAGGCGCCGCGCCTCGTCCGGCCGTTTGGGGTGTTCGCGCAGGCTCTTGGCCATCGCGGTCTCGGCCCGCTAGGCGATCATCTTGATGGTATCGACGAGGTGCTTGCTCTGGGTGCTGAACTGGCGAAAACGCGCCTCCTCGGGCAGTTCGTCGACGCTGATGTAGTGGGGGGTCTCCTTGCGGCGGGCCTGGCGTGTCGCAAGCGCGGGTTGCCGGGTTTCGGTCTCCTCTTGCAGCGCCGCCTTGCGGCGCACAAACGGCTCAACATGCTTAGGCTCGCTGGGCGCATCGAGGGTTATGGCGGCGAAGTTCGCCAGGCGAGGAGGGACACCCGAGGCGCCCTTCCGACCGTAATACCGTTACACTTGTCCACAGCCGCTCCCGACGTGGAGCGGCATTCTTCCCTGGTCAATATTCAACCGGTACACCCGGTCAGGATTCGACCGGTATCAACATTTCACGGCGTGCGTATTTCACCTAGACTTAGCACTGAGAGCGTTATATATGATACTAATGGCGCTGATAATGGCGCCTAAAGTGTTTTTTGTACGAGCCGAGAACCACATGTCTGAGCTAAATTTGGCGCGTCTGCGGAGCGCCAGGGGACGGCATGGGCTGACGCAAACCGAACTCTCCAGGCTGTTAGGCGTGACGCCAGCCTTGGCGGGTCAATGGGAGCGGGGCTATAAGGATCCCTCGTTGGTCAAGCTCAAGGAACTGACACGCGCCTTGCGGGTGTCCCTGCCCTGGTTGCTGGGCAATGGACGAGCCCGGACAGACGAAGCCGATGGCCCGTCCGTCTACAGCACCAGTCCACCCAAACCCGAGCGCCCGCGTTATACCTCGGCGTCCGAGATCCTAGCGGACTACGATACGCCCATTGGGCTGCGGGATCTGGCGCATGCCCGGGAAATGACGCAGGCCTTGCGGATTACCCCGGAGGAGTGGACGGCCCTGGGCAGCCTCGATTTCCCCGGCGGCCTGACCCTGCACGGTTATTGTGGGCTGCTGGCGATGTTGCGCACGGCCGCCCAGCAGGGCCCCCGGGCGCTGGAGCAACGGCCCGGGAGAAAGGTGAGCGACGTTACTCCCCGCGTGGTAGCGGTGTGAAAGCAGGGAGGTCCCTGCTGTCCGCTGGTGTCCGCTGGTGTCCTTATCAGTCACCGTGAAACCTAGGGTAGCGCTATAAGTGATTGTTATGGAAGATTCTATTATAGGCTTCCTGCCTGGACGTGGCACTCGGCATCTTTCCCATGGGCCCAACTCGCACGACAGTAATCGGCCGCGCCAGCGCCCGGGAGTTCGACGTCAGTGCCCTGCTCCCCCACCTGGGCGGCGGTGGCCACCCGGGAGCGGCCTCGGCCATGGTCCAGGCCCCGTTAGCGACGGTGCGGACGCGGGTCGAGCAACTCATCTCCCAGACCGAGGTACGGGAGGCACAAGTGGCGAGCCTGATGGAGTCCGTCGGCGTCAGCCTGTCATCCCAGGACACCATCCGCCTGGCGGAGGCCCTACTGCGCCGGACTGGCCGCCAGACCCTGCTGGTGATCGGTGACGATATGGCCCCCCAGGCATCTTTGGCCTGGGCCAGTTGGAGAAGATTCGCAGCTAGCATCAGTGGGATCAGCCCGTGACCTCCATGATGCGCCGCCAAATGACCCTCATCCGCCCCGACCAGACCCTGCGGGAGTCCCTGCTACTCATGGCCAGCTCCGAACTCGGATTCCTGCCGGTAATCGAGGACGGACGCCTGCTCGGGGAGATCACGCGGTGCCATCATTCTCAGCCTCTATGATTTCTGATTGTTGAGCGGGAGCCGCCAGCCGCCATGTTCGCCAACCTGTTTACCGCCAAGCCGCCGCTGGACGAGCCTTCGATCGCCTGGGTCTTCGCCGTCTTCGGCTGGGCCTTGCGGTGGTTCGACGCCGGATACTTTCGTAACCAGACCCGCCTGATTGCCCCAACCAACGAATTCTTCCCAGGCCGGGCTGACAGCGTCCAGGGCATGGCGGAACTCATCTTCCGCGCCACGGCCGGCTATGCCGGCATGGGACATTGGCCCCTGAGGCTGATACCCCTCGAGGCCGGGATCCCCATCGCCCCGCCCGGGCTCGCCTTACCGCGACCGCTGCGTGAGGCGCTCACAATAGCGGCCGGTCCTGCGGTTCAGGTCGGGACCGGGGCCGTAGCCATGATCCCCATTGCCTACAACCCCATCCTTGTCAATAACCCAGAGGCCCTGATCGCAGGCCTGGCCCAGAACCTAGCCCATCATCTGGGGGCCGCCGCGGGGGAACCGCCACCCGGTGGTCTGCAAAACTGGCCCCAGGCCACGGAGATCATGGGCGTCTTTCTGGGCTTTGGCATCCTGTTTGCCAACACGGCCTTCCAATTCCAAACCAAAAGCTGCGGGAGTTGTAGTGCTCCAAGCCCCCAGCGCCAGGCCTTCTTATCCCAATTCGACATCACCTATGCCCTGGCGCTCTATTGCGTACTGCAAGGGCTACCCCAAGGCGACTGTTTGCGTCATCTGAAAAGTGCTTTGCGGTCGCACTTCAAGCGTTGTGTGGCGGATCTCGGCCGACGCGAGGCGGCCCTGGCCGAACTCCGGGCCCTGATCCCCTAGATCCTGGCTTTTTCATGCCGCCCCTGGAGCTCCTGCTACCCATTCTCGGCATAGCCTTCCTGGCGGGCCTGGTGCAGGGGCTGTCGGGCTTTGGGTCAGGGCTGGTAGCGGCACCTCTGCTGGCCCTGCTGTTACCGCTGGAGACGGCAGTGCCTCTGATGACCCTCCTCAGCCCACTGATCTCTCTGCAAAATCTTCTCCATCTGCGTCAGGCCATCCGCTTCGACCGGGTGAGGTTGCTGCTGGTGGGTTATGTCGTGGGGACACCCTTGGGCCTCTACCTGCTCACCCGCGCCCCGGCGACCCTGATGCTTGGCGCCCTCGGTATCTTCCTAACGAGTTATGCCCTCGTCTCTCTTACAGGCCGCCAACCGCGGGCGCCTTGGCTGCGGGAGTGGCGCTTTGTTCTGGGCCTGATATCGGGCGCCCTAGGGTCCGCTTATAGCACCAGTGGCCCCCCCGTCATTCTCCATGTGGCCGCGCACCCGGAGTGGGAACCCGATCAGCAGAAGGCTACCCTGGCCCTCTTTCTAGGCCTCTCCAACCTCATCACCCTGGTCGCTTTCAGCCTTGCCGATCTCTATACGGGCGAGATCTTGGGTTGGTTCCTCTGGGGCTTC
Organism: Chromatiaceae bacterium; assembly: GCA_044228795.1. Classification (GTDB taxonomy): domain Bacteria; phylum Pseudomonadota; class Gammaproteobacteria; order Chromatiales; family Chromatiaceae; genus M0108. The sequence goes on along the minus strand of JBGAUE010000036.1, from coordinate 15,240 downwards.
CCCCTACTCGCTGCCGGGACCCAGGCCGGTATCATCCTCTACCGGAGGATGGGTGCTCACGACTATCGCCGCCTGACTTTCGGTCTCATCCTGGCCATGGGGATCATCTTGCTCTGGCGGGCCATTTCCTTGAATCTTTGATTGAATCCCTTGAGTAGCTTTTCAATGGGGACGTAGCTTTTGTGCTTGTGGTCATGGCAAAGCCAGTCAGGTCGCCTATTCTTTCAGAGAGGAATGCGGCTAAACCCCGTGCTTCCGGCTGATTCCTAGGCATGAGAAGCGGCCCCCACGCATTGGGCACCTGACATTCTGCCTTAGAATCTTCACTCTCAAGAGGATGCCAGTCATGTTGCTTTTACGCGCCCTCCTCCTGGCTTTGTTGTCCCTGCAGCTAACCGGGTGTGCCTCCCTGGCCTCCGACCGCATTGCGGGACACCTCAGGACGGTTATGTTGGCTCAAGATGATCCCGAGACGGTTCGGGCAGCGGCACCGGCCTTCCTGCTGCTGGTGGAGTCCATGATCGCCGAAAGCCCAGAGGACCCGCGCCTATTGGTCACCGGAGCCGAATTGGCGGCCTCCTATGGGGCACTGCTGGATGATCCCGACCGGCGGGCGCGCCTGGCGGATCGCGCCTATGACTATGCCAGGCGCGCCCTTTGCGCCGAACAAGTATCCGTCTGCGCCACCCTGGACGGTTCCTTCGAGAACTTCTCCGCGGCGGTGGCCAAGGTCGGCCCCTCGGGTCTCGATACCCTCTATGTTTTCGCCACCGCTTGGGCAACCTGGCTGGAGTTTCATGGCGGCGACATGGACGCCCTGGCCAATCTGCCCAAGCTAGAATTGATCTTTGACCAAATCATCAGGCAGGATCCTGGCTTCCGTGCCGGCCGCGCCCAGCTCTATGCCGGGGCCCTCGCCATCCTCCGCCCAGCCGCCCTGGGTGGTCAGCCAGATAAGGCCCGAGGCCACTTCGAAGAGGCCCTAAGGCTATCCGATGGCAAGGACCTCATGATCCAGGTCGAATACGCCCGCCGCTATGCACGTCAAGCCCTGGACCAGCCCCTTCACGATCGGCTCCTGAACCAGGCCCTGTCTAGCGATCCCGTCGCCCCGGGACTGACCCTGACTAATTTATTGGCCCAAGAGGAGGCCAAACGCCTGCTGGCGGAGGATTGGTTTGCGATGTAGGGCAAAGACTCACGGGTTGGCCGTAACTAACCTAAGCTAAAGACAAATTTTCCCTAGGGCCACAAAATCCTTTTCATCTGTCTCGATTTCTACCCATCAAGAGTCATGACATGAATATACGGCGTCTCTTCCTCCTCGCCCTGATCTCACTATTCCTGATCCCGATCCAGACCCTGCAGGCTGGCCAGGTGATAAAGATCGCGACCCTTTCCCCAGATGGCACCAGTTGGATGCGCGCCATACGCGCAGCGGGTGACACGATCGCGAAGCGCTCCCAGGGGCGCGTAGTACTGCGTTTCTATCCCGGTGGTGTCATGGGCAATGACCAGAGTGTCATGCGCAAGATCCGTGCGGGCCAGTTGCAGGGAGGTGCCGTTACCATTGGTGCCCTTGCTGGCGTGGATAAGGACATCGAAATCTATGGTCTGCCCTTTCTCTTCCACGATCTGAGGGAAGTGGATCAGGTGCGCGCCCGGATGGACGCCACCCTGCTGCAGGATCTTGAGAAGAAAGGCTTCGTTGGCTTCGGCTTCGCCGAGGGCGGCTTTGCCTACTTCATGTCCAATCGGCCTCTCAAGACCATCAGCGACCTCCAGGCCGCCAAGGTCTGGGCACCTGAGGGGGACAAGATCAGCCTCACCGGCTTCGAGGCCGTAGGTGTGTCACCGGTAACCCTACCTATTACCGACGTACTGGTGGCCCTGCAAACGGGACTGATCGACACCGTCACCTCGCCCCCCGCCGGAGCCATTGCCCTCCAGTGGCATACTCGCGTCAAATACCTGACGGAAGTACCCTTACTCTATACCTATGGCATCCTGGTCATCGCCGATCAGGCCTTCAACAAGCTCTCCGGACCGGATCAGGCCTTGATGCGGGAGGTTTTGGGCAGCACCTTCAAGGCGATCGATTCCCAGAACCGCCGTGACAATGAGGCCGCCCTCAGTGCCCTCAAAAACCAGGGCATTGAGTTCCTTCAGCCACCGCGAAGGGACTTGGAAGGCTGGCAACAGAATGTCGAAAGTGCTCAAAAGCGATTGGTAGCTCAGGGTTACTTCAGCCGGGATCTGGTGGACAAGGTTAGGAAGATACTGGCTGAGCAACGGGCAGGGCGCTGAGGACCGGAGTCGGGCCGCGCCGCCTCTCGACCCCGCGTCCCTTTCGAGTCTAACATGGCCGTATTCGAGAACTTCGCCCAATTCAGCACCAAGAAGGTAGCCCGGACCCTGGAGTTGGCGGTGACGGAACTCGTCGCCATGCGCCAGAACACCCTAACACCTGATTTCATCCTCCTGGCCCTCCTCGGCCAGCCGGACGCTGAGCCCCTGCACATCCTCGAACGTCTCCTGCCCAATGCGGCGGAGACGGCCGTCAAGCTGCGTGCCAGTGTCCAGGCTCACTATCAACTTGCCGTACCCCGGCAGGGCAATCAGATCCTGGTCACCGAGGAAATCAACGAGACATTCCTCCTCGCCCACGAGGAGGCCAGACAACTGGGTGATGGCTTTATTGCCACCGGTACCCTCTTCCTGGCCCTCTTCGACCCCCGGTGCGGCGGCGTCGCTGAGCGCCTGCGGGAGGCGAGCATCAACCGCGACCAGGCGCGGGAAGCCCTCAAGGGGTTGCGCCGCGGCCGCGCCATCAATAGTGAGGAGGCTGAGAGCGAACCCGACCCCCTGGAGCGCTATACCCGGGATCTGACCGAGCTGGCCCGCCAGCGCACCCTGGACCCCGTCATCGGCCGTGAGGAAGAAATCGCCCAGGTCATCCAGACCCTCTCCCGTCGCAAGAAGAATAACCCGGCTCTGATCGGCGAGGCCGGGGTCGGCAAGACGGTAATCGTCGAGGGCCTGGCCCAGCGCATCGCCAATGCCGAGGTTCCCGACACCCTCATCAACAAACGCCTGCTGGCCCTGGACATGGGTGACATCATCGCCGGTGCCAAGATGCGCGGGGAGTTCGAGGAGCGGCTCAAGTCGGTGCGGGACGCCGTCATCGCCGCCAAGGGCAACGTCATCCTCTTCATCGACGAACTTCACACCGTGGTCGGGGCCGGCGGGGGCGCGGGTTCCGGCAGCCTGGACGCCCCTAGCCTGCTCAAAACGGCCCTGGCCCAAGGCAGCCTCCAGGTCATCGGCGCTGACACCCTGGACGAATACCACCGCTTCGTAGAATCCGACAAGGCCCTGGAACGGCGCTTCCACCCTATCCTGGTACGCGAGCCTAACGCCGCCGTGACCCTGCGGATTTTGCAGGGTCTGGCACCTCGCTATGAGCAGCACCATCACATCCACTATGCCGCCGATGCCCTGGAGGCCGCCGCCCAACTCGCGGAGCGCTACATCAGTGACCGCCGCCTACCGGACAAGGCCATCGACCTGCTCGATGAGGCCGGGGCCCATAAGCACCTGCGGCTCATCTCGGTCCCCGCCCCGATCCGCGAGCGGGAACGGGAGCGCCATCGCCTAGTGCATGAAAAGACCCAGGCCTTTAATGCCCAGGAATTCGAACGCGCGGCGCGCCAACAGATGGAGATTCTGGCGCTGGAGGAAAAACTGGCCAACGACCGCCAGGATTGGGAAAAGGAGCGCGCCAGCGAAGACCTGGACGTACGCGCCGAGGATATCGCCCGGGTGGTCTCGCGCTGGACCGGCATCCCGGTGGCGCGCATGGTGGAGGCAGAGGCCGACAAGCTGGCGCGCATGGAGGAGGAGTTACACCGGCGTATCGTCGGCCAGGACGACGCCATCCATGCCGTCGCCGACGCCATCCGCCGCAACCGCGCGGGTATCGGCTCGGCACGTCGGCCCATTGGCTCTTTCCTTTTCCTCGGCCCCACCGGCGTCGGCAAGACCGAGCTCGCCCGCGCTTTGGCCGCCTTCCTCCTCGACGATGAGTCGCGGGTGGTGCGCCTGGACATGTCCGAGTACATGGAGCGCCACGAAGTCTCCAAGATGATCGGTGCCCCGCCGGGCTATATCGGCTACGGCGAAGGCGGTCAACTCACGGAGCGGGTGCGGCGCAACCCCTACACTGTGGTCCTGCTGGATGAGGTCGAGAAGGCCCACCCAGACGTTTTCAACATGCTGCTGCAGATCCTGGAGGACGGCCGCCTCACCGACGGTCAGGGCCGCGTCGTCTCCTTCCGCAACACCATCCTCATCGGCACCTCCAACCTGGGTACAGAGGCCCTGTCACCCGACAAGCGCCCCATCGGCTTCATCCAGTCCGCTACCCCGACTTACCAGGAGGCCCGCGACCTGGTACTGCACGAGGTCAAACATTTCTTTAAGCCGGAGTTCCTCAACCGCCTGGATGATGTCATCGTCTTCCACTACCTCGAACCCACCGAGGTGCGCCGCATCGCCAGCATCTTCGTCATGGAACTCGTCCGCCGCCTCGCAGCCCGCCATATCAGGGTCGAAGTAGAGGAGGCCGTCCTCGACAAACTCGCCAGTGACGGCTTTGACCCCGTCTATGGCGCTCGCCCCCTGCGCCGGGAGGTGGAACGTCAGCTCGAAAACCCTCTTGCCATGATGATGGTCACCGGACAGTGCCCCCAAGGTGGCCTTGTCCAGGTACGGCTGGAGGATGGACAAATACGCCTAGAGGTCCTTTCCAACCCCCGAGGCTAGCTTTATCTTATCCTCGCCGCTTCCGCCACTCTCAGGTGGCGCATCCGCTCCAGATTCGGCCGCTCAACAATCCCCCTTTCCGTGACGATGGCATCTACCAACTCCGCTGGGGTGACATCAAACACCGGGTTGCGGGCGCCTACCCCCGCAGGCCCCAAACGCTGGCCGCCCCAGACGAGAATCTCGTCAGGGTCCCGTTCTTCAATAGGAATGGCGGCCCCGTTGGGCATCTCCCAATCGATGGTCGAGGTGGGGGCGGCGACCATGAAGCCGATCCTGTGATAGCGGGCCAGTATAGCCAGGCCAAAGGTACCAATCTTGTTGGCGACATCGCCGTTGGCGGCGATGCGGTCGGAGCCGACAATTACCCAGCCGATGCCGCCCCAGGCCATGAGGCTGGCCGCCGCGCCATCCGCCTGTAGGGTCACCGGGATGCCGTCTTGGGCCAACTCCCAGGCGGTGAGGCGGGTCCCTTGTAGCCAGGGGCGGGTCTCGTCGGCGAAGACCCGGATGATTTTGCCCTCGGCAAAGCCCTGACGGATGACCCCTAGGGCCGTGCCATAGCCACCGGTGGCCAGGGCCCCGGCGTTGCAGTGGGTGATGACGGCGGTGGGACCCTGAATCAGGCTGGCGCCCAGTTCACCCATGCGCCGGTTGGCGTCGATATCCTCAGTGTGAATGGCCAGGGCCTCCGCCAGGAGCGCTGGCGTTGGATCACCCCCGCCCATGCTCTCCAGCCGGCGGCTCATGCGCTCCAGGGCCCAGAAGAGATTGACCGCGGTGGGGCGGGAGGCCGCCAGTTCCCCCAGGTCGGCCTGGATCAGTGAACGCCAGCCCTGGCCATCCTGGGCGTAGCGTTCCCGGGCCGCCAGCACGACACCATAGGCGGCGGCGATACCGATAGCCGGCGCCCCCCGTACCACCATGTCCCGGATGGCCCTGGCCGTGGCCTTGGCCGAGTTCAGTTCCAGAAACTCGGCTCGCCCGGGCAGGTAGCGCTGGTCAAGGAGATATAGACGTCCCTCCCGCCAGACCAGAGCCTGGTCTGGGGTGGGAATAAGCGGGGTTTGGGTTTCCATGGGCGCTCATCCTGTGGCAAATTGGGCGTCCATTCTGAACCAGCCCCCGCCGGCTTTGAAGACCCCCTCGTATTCCCACCCACCACGAGTCTGCCCATGTCCGCCGATCTTGTTATCCACGCCCCATGGGTCCTACCCGTGGACGCCCAGGACTCCGTCCTTGCGGGCCATGCCGTCGTGATCGCTGGTGGTCGCATCAAGGCTCTTTTGCCGAGCCTGGAGGCGCGTCGGCGCTACCCAACCGCTAGGGAACTGGACCTGCCCGAGCACCTGCTGATTCCGGGCTTCGTCAATGCTCACACCCATTCAGCCATGACCTTACTGCGGGGGCTGGCGGACGACCTGCCCCTCATGACCTGGCTGCAGGATTACATCTGGCCCGCGGAGCAGCGCTGGGTGAGCCCGGAGATGATTCTGGCGGGCTCCCGGCTGGCGGCCCTGGAGATGCTCAAGAGTGGCACCGTCTGTTTTAATGACATGTACTATTTTCCGGAGGTCACCGCCCATGCCATGGCAGAGGCCGGGATGCGCGCCGTCGTCGGCATGATCCTGTTGGATGTTCCCACGGTTTACGCGGACGGGCCGGATCAGTACCTGCGTCAGGGTCTTGCTCTCCATGACCACTACCGGGGCCACCCCCTCATCCATACCGCCTTCGCGCCCCACGCGCCCTACACGGTCTCCGACGCCTCCCTGACACGGGTGCGCACCCTGGCGGACGAATTGGAGGTGCCCATCCACATCCACCTGCATGAGACCGCCGACGAGATTGACCAGTCCCTGCGCGACCATGGAACGAGACCCCTGCGGCGGCTGCAACGACTGGATCTGTTAGGACCGAACCTGGTGGCCGTGCATATGACCCATGTGGAGGAAGAGGAGGTCGATCTCCTGGCCACAACGGGAACCCATGTCATCCATTGCCCCGCTTCCCAACTCAAGCTGGCCAGCGGATTCTGCCCAGTGGCACGCCTCCGGGAGGCGGGCGTCAGCGTCGCCCTGGGCACGGATGGCGCCGCCAGCAACAATGAACTCGACATGCTGGGCGAGATGCGCCTCGCCGCCCTCCTCGCCAAGGGCGTAGCGCGTTCTGCCGCCGCCCTCCCCGCCCCGTGCGCCCTGCGCATGGCCACCCTCGAGGGTGCCCGTGCCCTGGGCCTGGAGGAGGAGACCGGTTCCCTGGAAATCGGCAAGTCCGCGGACCTGGTCGCTATCGACCTGGGCCATCCCAATACCCAGCCCATCCATAATCCGCTCTCTCAGCTCGTCTATGCCGCCAATCATTCCCAGGTTCGCCATGTGTGGGTTGCCGGACGCCAACTCCTTCGCGATGGCCAACCAACGACCCTGAACGCCGAGGAGATTCTCGCCGAGGCACGCGCCTGGCGGACCCGTATCGCCGGTGGACATTGAACCTATGCCATACCCTGTCACCCTGTTTGAGGCCCAGATATGAACGAAGTTGATACCCTGATCCTGGGAGGGACCATCCTGTGCCTCGATGAGAGGATGACCCAAATTCCGGATGGCGCCTTGGCGATTGCGGGAGACACCCTTGCCGCCGTGGGTACGGCTGACGCCTTGCGGAGACAATTCACCAGTCCAAACATCATCGATGGGAAAAATACCCTGATCATGCCCGGCCTGATCAACAGCCATACGCACGCGGCCATGACCTGCTTTCGGGGCATCGCTGATGATATGAATCTGATGGAATGGTTGAATGATTATATCTTCCCAGCCGAGGCCAGAAATGTGGACCCCGAACTGGCTTACTGGGGAAGCATGCTCGCTTGTGCGGAAATGATTAAGTCGGGCACGACCAGCTTCTGCGACATGTACATTTTCGAGGATGAAACCGCTCGCGCCGCCCAGGAGGCCGGAATGCGCTGCCTACTTGGGGAGGTGTTATTCGATTTCCCCTCACCCAATTACCAAACACCTCAGGAAGGACTGGCCTATACGCGTAGGCTCCTAGAACGCTGGGCTGGCGATCCCCTGATCCGCATTGCCGTGGAACCTCATGCCCTCTATACCTGTTCCCGGCCCTTGTTGGAGGAAGCCATAAAATTAGCGGACGAGTTCGAGGTACCCCTCGCCCTTCACCTCCTCGAAAATGCCTCGGAAAGGCAGCAACTGCAAGAAAAACTTGGAAAAGGGGCCGTCGCTTATCTCAAGGATCTGGGTTGCCTCAACGAACGCTTGATCGCCTTTCATGGCGTCTATCTGGATGAAGAGGATATCCGCACCTTCAGAGACCATGGATGCAAGGTTGTCTACAATCCCGAGAGCAATATGAAGCTTGCCTCCGGTTTCGCGCCCGTTTCCCGAATGCTTAAGGCGGGGATTCGCGTTGGACTGGGCACGGACGGTTGTGCCAGTAACAACAACCTGGATATGTTTCAGGCCATGGATACGGCCGCCAAACTCGAAAAGGTGATAAACCTTGATCCAACGCTGATGCCCGCGCCAACCGTGGTTGCCATGGCCACGCGCGGGGGCGCCCAGGTTCTGGGCATGGAACAGATTACCGGCTGCTTAAGGCCAGACTTGAAGGCGGATCTCATCATGATCGATCTCAAGAGTCCGCATCTGACCCCCATGTACAATCCGTATTCACAACTAGTTTATGCTGCGAATGGCGCCGATGTGAAAACCGTTTTCATTAATGGGAAGATGGTGATGAAGGATCGCCGCCTCCTCACCCTGAATGAAGAGGAGATCATGGCGAAGGTCTGCCAGATCGCGGAACAAATCCGTCATTCCCTGCAAGCCACCTTTTGATGGCACCAACGAAATCTTCGAACTGACTATCCTGAGTGTGCTCCAGCAGACCGGCTTTTATCGACGAATCCCCAGAGGCTTTCCTTATGACCGCCCCCATTGAACGCGAAAAGGACCGCATCCGCACGGTAGCCGGCCTACTCCACCAGGCGTGCAAGCCCATCCGCGTCCTCCGCACCCTCGACTGGGCCCCCGAGGTGAAGGAGTCTTTCCTGGCTGGCGGTGGCCGGGAACTGCCGCAAGTGACCTATCCCTCATTTGACCCGACGCCCAGCATTGAAGCCATACGCGAGGCCCGCCGCCAGATCGTGCCCTTTACGACCATCGATGTCTGGTTAGAGCGGCATGCTCAGTCCATCGAGATCGGGGCGCGGATGCTGGCGGCGGCGGGGACCCCCAGCTTCTTCGAGTTTGGTCGCCAACTCTATGGCGAACCGAAGGCGCCCTTGCGCTATGTCCCCATCACCCCCCTTGAGCTGGCGCAAAGCGTCCTGGATACCATTACTCAACTCGCCCAGATCGAGATCTCCACGGCCCCTCCGGCCTATCACAATGCCGAGGAGGTGGCAGTGGATCTGGAGCGCGCGGTGCGCGCCCATTTCGGCGACCAGGCGCCCGCCATCGAACTGGTTGACCGCCTCTCCGCCAATGCCCTGGCAACCTCCCGGGCGATCCGCATCCGCCGTGGTGCCCGCTTTACTGACCGCGATTTCACGCAACTGCTGCATCATGAGGCCTTCATCCACGTTGCCACCTCCCTCAACGGCAAGGCCCAGACCGACCTGCCCCTCCTGGCGGCGGGGCATCCAGGTACCACGCGCACTCAAGAGGGCCTGGCCGTCTTTGCCGAGGTGATCAGTGGCGCGATCGAACTCGACCGGCTGCGGCGGCTGGCGGATCGGGTATTGGCGATCCAGATGGCCATCGAGGGCGCCGACTTTCTCCAGGTCAATGCCTTTTTCCTGGAGCGCACCGGCGATCCAGATCAAGCCTTCGAAAGCACTCGGCGGGTCTTTCGCGGCGGGGTCATAACCGGGGGGGCCCCCTTCTGCAAGGATCTGGTTTATCTCCTGGGCTTGCTCCAGGTGAACAATTTCATGCGCGCGGCCTTCTCGGCCGGGCGGGCGGATTGCCTGAGCCTGCTCTTCTGCGGCAAACTGGATCTCTTCGACATCCCGGCGCTCTGCGAGCTCTACGCTATGGGTCTCTGCCGGCCCCCGCGTTTCCTGCCGCCCTGGGTCAGCGATCCCCGCCACCTACTGGCCATGCTGACCTTTAGCGCCTTTATCAACCGCATAAATACGGAGCCACTGGTCGAGTTGGCCCGCAAGGTACTGGATAGCGCTCCCCTGGTGATGATGCCAGGGCCCACGTCGCTACCAGGATCCCATGGAGGAGCCCTGCCATGAAGCTTCAGGACCACGCCCCAATAAAAACCGGCAGGAGCTATCAGAAAAGCTACTGATTACCCAGAGACCATTCCGGGTGGATTGACCCCATGAAAACCATAGCCTAGCGGGCCTAACCCCCCATCCAGATCGGATGCCCATGAGGGCAGAGAGAGATACCCTCATGATTGAGAAACTAACCAAGGTGAAACTCAGGCTTGATCCCGTTTTATTCTGCCTGGCCGTCATGCTATTGCTCGTCCAGGGGTGCGGGCCCATACGCCAGGAAGCGGTACCCCCGTCGATGACCGCCTATGCCGTAATTCCAGGAATGGAAGATGTGCGTTACCGCATCGGCATCGACAACGAGGCCATCGATCGCGAGAGTATCGAGTCTCTGCGGCGTGAGCAGGCCTATCTCGCCGCCAGCGGACAGCGCGGCCCCCTGCCCCCAACAGCCTTCCTGGCCATTTCCGGCGGCGGTGACAACGGGGCCTTCGGTACGGGGCTGCTGAATGGCTGGACGGCGGCCGGCGATCGGCCGGAATTCAAGCTGGTAACCGGTATCAGTACCGGCGCCCTCATGGCCCCCTTTGCCTTCCTCGGTTCCGCTTACGATGACCAGCTCAAGCGGCTCTATACCCAGGTGTCCCCTTCGGATATCAGTATCCGGCGGTCGCTGCTCGCCGCGATCACCAACGATGCCTTGGCCGACAACTCTCCCCTCTGGCGACTCATCGAAAAAGAGGTGGACCAGGCACTGCTCGACGCCATTGCTCGGGAATACGAGAAGGGCCGGTTGCTGATGGTCGGTACCGTGGACCTGGATGCCCGCCAAGTGGTGCTCTGGAACCTGACGCGGATCGCCGCGAGTCGCGATCCCAAGGCACTGCCCCTCTTCCGCTCTATTATGATCGCCTCAGCCGCCATACCCGGTGCCTTCCCGCCGGTGCTCATCGACGTCGAGGCCGAGGGCCAACCCTACCAGGAAATGCATGTCGACGGCGGTACCATGTCCCAAGTCTTCGTCTATCCGCCCAAGCTGAACCTGAGGGAATTCAGCAAACAGCACAGGATCACCCGCGAACGTAGGGTCTATGTCATCCGCAATGCCCGCCTCGACCCCGAATGGGCCCAGGTCGAGCGCCGGACCATGAGTATCGCGGGACGCGCCATTTCTGCCCTCATCCACACCCAGGGCCTCGGCGACCTCTATCGTATCTTTCTGACTACCCAGCGTGATGGCGTGGACTTCAATCTGGCCTATGTTCCCCCCAGTTTTAATGCCCCGCACCCCGAGGAGTTCGACCCCGACTTTATGCGAGCCCTCTACCAGACCGGCTATGATATGGCGGTCAAGGGCTTTCCCTGGGCCAAGAGACCGCCAGGCTTCTGATCAGCGGGAGCTCTGCCATCCCTAATCATCGCGGCCAGCCAGTGCGCCTTGTGCAGGTTTTCCTAACCGCGGTCCAGCGCCACTGCCATGACCGTCCCTATTCGGAGTTATCTCGTGTTTCTCGATTATTTTGCCTTGGGCATCCTCTTCTTCGTCGCCCTTGTACTCTTCTACGGAATCATCGCCATCCACGACATCCCCTACGAGATCGCCAAAAAGCGCAATCATCCCCAGCAGGATGCCTTGCACGTCGCAGGTTGGATCAGCCTCTTCACCCTTCACACCATCTGGCCCTTCCTCTGGATCTGGGCCACCCTCTATCGCGAGGACCGCGGCTGGGGCTTCTCGACCCCCAACCCCAGCACCAAGGAGGCCCTGAGCGAGCTCCAGGCTGAGTTGGCCCAACTTCGCGAACGCCTCGCGACCCTCGAGTCCCACCCTGGGAAGACGGCAACCGCCAGCAACGCCACGGCAGGCCAGGAGTAGCACCATGGACCTGTTACTGATCCTGACCTACACGGCCCTATGCGTCGCCATCTTCAAGATCTTTAAGATCCCGCTCAACAAGTGGACCGTGCCTACCGCGGTCCTGGGCGGCGTCGTGATCATCGGTGCCCTGCTGCTGATCATGAACTACAACCACCCCTACTCGGAGACGGTGCGCCAATACTTCATCACTAACCCCGTCATCCCCGAGGTCCGCGGCCGGGTGGTCGAGGTCCCGGTGCAGCCCAACGTCTGGGTCGAGGAAGGGTCGGTCCTATTCAAAATCGACCCCGAGCCCTTCCAGTACAAGGTTGATGGCCTGGAGGCAGAGCTGGAGGCGGCCAGGAAGGACCTGGCGCGCTTTGAAGAGCTCTACCTAAAACAGTCGGGCAGCCAGCGCAATCGCGACGAGGCCAAGGCCAAGGTCGACGAGCTTCAATCCAAGCTCGACGACGCCAGGTTCGATCTATCCCAGACGGTGGTCACGGCCCCCAGCGATGGCTTCGTCACCCAACTCATCCTGCGCCCCGGCATGATGGCCGTGCCCCTGCCCCTAGCCCCAGTTATGACCTTCGTCCACAAGGAACCGCGGGTCTTGATCGGCTGGTTTCGCCAAAACAGCCTGCTGAGGCTCAAGAAGGGCAGCGAGGCCGAGGTGAGCCTGGACGGCATCCCAGGAACCATCTTCGAGGCCGAGGTGACGCAAGTGCTGCCCGCCATTGGCAACGGACAGCTCAAACCCGGCGCGGACTTTATGCGGTACGGCATGGAGCAGGGCCCAGGGCGCATCGCCGTCGCCATGAAGATCACCGACCCCAAATTCGACGACTATCGCGTACCCATGGGCGCCTTTGGCCAGGCGGCCATCTATAGCGAGCACTTCCCCCACGTCGGCATCCTGCGCAAGGTCCTGCTGCGCATGTCTGCCTGGATGAATTACGTCTTTCCACTGCATTAAAGGCGCCCGACCGACCGGGATAGCACCCCTCCGGCTCAGCCTCCTACGGGAGGCTGGGTGGGGTCCCGGTTCGGATGGACTGGAGCGGTGGCAGGCTGACCTGTAACAGAGACCGGGGCCGCATTACCTAGGCATTATCAAACCTAATCTGGTCCCCTGGCTCCGCCGGGGCCGCAAACCAGTCCCCCTTGGGCACCCAAACCTTCTGCTCGGGCTGGTCCCTGAAATTCGGGGACATGATCTGAACCCCATACTCGTTAAAGACATCCTGAATATGGGCGTGCAGTTCCGACAGAACCACACCCCTTTGTTCCGGGTGATCGATGTGCACGATCAGTTCGTACTCGGGATAGAAATCCGCCAGGGCCCGCTGCATGACATAAGGTGCCGGTTCCTGGCGCACTAGGCTAGTACGCTGGGCGGCCATGGCCAGCATGGCGTGGACCTGGCGCCAAGGGGTATCGTAACCAATGGTGACCTTAGTCCCGACGATGGCCCCCTGCTCATCCGCCAGACGGGAATAATTGGTGATGGGGGAACTCACCAGTACGGCATTTGGCACGGTAACCGTCTCACGTTTGGGGGTAATAACCTTAGTCGAGAGCATATTGACCTCGCTCACCGTCCCCAGGGTATTACCCAACTGCACAAATTCACCCGCCTTGAGCGCCCGACTATAGGCCACGACTAACCCACTCATGACCTGATTCACGAGCCCAGCCGAGCCGAGGGACACCATCAAGCCCACAAAGACGCTGATCCCCTTGAAGGCCTCCGAATCCGAACCCGGGATGTAGGGATAGGCAACCGTCACCGCGAAAATCCAGATCAGCACGACGGTCAGTCGGCGGGTTGCCTTGGCGGTATCGGCATGCAGCCAGGAAACCGACATGGCACCACGCTCCACGGTCTGGTAAAAGCTGTCCACCGCCCGGACTATGATCCGGGTCAGGACAAAGATCACCAGCACCGTGAACAGCCCTGGCAGCGCCTGGATCGCCCCCGCGGCAAAATTCGCCAGCATATCCAATAGAAATCGGGCAAGCCTATCGCCCCAAGGCCGGGAAAAGGGAAAACCGCTAAAGACACTGGTCATCCAGAGATAGACGGCGATCGCCGCCAGACCGAAACTCGTCGCCTTAATCAGGGCACGTTCCAAACCGCTGAGGATGGGTCGCAAATGTAGCCCGCCAACCTTGACCAGGGTCGGTGTCAGTAGACTGTGACGCCGCATGGCGCGGGCGTGGAGCCTGGTCACACCCCAGAGCACTAACCCAAGGATTAGCGTAGCCGCTGCCGCCTTCCCAACCCCCTCCAGGATCAGGGGCAGGTTGTGCTGCTCATGGCGGGCATTGAGGGACTCCTGCAGCACGGCCACCGTCCGCCCCATCTGGGCCTCCAGGGTTTCGCCCGTCATGCCGTCCGCATCCTCGGGCAAGAGCCCAAAGACCTGATTTCCGTCGATCTGGATCCAGTAGCCGGTAAGATTGGCAAAGGTCCCCGGGACCGCCTCTACTTTATCCCCCGGCGTGACTGCCAGGATATCGGCTATCTTGCCCTGGATACGACGTACCCGCTCAGCGGGGGTAATACCCTCGATCACGGCACGCAAGACCACCAACTCCCGGTTCCAGAAGGTCAGAGTTGCGGGTTCGCCCTGATGAACCTCGATCCGCCCAGTTTCGGGCTGGGCATCGGCGGCCCTTGCCGCGCCAAAGGCCAAAAACCAGACCAGACAGACAAGAAAAATTCGGCGGTCGGACCGCAACGAACTCCACAAAGGGATCGACATGAAGTTGTTCCTAGGGATCAAGAATGCCAATAGTATCTTCACAACCACGCCTTGACGGACCAGACTGGCCCGGCGCGCTCCAGGCCAGGGCTCAATCCACGGACGCCCGCCAGCCTTCACCAGGGTCATAGGTTTCGATGGCTTTAGCGATGGTAGCGGTCTCTTCACCCAGATCCTTCTCATAAACCATTCCCTTCTGGTTGACCTGGAAGGCCATGATACCGGAACGCCCATAGCTGGCTGGCCAGGCCAGCAAAGCAAAGCCTTGGGTCAGGCGCCCATCCTTGAAATAGCTCATGGCTCCGCCCGGGGCTTGATTCCCCTGAGCAGTCAGGACCTTATAGAGATAACCGTGGAAGGGCCGGGGACCCTCGACTGCTGGGGAGGCGTCATAGCCGGCGCTCACTGCCTCCGCCACCAAGGGCCCGAGGGGACTCGCGGGCTCCCCGGGTAGGGTAGGCCAATAGAGTCCGTCATGTTTACCCTCGGAGCTGAGGATGCGGTCCGCAAAGACCGGGGTCCCCTGTCCCATC
>JBGAUE010000035.1:0-37761 GCA_044228795.1 Chromatiaceae bacterium | reverse complement strand
TGCAGAAACTACCGGCACTGGTGACGACCTTCTTTCAACATCCCAATTGTCGCTATGCTTCTATATGACATTACTTTTAATAGGATTAGTAAGTAAATTCTAGAAGCAATAAGATCGGTTGGAGTGGTTAGGGGTATCCTGGCAAGCATCCGATGATATGCACCGAAAGTGAAAGGTCGATAAGGTATTAGTATCGACGGTTTGCCGCATTAATTTTGCGATCTTCCGTCCATGTGCGCATTCCTGATTGGCCATTGCCTGTGCCTCACTCGATCTGTTGGTTCGAGCACTGACCACGACCAAATTATTACTTGACCTGATCAGTTCAGTATCGCAACCAACTATTAAAAGAATGTAAATCACTATAAGCGAAATTTTCATTTTATGAGTGGGAATAACTGGCATTTTTTTAAGGATACCTGTCAGGTGCTGTAAGATTATATACCCTCTTCTTAAAAAATTTCGGGCATTGCTTTTGACTATCCTCCAGTGCCTGAACCGTCGAAAGGTAACCTGGCGCTTTAAGTAGGATCAATAACGCTTCGGCGGGCGACCTTGTAGCGATACGATCAACCGATTTGCTGGATACCCGCGATGAACCAGTCTCCCTCGGGGGTGTTCCACGCGTGTTGTATGTGCCATATCTCGTGGAATGGGTTGGCGCCTTCACTCGTTCCTTCGCGAATCAGGCCAGAAAATTCCAGGCTGACCATGGCCAGATCTCCTTCCCGGCGAATCCCGGCTATCTGTACATTGAGAACCACCACCTCGGTAACCTGGAGTTCTCTCCCCAACCCCAGTCGCTCGCGCTGCAGTTCTTCGAATAACTGTGGAGTGGTGTACTCCTTAATGTTACTGAAGTCTGCCTTATCCCAGGCCGTCTGCAGGCGCAGAAAATGGGACCTGGCGCCATCGGCAAAGGTTTTGGCATCAAACCAGGCCGGGACCTGATTTTCATCCGACCTGGCGGCTGAGGTGAAGCCACTCCCCTGTTCCGAGGTCGGGGCGCTTTGGGTAAGGACGTCGCCGCCAAGGAGGCTGGTACCTCGGCCAGATCCCGCGCCCACCCCGGCCGGAATTGGGGTTGCTCTGCGTCTCATGAAGCGGAAAATCGTGATACCGCCGAAGATGAGGAGGGCGATCAGGACAAAATCCATGACCTGCAGTCCCTGGAAGCCATCCCCAAAAAAGAGGGATGCAAGTAAGCCTCCGGCCGCGAGACCTGCCAGGGGTCCTAACCAACGACTGGCTCCCCTAGCAGGAGGGAGGGCATTGACGCTGGGGGCAGCTGTAGGGGAACTGGCAGCAGCACCAGGGGACTTGATCTGTGGAGTAGGGGAGGAACGGGGCGCGCTGTACTGCTTGCCCAGGTTCAACCCGCCACCCAGGCGTTTAGCTTCGGCGACCGGAACGGCGATCAGGGAAAATGCCAACAGGGTGGCGGCGAAGGCAAAAAGGCGTTTCATGAGATTCCCCAGAGGCCGAGGTGATCGAAAACCAATAAGGTAATGGAGATGAGGGTTCCAACCCAGATCTACAACACTTCTTATGAGACAGGGCAAAGCGCTGGACAGGTTATTCCTGTCTGAATCGGGATTCAGCAAAGAAATGTAATCCAAGCGGGGACACAATACTCCACGGGAAGCCATGACGGCTTCCTGCGAGTTAAATCAATAGAGGGGTAGTGAAGTAGGATTGGTTTAGCCGGTAATGCGTTTGTACTTCTCGGTCAATTGCTCCTCCGTCTCCTCGTGGTTAGGATCCTTGAGGATGCAATCAACCGGGCAGACTTCGACGCACTGGGAAGTCTCGTAGTGACCCACGCACTCAGTGCAGAGGTCAGGGTCAATCTCGTATATCTCGTCGCCCTGACTGATGGCTCCGTTCGGGCACTCAGGCTCGCAAACGTCGCAGTTTATGCATTCGTCAGTGATGTAAAGGGCCATGAGGTTACTCCTGAGGCTGTTGTCAACCGGGTTGAAAGTTAAGTTGGATGCGCATTAGTTTCCAAGGGACTATGGTCAACATATTACCCAAAGCGTTCGCGCAATGCAGCATGCACGGGGGTCGGCACGAAAGCAGCGACGTCCCCGCCGAGGCGGGAGACCTCGCGGACAAGCGATGATGATAGAAAGGCGTATTCCTCCGCTGGGGTCAAAAACAGAGTCTCGATCCCCGGGGACAGGCGACGGTTCATGCTGGCTAACTGAAATTCGAATTCAAAATCGGACAAAGCCCTCAACCCACGTATGATGACCTTTGTACCCGTGGCCGCGACGAAGGACACCAGCAGACCGCTGAAGGCGGTGACCTGGACATCTGGCAGATGGGCGACCGATTCTCTGACTAGGGTTAACCTGCGATCCGTGGCAAAGAGCGGTGTCTTGTGGGTATCCGACGCCACTGCAACTACCACCTGATCAAAGAGTCGACCGGCGCGCTCGATCAAGTCGATATGGCCGTTGGTGATGGGGTCGAAGGTCCCCGGATATATGACCCTGCGCATGGTCTCATCCAGTCCAGCATCGAGAACGAAGTCGCGTCAGAATAGCAGGGGCCATTTAACCTGTCTCGGCCAGTCCAAAACGGACCTGTCCAGCCTGCTTGTAATGGGTGAGTCGCCATCCCTCAGGGAGGGCAGGAAAACCCGTCGCGGCCGGCGCCTCCAGATAGACTCGCGCACCCCTCGCAAGCCATCCGCCTTGGTCGAGGGCAGCGCAACTTGGACCCAGCAGGTTCTCGGCAAAGGGGGGGTCCAAAAAAACGAGATCAAAGGGCTCTGATTTACCCGTCAGCCAATGCCTTGCGTCGTCATGAATCACTGCGATCTGCCGGGCGCCCATCATCCGGGCGTTCTCGTGTAGCTGCCGAACCACTTTAGCCATTTTTTCGACCAGAACTACCCGAGCCGCGCCTCGCGACGCTGCTTCGAAACCCAAGGCGCCGCTACCGGCGAAGAGGTCCAGACAACGCGCTGCCGTGATCAGGGGGGCCAGCCAGTTGAAGAGGGTTTCCCGGACACGGTCAGGGGTGGGCCTTAAGCCAGGCTCGTCTAACACCGCAAGTCTCCGTCCACGCCATTCGCCTCCTACAATGCGCACGCGCCTCGGTGCACCAGAGCTTCGGTGGGTCATGAGAACAGGCCCTCAAATTGGCCCCACAAGCTACACAAGGCCAGTCCTGTTTACCATGATGATTCTCACCCCTCTTAGCCTCAAGGCTCCGCAGTCTCCACCGCCTTCGCTTCCGGTCCGACGATGACCGTTGCGAAGCGGGTCGGGTCGACCCGGCGATGGAAAGCATCGCGTATGTCCTTGGCGGTTACGGCCCCGACGCGGTCATTGAAACGGTCGAGATAGTCCAGGGGCAGGCCGTAAAAGCCAATCATGGCAAGGTATTGCACGATTTTGCCGTTACCGGCGATACGGAGTGGAAAGCCACCCGTGATGTTTTTTACGGCCGCCGTCAATTCCTCCGGTGTTGGCCCCTGGGTACGAAAGCGTTCGATGGTCTCCATCAGAACCTGGCGGGCACTCCGTCCCTGTTCGTTCCTGGTAGAGAGCCCGGCCAGGAAGGGGCCTCGTTCTGCCAAGGGCAGGAAATAGCTATAAACGCTATAGGAAAGGCCGCGCTTCTCGCGAACTTCTTCCATGAGCAGTGAGACCAGACCGCTACCTCCTAGGATGTGGTTGCCTACATACAAGGGAAAATAATCCGGATCAGTCCGGGTCATTCCGGGCTGGCCGGTAAAAACATGGGTCTGGGTCGAAGGAAAGACAATTTGCTCCAGGACGCTGGTCGGCAAGTCTTCAACCGGTGGTAAGGCTGACGATGGCTCGCCCTCGGCGAGTCCGGCGGTGAGTTGCTCGACGATGGCCTCGGCCTCACTCCGGGTTACGGCTCCGACCAAGGCCATAACGGCATTGCGGGCGACATAATGGCGGGCATGGAAGCGCTTCAGATCTTCCCGGCTCAAAGCCGCCACGGATTCCGGGGTGCCTGAGGGTTCGGTGGCATAGGGATGGTCGCCGAAAATGCGGCGGTAAATGGCCTTCGAGCCAAGGGTGCCAGGGTCTTGTTCATCCCGGTTCAGACTGGTCAGAATATTGGCGCGTACTCGTTCGAAGTCGGACTCCTCGAACCGAGGCTGGGCGATTACCATGGCCAGGGTGTCCAGGGCCTGTCCCATGGCAGGTTGGCGGGTCAGGGTACGCAAGGAAACCGAGGTCATGTCGCGTTGGGCCTCGATAGCAAGTGTTGCGCCATAGGCCTCAAGGCGCTCTGAGATGGCGTTTGCATCCCATTCCCCCGCGCCCTGGTCAAGCAGATCGGCGGTCAGGGAGGCCAGACCGGGTTTGCCTTCGTCCCTGGCGCTGCCGGCCCGGAAGGTTATGCGCACATCCAGCATGGGTAGATCAGAGGCTGCCACGAACAGCACGGGGATACCCTGAGTGGTTTTCCAGGTCTGGATTTGGGGCGTAGCCTGCAAATTCATGCCACCCATCAGGAGCAGCAGCCCGGAAAACCAGGCAAGCATACGGCTATTGACGCGCATGTACGTGAACTCCCGTGGTGGAGGGTCCAGGTTCCTTGCCGTCAAGGGGCAGTGGTTCCAGCAGGGCCACCGTTAAGTTTTCGGGTATCAAGAACTTCCGGGCGACGGCCTGGATCTGTTCGGGGGTGATTTCGCTCAGGTGGGCAACATATTCGTCCATGAGTTTCCAGCCAAGCCCAACCGTCTCCAAACTACCGATCTGTCTTGCTTGGGCGTTGACCGAATCCTTTTCGTAAACCTTGGAAGCGATGAGTTGATTACGGATACGTTCCAGTTCGGTCTCCAAAACGGGCTCGTCCCGCAAGCGCTGAATCTGGGCTAGAAGGGCTTGTTCGAGTTCGTTGATAGTGCGTCCCTGGGCCGGGATGCCGTCAAGGAGCAACATGCCGGGTAACCGACTGAAGGCGCTGTAGCTAGCCCCTGCTGAGGCAGCCACATGGGCGCCGCGCACCAGGTCACGGCCAAATCGGGAGCTAGCACCGGCGTCCAGGACCGAGGACAGCATTTCCAGGGCATAAGGTTCCCAGTCCTCATCCGCCTGACCGATAGCAGTGGACTTAAAGCCCATGAGCAGATAAGGCTCCTTGGCGGGGGCCTTGACCTTGATGCGTTTCTCACCGCGCTGAACGGGATCGCCATCATGCTTGGCCACTGACACCTTTTCGGAGGCCAGGGGGCCAAAATGCTTTTCGGCAAGATTAAAAACCTCCTGAGGGTCCACATCGCCGACAACCACCAGGGTGGCGTTGTTCGGGGCATACCACTGACGATACCAATCCCGAAGATCGGCGACGGTCATAGTCTCCAGGTCGGTCGCCCAGCCAATGACCGGGTTGCGGTAGGGTGATGCCTCGTAAGCCGCGGCATTGAACTGCTCATAAGTCAGGGATTCGGGGTCGTCATCGGTTCTCATGCGTCGTTCTTCCTTAACAACCTCCAATTCCTTGATAAACTCCTTTTCCGGCAAGGTCAGAAAGCGCATACGCTGGGCCTCTAACTCAAAGGAGATAGGTAGGCGATCCGCAGCCATAGTCTGGAAATAGGCCGTGTAGTCCCGTCCCGTGAAGGCGTTCTCGTCGCCACCGTTTTCGGCGATGATTCGGGAAAACTCACCGGGTGCCAGCTTCTCCGTACCCTTAAACATCATGTGTTCTAGGAGGTGAGATATCCCAGTCAGGCCTCCATGCTCATAACTGGAGCCAACCTTGTACCAAACTTGGGAGGTGACAATAGGCGCGCGATGGTCCTCCTTGACCAGAACCTTGAGACCGTTGTCGAGAATGCGTTCGTGGACAGTAGGTGCATCGGCAGTCGTGACCAAGGGGAATACCAGTGCCGTGGCAAGGAGCAGTCGGGATTTCATCGTAGCGCTATTTCCTGGACTTGGACGGTTACCCTGGTGTCGAACGGTCTATACCGGGAGACGCGTCCGCCGATGTTTGTTAGGATGACTGTAAAGGTCAGTTATTGGCAAGACCCGTAAGTAATAGTTCCCCAGCCTGGCTATCCGTCCATTAGGTCCCTCATCAGATGTTTGGTTTTGGAAAGAAGAGTTCACAGCCCTCGCCTGTTGTAGCGGCATCGGAGCCGGGGATGGGACGCCCTAATCCCAGGAGTCGATTCTTCGCACGTTTGCGCGAGGGGTTGGAACGGACTCGTGCCGTCCTCAATACCGACATCAGCGACCTGGTGCTCGGCCGCAAGCGCATTGACCAAGACTTGCTAGATGAGCTGGAGACCCGGTTGCTGACCGCCGATGTGGGGGTGGATGCCACTATGCGCGTCATCGGGGACATCTCGGGGCGGGTTAAGCGTCACGAACTATCCGATCCAGCAGTGCTGGTGAGCGCTATCAAGGATGAACTGGCGGGGATTTTACGCGCCTGCGAGAAGCCTGTCCGGGTCGCAGCACCCGGCCGTCCCCAGGTTGTCCTGATGGTGGGTGTCAATGGCGCCGGCAAGACTACCACTATCGGCAAGCTGGCTAAAAGGCTACAGGATGAGGGCAACAGTGTCATGTTGGCCGCTGGTGATACCTTCCGCGCGGCCGCGGTGGAGCAGTTGCAGACTTGGGGCGTGCGCAACGGCGTAACCGTCATCTCCCAACAATCGGGGGCGGATTCAGCCTCGGTGATTTTCGATGCCCTCCAAGCTGCTACTGCCCGCGGCATTGACGTTCTCATCGCCGACACTGCTGGGCGCCTGCATACCAAGACTAACCTGATGGAGGAATTGGCCAAGATCGCACGGGTATTGAGGAAGATCGATCCCGATGCCCCTCACGAGGTCCTGTTGGTGGTGGATGCCACCACGGGTCAGAATGCCATTGTCCAGGCCCAGCAGTTCAATGCCGCCGTCCCTCTGACCGGAATCGCCCTGACCAAGCTCGATGGCACCGCCAGGGGTGGGGTGCTCTTCGCCATCGCCGAGCGATTGCGCGTACCCATCCGCTTCATCGGCGTGGGTGAGTCCATTGATGATCTCCGGCCATTCGTAGCGGAAGAATTCCTCGAAGCCCTCTTCGGATCCTGATTCACTCCTTAGATATGATCCGTTTCGACCAGGTCAGCAAGCGCTATGCGGGGAGTGGCGAGGTTCTGGGGAACCTAAGCCTGGAGATAGCGGCTGGTGAAATGGTCTTTCTGACGGGCCATTCGGGTGCCGGTAAAAGCACTCTCCTGAAGCTGATAGGCTGCTTGGAACGGCCAAGCCGAGGTCAGCTTATGGTCGATGGGCGAAATGTGGGTCGCTTACCACGGCGCAAGATTCCCTTCCATCGGCGTCAAGTGGGTATGATCTTCCAGGATCACCGACTGCTGGCTGAACGCTCCGTCTTCGACAACGTGGCGTTACCCTTGGTGGTCGCTGGCCTGGGAAATCAGGAGATTGCACGGCGAGTAAGAGCCGCCCTCAATCAGGTGGGGCTACTGCAAAAGGAGAAGTCCCTCCCCATTATCCTGTCGGGCGGAGAACAGCAACGCGTGGGCATTGCTCGGGCCATTGTTGCCCGTCCGCCCTTACTACTGGCCGACGAGCCTACTGGTAACCTGGACCCCGAGCTTTCGCGGGAAATCATGGACCTCTTCGCACGCTTCAACCAAGTTGGCGTCACGCTCCTGATTGCAAGCCACAACCTGGATCTGATCGCTACCTTGCCATACCGTACCCTGACCTTGGAAAAAGGGCGCTTGGTCGCCGATTCCCATGCGCACAAGATCCAAAAAGCTAATTCCTGAAAAGGCTAGCCGACCTATGCGCCGGCTGCATATTCCCTTTGGTCGGTTGCCGGGTATCTGGTTTGGGCATCATGTTCAGGATGCTGTTTCCAGCCTGGCCCGACTTCGTGGCACCCCGCTACCAACTCTGATGACGACCTTAGTTATTGGTATCGCCCTGGCCTTACCGGGGGCTCTTCATGTCTTGACGCGTAATCTGGAACGTCTCGGCGAAGGTTGGGAACAAACAGCGGCTATTTCACTGTTTCTTAAGTCGGAGGTTGGTGCGGACAAGGCCAAGGCCTTAGCGCGCCGCCTTGCGGGGCGGACGGATCTGGAGTCCGTTACCTTGATCTCGCCAGAGCAGGCTCTAGAGGAGCTCAGGGCCGAATCTGGTTTCGCCGAGGCGGTTGAACAACTGGAAACGAACCCTCTACCCTATGTCTTAGCTCTGCGTCCGGCCCAAAGCCTGCGGGACGCGGCTAGTCTGGAAGGTCTACGCGAGGTCCTCACCGCCCTCCCTGAAACGGACCTGGTCCGTATGGACACCCTCTGGGTGCGACGTTTCCAAGGGGTCGTCGACCTGGGGGAGCGTGCTGCCCAGGTGCTGGCCAGCGCCCTGGCTCTTGGTGTCTTACTGGTGATAGGGAACACGATTCGCCTGGAGATCGAGAACCGGCGTCAGGAGATCGTTATCATGGAAACCGTGGGGGCCACCCATGCCTTCATCCGTCGCCCCTTCCTGTGGCTCGGGGTCTGGTATGGCCTTTTGGGTGGGCTCATCGCCTGGTTCTTGGTTTCCCTGGCCATCCTTTTCATGCAAGGCCCAGTATCCCGGTTGGCCGCACTCTATCAAGCGGACTTTACTCTCGTCGGGTTGGGCCCCGGCGCCTTGTCAATGCTGCTGGGTGGTAGCCTTACCCTTGGGCTTGCAGGTAGCTGGATCTCCGTGAGCCGGCATCTCGCGGCAATCGAGCCGGATTGAGGGTTGCAAGCCAGGCCATGCCATCCGCTAGGGAATTTTTCCACAGCTTCGGCCCAAAAAGAGAGATTTGCAGGTTGTATGACCCTTGATGGATTTGTTAAACTCAATTCCATAGAAAATTACTTGGGTATTGGCACCATGACTAAAGACCTCGCTCTGCTCCCTACCGGCAATATTGACGCCTATATCAGCGCCTCCTACCAGATCCCCATGCTGACCCCGGACGAAGAGCGTGACCTGGCCGTTCGTCTGCGTGATCACGGTGACATGGACGCTGCCCGCCGGCTGGTCCTCTCTCATCTGCGGTTCGTCATCCGCATTGCCCGGGGCTATCTGGGATACGGCCTGCCCTTGCCAGACCTGATCCAGGAGGGCTCGGTCGGACTCATGAAGGCGGTCAGACGTTTCGAGCCGGACGTTGGGGTCCGGCTGGTGTCCTTCGCGGTGCACTGGATTCGCGCCGAGATTCATGAGTACATCCTGCGTAACTGGCGCATCGTCAAGGTTGCCACTACCAAAGCCCAGCGCAAGCTCTTCTTTAACCTTCGTAGTGCCAAGAAGCGTCTGGGCTGGTTTACTCGCGAAGAGGTGGAGAGTGTTGCCAGGGAGCTGGACGTTAAGCCTGAGACGGTTCTGGAGATGGAATCAAGGCTTTCCAACCAGGATCTGGCCTTTGATGGTGATGACAGCGATGATGACGAGGGCCCCGCTGCCCCCTCCACCTATCTCCCGGATATGCGCATGGAACCCGCCAGCGACCTGGAGCGTCAGGATACGATGAGGGATCGCTATGATCGGCTCCACACAGCCCTTGAGGGTCTCGACGAGCGTAGCAAAGCCATCCTCCAGGCTCGCTGGTTGACGGAGAAAAAGCAGACCCTGCACGAACTCGCTGCCCAGTTCGGGGTCTCCGCCGAACGCATTCGTCAAATCGAGAAGAATGCCATGAGGAAAATGAAGACCCACCTCGAGGCTTGACCCACCTCCTTTGCCTCAACCAAAGCCCGCAGTCTTGCGGGCTTTTTTTCGAAGTAGTTTCCCGCTTGGTGGTCCATTAGGTTTAATACCCAAACTAGCACAGTTGTTACAACTGATTGATTTGTATTATTAAAAATAATTTATGGCTCCCTTGAAAACCGAGCCTTGACCGTCTATTTTTTTAGTAGGGAGAAAAGAAATCAGGAGTGAAAGCCATGAAGACCAAATCGACAGAGTTACGTGAAGTGACACCGCGTCGCGACATTGATGTGTTCGATGGCATGGATCGGGTGTTTGACACCCTCTATCGTGGTTGGATGAGGCCATTCCGTGACTTGCTACCGGAATGGACACCGCTTGCGGGTCGTATGGAGTTCGCTATGCCCCATCTCGACCTCATTGAGCGTGACAAGGAGATTCTGGTCCGGGTCGAGATCCCGGGCGTTGACAAGAAGGATCTGAAACTTGATCTGA
Organism: Chromatiaceae bacterium; assembly: GCA_044228795.1. Classification (GTDB taxonomy): domain Bacteria; phylum Pseudomonadota; class Gammaproteobacteria; order Chromatiales; family Chromatiaceae; genus M0108. Next base: position 27,554 of record JBGAUE010000035.1, on the reverse strand, counting down.
CGGGTGATTTGCTCACCATCGCTGGGGAACGTCGGCTGGAGGAGGAAACCGAAGAGGGCGAGGTGCATCGCGCTGAGATTGCGCGGGGTTCCTTCACGCGTAGCATCCGCCTGCCTGTGCCGGTCGATTCGGAGCGAGTGGACGCCGATTTCAAGGATGGCCTGCTCGAAATCCATCTCCCCAAGGCCCAGGTGACCGAACGCCGCCGCATTGAGATCAAGTGATGATGTAAACCCCTCGCGCCATGGGATTAGACGCGGGTTTGCCATGGGGGCCGGTCATAAGCCGGCCCCTATTATTTTAACCTTGGATAATGGCCACGCGACCCAGTCTGCCCGCGAGGGTGGCGGCCAGTTCCTCCGCGATCTTCTCCAGGGATGACGTCACCCCTAAATCGACTAGCCGGGTGACGGCCAGACCCGGATAGCCACAGGGGTTAATGCGAGAGAAGGGTTCGAGGTCGAGATCGACATTCAACGCCAGGCCATGGTAGCTGCAATATCGCCGCACCCGCAGGCCAAGCGAGGCGATCTTGGCACCCTCGACATAGACACCGGGGGCGTTGGATTTGGCTTGGGCGTCGACGCCCTGGGCGGCAAGGAGATCGATGACGGTGGTCTCGAGGAGTTGGACCAGGCCTCTGACGCCTAGGCCTGCGCGTTTGAGATCCAGTAGCAGGTAGGCGATGAGTTGTCCGGGTCCGTGGTAGGTCACCTGGCCCCCGCGGTCCACCTTGAGCACGGGGATTCTACCCGCATCCAGCAAATGCTCCCAACGGCCAGCCTGGCCCAAGGTGTAGATGGCCGGGTGCTGCAGTAGCCAGAGTTCATCGGGAGTTGCTGGGTCGCGGGCATCTGTAAAGTCCCGCATGGCTCGCCAGATAGCCTCATATTCAGACAGGCCAAAATACCGAATAACGAGCTGGCCATCACTCGTCGCCGGGGCGGGATCACTCAAGGTATGATTTAAGTTAAAGCGCCCATGCCACACGCTCATTGCCACTGAGATCGCGATAAATGGCGTCAAGTTGCTCCTGGCTTTTGGCCTGGATGATCAAGGTCACAGCAACCCACTTGCCGCCGCTGCTTTGACGCACCTTGACCTGGACTTCGGACAGGTCGGAGGCGTGGCGACGAACGATGTCGGTGGCCAAGTCCACGAAATTATCTCCCACCCTGCCTATGGCTTTGATCGCAAAGGCGCAAGGGAACTCCATCAGTTTGGTGGATCCTTCCTTCATCGAAGGGGCTTCTAGAACCAGCGCAGTATCGTGTCCCTAAGCCATTCCCACCAGCCACCCTCCGCTACATCCTGAAGAGCAATCAGGGGTTCCCGGCCTATCTCCTTGCCCTCTAGGTCAACGACGATCTCGCCTACTTTGTCGCCCTTGGCGACCGGGGCAATAATGTCTGGGTTTTTTTCGATTCGGGCCGAAAGCTTGTCGTAACGGCCGCGCGGAATGGTGGCATGGAGATCAGCAGCCGGTCCCACCGGTACTTCCTTAATGGCTCCCATCCAGACCCGCAGGTTTTCAATGGGTTGTCCGCCTGGGTAGAGTCTGGGTGAATCGTAGAAACGAAATCCATAATTGAGCAGGGCCAGGCTGGCCTGGGCGCGAGCCTTCTCGCTCTTAGCACCCATGATTACCGAGGTCAGCCGCATGGCGTCTCGCTTGGCCGAGGCCACCAGACAGTAGCCAGCAGCGGCGGTGTGGCCCGTTTTGACGCCATCGACGGCGGGATCCTGCCACAAGAGACGATTGCGGTTGTTCTGCTTGATCCCGTGGTAGACATACTCCTTCTCAGAGTACCAGGCATAATACTCAGGGAATTCACGAATCGTCGCGGCGGTGACTAGGGTCATGTCACGCGCGGTGGAATAATGTTCAGGGTCGGGGAGACCCGTTGCGTTGGTGAAGTGGCTATGCGTCATCCCCAAGCGCTGGGCATGGGCGTTCATGAGACTGGCAAAGGTCTCCTCACTGCCAGCAACGTGCTCAGCCAAGGCCACGCTGGCATCGTTGCCGGATTGGATCATCATGCCGTGTATCAAGGCTTCTAGGGGGATTCGCTTACCAAGCTCGACAAAGGTTTTTGAACCACCCGTGCGCCAGGCATTTTCGCTGATAAGCACCTCGTCCGTGAGCGCCACCTTCCCAGCTGCTAATTCACGAAAGACGACGTAAGCGGTCAGGATCTTTGTTAGGCTCGCGGGTTCCATGCGCTCGTCGGCCTGGTGTTCGACCAACACGGTGCCCGTATAGTGATCAACCAGGATGTCCGCGAGGCTGACGATCGTCGGCGGTTCTGGGATGGGGGGCTGGGGAATATCGGCAGCCGACTTGTCGAGTGCCAAGGCCGGCGTAAGGAACAAAACCAGGATAATAGAAAAAATTTTGACGAGGGGCTTCATCGGTAAGGCTCGGCGCTAGTTTGAAGGGGGCTAGGATTAGGCGTAAATCCTAAACAAGCCCAGAATGCGTCCATTCTAAGCGCTAAAGGCCAGGCGTGCAGCCGCGCTGAACGAGAACCTGCTCTCCGAGGGTATCCATCAAGGTTGGGTGGTTTGGGCTCTTGGGTCGCTTGCCCAAGGGAAATGCAGATCCAGTTGACCCGTAAGGACTTCCCACTCAGGAAAGGTATTCATTAGCGGCTAACCACTCTGGGATTACTGACGCCCAAGGAGGCCAATTTGCGGGATAGGTCTTGAGCCTTATCCTGGGATGCAACAGGCCCGATCTGAACCTTATAGGGCGTGGTTTCGTTCGAGACGTCGGTTTGAACCAGTACGCCTTCCTCAAGCTTTGCCACCAGTTTTTGCCGCAAATCTTCCGCATTGGAACGGTTGTCAAAGGCTCCAACTTGCAAATAGAGGCCCAAGGCGTCGTAAGATTTGGGCTTGGGGTTGGGCTTGGCGTTGACCAGGGGGGTGCCCAGGATATCGGTTTCCGTTCTGGCGACTAGCTGAGATTCTGCAGAACTGGGCTGGTCGGGAGTGGCTTCGCTGCTCGTTCGTGCCTTGTCGGAAGCAGAAACGAACATTTGCTGCAGCCCTTTCTCAAGATTGGGTTTACTGGGATCCACGACATGTATTGCTACCCTGGCCGAGCCCTTGTCAACCATATCAAGCTTGGACGCCGCGGCGTAAGAGAGGTCAATAACCCGATTGCCATGGAAAGGCCCTCGGTCATTAACGCGTACTAAGGTACTCAAACCATTCTCAAGATTGGTCACTTCGATCATGCTTGCGATCGGTAGATTCTTGTGGGCGGCGGTCATGGCATGCATATCGTATTGCTCACCGCTGCTGGTACGACGTCCATGGAAGCGCTTGCCATACCAGGAGGCCGTGCCTTTCTCGACAAAACCCGTGGCGTCACTCTTAACAAAGTAACGCTTGCCCCTGACAACGTATGAGGAAGGATTCTTGGATGTGGGAGGTTCGACCTTGGGGGCGGGCTTTTCGATTTGACCAACAGGCTGATTCAAATCGTTATCTTGACTCGTCGTGGCGCAACCCATGAGGGGGATAGCCAGGAAAAGAGTGACGAAAATACCGAGGACCTGGCCCCGCGGGACGGCTATCCATGCGTGGTTGCGCGCATCTCTTGTCGTCATCGTTTGCCCCCAATCGCTCGTGAAGTAACCGTTCGGCTATTAAAATTCCTTTAAGCCTTAAGACCTTAGCCTGGAAATCTGGTCACACACAAAATAGATAGAAGTGCAAGCATATCTTGATAGGAGGGGTTGAGCACATAGAAATTATGCACGGCATACCATAAATTTATTTATTATAGGCTCGGAAATGGACCCATTCCGAGTCGGCACTTTTCCCTGTAATCAATGAAATACAATATGTTATGATTTTTCGATATTGACAGGGCCGCGACCCCTCCAGCATTGCCTGTTTTAGCCGCCTCAGAGCGCTCGAAGATCTCTATCGACTTGATATGGCAAGAATTCGTCCTCAGAACGCCGCGGGTAACCACCCCGGATCACCCATGGCTAGGGCATCTGGCTCAGGCAGGGGAGACAGTTTAGGCCCAATTTCACCAGCAGCTTCCTACAGCAACTGAGGGTAACGGCGATGAATGGGGCATTGGTTGGCATCATTATGGGTAGTGATTCAGACCTGGGTGTCATGCGGGCTGCGGCGGAGGTTCTCCGGGAGTTAGAGGTACCCTGTGAGATGACCATCGCCTCCGCGCATCGCACGCCCAAAAGGGTAATCGAATATGCCGAAGGGGCGCGGGCGCGCGGCATCAAGGTCATCATCGCCGGGGCAGGCGGTGCCGCTCACCTGGCTGGGGTGGCGGCTGCCCTGACCCCCTTGCCTGTGATTGGCGTCCCCGTCAAAAGTGCCAGCCTGTCGGGCCAGGATTCTCTGCTCTCGATGGTGCAGATGCCACCGGGCGTACCCGTGGCTACGGTCGCTATCGACGGAGCCAGGAACGCCGGGATCCTGGCAGCCCAGATGATCGCTACGGGTGATACCGCCCTGATGGATCGCCTCCTAGCCTTCAAGCAAGGCTTGGAAGCAGTAGTACTCGCTAAGGCGGAGCGTTTGGAACGTGGAGAATTGAACTGAAAGGCGCGGCTTCCCAAGCAATTCGCCGGAAATGAACAGAGTACGTCATGGATATCACTGAACTACTGACATTTTCCGTAAAGAACAAGTCTTCGGATCTGCATCTTTCCGCTGGGTTGCCGCCCATGATCCGGGTCAATGGCGATATGCGCCGCATCGACTTGCCGGCCATGGACCACCGCACGGTACACACGCTTGTCTATGAAATCATGAATGACAAGCAACGCAGGGACTACGAGGAGTTCCTGGAAACTGACTTCTCCTTCGAGGTTCCCGGCTTGGCTCGCTTTCGCGTCAATGCCTTCAACCAGAAGCGCGGCGCCGCGGCCGTTCTGCGCACCATTCCCTCCAAGGTGCTTTCCCTGGAAGAAATCAACGCCCCTAAGATGTTCCGCGATATCGTCGATGTGGCCCGGGGCCTGATCCTGGTGACCGGGCCTACGGGTTCCGGCAAGTCCACCACCCTAGCGGCTATGATCGATTACCTTAACGATACCCGGTATGAGCACATTCTCACCATCGAGGATCCCATCGAGTTCGTCCACCTGAGCAAGAAGTGTCTGATCAACCAACGGGAGGTCCACCGCGATACGCTGGGATTCGCCGAGGCCCTGCGCTCAGCCCTGCGCGAGGACCCGGACATCATCTTGGTGGGCGAAATGCGCGATCTGGAGACCATCCGCCTCGCCATGACCGCCGCCGAAACGGGTCATTTGGTGTTCGGAACCCTCCACACCACTTCTGCGGCCAAGACCATAAATCGCATCATCGACGTATTTCCGGCGGCGGAAAAGGATATGGTCCGCTCCATGCTGTCCGAATCCCTGCGCGCCGTCATCGCCCAGACTTTGTTGAAGAAGGTCGGGGGGGGACGGGTGGCCGCCCATGAAATCATGATTGGCACCCCCGCCATCCGCAACCTGATCCGCGAGGATAAGGTGGCCCAGATGTACTCCGCCATTCAGACGGGCCAGGCCTTTGGCATGCAGACCCTGGATCAAAACCTCTCGGATTTGCTCAAGCAGGGCCTGGTAACCCGCGTCGATGCTCAGTCCAAGGCCCAAAACAAGGATTCTTTCGCCTGATTAGCGGTTCTTGCCCTCATGGGAATATGCCTGGTGAAAAGAAACCTTAACCAACACCTGATGTGTCATGGAATTTAACCCCCTCCTCATCCTCATGGCCCAAAAGAAGGGGTCTGACCTGTTCATCACCGCGGGACGTCCCCCTGGCATCAAAATCGATGGCGTTATCCGCAACGTCGGCAATGAGGCCTTGACGCCCCGGGATGCTCATGACCTCATCTACAGCGTAATGAACGAGAAGCAGCAAAAGGAGTTCGAGGAGACCAAGGAATGCCAGTTTGCCATCGACGCCAAGGGCGTTGGCCGCTTCCGGGTCAGCGCCCTGGTGCAACGGGACGCGGCCTGCATGGTACTGCGCCGTATCGAGTCGAAAATCCCTACCATTGAGGAATTGGGCCTACCGCCGATCATTCAAGAGCTGGCAATGACCAAGCGCGGGCTGATCATCTTCGTCGGCGGAACTGGTACCGGCAAGTCCACCTCGCTCGCAGCCATGATTGGCTATCGTAACCAGCACAGCTCCGGACACATCATCACCATCGAGGACCCCATCGAGTTCGTCCATGATCATGGCGGTTGTATCGTCACCCAGCGCGAGGTCGGGGTCGATACCCAGTCCTTCGACGTCGCCCTAAAAAACACCCTGCGTCAGGCCCCGGATGTCATCCTCATCGGCGAGATTCGCACCCGTCAGACCATGGAGTATGCCGTTGTATTCGCTGAGACTGGCCACCTAGTACTGGCTACCCTGCATGCTAACAACGCTAACCAGGCCCTGGACCGTATCCTTAATTTCTTCCCCGAGGAGGCCCGAAACCAGCTCTTCACGGATCTGTCCCTTAATCTCAAGGGCGTCGTTGCCCAGATGTTGGCACCGCGCCAGGATGGGAAGGGCCGGTGCGCTGTTATCGAGGTTCTGCTTGGCACCCCCCTCGCTTCGGACCTGATACACAAGGGGGAGATTCATAAACTCAAGGAACTGATGAAAAAGTCCCGCGAGCAGGGTATGGTAACTTTTGACCAGTCCTTGTTTGATCTCTACGAGGGGGGGGGAATCAGCTATCAGGACGCCTTGCGTTTTGCGGATTCCGCCAACGAGGTGCGCCTCATGATCAAGCTCCATGGTACTCGCGACAAGGGGGCGGAGTCCGAAATAGGCCTGGAGGGTATCAACCTGGTGGATAAGGATGAATAATGGCCTAACGATTTCGCGGTAAACCAGGATCGCGGTGTAAAGTGATAGTCAAATCCGCCGTGATGCTTGTATAAAGGCGTCACATTTTTTAAGGGCGGCCAAATTCGAGGGCGCAACTTTAATGATTAAGGCTCCATGTAAACCCATCCCAGCGATGGATCCGCTGATCCGGCCTCTGTTTGCCCCGCTGGCGGCTGTCACCATTCTGTTCGGGCTCATCGGCTGTGGGTATCTGCCCATGCTGGAGCAGCAAAAACCCAAGGAGGTTGAGCCGGTCCAAGCCGAGGCACCCAAGCCTGTGCTACCCATGGAGCCTCAGGAGGTACACCCCGCCAAGGGTACGCGCTGGGAATGGAAGGGAGACAAACGCAAAATTACCCATATCTGGATCGATGTTGATAGTCAGAAGGCCCGTTTCTACGAGGGTAAGGAGCAAGTGGGCTGGACCTATGTCGCCTCGGGCGTGAAGACCCACCCGACGCCAGTGGGCCATTTTTCCGTCATGGGGAAGGAGAAGACCAAGGAGTCGAACCTTTACGGCAAAATTTACAATGCCGAGGGTCGGGTGGTTGTCTCCGACGCCAAGCGAGGGCGCAATCAAGTCCCGGCGGGTGGCCGCTTCGCCGGGGCCAAGATGCCCAATTATCTCCGCCTCACAGGTGATGGCGTGGGCCTACACGCGGGCCCCATACCTCGACCGGGACATCCTGCCTCTCATGGCTGTATTCGCCTGCCCCCGCCACTGGCCGAGCGTCTCTTTGCCCAGGTGCCGATCGGAACACCGGTAACTATCACGGGTTCGGGTCCGGACTATGGCGACTATCGAGCTAAGCTGGCGGCCAAAGGCCCGGCTAGGCTAGAACCGGCGGAAGGCGGCCCCATGGAGCCCGCCGAGGTTGCGAAAGCTCAACCTGCGCCTTCGCCCCCGGTCCAAAACCAGCCGGCTCAGACCCAGCCGGCTCAAACTCAGCCCCTGTCAACTAGGCCAAGTCAAGCGCAGACCCTGCCGACGCCATGGCCTACACAGGCAGAGCCGGCGCAATCTCGGTCTCCTCAAATCCAGCCTAACCAACCACAGATCACCCAGCCAAGGCCGGAGAGGTCGCAATCCCCGCAAAATCAAGCCTGGAAGCCCCTCGTCACCGAAGGGAAACTGGCGGTACCCGTTGGGATCCAGCCGACTAACCAGGATAAACAACCATCGGTTGTCCAGCCTATGGCCATGCAGATGGAGAGCAACCCGGCTGTGAAAGCTGTTCCACCCCAGCAAGGTCAAGGTGGTTCAAGTCAGCAACAAGAAACACAGGCTCCGCCCCAGGTCACCAAGAACCCCAAAGTGGGCGCTGAATCCCAGTTGGCGGGAGGTCAAGCGTCGCCGCACCAGGCCCCGGGTGCTCCTGCGCAGGACCAAGCCGAGCGCGCCATGCCATCCGCCGCCCCTGATAGCGGGGTACAAACGGCTCCTGCCAAGGCTTCACCGGAATCACGACCGGTCCCTGCGCCATACCAACCACCCATGGCTGGACAGCTTCAGGCTAAACCGGCACCCGCGGTCCAACCCCTAACCATGGGCGCAAAGGCGCCGGAGTCGACCGTGGTCAAGGTGCCTCCGGAGAATACAGCCCTGTCGGTCCAGGCGGGTAAGGACCAGGCCCAGGTTGAACCCGCTCCGGCCGTCCCCGTTCAGGCTGAACCGGGCAAGACGACAGGTGGCTGACTTCGAGCCCGGATGGGTGGCGCATGGCCGAGTTGTTGGCCCTCTTCGCCACCAGGCCCAGTGCACATCGGGTCTTGGGTCCATAAGGTTGAATGGCGACGGTTTCAGATATACTGGCGGTGGTTGTCCTTTAGGCGAACATAGTGAAGGGCCGCGTATTCCAGATATTCCAGCTCTTCATCCGTCAAAGGGCGGATACGTGTAACCGGGGAGCCGCGCCAGAGATAGCCACTTTCCAGGACCTGTCTTGGTGGTACCAGGGAACCGGCGCCTAGGAGGGTCCTTGGCTGGACGACCGCCCGGTCCAGAATGCGGGCCCCAATGCCAATCAAGCAGCAGTCATGGATCTCACAGCCGTGTAGCACGACTTGATGACCGATGGTGACCCGGTCGTGAATAATCAGGGGAGCGCCTCCCGGAAGGAAACGGCTGTCGTGGGAGACATGCAGAATACTGCCGTCCTGAATATTCGTCTCGGCACCGATGCGGATGACATGGACATCGCCTCTTACCACCGCCATGGGCCAGATGGATGAGCCTTCACCGATCTCAACGTCGCCTATCACCAGGGCGGTTGGATCGACCCAGGCGCTGGCGGCGATGAGGGGCTGCTTGCCCTGGTATGCGCGGAAATTGGTCATGGAATTCCTCGGGATGGGGTCGGCTATGGGTTAGCCATGATGGGGCAATGGCCAATGCTAGCAGCAACCGCCGGTGGTGTCGTCGGCTAGGGCCATCATGGGCATTGCCGCTGGTGGTCTCACTATCATTCCCCCTCCCGGTCCAGGAATGCTCATCTAACGGCGCGCCCTTCCCGTGTAAATCCGTCCGGAGATAGACAAAATGGCCTTTCCTGCCGTTGCCCTAATGTTGACATTGGCCCTGACCCCATCACTTGTCCAGGCCGCCAAGCCAAGACAATTTATTGATGAGGCCGAGCCAGCGGCGTCCGCCAGTATCAGTGATGGCAAGGCCTGGGAAGAAGGCAAGATCGAGTTACCGCCCTGGCCCAAGGACAGCGATCTGGTGGAATTCCAGCTCGATACCGCATCCCCATCCCGATTCCGCTATTTTATCGACGGCCAGCATATAAGCATCGGCAGGGATGATGTGGTGCGCTATACCCTGGTGGCTGAATCGCCGACGGGCACACGCAATATCACCTTCGAGGGTCTACGTTGTAAGGCCCAAGGGGTATTTCGTACCTATGCTTACGGCTCGGACCACAGCTTCAAACCCCTCGAAGGGTCTGACTGGCAGACTATCATCACCAAGTCCGGGGACCAGCTTCACCGGGAGTTGTATGGCCATTTCCTCTGTGGTCAGCGCACCTTCGAGCCTCGTCCCATCCCGGATATGATCCGAGCTCTCCAGGGTAAAATCCACGGGCGGGAAAACGCCGGGTTCCAGCCCGATTGATCCCCCTGGCGGCCCCCCAAGCTGTCCAGTCTCCCCCGCAAGCTGAATTGACCCAACGAGGCATCATGGATAACCCTCTCATCGACATGCCCGGCCTGCCACCCTTTGGCCGCATTCTGCCCGAGCAGGTGGAACCCGCTATTGATAGCTTGCTGGCCCGCAACCGCGCCTGTATCGACGAACTCGCCCAGGCTGGGGGGCCTGCTACCTGGGAGAACTTCATCGAGCCCCTGGAGATCCTCGGTGATGGCTTGGAGAGGGCCTGGTCACCCGTCGGCCATCTCAACGCCGTCATGAACAGCGAGGCCCTGCGCGCTGCCTACAACGCCTGCCTTCCCAAGCTCAGCGACTACGCCACCGAGCTTGGCCAAAACCGGGCCCTGTTCGAGGGCTATCGCACCGTCGCCGCCCAGGAGCACCTGGACGCCACCCAGCACAAGCTGCTCGACAATGCTCTGCGCGACTTCCACCTCTCGGGCGTTGACCTCCCCCCTGAACAGCAGGGCCGGTTCCGAGTGATCGATCAGGAACTGTCGCGCCTCTCCTCGAAATTCTCCGAGAATCTTCTCGATGCCACCAACGCCTGGTGCAAGCACATCGAGGATGAGGCCCAACTTGCTGGCCTGCCGGAATCTGCTCGCGCTCTGGCCAGGCAGACCGCCGAGCAGCGCGGCGAGACCGGCTGGGTCCTGACGCTGGATTTTCCCTCCTACCAGCCGGTCATGACCTACGCCGATGATCCCACCCTGCGCCGCGAGGTTTACGAGGCCTATACCACCCGCGCCTCCGAGCTCGGCCCCCATGCCGGTCAATGGGACAACGGCGCCATCATGGATGAGATCCTGGCCCTGCGGCATGAGCAGGCCCAACTCCTCGGCTTCGCCAATTATGCCGAACGCTCCCTGGCCACCAAGATGGCCCGCTCCCCCCAGGAGGTAATGGGTTTCCTCACCGGTCTGGCGGAACGGGTGGTGACCCCTGCCCGCCGGGAGCTCGACGAAATTCGGGACTTTGCCCAAACCCTGCATGGCGTCAGCGCTATCGAACCCTGGGACCTGGCCTACTATTCCGAAAAGCTGCGGGAGCATCGCTATGCCATCACCCAGGAGGAACTGAGGCCCTATTTCCCCATCAGCCGCGTCCTCAATGGGCTCTTCAACCTGCTGGAACGGCTCTTCGAAATCGGCATCCGCGAGGTCCAAGGGGTCGAGACCTGGCATCCGGAGGTACGCTTCTTCGAGATTCGCGCGGCTGACGGCGGCCTGCGTGGCCAGTTCTACCTTGATCCCTTTGCACGCCCCAATAAGCGTGGGGGGGCCTGGATGGATGTCTGTGTCAACCGGCTCCACACCGCTACGTGCGACCAGATCCCCTGCGCCTATCTGGTGTGCAACTTTACCCCCCCGGTGGGCGACCAGCCGTCGTTGCTGACGCATACGGAGGTGTTGACCCTCTTCCATGAGTGTGGCCACGGCTTGCACCACTTGCTGACGCAGATCGATTACCCTGCCATTGGCGGCATCTCAGGCGTGCCCTGGGATGCCGTGGAGCTGCCGAGCCAGTTCCTGGAGAACTGGTGCTGGGAGCGTGGATCCCTGGACCTGATTTCTGGCCATGTAGCAACTGGGGAACCTATCCCCGGCGGCCTCTATCAGCGCCTGCGCGCCGCCAAAAATTTCCTGTCCGCCATGCAGATGGCCCGTCAACTCGAATTCGCCCTGTTCGACTTCCGCATCCACCTCGAATACGACCCTGCCCGGGGTGGACGCATTTACGAGATCCTGGATGAGGTGCGCGACCAGGTGGCTCCCATCAAGCCGCCCGCCTTCAACCGCTTCCCCCACAGTTTCTCGCACATCTTTGCCGGCGGTTACGGGGCCGGTTACTACAGCTACAAATGGGCGGAGGTTCTGTCCGCCGATGCCTTCTCGCTCTTTGAGGAAAAGGGCATCCTCGATACCGCCACCGGCCGGGCCTTCCGCCAGCACATTCTGGAGCAGGGCGGCTCCCGCGCGGCCATGGATCTCTATGTGGCCTTCCGGGGCCGTGAACCTACCCTCGATGCCTTGCTCCGTCAAAGCGGCATAGCTACCGCGGCTTGCTGAGGAAGCGGAGAGACAGGAATGCCAGCTTGCTTAGGTCCTTGTTGGCAAGCTCGCAACCATCTTAGAAAACTTCGTCAACGAGCGCTCTAGCCCTATGAAATACGCAGACCTACGAGATTTCATCGCCCAGTTGGAGGCGCGGGGGGAACTCAGGCGCATCCGCGCTGAGGTCGATCCTTATCTGGAAATCACGGAGATCTGCGACCGTACCCTGCGGGCTGGCGGTCCGGCCCTCCTCTTCGAGCGGCCCAAGGGTTCGGCAATACCCCTCTTGGGCAACCTCTTTGGCACCCCAAACCGGGTGGCCATGGGCATGGGCGAGGAATCCGTCACGGCCCTGCGCGGGGTAGGGCAACTGCTCGCCAGTCTCAAGGAGCCCGAGCCCCCCCGAGGCATGAAGGATGCCTGGGAAAAGCTCGCGGTTTTTCGCAAGGCCCTGGACATGGCACCCAAGCAGATTAAAGGCGCGCCCTGTCAGGAGGTGGTGCTGGAGGGCCAGGATGTGGACTTGGGCCGACTGCCCATCCAGACCTGCTGGCCCGGGGACGCAGACCCCCTCATTACCTGGGGCCTGGTCATCACCCGCGGGCCGGACAAGCCGCGCCAAAACCTGGGAATCTACCGCATGCAGGTGCTCGGTCCCAACCGGGTCATCATGCGGTGGCTGGCCCATCGCGGTGGCGCCCTGGATTTTCGGGAATGGACCCGCGCCCACCCGGGTGAACCTTTCCCCGTCTCGGTGGCCCTGGGCGCAGACCCGGCCACCATTCTCGGTGCCGTCACTCCGGTGCCGGACAGCCTGTCGGAATATGGCTTCGCGGGTCTGCTGCGGGGCAGCCGCACTGAGGTCGCCGCCAGCCTTGGCAGCGAGCTGCAGGTGCCCGCCCGGGCGGAGATCGTGTTGGAGGGTCGCATCCATCCCAATGACACCGCCCTGGAGGGCCCCTTTGGCGACCATACCGGCTATTACAACGAGGTGGACCGGTTCCCGGTGCTGACCCTGGATCGCATCAGCCATCGCCGCCAGCCTATTTATCATAGTACCTACACCGGCCGGCCGCCTGACGAGCCCGCTATCCTCGGGGTGGCTCTCAATGAGGTCTTCGTGCCCATTCTGCAAAAGCAGTTCCCGGAGATCGTGGATTTCTATCTGCCGCCCGAGGGCTGTTCCTATCGGCTGGCGGTGGTGAGCCTGAAAAAGCAGTACCCCGGCCACGCCAAGCGCATCATGCTCGGCGTCTGGTCCTTCCTGCGCCAATTCATGTACACCAAGTTCGTGATCGTCGTGGACGACGACATCAATACCCGCGACTGGAAGGATGTCATATGGGCAATGACCACTCGTATGGATCCGGTGCGGGATACGGTCACCATCGAGAACACGCCCATCGATTACCTGGACTTCGCCTCCCCCGTCTCTGGGCTGGGTTCGAAGATCGGGTTTGACGCCACCAATAAGTGGCCCGGCGAGACCAGCCGGGAATGGGGCAAGCCCATCGAGATGGCGGCGGCGGTGCGTCAGCGGGTGGATGCCATCTGGGCCGATTTGGGTATTTGCTGATACCCGGCACGGGGAACCGAAAACCCAGGTCTTTTGGTATGCAACAGCTTGCCGAAAGCACCCTCCATAAACCCGGTGCCGACAGAGGAATTTCTGATGATGACATCGTCAAGCCGCTCCCTTTGTCCTCACCCCGTCGCCGTGCGAATCCACTCCACCCGCAGGTGCATGACTCCATAGTAGACCACCGGGATGACCACCAGGGTCAGGATGGTGGAGACGAAGAGACCAAAGAGCAAGGACACCGCCAGGCCCGAGAAGATGGGGTCGTCCAGGATGAAAAGTGCCCCGGCCATGGCCGCTAAGGCGGTGAGGGCGATGGGCTTGGCCCGGACCACCGCGGAGCGCACGACCGCCGCCTCCAGGGTCAGACCTCCCCGCACCTCTTGGTTGATGAAATCCACCAGCAGGATGGAGTTGCGCACTATGATGCCGGCCAAGGCAATCATGCCAATCATGGAGGTGGCCGTGAACTGGGCCCCCAGGAGGGCATGACCGGGCATGATGCCGATGATGGTCAGGGGAATGGGGGCCATGATGACCAAGGGAACCAGGTAGCTGCGGAATTGGGCCACCACCAGGAGGTAGATGAGAATCAGCCCCACGCCATAGGCGATACCCATGTCTCGGAAGGTGTCATAGGTGACCTGCCACTCCCCATCCCACTTGAGGCTGTATTCGTATGGGTTCAGGGGCGGGCGCACGAACCACTGTTCCAGCCCCAGGTCCCCGGCCAAGGTCTCCGAGATCTCGAAAAGGCCGTAGAGGGGGCTGTCCGTCTTTCCCGCCATGTCGCCCGTCACATAGACCAGCGGCAGCAGGTCCTTGTGATAGATGCTGTGCTCCCGGGTCGTTTCCACCAGGCTGACGATCTCGGACAAGGGGACCAGTTGCCCCCCTTGGGTGCGAACCCGCAAGGCTAGCACCTGTTCCAGATCGGCCTTATCCGCCTCGCCATACTCGACCCGGATGGGCACGGCATATTTGACGTTGGCCCCATGGAGGAAACTCATGTCCTCGCCGTCTAGTACCGTGGCCAGGGCCTGGGCTACGGCGCTTTGTGCCACGCCGAGCCGAGCCGCCTTAGCCCGATCGACCACAACGATCAGTTTATGGGCTGGATATTCCACCGAGTCATCCACGTCCACGATATCCATCGTCTTCTCGAAGACGCTGCGCACCTGCTTGGCAATGCCGATCTGCCCTGCGTAGTCGAGGCCGTAGATCTCGGCGACCAGGGGTGAGAGCACGGGGGGGCCGGGCGGAATCTCCACCACCTTGGCGTTGCCCTGGTACCGGCGGGCGATAGCCTGGAGGGGGTCCCGTACCGACTGGGCTACCTCGTGACTCTTACGATTGCGATGGTGCTTGTCTACCAGGTTCACCTGGATATCCCCCAGATTTGCCCCCGCGCGCAGGTAGTACTGGCGGACCAGGCCATTGAAATTGATGGGGGCCGCCGTGCCGGCGTAGACCTGATAATCCGTGACCTCGGTTACCCTTGCCAGGTAGTTCCCCAACTCGGCCAGGACCCTAGCCGTCTGCTCCAGGCTGGTGCCCTCGGGCATGTCCAGCACCACCTGGAACTCGGACTTGTTGTCAAAGGGCAGCATCTTGAGGATTACCGCCTTGCTGGTTACCAGGCCGATGGAACCGGCGATCAGTAGCAGGATGCCGCCCAACAAAAACCAGCGATTAATCCAGCCGGCACGACCGACCAGAAAGGGGGAGATGGCCGCGTGGAACAGGGTCCGCAGCCAGCCGCTTTCCGTCTCGGGAACCTGGGTATGTTCGCTAGCCGCAGGGGCATGGGGGGGCCGCCGGCCGAGCATGAAGTTAGTCATCCAGGGGGTAAAGACGAAGGCCACCACCAGGGAGATAAGCATGCCCATGGAAGCATTGATGGGAATGGGGCTCATGTAGGGTCCCATGAGCCCCGTGACGAAGGCCATGGGCAGGAGGGCGGCAATGACGGTGAAGGTCGCCAGTATGGTGGGCCCGCCCACCTCGTCCACCGCCTTGGGCATGATTTCCAGGAGTTTCCTGGAGCTGATAGCCAGGTGGCGGTGAATGTTCTCGACCACCACGATGGCGTCGTCTACCAGGATGCCAATGGAGAAGATGAGGGCGAAAAGGGAAACCCGGTTGAGGGTGAAGCCCCAGGCCCAGGAGGCGAAGAGGGTCAGGGCCAGAGTGACGATGATGGCCGCGCCCACGATGATGGACTCACGCCAGCCAATGGCGAAAATGACCAGGATGATGACGGAAAGGGTGGCGAAGATGAGCTTCTGGATCAGCTTCTGGGCCTTGGCGTCGGCGGTGGCGCCATAGTTACGGGTTACCGTCACCTCGATACCCTCGGGGATGAAGGTGCCCTCGAGTTGGGCAAAACGGTCTATGACCCGCTCCGCTACCTCGACGGCGTTGATTCCCTCCTGTTTGGCTACGGCAATAGTGACCGCCGGGGTGGTGCCGGCCAGGCTCACACCGCTCTGCTCACCCCCGGGGCCGGCCCCCAGCCAGACATAGGACGCGGGGGGCTCCGGGCCTCGCTCGATGCGGGCCACGTCGCGCAGAAAAACCGGCCGGCCACCGTGCAGGCCCACCACCAGGTCACCGACCTCCTCAACCGTCAGGAGGAAGGTACCGGCCTGGACCAGGACCTCCTCGTTTTCGTGAGTTAGGGCGATATCGTCGCGGGTGTGATTGGCGGCGCCCAGGGCCAGCCGCAGGCCATCCAGGTCGATGCCGAAGCCGGCCAAGGCCTGGGGATCGAGAAGGGCCCGCGCCACCTGGGCCGGTGCGCCCAGGGTATAGACGTTCCGGGTGCCGGGGACCCGCTTGATCTCCTGTTCCAGGGCGTGGGCCACCTTGCCCAACTCGTAGGCGCCCATGGCTGGGTTCTGGGACCAGAGGGTCGCGGTGATAATGGGAACGTCGTCGATGCCCTTGGGTTTGATCAGGGGCTGGCCCACGCCCAGGTTGGCCGGCAGCCAGTCCTGGTTGGACAAGATCTTGGAGTAAAGGCGGACGATGGCGTCGGTGCGGTCCTCACCGACCTGGAACTGGACGGTGACCACCGCCAGGCCGGGGCGGGAGACGGAATAGACATGCTTGATGCCCTTCATCTCCGACAGCACCTGCTCCGCTGGACCAGCGACCAGTTGCTCGACTTCGGTGGCTGAGGCCCCAGGGAAGGGGATAAAGATATCGGCGAAGGTGACGTTGATCTGGGGCTCTTCCTCCCGGGGTGTCACCAGGATAGCAAAGAAGCCCAGCAGCAGGCCCACCAGGGCCAGCAAGGGGGTGATGGCGGAGTCCTGGAAGCGCGCCGTGACCTGCCCGGAGATGCCAAATTGTTCAGCCATCGCTCCGCTCCCCGGCTCGCGCCTTGAGCAGGGTGCCGGCAGCGATGGGATCCAAGGCCACCCGCTCGCCCTCGGTCAGACCCGACAGCACCACCCAGGCGTCACCCAGGTCGCGGCCGAGTCGGATCTGGCGGAAGCTGATCCGGTCTTCCGCCAAGACATAGACCCCGGTGACCTCGGAGCGATGTACCACGGCGGTCTTGGGGATCACCAACTCCCGCTTCTCACCCGTGATAAAGCCGGTCTTGACGAACATGCCCGGATAGAGATCGGTTAGATCCGGCGGTAGATCCAGACGTACCTTGAAGGTATTCGAGCCTTGATCGGCGAAGGGGAAGATCGTCATCCGGGCTGCCTCTACCACGGCGCCGCCGGTCAGGTGAATACGCGCAGTCTTGCCCGCGCGGACCTCCTGAATCAGATTCTGGGGCACATCCACCGCAACCCTCAGATTTCGGAGTGCGATCCCGGTCATGAGTGCCTGGCCCGGATTGGCCATCTCCCCAACCTCGACATGGCGCCGGGTGACCAGGCCGGAATAGGGGGCGCGCACTTGGGTATACTCCAGTTGCTCCACAGCCTGCTCCAGGGCAGCGGTAGCTGCCTCCACGCGGGCCTGGGCGTTCTTGACGTCGGCGATGGCCTTGTCCATGGTGGATTCCGAGGACACTTTCTTGCTGAACAGCTCCTTGATACGATCGAACTCCTCATGGGCGTTATTCAGGGTGGCCTCGGCCGAATTCAGCTCCGCCGTTGCCTGGGCGACCCGTGACCGATGTTCCGTATCCTTGATGCGGGCGATCACCGTGCCCGCTTCGACGAAATCGTCCACGTCGAAGAGGATCTCCTCGATCTGGCCCTGGGTCTGGGCGGAGACCGTGGTCTGTTGGACGGCCTCGACTACGCCATCGAGCCGGTATTCCCGGGGGACGGACCGGTAAGCGACCGTAGCGCTGTCCAACTGGGAGGGGTTCAGATCCGCCGCGCCAGTGGCTGCCAAGGCGGAAAGGAGGGGGATCAGGGAGGCAATGCTCATGAGAAGAGTACCTCTGGAGGGCAGTTTCGATTTCACTGTTAGGTCGTTAAGTCTGGGCTTGGTTTTGAATCTGGGCGGGGCTCGGACGGAGGCCTGATGGTCCTAAATATCTGATCAGTCAATCTTGGGCTGCAGGCTGGGTCAGGGCAATGCCTTCCGTCAATAGGGGTCGGATGGCGTGCAGAATGTTGGGGAAAAGGTGCGGATGCTCCCCCTCCTCGCGCGCCAGCAGGGTCTTCATATGCTCGCGGCGACTCGGGGTTGAGAAGCAGGCTGGGCAGGAATCCGGAACGACTGGCAGGCACGCAGCGCGGGCGAAGTCCGCGGTCTGGCGTTCCCGGCAGTAGGCCAGGGGGCGGATGATGCGCACGTCGCCGGCATCATTCAGATAGTGGGCCTTCATGGTGCGCAACTGGCCGCCATGAAAGAGGGACAACAGTAGGCTCTCCGCCAGGTCGTCCAGGTGCTGCCCCAGGGCCAGGACGCCATAACCCTGTTCCCGGCACAACCGGTACATGATGCCGCGCTTCATGCGCGAACAATAGGCGCAGAAGGAGTCGCCATCCATGTGGCTCTTGGCCTCCTCCATGATCGGTTGCTGTTCGTAATACCAAGGCACGCCCAAGGCCTCGTAATAATCCTTGAGGGGTTGGGGATTGAAGCCTGGTACCTCCGGGTCCACCGTCAGGACGGCCAGCTCGAACCGCACCGGGGCATAGCGTTGCAGGTGTCGCAGCAGGTGCAGCAGGGAGAGTGAGTCCTTGCCCCCGGAGACCCCAAGCAGGAGGCGATCCCCATCGCGAATCATGCCGTAATCGACAATAGCCCGCCCCACGGGGCGCAGCAGGGACTTGGGTGGTTTGACCAGGTTAGCATTCATAATCAAGCAAGTTTAGCAGCTTGCCGGGGGCTAAAGGCCCCCAACCCTGCGCGAGCCGCTAAAGACAGGTTCGGGCTATCTACAGGTTCAAGCCCCGGGTGGGTGCTGGTTGGCGGGCCAATCGGCAGTGGCGATACCATCGCCCAGATCGGCTGCGATCAGGCGCTCGCGGACTGTCAGGAGCCTGTCCAGCAGGCGTGGCTCGAAGTTGGCGTAGGCAAGGGCGTCCGGCACCCGCCTGACCACCACGCCCAGGAGCTCCGTGATGGCGTTGCCGATGGAATTCTGACTGATGGTGACCAGCAGTTTGCCAGTGTCATTACGATAGATGAGCTGCTTAAAGGCAGGTTGCCAGCGGATGGAGTTGGCGTAGGCCGGTTCCCTGATGCAGCGCTCGCGCACCCGGCGGGCGGTGCCCAGGAAGTCGTTGTCAAACAGCAGCACCCGATCCACGGCCTCCGGATAGTGCAGGTCCTCGAGCCGGGGAGCATTGCGGCTAGAGACTTGGGAGAAGAAGGTACGGTAGAAATCCAGAAAGCCCTCCAGGATGGCGTCATACTCCCGCCAGAAGCGAATGTCCTTGAGGGCCTCGACTCCACCCCGGATCTCCCAGCAGGGCAGGCCTTCGGGGTAGCCGGTCAGCGTCAGTTGGGACTGGTCGCTGTGAATCGTCTCAAGGATGTGAAGATCCAGGGCCTCGGCGAAGAACCGACGATAGACATGGCGCATGTGAGCCTGGAATAGGCTATTTTGGCCGCCGTCGGTGAGGTTGGGATTGGCCGGGTCCGCCAGGGGCGCCTGGCGCAACTGTTCCATGGGAAAAACGATGAAGTGGTTGTGCAGCATGCGGATGCTGGGCACCCCCGGCGACGTCAGGGGCCAGGTAGCGTCCAGGCTCGCCTCCCCCGCCAGCACCAGGGCCTCCGCCGGGTCCGGATAGGTCTCTAGCATGTAGGCGAGCAGAATCTGGTTCATCCGGTTCCAGGCGTGCTTGACCGCCGCCGGCACCTGGGTCCGCCGCACTGGCCGGCCCAGGGGGTTGAGGATGGTCTGGGAGGTGTTGTAAATGATGGAGCAGTCAAACTCGCAGGAGTGCCCCAGGGCCTTGCGGTAGAGCAGCAGGTGCTCGGGGCTCACCAGCAGGCCGTTATTGTTGACCAGGTCGTTGAGATTTTCCGTACTGTTGAAGAACTCGTTCGGCTTCATCCCCTCCGGAACATCTAGCGGAATGGGCCGGAAGGGCGTGACAATCTCGCGGGGACCTATGGTCATGGACGAAAACTCCTGGGTAGCTGGTGGCGGCTCGGCAGGCGGGATTCTAAGCCGGATGGTGCGGGTGGGCGAGAGGGCAGAAGTGGAAGTTTGTTTTGAAGGCATGCTAGGCCCCCGGGCTGGCCGGGGCGAAAACTTCGCCGAACCCTTGGCATGGGCTCCGGGTGCCCCAATCCTGCCGGCATCATGAACCCGATGAAATGCCGTCTTATCTTCGAGCGCCTCCGCTCGGAAAACCCCGCTCCTCGGACGGAGTTGGTCTATGCCTCCACCTTCGAGCTGCTAGTCGCCGTCATCCTCTCTGCCCAGGCAACGGACAACGCGGTCAACAAGGCTACTGCCAGTCTCTTCCCCCTGGCTAACACGCCCCGAGCGCTTTTGGACCTGGGCGAAAAGGGTCTCAAGGCCCAAATCCGCACCCTGGGTCTTTTCAACGCCAAGGCGTCCAACATCATCAAAACCTGCGGCATCCTGGTCGAGCAGCATGGGGGTGAGGTGCCCCGGGACCGCGCGGCCCTGGAGGCCTTGCCAGGAGTGGGGCGTAAGACGGCCAACGTCATCCTCAATACCGCTTTTGGTGAACCCACCCTGGGGGTGGATACCCACATCCTGCGCCTGGCTAATCGTACCGGCCTCGCCCCCGGCAAGACCCCCCTGGAGGTCGAGCGCGGGCTCATGCGCCTCATACCCCCGGAGTTTCTCCAAGATGCCCATCATTGGCTGATCCTTCATGGGCGCTATGTCTGCGTCGCCCGCCGGCCACGATGCGGGGACTGCATCATCCGCGAGTGGTGTGAATTTAGCCACAAGTCCCGGCTGGCATGAGCAGTGGAGATTAATCCGGGCCTCGCGGTAGCAACAGGAGAGAAATACGCAGGAAAGAAAAGCGCGGGCGACCCATGGACGGCATGGGCCAAAACGTCTATCCTTTGGGACCTGAAAATCTGGCCGTTTTTGCTAATAGCCCGTCCATCCTAAATCTTCCAGCGCCTGTAGCTCAGTGGATAGAGTACTGCCCTCCGAAGGCAGGGGTCGCACGTTCGAATCGTGTCAGGCGCGCCAAATTCATCAATCTGATCAAGCATTTGCCGCTGGCAAGCCAGGCGGCGCGTCGTCCGCGGCGGTCAGTGTGATGCGGTAGTGTGATGCGTCCCCCGGCGTAAGCCGGGCCGCGAGCCCCGCGAGGTCGTTCTCCAGGTCCTCGGTGCGCAGGTGGGCATAGACTTTTGCCGTCATCCGGATGTCGGCATGGCGCAGGATGCGGGCGACCCGGGCGACGTCGGTCCCACCCTGAATCAGCCATGAGCCGCAGGTGCGGCGCAGGTCGTGGGGGTGACAATCGGTAATGCCGGCCCGGGCGCAGGCGGCGGCAAAGCTGGTCTTGATCGACGCGATGCGCGTGCCATCCTGGCGCGCGAAGACCCATGGGGAATCCGGGCACCAGGTGGCGCGGAAATTGGCCCGCTGGAGCAGGGCTTCGCGGGCGATGGCGTTGATGGGGATTTCCGAGACGTGGCCGCCCTTCTGATCGATGGCGCCCAGGTGGAGCCGGTCGCGGTGCAGGTCCACGCGGCGCCATTCCAGGGCGAGGGCCTCGTCCCGGCGCAGGCCGGTATGCAGGCAGAGCAGGATGAAGGCGGGCAAATGGGCGCGGGCGCGGCCCTGACGCGCGGCGGCGACTAGGCGCGCCGCTTCCTCGGGGGAGAGCCAACGGGTGCGCCCGGGCGGCTCGCTCAGGCGCCGCGATTCCCAGGGGTTGGCCAGATCCCATTCCAGCTCGCGCCGGGCCCAGTTCACGGCGGCGGACATCAGGCCGATCTCTTTGTTGAGTGTACCCGCGCTCGCCCCTTCGCCCTGGCGCTGCTTGAGGTAGGCGCGGACCTCGGCGACGCCAATGCTGGACAGGAACTGGCCGGTAAAGATGGGTTGGAGATGCTTGGCGGAGTAGCGGTCCCGGTGCGGGTCGCGCTTTTGGGGCGTGACCTCCTCCAGGTAGGCCAGCAGCAATTCGTCGAAGGTATGGCCCCGGCGCGGATCCGCTGGGGGCTGAGGGCTGCCCAGGTCGGCGATGAGTTGGGCGCGCAGGGCGCGGGCCTTCAGCCCGAGCGGGTCGTCCGCGATGGGAATGCCAGAAGAGCGGCGAGTCTGTCGGCCGCTTGCCGACTGATAGGAGAGGTACCAGTAGGGCGAGCGGGGGCGGCGGTAGAGGCCATCCTCGGAGTCGGTGTTGCGTCGGCCCATGCGTTATCCCCCAAACCTAGCCCGTCTTGGCATAGCTTAGCACTCCCGGCGCTAGATTGGCGAACAAAAGCCCGCGCGCTGGCGACCGAGACCAGGAGGCGCGAGCCGATCCGTACTCCGTGCAGATCCCCGGCCTGGATCAGCCGGCGCACTGTGCGGGGGTGGACGCCGCCGAGTTGCCGGGCGGCTTCGTCCAGGGGCCAGAGGAGGGGATCGAGCATGGCTCAGGCGGCGTGACGCTTAGAAGGGGATGTCGTCGTCGAAATCCAGGCCAGGCGGTGGCGACTGGAAGTGCTGCGCCGCGGATGCCGGGTGGTTGGGCCGCGGTGGTGCCGCCGGTGGTGCCTGCCGGGGCGGGTTGGCCTGGGGTATCGGCTGATAATAGGTCTGCGTCTGGCCGCCATAGCCCTCGTTTGCGGGCCGGCCGCCTAGCATCAGCAGATTGTCGGCGTTGATTTCGGTGGAATAGCGGTCCTGGCCGGATTGGTCCTGCCATTTGCGGGTGCGGATCTTGCCCTCGATAAAGACCTTGTCCCCTTTATGCAGGTACTGGGACGCAATCTCCGCCAATTTCCCCCATAAGGTGATGCGGTGCCATTCGGTTTCTTCCCGGGCCTCGCCGGTCGTTTTGTCGTTCCATGATTCGCTGGTAGCGACGGACAGCCGACAGACGGCCATGCCCGAGGCCAGGGCTTTGAGTTCGGGCTCGGTGCCGAGGTTGCCGATAATCTGGGCGCGGTTGAGTGAGCGTGACATTTCATTTACTCCGTGGTGCTGAAGAGGTCGGGGGGGCCGGCACGAAACCGGGAACCTGGCGCTCGGCCAGGGCCTCGCGGGTGGTGTCCGTGGCGATGGCCAGGTCCATGCGGGCGCGATGGGTGGTCCGGGTGGCGGTGACGTGGGCCAGGTGATAGCCGGCCCAGTGCATCAAGGTTCGGGCGGTCTCTAACCGGGCGGCGTCGCTCAAGTGGTCGGCGTCCGGGAGTTCTATGCGGTCCATGGCTAATCCCCCCGACCGGGGCGGCGCAGCCACCATTCGAGGATGAGGGCCAGGGCGATGCCGCCGGTATAGGCGGCGATCACCCAGGCCAGGGCGGCGAGGGCCTGGCTCATGCCTGGCGCTCGCGCCAGTGGTTGCACCAGGCGCCTTGCCGGGTGGCTAGGCCCAAGTGCTGGCAGAAGGGACCGACCTTGACGCCCGGCCCCGGGCCGTCGACAAAGTCGGCGCATGAGCCGCAGCTACCGACCTTCCTCGCCAGCCGGGCGGCGGTGGCTGGCATCCAGTTAGCGGCGAAACGGATGTTCTCGGATGGGGTCCCCCATTTGTCGGCTTTCATCGGGATGGCTCCTCAATAGGTGATGGACAGGTGGGGGATCTGCCCCCGGGCGATGGCGGTGATGAGGCGTCGGGCCATATCGTTGGCTAGGCCGAAATCCTCGAGATCCGCCACCAGGGCGCGATGGATCAAGGCGCGGTCATCCGGCTCCGGTGCCGCGGTGGGCGCGGGTGCTGGCGTGGGTGTGCGCTGCTGGGCCACCTCCGCCAATGCGGCGGCCCGGGCGGTGGCGGCGGCTTCCTGCCGGATCTGCTCCTCACGCTGTTGTTGCTGGGCGTGGGCGGCGGCGTCCCGTTCGCCTTGCAACCGGGCGGCGCGCTCCTCGGCGACCCGGGTGGCTTCCTCTGCTGCCGCTTGACGCGCGGCCAGCAATTCCGCCTCCCGCGCCACCGCCCGCAACCGTGCCAGCTCGGCGGCCTGCGCCTCGGCGTGGCTGGCGGCCTCCAGGGCGGATGTCAGCCGGGGGATGGCGCGCTCCAGGGCGGCGACGACGGCGCCGCGCTGGGTGGGGGACAGCCAGTCCGGCAGTTCCAGGCCTTGCGCGGCGTCCAACCGCTGCCGGATGGCGGCGGCGGGGGTCCCTGACTCCACCGGGGTGTTCAGCCACTCGACCAGGCGCGTGGTCTCCTCGTCGGCGGCGCGGAGTTCCTCTTCCCAGGCGGTGAGGGGTGCCCTGATCCGTTCCTTCAGGGTCTCGGCTGGCAAGCGAAAGGTGGTGCGGAACAAGTCGTCAATGGCCTTGGGCTGGGCCTTCAGGGCGGCGACATAGGCCCGGCGCCGCTCATCGAGCCGGGCGATGGCGCCACCCACGGCGCGGGCTACGCGATTGATCTCCCGGCGCCCTTCCTCGGTCGCCATGTCGGCGACGAGTGGCGCCGCGGCAGCGGTCAGGAGGTCCAGGGCCTGCGCGAGCGGGCCAGGGGTGAACAGTTCGGCGTCGGTGAGCCGCAGAACGGTATCGAGGTCCGACGGCTGGCGGGGTTGTAAGGCGGTGCTCATGGTGCGATCTCCGTTGGCCGTCCCTGGCCAGTGGCGGTTTACGGGCGGGGTGGCAGGTGCATCGGCCCGATGGCCAGGGCCGCGTCTGGCCCTTCCAGGTGGGCGACGACGCGCCCCACCGGCTCGCCCTCCTGGTCATAGAAGGTAAATTCCTGCCAGCAAAGCGGCCCGGCCGTGGATCTGGCCTGCCCGAACGTGACACCGATGCCGGCGACCTGGTAAATGCTGTATTGCGTGTTCATGGCATACCCCCTATTGCCCGTGGCTGGCGGCGTCGTAGTCCGCGTGCCAATCCGCGTGGGTCTCTTCCCGCCCGCTCGCCTGTTGCTCCTCCGCGTAAGCCCGCGCGGCCCAGGTCTCCAGGCGGACCAGGAGCTCGGCATACTTGGCGGCGGGGATCTCGGCCAGGTGCTGGACGTGCCAGGCCCGGGCCAGCCAGGATGTGAGCCGCTCCCGGTCCAGGCCCAAAGCGGTGATGCGCGCCACCAGCCACTGATGCTGGGCCGCGCTGATAGGTGCCGCAGATTGCCGCCCGGGCTGCGGCGCCCCGGTGGGGACCGGTGGGGGGACCGGCGCGGCGGTGAGGGCGTGGCCGTCGTCGTCATCCTCGGCCGTGACGATGCCGAGGGCGGCGGTGAGGGCATAGCGGCGGCCATAGGTCAGGGCCGACCCGGCGGCCTGGGCGGAGTTCATGCGGGCCTTGTCGTCAACCGGTACGCGAAAGGTCGTAACCTCCGAGTGCCCGCCGGTGTGATGGATCTTGGCTTGGATGAGGTACCCACCCGGATCCTGGGCGGTGTCGAACGACACACTCAAGCCGCAGTCCGCCAGGGCGGGGGCGATGGCGCGCTGAATGTCCGCCAGGTCCGCGTAGCGATAGGCGTAATTGCCCTTCGGGCTGGACACCCGCGCCACCTGGTTTTTGGGGATGGCGGGGATCTGCGACTGAAAGCGCGACAGGGCGCCGAAGAAGCTGGCGCGCGCTTGCTCCGTTTGGAGTTCCCGGCGCATGGACAGGAGACGCTCCAGGGCGTCAACGGACAGGCCCGATTGGATGCCCTGGGCGAGGAGTGCCCCGGCGTCAACGGGGACCGATTTGATGGGCGTGACGGTGGCGAGAGCGGCGGCGGTGCTCATAGGTCACCCCCCTCGCGTCCGGCCCGGCGCGCGTTGGCGGCGCGTCCGAGCAATTCCCGGGTGATCCCCTCCCGCTCCGCCTTGGAGAGCTTGCGGTCCAGCCAGGGCGCGGGTTTGCCCCGACGGTCCAGGATCTCCCACTCGATCTCGTCATGCCCGTAGTAGTCATCCGGGCAGTCGCAGAGATACGGTGAGCCCCGGAAAGGGGGCTGATAGTCGTAGTAAGTGATACCGGCCAGGGCGGGGATACCGCGCGCCCGGACTGGGACCTGCTCTAGGTAAGTGATCATAATAGCCCCCTGTGAAATATGAGAGTGCCCTGAGGGCTAGCCCCGGGCGCCAAGGTCAACCGGGGCTAGCCCCACGCCAGCCCCGCAACTTAATAATAGTACACAGAGGGCTAAATTACAACCTAGGGGTCTTAATTATTGCTGCCCGCCCCGGGGGAGCGGACGCCGCGAGCGCGCGCAGGGCAAAGAGCAGTGCATGCAGGTGGTCCCAATCCCGCCCCGGTAGGGGGCCATCATTCTCCAGGTCGATGGCGATACCCCCCGCGAGGTCGGCCAGGTAATACAGGGACTGTATGAGGTCATGGTCCATGGACAAGCTCCTAGTCAAGGTCGAAACCAGCCAAATGCCGGCCCTCTTATGTAGGACGATGACCATAAAGCGCCAAAAAAAACCGCCCCGAAGGGCGGCTGTGGCCACTACGCACGCATCAGCACACCACCACATGCCCACGCGCCAGCCAACCGCTAACCCCGATTAAGCCGCAAGCGGCAAAACACCTTGCCCGGCTGGCAACCGCCAGCAGGGCAACCCCAGAAAATAACCGGCGGCCCAGCCTCCCGGCCCGGGCGCTGGCACCATGGGGGCCAGCGTGATCGCATACACCGCGCAACCATGGGCGGCCAGGTTGGAGGCCAGCAATAGCGAGCCAGGCCCGAACGTGCGATCCGCGACGATGACCCCGCCGGCCGTGGCCGCGTAGGCCACCTGCGACGTGCGCGCGCGCAGCCGGGCCACGATGTGCAGGTCCGGCCCGCCACCTGCCCAGGGGATGATGGCGGCCCCCGCCTGCTTGGCGGCGGCAACCGCGCCAACGGCAGAACTGCGACAGGTGCCAGCCGCGGCAACCGCGCCCGCCCGTGCCTGGATAGGCCCGAACGCTGAGAAGATCCAAAGCCGCGAGGCGAAGCCCTGCCCGGCCGCGCCTGCGATGAAAGCGGCGTCGGCGCCCGTGCAGCAACCGACCGCCAGGCGCGCGCCCGAGGCCAGCATTTCCTCGGCTATATACCGCGCGACAGCCTGGCCAGCGCCCGACAGGGAGCGCGAACCGCCAACCGCCCAAACGTCATAATTGAAACCCATTGTTAAACCCTCGCTAGGTGCCCCGTCCGTGGGGCGGTTGAATCAGGCCGCGTAGTCCGCGAACTCGCCAGAGTCCGCCATGTCGCAAAGCTCGGTAATGAGGCCGTCGAAATCCTCAGTGGGTCCCAGGGCCGACGCCAGCTCCAGGACGCCAGCTTGCGGGAGTTCGTATTCCCCCGCCAGGTCGGCGAGGTACTGGCGACGTGAGCGCCCGTCATAGGGATCGTGCATGCCAATTGCTCCT
>JBGAUE010000034.1:0-41229 GCA_044228795.1 Chromatiaceae bacterium | reverse complement strand
CGGTGCCGACGCCATGGGACTGGAGGAACACCATGATCTCACGGATGACCTGTTGCTCGGCCCAGGCCGATTCGACCTGTTGCCGGCGCTTGGGGCCGATACCTTCGAGTTCCTCCAGCCGTTCCGGGGTGGTCTCGATGATGTCGAACACCGCGGCGCCAAAGGACCGCACCAGCTTGTGGGCGAGGTGGGGGCCGATGCCCTTCACCATGCCTGAGCCCAGATACTTCTCGATGCCTGCCAGGGTGGAGGGCGGCACCACCTGCAGCCGCTCGGCGCGATACTGGAGGCCGTGCTGGCGGTCGTTGACCCAGTGTCCCTGGGCCTCGATAAACTCCCCCGGGGTGACCGAGGCGGCGCTGCCGATGACCGTAACCAGATCGCGTTGGCCCTTGACCTGGACCCGCAGCACGCAAAAGCCGGACTGGTCGCTGTGGAAGGTGACGCGCTCGATGGCGCCGGAGAGGCGCTCTGGGGGTGCCGGGTCGGAGGGAGGGGCTGAGGTGGGCATGGCCGGTAGGTCTGTTACGTGCGCTGACCGGGCCAGGCATGGTTATAAATCCCGCCGGTCCCTGGTCCCTGGATGCCAGGCAGGCTCGACCAGGCCGACAGATAAGCGGCGTGCAGGGCACCATCCTTCACCGCGGGCTTAAAGCGCCGATAGTCGATGGCCAGTAGCTCCCGGGCGATGACCTGGGCGGCCTCCTGCTCCGCCGCTTGCGCTGCCTT
This sequence comes from Chromatiaceae bacterium, assembly GCA_044228795.1. GTDB lineage: Bacteria > Pseudomonadota > Gammaproteobacteria > Chromatiales > Chromatiaceae > M0108. The sequence goes on along the minus strand of JBGAUE010000034.1, from coordinate 40,500 downwards.
GTGTGCCCGGAAGCGGCCACTATATTCCTTGCTCATCCTAGCGGTTGCCTACCCGCGGCTTGCGGTTCTTCCGCCAGAGGGAGCGAACCCGGCAACTGCCAGGCTTGGTGGCATAGCCAAACACCCCCCGCCTCGCGCTGGTAGTAACGGATCTGCCAACTCACAGCGGCTCCCGGGTCAACCCGTTGGCGGGCCAGCGCCGCAAGGGCTGCTTGTTGCTGCCGCGGATACTCGTAGGCCAGGCTCAGGTGGAGCCGATATTTTGGTCTAACGAGCGTGTTCCGCTGGCTACGATTGGCCGCAAAGGCAAAATCACCGGCTAACTGCCTGGCCCAGGGCGAGTCCAGTTCCAGGCCAATCCAACCCGGTTGCAACGCCATCTCCATCACCCGGATGGCGGGTTGCGGGCAGGATGGGAGCCCGTGCTGAACCAACTGACCCAACAATTTTAAGTCACCGGGGATGATACGGGGCTCATCCTCGAAAAAAGCCGTCAGGGTGCAATGGGGCATATAGGCGTGGGCGGCATTCCGCCCGATCCGCTCCCGGCTGTGATCCAGATAGGCCTGGAGTTGTTCCGCCAGCGTCCCTTGTGGGCAGGCATAAGCAATGAACTTGGCCATGGCCGTTGATTAACCTCCAGTGACCTCGACCGTTTTCAATCCGTTGGTTAGCCAGCAGCGCCGTTCGGGTAACACGACCGCTAGCAGACCGCCCCCATAATCCGCGGTAGCCGAGACGCACACGCGGCGCGGAGCGGAAAACAGGCTGATCCCGGGCAGATGGGTATGGGCGCTGACCACCACCCGCTCCCAGGTGGGGTCGTGCAGCATGGCCAGGCGCTTGTCGCGGATAGCATCCGGCAGTTGCAGCGGGTCTGGCGGCAAGGCCTTGGCCGCCAGGCGGGCCCGCTGCGGGGCTATGGGGCCGGGGTGCAAGCCGGCATGGACGCAGAAATGCGACCCGTCATCGTAATACCAGGGCAAGGCGGCCAGGAAGCGGAAATGGGCGAGGGGCAAGGCGCGCCCGAAACTGCGCAGATCCCGGGCACCATAGGCCGCCGGCGTCTGGCCGCCGGGGTTCCAGTAGCGGCTGCGCCACCGGTCATACCAGGCCTCATCCGGGACGTCGCCCGGCCAACCCAGGGAGCGTAACAAGGCCAGGTCATGATTGCCCAGGATGGGGAAGAAGTGCTGGGGACGCTCGGCCTGGAGGGCGATCAGCCGCTCCAGCAGGGCCGGGATTTGGGGACCATTGTCCACATAATCCCCCAGGGTCACCAGACGCGCCTGGGGATAGCGGGCATCGATATGGTCGAGCAGGCGCTCGAACAGGTCCAGGTGACCATGCAGGTCGCCGAATACGACCAAAGGGGTGGTGGTGTTCGTCATCGTAAAGCCTCGCTCAGTCCGCATTTCCCAGTGCGATCAGACGCGCCGCCAGGTCATCGATCGCTGCCCGCTGGGGCAGGGTCTCACGCCAAGCCGACGGAATCGCCGCGGTACCTAAGGCAGCGCCGAGGATCGCCCCCGTCAGGCAGGCCACCGAATCCGAGTCGCCTTGGATCCGGGCGGCCTTCTCGACCGCCAGCCCGAGGTCCCGCGGCCAGCGCAAGGCCGCCGCGACCGCGAGCCCCAGCGCACTGCCCGCCCGCCAACCACCGTCACCCGGGGGGATCGCCCCTTCGTCCAGCCACGCCTCATCGCTATCCGCCCAGGCCAGCGCGGCGCTCAGGCTGGCCGCTACCTGGCCACCCTGACCCCAGGCCCCCTCCAGGTAACGGGCGGCCTGCGCCACCATCCCGCCGGACCAGGTGCCGGTCTCCAGCACCTGACGGACCAGCCAGGCCCCGGCCATGGCGGCTTCCAGGGCATTGGGATGCGCATGGGTCACCGCAGCGGAAATGCGGGCCGCCTCCAGCAGGGTCGCACCTCGCCAGGCCAGGGCCAGGGGGACGATACGCATCACCGCCCCGCAACCGTCGGAGGCGCGGATCCCGCTGGTCCGCCAGTTGCGGTTGCGCTCGAAACGACGCGCCCCGGCCAGGCAGGTGCCCCCCGGGGCGGTGGCGGGGGTCAGGGGGTCGTGCCGCCAGCGCACGAAGGCCGCTCCGACCAAGGCCCCGAAACGGTCGGGTTGGAAGGCAAGCGGGTGGGTCACGGGACCATAGGCGAGGATGGCCTCGCCCAGATAGAGTGACATGTGGGTGTCGTCGGTCCAGTGACCTAAGTGGACCGCCCGGGTGCGGACGCTCGCATCGCTCACGAACTCCAGGGGGGCCCCGAAACGGTCACCACACGCCAGGCCCAGCAGGGCCGCACCGGCGCGATCGTCAAAATTGGTAGCAGGCGATGGACTGGGCATGGGTGCACTCCGGATCATCATCCCCAGAATACCGTGCGGGCAGCGCCGATCAAGGCACCCACCCGCCCCTCATCCCGCGCCGCGGTGCGGCCTGAGAGCCGGGCGATCCAGCGCGCCGGCAACCCCCGCCGCCCGTGGAGGGCCCCGACCGCAGCGCCGACGAGGGCAGCGATGGTGTCGTTATCCCGGGTATCGTTGACGGCGCGCACCATGGCCTCCTCGGGATCGTGCCCGTGCCGCATCAGGATGTAGAGCACACTGGGCAGGGTCTCCAGCAGGTAGCCCCCGGAGTGCCATGCCTCGCAGGCCGCGCGCACCGTCAGGCGCCGCCCCGCCGCGGCCACCAGCCGCTCCTGGGTATAGCGCCAGAGGGGGCCGCGGTAGTTGGTAAAGGCCCCGCCACGCGGCGTATAGACCGTATCCCCTTCCAGGTCACGCGCCAGCGCGACATAGCGGGCGAGCCACCAACGGGGAGCCGGCGGGCGCTCTCGGTCCAGCAGTGCCCATAACAGGCCCGTAAAGGCGACGCAGGCCGCTGTCGAGGCGCGATCGTTGTGCGTCATCATGGCCCCCAGGGCGGCATCCACCCACAAGCCAGTTCCGCCGCTGCGCAGGTGCGGGATCAGGAACGGGGCGATGCGCATCAGGGCACCATTGCTGGCCGAGGCCGTGCCACAGGCCGACCAGGGCCGTCCCTCCCGGTAGTGGCGGATGAAGGCCCCCAGCGTCTGACCACCCGCAAAGACCTGGCCCGCACACAGGCGCCGGGCCACTTGCTCCGGGACGAACCCCCGGTCGGCAACTAACTGCTCCAGGGTCCAGAAGCTGAGCTGGGTATCACTGGAGGGGAAGCCGCGCGGTTCCCTCAGCCGCGGGTGGGGGAGGTAGTCGCGGATTTCGCCATAGCGAGCGCGGCGTTGCTCCGGCTCTTGCCCTTCCGTCGTGTTGCCCAGGGCGTTACCGATCGCGAGTCCCAACAGCATGCCCTCCACCCGGGAGAAGTCGAAGGCGGGGGTTTTGGGCGGGACCGGCTGATCGAACAGGCGGGCACGCGCGAGGGCGATCGTCCCCCGTGCAAACGCGTCCGCCAGCGTCTGGCGGTTCCGCTGGTTACCAGGGCGGTGCCGGACCCCATCCCCTCGCCCCTCCCGCCCGCCGCCGTCGGGAGGCGCGCTCGCCGCCAGTCTGAAGGCGCACAGATGCACCAGACGGCCCCGGGCCACCAGGGCCCCGCCCGTCAACTGCGCGTCACTCAGGCGCAGATCCTGTCCTTCGCCGACAGCCGCATGGGCGCTGACCTCGGACGCCGCCAGTTGGGCCAGGAAGGGCCGCGGATCGGGCGCGTCCAGCCCCGTCACCGCTACCGGTGCTTCGATGGCATCCAGGGCATAACTGCGCACCAGCTTGGGATAGAGCCGGCCCCAGGTGGCGGGAAAATCGAACAGTTCGACCCCCCGGACCGCGCCGGCGATGGCGAACACGGCGCCAACCTGCCGCGGCCGCGGCGGCAGCGCCTGGACATAGGCCGCGAGTTGGTCCTCGTGGTCGTCATAGATCCCGGCCATGGCCTCGGTTGCCGAGTGGCTGCCCATCCGGGCGCTCTTGGCGCGGATGTCCTCCCAGACCTGATCCTGGCGCGCCCGCCGAGAACCGGCCGTGCGTAGGGACTCCGTCACCTGATGGGCCTTACGCGCCCGGCCGGCGGCATAGAGGGTGCGCCCCCGGGTGCTGAACCCGCCGCCGGTGGCGGACCAGCGGCCCCGTTCCACGCACGACACGGGGATGCGGATGGTCGTCTTGGCCGGCGCCAGGATGGTCAGATTGAGCACCCGGTTTTGTTTGGCACCCACCAACTCTTCACCGTCCAGGAGCAGGACAGGGTAAGCGCCGCGATTGGCGAGGCGGAGTTCAGGAACCTCGCCCACCGCCGAGGTCTCCGTAACCGCGACGGCAGCACAGTGCAGCGCCTCGTCCAGGCTCAGATAATCGGGAGTCTGGTCCTGGACGGTGACCAACGGCATGACGGTGAGATTCTGGAAGGTCTGGGTTTCGGCAAACAATATCCGGCCGAGCGCGGTTTGTAGCGCTTGCATCGCGTTTCTCCTGGACAGGCGCGGCTGGGGAACGGCGCAGGGAGCCAGTCCCGGGAGCAATCTGGGGTCCTAAATCACTTCGACCTTGAGCGGTTGCTTCAGCGCGGACCCCACTTTTTCCAGCAACTCTTTTTTCAACGGGGTGTTGCTATGCGTGCAGATCCACCACTTGCCCAGCGGGGTCTGGCCATACTTAGGGTGTTTGGTGGCACCGACCAGCGGGACACCGGACACCTTCAACTGCAGGGCCCGCACCTGATCGATGCCCAGGCGTCCGATGACGTCAACGAAGGCCGCCGCCGCGGTCGGGCGTTGCACGACCCGGCCATCGGGGAGGGTGATGCGCAGATTCTTCTTCGGTCCCTTGGTGTGCGCCGGGAGGTGATACCCTGGATGCACCTGTACCCGCTCCCGCGTCGTGGCCGCCACGGTCGCGACCCACTCCTGTTGCAGGGCGAGTAATTTCTCCAGGAATTTTTCCAGCTGCTGGCCCTGAGCGCTGAGGCGCTTGGCCTCCTCGTAGTGGCTGTGCTGGAAGGCCGCCATGCCCTCATGGTTCAGTTGCGCCACCACCGCCGCGATTTCCTCCCGCACCAGATCCAGAGCCGTGGTCACACTGTCGCCTTTCATCGGTTGTCTCCGTCGTCGTTGCTGTTGTGCTGGGTGGTGGCCCGATCGCAACTGCCCGGCCGGCCAGGGCCGGCACGGCAAGAACGTCCCGGGTCAGATACCCATCTTGGTCAGCCAGTCACGCAACTCGTAGTCACCCTCGGTGACATAGTTGGCGCCGGCGTCCACCGCCAATTCCCGCACCTGGGGGGACTTGTCCAGGGTGAAGATCACCAGGGGCACGTCCGAACCCCGTTCGCGGATCCGGCGGGCGAGATCCATGCCCGCCCGCTTGTTCATTACCTCGCCCTCCAGGCGGGCCAGGTCGGAAATCACCACATGCACGCGCGCCCGGTCGAGCAGGGCCAGGGCCTGGGTGGTCGAGTAGGCCCGCAGCACCGCGGCGCCCCGGGATGCCAGCCACTCGTAAAAGGCGAGGTCGGCCTGGGGGTCGTCGTTGACCGCGAGCACCAGGCGCCGGGTTTCGGGATACGCCTGGCTGATGACGGTGCGGATCAACTGGGGGGCGTTGCGGTGCGGGTTGTCGATGAGGTCGAGTAAGGCCTTCTCGTCCGCCTCGCGGATGAGGGTGGCAATCTTTTCCAGGGGCCAGCGGTCCCGAAGCAGTTCCCGCGCCACCACCAGTTCCAGGAGATGGCGATAGCTGAAGCCACCCCCATCGCCACCCTCCCGCTCGGGGGGGCTGATGACGCGTTTCTGGACGTAAAACCGCACCAAGCGCTCGTTCAGCTTCGGGTCTTCGCGACCCAGTTCATGAAAGTAGCCGGCCGTGGTTTCGGCCAGTTCGGCGGCGGTACCCCGCCAGGCGGTGTTAAGTTCTGACATTATTGCTTACAGTAATTGCTGTCTGTGCTTGCCCAAAATGATAGACATCGTTCGCTGTTAATGCAAGCTGTGAGTGTAACTTTTGGTGGGCGGCGCCCTTAAAAATATAGCGTTATGAATCCTAGCAATAGGAGCTGTACCCCTCGCGACCGATGTTTTGGGGGGACCTGATGCATCGCTTCTGCATAATAGACAGTATTCAATGTCAATTTGGGTTCCCAAAAAATTGGCTGATAAGCCCTCATGGGAACCGCCTATGGCTGCCGCCCCAGGAACGGCGGACGGCTACCCAGGTCCCCTACGTCGGGTCAGCATCCACTGTTGTGCACCACGCGCTACCGTCCCCACCATGGGGAACAACCGCTGCAGATCTAGAAATGGACGGCCACCGGGGTGTCGTTGGAACGTATCCACGCCCTGCTTCAGGGTGAGGCGCCGCTGGTGCCGCCCCCGCTAGCCCGCGGCACAGTGACGGCCTGTCAGCACCTGGTGATGGCTGCGGGGGTGGTTTTGGTCATCCGAGGTCACAGCTGCGATGAGTTGGTTGCTAGATGACGGGTAGGCTTGCGGCGAGTACAGCTGTGGGGTTGTATGGCCCTGGTGACCGCGGGGGCCCAGGATGCGAAGGTGCTGGTCAAGCAGGATAAACGGCAGAAGGCCAAGCTGGATGACCCTGATGGCAAGGACCGCCCTGACTGGACGGTCCTCCAGTTTCGCGCTACCGCCGAGGTGAGCCGCCAGGTGCTCAGGTTCTTCAAACACCGTTTTCTCAAACCAGCCTCGCCAGGGCGCTATGAACGCGAGCTGGGGCCTCTTCTCCAGGCCTACCTATGACCTCAACCGGACACCGTTGCTAACAAGACATTTCGTCGATACTTGAATCAGCGTTGAACCTTTCCGCCAGCAGTCTCGACACAAGTTCAATGAGGTCCTCCCAACGCGAAACGTATTCGGCTGCGCCGAGAGACAAGGCTAGCCGGCGATTCTCAGCCTCATAATCACCGCTCGCAAAGATGACGACGGGTGGCAACGGCGTTCCATCCGAGCGGCTTCTTGCCATGCGCCGCAGCAGTTCTGCGCCGTTGGGTCGACCTTGATACTCACCGTAACCCCAATGAGAAATTACCAAATCGAATGAGCCGTCTTGGGTCAGATGGGTCAAAGCGGTCTCGATCTCGGCCGTTGGGACAAATTGGTCGTCACAATCAGCCGTGCCATCGCCACAATCCTTAAGAGCTGCCTGCAACAGCTTACGCCCGAGATCATTATTGTCCGGGTGTGTGTCCAGCCAGAGTATCCGGCACCCCTTGAGCTGTTCGCCAAGACGATGAACCGGGTTCGTCTGGTCGTAAATCGCCTTCAGGATCGCATCAAACTCATCATGGTTGGTTCCATCCGCAGACGCTCGGTAGGGGATGACCCCTAAACCTTCTTGTTGGCGGTAGTAACTCTGGGCGATTTCGGTCACCCCTTCGATGATGGCCCAGGCCATAGGTTCGGCGGTTTCACTCTGATCTGAGAACGCCTCGACCAACTCCGATCGCAGTTCGTTGAGATAAGCATCGGTCATCGAATAGCCGAGGAACAGGACCGTGGACGATGCCAGCAGGGAACGGAGCATGGTGAGATAGGCTGGATTGCCATAAAGCCGATGGCGATACTGAGAGCGCGTTAGTACCAGCGACCCCGAATGTTCCAGTTGGCCATGCAACTGGACGATGAGGGCGTCAGTATCCGAGCTGAAGCCATTGAGGCCTTCGTCGCCGAGTGCTATGCGTGTAATGGCTTCCCGCCAGGGCGACAGCCGCCGCCGAGGACGCAGGAGTCGTCGGTAGGCCTCCGCGGAAGGCAGGGTGCCAGGTAAGAGCGGGTCGAAATTCGTTGTGACAATAGCCCGAAACGGAATCCCCCGCAGATGCCGGAGGCGACGTTGCATCGCCACAGGAGGCTTTTCTTCTGAGAAGACCTGTTGCAAATAGCGGCAGAAGGTTTCCTCGGTCAGAGCATCGAACAATAACTGGGCGGCCATCTCCAGATCTCTGTTGGAGGGAGCGGCTTGACTGCGTAGTAGCGATCGTATGAGTTCGCGCGTTTTCTCGTGGCTGTACTCTGCAGGTAGCTTGTCGGTGAGACGGCGGATTAGTTCCTGCCATTGGGGAAAGTTGGCCGCCGCTGAAAAGCCGGCACCTACAAACGCCACACAATTGCCATTGCGAATAGCGTCCAGCAAGCCGGCGTCGATCCTTGGCGAATAAGGCTGGGGTGATATGGAATCAAACGTTGACATCGATGCCGCTCCGGGAATTTCTGAATCGCCACCAGGTCAGTAGGGAAATGGCATGGACTCCCCTTCCGCCACTGTAACAGTTGTGCCAGACTCCTACATCAGTGCCGGATCCGTACCCGCCAGGTCAAGGTGGTTTTGCCCTCGGCGGCAATGGCCACTTGCCAGGAAGCTAGATGAGCGGCTGGCTTGGTATGCGGCTGGCTCTCCTGGAGCATCTGCCAATCCCCTGGGATGTCTTCCAGCACCCTAACGGTGACCTGAACGGCTTTGGCGTTGTTCAACTCCATGACAAAGGCGGCTTCGTGGAGGTAGTTATAGGGGCCCGATCCGCCGAGCTTGACGAAGTCCGTTTGTTTGCGCCGCACCGTGATATCGAAGCTCTCGCCCAGGGTGAGGGTCACCGTCTCGCCTGGGGGGTGTGATCGATCTCATCCTCGCCGATGAATTGGGCCTGGCCGTGGCTGTCCTGGGTATAAACCCGGACGATGCCCTTGGGCAAGGGTACCCCGAGGTCGCCGTTGTGGTTGGTGAAGTTCAGGGTGGCGGTCACCGTCAGCTTGGTCCAGCCCTCCTGGGACGAACTTTGGTAGCTGTAAGGACTGGCGCGCACCACCAATTCCCGTTGGATGGGGACCGCGGCGGCGGACGAAGATGCGCTGATGGCCGCGCACGCGGACGTGGCCGCGCTGGGGCTGGTGCCCGAGGTGAAAACCTATCTGGAGGTCGAAGCGGACAACTTGGCCAAGGACCGGCTCACGACCTATCGGGTCGCGATCAAGGCGCTGTCGGATGAGCGCCAGGAGGTCTATGGGCTGATCAAGGGCATGAGCGCCGACCCGACTGATATCGACCTGACCCGGCCGAAGTCTACGATGGCAGCCACCTATCTGCGCGAGGCGGACGGCGCCGAAACGCCGTTGCCCACCTATCCGCAGCATCTGTTGTGCGACGAAAACGGCACCTTCCCGGTCGTGCTGAACGACTGGGAGCGCGAGGTGTTGCAGGCGGAGATGCAGCGCGCGGGCTTTGTGGCGTGGTACCGCAACCCGGCGCGCGCCACCCAGGATTCGCTGGGGATTGCCTATACCCTACAACGGCCAGATTAAGATGGTCCGGCCCGACTTCCTGTTCTTCGCGCGGCAGGCGGACGGGACCCTGGTGGCCGCTCTGGTGGACCCGCACGGCACCCAGTTCAGCGATGCCCTGCCCAAGCTGCGCGGGCTGGCCGAGTATGCCGCGACCCACCCGCACGCCTTCCGGCGCATCGAGGCCGTCGCCAGGGTTGGGGATGTGCTGCGGGTCCTGGATCTGACCGATGCGGCGGTGCGCCAGGCGGTGGCCGAGGGGACGGAGGCGGCCGGTCTCTATGCTGGGGCGTACGCGAGCGATTACTGAGGGGCGGAACTCATCCTCTCCGACTGGCCTGGCACCGGCGCGCATGGGTTAGGCTGTTCGCTACCGAATTCGCCCCCAGCACGCACAACTTCGCAAGCCGATCCCCCCGCCATGCCCTATACTCTGGTTCTCGTAACATCAATCGGAGAACCCAGATGCCAAAAGGTGGCGCCCGCCCCGGCGGGGGGCGCAAGGTCGGATCAGGCCGCTGGGGCGAGGCGACCCAGGTGGTACGGCTGCCCGTCAGCCGCATCCCCGCCATCCAGGCCTGGCTTCAAGCGACCCCCCGCCTGGGGCCAGAATTGACGGGCCTGGCACCGGCCCGTCCCGGTCCGCCCCTGACCCGGCCCCTCTTCAGCTCCCGGGTCCCCGCCGGCTTTCCCTCACCGGCGGAGGAGTACGCCGAGGGGCCCCTCGATCTCCACCGCCACCTGATCCGCCACCCGGCGGCGACCTTCTATGTGCGGGTCACCGGCCACTCCATGACCGGGGCCGGTATCCTGGACGGGGATCTCCTGGTGGGGGGCGTGGTGCGGCGGTTGCCATGAACCCCTGCTGGGTCTTCACGACGACTCTCCCGCCAGCCGACAGAGCTTAGCCACCAACGCCGGGTGATAGTAGATACCGTTCGCCTGCATCCGAGCGACGGCCTGACCAAAGGAGGGGATCAAGCCCTGCGCTTTGGCCTTGAGCAGGACGCCGAGGGTGCCGACTACGGCCAGCCCCAGCCATTCCGCCATATTGCGGCCGATGCGCTCATCGATGATGACGCGCTCCGCGCCCAACTGCTTGGCCAGGGCCAGCGTATCGCGTTCGCCCCGGTCCAGACTCAGCAACAGGCCCGGCAGGGTGGCGTCATTGACGGCAACCACCTGGATCCAGGGCAGCGCCCGGAGATCCGGAACCCGGATCAGTCCGCCCGCCGCACATTCCGCCACCACGGCCTCCGCGACATGAATCTCCCCAACCACACGCGGTAGCAGATCGAGTTGGCCGATGCCAGCCAGGGCAATGAGTGGGGTGGTATTGCAGAAGATCACGCCCGTTCGCCCAACAAAGACGTTTCCCGGGCCAGGTCATCGGTGCTGTCTTCCAGTAAGACGGCGCCAGCGGCCATGGCCCGCAGCAAGAAGGTTACCCGGGGCAGCGCGAGCCAGGCCGCGGCGGTACCGGACGACAAACGCCCCTCCCGAAACAGGCTGATGGCCGCTTGCTCCTTCATGAAGCCCGCGAGCCCCTCGGCGTTCATGTGGAGGGAGAGCAGTATTTCTGCGGGACAATCGATCGCCACTGTTTGGTTCATCATCTCCTCCGGAAGCGGGCCGGCCCTGGGGTTGGGCCGGCAAGCCAAGCATGGTGCCTGAAAGGGTAACGCCTGGGGCGGGGAACCCTGCGCTATCTGGCGGGTGGGGCCCCGCCGTGGCGAATGCGCCGGGAGCGGTTGTCGCTGGGGGTGGGGTGAGAGGGGATGGTGTGGGCTGCCCGGTGCGGCGCCTTGTTAAGCATGTTGAATATCCCAGATGATGGTATCTGCGCTGAAATCCTGTTCATGCGGCCAGGCAATGCCATGATGCGCGGGGCGCACCATACGAAAATAGGATTCATTCAGAAGCTCTTTAAAGGCACTTCCCCCTAAGTAGGGTTTGACATCAAAGATTCCCGAAAGACCATTACTGGTCTGAATCTCAATCAGATGGTTTTCGAGGGGGATGGCTTTTACAATCTTGTCCACCAGAATCTCTTATCGCAATGGGTCAATCTTGAATACCGGTTCACCCGCAACCGCCAACCGCCAGTTCGCCAACAGGTCGTCCCGGTGTATTTCGATCCATGCCTGTACCAGCTTCATCTTGGCGGGTGGCAGATCACCACCAAGAACAGAACCATCCTCAATGGCGATGGTTGCCTCGTATTCTCCATACTCCGCGTGAATGTGCGGAGCGTTATGTTTCTAGTTGTCGTAGAAATACATCAACACAAGAATTCCGTAGAACATCGAAATGGTAGGCACGACGGACTCCTGCGTTTCTTTGCCTAAACCGTTGAATTAGACAGATCCCCTCATGATGGTGCTAGACAACATCTACCTTGGCCATACTAGACCGAGTCTCTAACCTGACCCGTGGGCAGGCCATCGGGTCTGGCCCGGCCGCCCCGCTAGAGCGCCGGATGCCCAGACAATAATCCCTGCCCCCAAACCTGTCAAACCACCGGGTATAGGGTCTTCTGTGCTGCCCCCTCAATTCACGTACTCTCCCGCTCATATTGCTGGTTCCGCCCCAGCCACTCCACTAGTGCCTCATGGGGAATCCGATGGTGACACCCCACCAGAAAGGACCCCAGACCCGCGGATTGGGGTGACCGACGGCCGGATGTTCGCGCAGGGCGCACAGTTGCAGGAGCGTGGTCTGGGAAATGCGCAGCAGGCGGCACACCTCCCCCGGGCGATAGGTCCCCCTACCGCCAGATAGCCATCCCCTCCCACCCAGGTGGGAAGCCCATGGCGGTCACGGGTATGGCATGTGCCTGGATCAAGGCCCTGAGCCGGATACGCCACTGGTGGCGTGGCGCGACGGTGTCCATGAGATGGAACAGGACGATACCCCCTGCGCCAAAAAGTAACCCGCCGGTTTGAGGGTACGCTGACGCGCATAGCCTTGGCGGGTTTTGTTAGTTTGAGTGTAGGTTTCAGGCTGGAGGTAAGCAAGTGGCGGGTGGCTGCCGCTGGGTGCTGCTTGGCGCGTTAAAAGGGCGCTACCCCGCCCCTACTCCCTGGTCGAAGCCCACAACTTCTCCTTCAGTGCCGAATCCGCACCCGCCAGGTCAAGGTGGTTTTGCCCTCGGCGGCAATGGCCACTTGCCAGGTAGCCAGATGAGCGGCTTGCTTAGTATGCGGCTGGCTCTCCGCGAGCACCTCCCAGTCCCCAGGAATCTCCTCTAGCACCGTCACCAGGACCGCGTCGGGCTTGGCATTCTGCAGTTCCATAGCGAAGGCGGCCTCCTGGAGGTAGTTATAGGGGCCCGATCCGCCGAGCTTGACGAAGTCCGTTTGTTTGCGCCGCACCGTGATATCGAAGCTCTCGCCCAGAGTGAGGGTCACCGTCTCGCCCTGGGGGGTGTGATCTATCTCATCCTCGCCGATGAATTGGGCCTGGCCGCGGCTGTCCTGGGTATAAACCCGGACGATGCCCTTGGGCAAGGGTAAACCGAGGTCGCCGTTGTGGTTGGTGAAGTTCAGGGTGGCGGTCACCGTCAGCTTGGTCCAGCCTTCCTTGGACGATGTTTGGTAGCTGTAAGGACTGGCGCGTACCACCAATTCCCGTTGGATGGGGACCGCGGCGGCGGAGAGCAGCGCGACCTGCTTGGTCTGGTTCTGGAGGATGTCGGTGGGCCGGGCCAGGGTGTAAAGGTGGTATTCGTCCAGGGCTTCCTCAGCGGGCAGCGCGGCACGGGATTCGCACACCATGGCGCGGTAAGCCATAGCCGGCTCCTCGGGTGGCTCGACTTGGTGGACCTCGCCCGCGACCAGTTGCACCCGGGTGTGACGGTAGGCCACGCCGCTGTGGTTGGTGAGGGTCACCCAACCGTTCAGGTCCATGGTCTGGCCGTCGGCGGCCAGGTTGGCGACATAGTCGGCCCGCCACGCCAAGCCGCCGGTCAGGTAGGACAACTCGTAGTCACCGGTGCCCCCGGCCGGGGACGCCAGGTGCAGGACCAGGGTCGGCTGATCGCGCAGGTCCGCGGGCAGGTCCGGGTAGGACAGGTGGCCGATGACCTCGGTTTCGATGCGGTCGGCGTAACGCAGGACCACCCCGGCGTTGGTGGCAAGCACCTGGGCCGCTTCCGTGAGGCGGGTGCCGTCATCGAGGGTACGCATGACGTGGACCTGACGACCCAAAAACTTGTTGAGGAGGCTGTCCGGGGTCAGCAGGTCGAAATCGAAGTTTTGTTCCAGCAGGCTGATGGGGGGCGCGCCCGCCACCGCGGACAGGAGGGCGGTCTCGGGCCGGATCTGGGCCGAGACGTTGCGCCAGGCCAGGTGGTTCTCACCGGCGGTCAAGGTGCAGCGGCGGCGGTCCTTCACCAGGGCCAAGTTTTGGTGGTAGATCGTCAGCGCCAGGGCTTGTTGGGCACTGTCGTCCAGGCGTTGTTCCGGGATGCTTGAGTATTCGTTCGCGGTGGTCATGGTGGCTCTCGGGGGGGGGTGGTTAGTCAGCGTTCAGGGCGCCGGGTCGGCGTAGAGGGCGCCCATCTTGGCGACCTGGCCCGCCAGCACCTGACGCAACGCGGCGGGGGCCAGCACCTCGATATTGGCACCGAGGCCCAACAGCCAGCGCAGCAACTGGCCGGTGGCCGGCAGCCGGGCGCTGACGCGGAGGGCAAAGGCGGCGCCCTCGGGTTCTTCAGCGATGACCTGGTCATCCGTGAGGGGACAGGCCCGCAGCAGGGTGGCGGGATAGCCGCGCACGCGCAGAACCAAATCGATCAGCGTGCCGGCACCAAAGTCGGCGCGGCCCTGGGCGATGGCCTGGTCGAGGTCGAAGTCGACCGCGACCCGCGCCGGGGTGGGCGGCAGGGGCTGGGCGCGAATCATGCGGTGGAGGGCATAGAGGCGGACCGGGTCGACTTCGTCATTCTTCAGGGCAAAGAGGTAAGGGAGCGGTCCCCGCTGCACCAGGGCCTGGGGGTGGAGGAGGACGTCGCCGCGCACCCCGGCGGCGTCCTCGTACAGCGCGGCCAGGACGCAACGCTGGCCGAGCGCCAGGATCACCGCCTCCAGCACGTTCGGGTAGAGGTCCACGGGCCGCAGGCGCAAGGTGTCGGGGACCAGCCGCAACCGCCGTTCGTCCAGCAGGGGGGCGTCCAGTTCATGCAAGAGGCGCTGCCACAGGCGATCGATACGGCGCAGGGGCAGCGCCTCGGCGATCAGGTCGTGGACCTGTTGCAGGGTGTACTGCCAGATCAGGGCATCTTCCTGGGGATCGCCGGCCAGGCGCCGATAGTGGCGGGTTTTGCCGCCCGGATTGACGACTTCGATGCGGTCCGCCTGGACCAGTTCGTCCAGATCCCGTTGCAGGGCCCGGCGGCGGGAGGCGGCGGTGCCCTGGCCGTAGGCGTCACCGAGGATGGCGAGCAGGCGGGAGATATCCAGGCACTCCGCCGGCACGGTGGTGGCGCGGGGCAGGATGGCCTCCAGACGGCGCAGGCGCTGGATACGGGTGTGGTAGGTGGCGCTCATGGGGGCACTGTGCCACAACCACTGGACAGATGTTGTCTTGATCTGGGGGGTTAATGGGGGCGCCCGCCGCCAGCGCACGGGTTGACGGTGGGCGCGGTTCCCCTTAACCACAACCTGGAGATAAGCAGCGTGAACACCTTCCCTTGCCGCCTTATAGGATTGCTGGGCGCCTTGCTAGGGCTGACCCTGACCACGGGATGCGCCACCATCACCCGCGGTAGCACCGATACGCTGGTGATCGAATCCGAGCCTACGGGGGCCGAGATCAAACTTTCCAACGGCATGTCTGGGAAAACACCCGCCACCTTCACCCTGCCCCGGAAGGATGCCTTGGTGGTGAAGATCCAAAAGGCCGGCTATGAGCCCGTCGAGGTCAATATCACCCCGCAGATCTCCGGGGCCGGGGGCGCGGGGATGGCGGGCAATGTGCTGGTGGGCGGTTTGATCGGCGCCGCCGTGGATGCCGGCAGTGGGGCCATGAATGATCTGTTACCGAACCCGGTACGTGTCAACCTCGCGCCCCTGGACGGCGCCGCGCTGGATGACAGCGGCCTGGGTGTGGAGGCGCGCTTGCTAAAATTGAGAGCGTTGAAGGACGCGGGAGCCATCACCGCGACGGAGTACCGGCGCCAGCGGGCGGAGATACTGCGCAAACTGTAACTGGCGGCGGCCCCTTGCCCCTGGCCAGGCACGGCCTGGCGGGGGCGCGGGTGTCGGCCTGCCGGTGGGGACCCGCGCCATGATTGGGCATGGCTACGGTCTGGTGAAAAATCGCCTCTGATGCGGGGCCGGACGCGAACCGACATCAACGGTGGCCTTGCGGCCCGACGCCCCCTTACCCATCGAGGTACACCACAGCAGAGACGAGATAAGAAGGGTGTGAGGACGGCCGCCCTCCATCCTTCGGCCAAAGCGGTGCGGGGCGGGAAGAGGTAGCGCCCCCAGCCAGATGATCAAGCCCCTGGCCATACCGGGCCGGCGTCAATCGCGCGCCCGTCGCGGCGCTAGGGTTGAATTAGGCACCCTGCGGAGCGAGTTGCCTTGCAGCCGGATGGTTAGGTGATAGTTTGCATTACCCGACATTTCGGGTAGCTTGAGCAGCCCCAAAATTGCTGGCCAGCCCTTGCGCCTGTCTTCACTGTGCGGATCACTAACGGATTGCCGCACTTCGGACAGCGGCGATCGGCATTGGGATTTGAACGGGTCTTTAATTGCTGAACATGTTCCCGATGGGTTGCCATGGTCGGCGCCAGACGTCTTGAGGCGATTCTAGCTAGCAGGTCACTTACCTGGTCCTCGGTAAACACCTGGTTACGAAACGACTTGATATACGAGACGAAGCCGCCGCCATGGGTCACGTTGTTCGGCATCTGCGTCTTGAAGGTACTGCCGCCAACAAAGGTTACGACGGAGTGAATAGTGTCTATCGGAATCTGAAGAGTAGCCTCTATGGCCTTAACATGTTTAACATTTTGCCATAAGGGATTTTGGAACTTAAAAGACTGCTTGAAAATCTTCTGGGTCCATTGCGCTTGATTCTCCCCACCGTAGATCCAGCCTCGCATGTTCTTGGTTTCCAGCACGAAGACGCCATAACGGGACACAAACAGGTGGTCAATCTGCGTGGTCCCATCGGGTGTGGGCAAGGTGACGTTATGAACCCGAGGGTAGGTTGTTCTGTCCAGCAAAAACCGGGCGAAAAGCCTAACCTGCAACTCACCGAGATAACCCTTGCCCCAGGATGATTGGAATATCCCGATGATGATTACAAGCGGGACGAACCACCAGAAGGATCGTAGGGTGTCAATGGCGATCGCGGAGAAATCCATGGGATATTTAGCCACTCACCAGTGCATTGGAAGGCTTCCCTGATCGGGCGCAACGCAGAATCCAGGTCGGTCATATCCGGCAAAACCGGCCGGGTCTCTGGCCTGGGCCCTAGGCCGGATCCCGGCATTAGCCTAACCGCCCCGTGCGACCCACAGCGTTCCGGACAATAAATCTTGCCCCCAGACCTGTCAAACCGAGCCAAGGGACCTTGTTGCTCAGGCATCCCCCCGCCCATGCTGCTGGTTCCGCCCAGCCACGCCACCAATTCCTAATCTGGAATGAGAGGGTAACAGCCGACCAGAGGAACCCAGGGCGCGCATCTCCAGCGGCGTAGTGCTTGCCCTTACCCTATACTTTGGTTCTCGTAACAACTATCGGAGAACCCCCCCATGCCACCTGGCAGCGCGACGCCTGCGGCCACCCGCCCCTATGCCCTGGTGGATGCCAACAATTTCTATGTGAGCTGCGAGCGGGTCTTCGATTACCACTTGCGCGACCGGCCGGTGGTGGTCCTCTCCAACAACGACGGCTGCTGCGTAGCCCGCAGTGACGAGGCCAAGGCCCTGGGGATCACAATGGGGCAGCCGTTCTTCGAGGTGCGGGAGCTCCTGGAGCAGCACCAGGGCGTCGCCCTGTCGTCTAACTACACCCTCTATGCCGACATGAGCCGGCGGCTGATGGCGGTGATTGGCCAGTTCAGCCCCGAGCAGGAGATCTACTCTATCGACGAGAGCTTTCTGCGCTTCACGCCGGGGGAGGCCGCGAGCCTGACTGAGCAGGGGCGGGTGTTACGGGCCCGGGTGTTGCGCCAAACCGGCCTGCCGGTGGGGGTCGGCATCGGGGTCACCAAGACCCTGGCCAAGCTGGCCAATCGCCTGGCGAAAAAGCACCCGGACTTTAAGGCGGCAGGCGTCTGCAATCTGCTGGAGCTCGCCCCGGAGCAACAGGCCAGCTATTGCACTGCTCTGGCGGTGGGTGAGGTCTGGGGGATTGGTAGCCGATGGAGCGCTCGGCTCAATAAGCTGGGAATCGCCACCGTGGCCGATCTGATGCGGGCGGATGTCGCGAGCATCCAGCGCCAGTTCAATGTCGTGCTGGCCCGGACGGTGCTGGAGTTAAATGGCCTCTCCTGTCTGCCGCTGGCCGAGGCCCCACCGCCCCGGCAACAGATCATCGCCTCGCGCAGCTTCGGGATCCCGGTGACGGCGTTCGCCCTGCTCAGCGAGGCGGTGGCTAGCCACACCGCCCGGGCGGCCGCCAAGCTCCGGTTAGAGGGTTTAGAGGCTGGTCTGCTCCAGGTCTTCATCGGTACCAATCCGTTCAAGCCCGAGGCGCCGCAATATCATCCCGGTGCCACGGTACCCTTACCCATCCCCAGCGCCGATACCCCGCGGCTGCTCCGCGCCGCCAGGGCGGGCCTGCGGCAGATCTACACCCAGGGGTACGAATACAAACGGGCCGGCGTCGTGCTGCTAGATTTGGCGCCCGTCGGGGCAGTGACGGGGGATCTCTTCGCCAGGACCACAGCCGCGGCGACGGAGCGGCGCGAGCAGTTGATGGCGGTGATGGATGGGATCAATACGCGCTGGGGGCGCGGCACCCTGCGCTAACTGGCGGAGGGGCTGGCGCAGCCCTGGCAGATGAAACGGCAGCGGATGACGCCCCGCTATACGACCTGTTGGGAGGAGTTGCCAGGGGTGGGGTGAGGGGCTGACTGATGCCAAATTTGGTCACGCCACCGGGGTCTTTGGGGTGGTTGACCAAGCCGCCATCGGCGGCGAGGACATGTTCGATGCAGGTGGTGAAGTTACTCATATTACCCATGGGTGGCTCCGTGGGAATGGGAGCCATCTTTCATGAGATAGGCGGGGCTGTCTGGCGGGTTAGGGACGGATTGGAGGTTAGGGGTAAAATATGGCGCGGGGGCCGTTGGCGGCGCGGCCGGTTTGTGGCGCGCCATTACCGTCACCGTGGCGGTTAAGTACGACACCGCTAACGGCACGGGCCAGGCCGGCAGTGATTACGTCGCTAAGAGCGACTTGCTGACCCCCCCGCCTGGGCAGTCTGCTCAGACGGTGAGCGGTGCCGTGCGAGGGGATAGGGTCAAGGAGGGCAACGAAACCTTTTTTGTCAACCTGAGCGCTCCGAGTGGGGCCACCCTGTTGGATGGGCAGGGCCAGGGGACGATTGGGAATGATGATTTAGGTGTGATGGGGGCCCGGCTCAATGAAAGCCGGGAAGGGCAAGGCGCCAGGGGTCTCAGACCTTGGCTTAGCCAGCCTTCTGCGCTAGTCTAAGGGTGGCTGGTATGCAACCAACACCCTAACGACGCCAGGTTTTCCATAGATTTTGCTTATGACGCTGCACGTCAGCTTTTCGGATTTGGAAATCTTCTCCAACCCCCCTTGCAGGGGCTTGATTGAAAAGCGTTATTTTGGGGGAGCAGTCCGAGCGTAGACCCGATCTAAAGGGGATTAAGACACGGCTTGGGGGGTATAAGCAACGTCAATTCGGGATGTCCGAGCGTAGACCCGATCTAAAGGGGATTAAGACCGAATAAAAAAATCTCTGTTTAGAATTATCTTTTTGTCCGAGCGTAGACCCGATCTAAAGGGGATTAAGACTCCATGCGGTTTTTGCATCCATTAATACCGCATAAGTCCGAGCGTAGACCCGATCTAAAGGGGATTAAGACTCAGGGGAAGGGTGATAGTAGTCATGATCTGCTGTCCGAGCGTAGACCCGATCTAAAGGGGATTAAGACCCGTGGTAAAGAGCCCTAGCAACAGACGCCAAGGACAGTCCGAGCGTAGACCCGATCTAAAGGGGATTAAGACTTGTCAAGCTTTGCAGCTTCTGAACGCGCCGCACGTCCGAGCGTAGACCCGATCTAAAGGGGATTAAGACCTAAACGGACATGAAGATAATAAAGATTGTAATTTTGTCCGAGCGTAGACCCGATCTAAAGGGGATTAAGACTTTGACCGCGACCAGGGTTACCTTCATCTTAGGCGTCCGAGCGTAGACCCGATCTAAAGGGGATTAAGACGGGCGGTCTTGTCGCCATTCCAGACCTTGACCTGGCGTCCGAGCGTAGACCCGATCTAAAGGGGATTAAGACGCGGATTTTCCAGGCATACACGCACAAGTAGGAAAGTCCGAGCGTAGACCCGATCTAAAGGGGATTAAGACCCACCGCGTCGTCATACGCTTCTTGGAAGGGCTCTGTCCGAGCGTAGACCCGATCTAAAGGGGATTAAGACCTGCGTGTTCATGGTTCTCTCCTAACTGTCAGAGTCCGAGCGTAGACCCGATCTAAAGGGGATTAAGACGATCAACGAAAACGCATAATCTAACGCTACCAAGTCCGAGCGTAGACCCGATCTAAAGGGGATTAAGACCCTCTCATTAAAGCATATTGCAAATCATCATTTTGCGTCCGAGCGTAGACCCGATCTAAAGGGGATTAAGACCTTAGAATAAATCGCATAGCGAGTATACGACATCGTCCGAGCGTAGACCCGATCTAAAGGGGATTAAGACATCCTTAGTCTCAACGTCAACCAACGTCTTGAGTGCGTCCGAGCGTAGACCCGATCTAAAGGGGATTAAGACCTTTGGCACTGACATAGGAAGCTACGGCGTCATCGGTCCGAGCGTAGACCCGATCTAAAGGGGATTAAGACGTCTTGACAGGTGGATGCTTTTCGAATGGTTCAATGTCCGAGCGTAGACCCGATCTAAAGGGGATTAAGACGAGGCCGGGCGCACCCTCTTTGCGCAACTGATGCAGGTCCGAGCGTAGACCCGATCTAAAGGGGATTAAGACAGAATTCCAGCAAGTCATCCAGGCGGGTTAGGTCGGTCCGAGCGTAGACCCGATCTAAAGGGGATTAAGACGCCTCCCCATAGCAGTTTTCAATGACCCTACTCGGTCCGAGCGTAGACCCGATCTAAAGGGGATTAAGACTGGCGCGCCAGCAAGAACTTACGCGGCGGTAAGTCCGAGCGTAGACCCGATCTAAAGGGGATTAAGACAGGTATTCACTAAGGTACTTCGCTTCCGGGTCACGTCCGAGCGTAGACCCGATCTAAAGGGGATTAAGACACCTTTCTATGACGGCATTGCACGCAGGATAGGTCGTCCGAGCGTAGACCCGATCTAAAGGGGATTAAGACCGATTGCCAGGTTGGCGCCCCCGCCAATTGCTTTGTCCGAGCGTAGACCCGATCTAAAGGGGATTAAGACGCACGGGCTGCACGGGCTTGACGGGCTTGACGGGGTCCGAGCGTAGACCCGATCTAAAGGGGATTAAGACATTTCAGGCCGCAGATATGCATCTAAGTCTTGGTCCGAGCGTAGACCCGATCTAAAGGGGATTAAGACGCATAACGTCGCGAACAAAGAGGGACCAAGCTTCTCCGTCCGAGCGTAGACCCGATCTAAAGGGGATTAAGACGATAAGAATTGGTGAATCTCGTCTAACTCAGGTAAGTCCGAGCGTAGACCCGATCTAAAGGGGATTAAGACTAGATGTCCAGACGTAGCCCAGTTTCCCTAATGTCCGAGCGTAGACCCGATCTAAAGGGGATTAAGACTTGCGTACGGATTCAGGCGTGTACGCCACGTCAAGTCCGAGCGTAGACCCGATCTAAAGGGGATTAAGACCCTTGGCGGCCGCATATGACGCCACGGCGTCATCGGTCCGAGCGTAGACCCGATCTAAAGGGGATTAAGACCAGGGGTTGCCCACAACCTTAACTGTGCAGCTTGTCCGAGCGTAGACCCAATCTAAAGGGGATTCTGACGGGCCAATGACTCCGGGGAAGTAAACCTTTCAGACCCCTCTCCCCAACCCTCCCCCGCCAGGGGGGAGGGAGCTAGATAAGCCGTCGCGCCGTCGCTTGCATCCCGCCGTCGCCGGCAGGATGATGACGTGGTCGCCACTTTGCTTACCGCCTGCGCGCCCCATGGACGAAACAACCGCTCCTGCCACGGCCTTACCGCCCCTGGTGCGGCTGCGTGCCCACTTGCGCGCCCTGGACCCCCTCCGCCTGCCACCCTATGCCGGTTCCACCTGGCGGGGCCTGCTGGGCCATGGCCTGCGCCAGGCCGCCTGCGTCACGCGCGCCCGCACCTGCGACGGCTGCCTGCTGGCCAGCCACTGCGTCTATCCGCGCGTCTTCGAGCCCCTGGCGCCCCCCGGTGACGCGGGCCGGCGCTATGCGGCACCGCCCCGACCCTATGTTCTGGACCTCGATCCCCAGGCGCCCCGGGACTATGCCCCCGACGCACCCCTCACCCTCGGCCTGACCCTGCTCGGGGAGGCCATCCGCCAGACGCCCTACCTGATCCACGCCCTGCAACAGGCCGGGCAGCGGGGCCTGGGACGCGAGCAGGCCCGCTTTGCCCTGACGTGCCTGGAACAGGAGACGTAGCGGCGACTGGCGCCTCGTCTATGCGGCGGCGGAGCACCGCTACACCCCGCTGCCCGCCGCCACCTCAGCGCCCCCGCCCGCCCCGTCCCGGGTTGGCCTGCACCTAGTGACCCCCTTGCGGCTGAAACGCCAGGGCCACCTGCTGGGACCCCAGCACTTCACCCCCCAGGAACTGGTCTTCAATCTGCTGGGCCGCCTGCGGTTACTGGCTGCACATCACGGCGGGGACCCGGCGGGCTGGGACTGGGACCGGCTGATGGCAGCGACCGCGACCCTGACCCTGGACCACCCCCACCTGCATTGGCATGAGTGGACCCGTTATTCGTCGCGCCAGGACACCCTGATGGAGCTGGGCGGCCTGTTGGGGGACGGTGAGCTGGCCGGGCCGGGCCTGGGGGAGCTGTGGCCCCTGCTCTGGCAGGGCCAATGGGTCCATGCCGGCAAGGGCACCACTTTCGGTCTCGGCGCCTATCGGCTCAGGGTCGCCCCGACCGACCCCTAGCCACAAGCTTGTGGGGCCAGCGCGCCGGCGCCGCGGGCGGCATGATGGCCCCCGTACCGCCGGCGCTGATGGGCTGTCCAATCGCCAGGGAGACGGGGAAGTCGCGGTACTTTCCACCCCCGCCGTGTGGGGGTAACATCAACAAAAAAAATAGGCCACTCGGTTGGACCCTTGCTTTACGCGCCGGATACTGCTGGCTGTCACCGGACTGACCCCCCAGGTGGTGACCGAGACCCTCTATGCCCTGGCGGTGCAGCGCCAGCCGCCCTTCATCCCCACCGAAATCCATCTGCTGACCACCGCCGAGGGCGCCGAGGCGGCCCGGCTGGGCCTGTTGAGCGCGGACCCCGGCTGGTTTCACCGCCTGTGCCGGGACTATGAGCTGCCGGCCATGGCTTTCGATGCCAGCCATATCCAGATGCTGCGCGCTGCCGACGGCACGCCCCTGGAGGACATCCGCACCCCGGCGGACAACGAGCGGGCGGCGGATACCATCACCGAGACCCTGCGCGCCCTCACCGCCGACCCCGCCGCCGCCCTGCATGTCTCCATCGCCGGCGGGCGCAAGACCATGGGCTATTACCTGGGCTATGCCCTGAGTCTCTTTGGCCGCCCCCAGGATCGCCTGTCCCATGTGCTGGTGTCGGCGCCCTGCGAGGGCTGCCCCGCCTTTTACTACCCGACGGCTTATCACAACGTCATTACCCTGCGCGACAACAAGCTGGCCGACACCCGCGACGCCCAGGTGACCCTGGCCGAAATCCCCTTTGTGCGCCTGCGCGACGGCCTCAATCAGCGCCTGCTGAACGGCGCCGCCAGCTTTGGCCAGACGGTGGCCGCCGCCCAACGCGCCCTGCAAGCGCCGGAGCTGGTCATCGACCTCCCGGGCCGCCGTCTTCGCGCCGCCGGCGAGTGGCTGGACATGGCCCCGGTCGAGCTGGCCTTCTATAGCCTCATGGCCCGCCGCCAATGCCAGGGGCGGGACGGGGTCCGGCGCGGCGACGCGGGCCTCGACGCGGCCTTCCTGACGGAATACCGTCAGATCGTCCGCGCATACTCCGGTGAACTGGAGCGTATCGAGGCGGCGCTCGCCCAGGGCATGAGCACCGAGTATTTCGACCAGCGCAAATCCCGCGTCAACAGCACCCTGGAGGCGGCCCTGGGCCCCGCCTTGGCCGCCCCCTACCTGATCCAGGGCGAGGGCCAACGGCCCCGCACCCGCTATGGGCTGCGCCTGGAGGCGGGGGCGATCCGGTTTGGGGCTGACGCAGGGGCGACCAGCGGGCGGGGTGGGCCGGAGGCCCTGCCCAGAGCGGACACTTGAGCCCGGCGTCAGGACGGCAACGCCGGCCCTATTTTTGAACCCACCAATGAAGGGGACCGAGAAACCTAACCATGGACAACCAGCCGCTGCTCGACGCCACCACCCGCCTCGCCTTCTGCGCCTATTTGCACGACCTGGGCAAGTTCGCCGAACGAGCCCGACTGGAGGTGCGGCCCAGCGACCGGGACACCCATATTCAACTCTATTGCCGGCGCCAGGAGACAGGCGGGCGTATTTGGTACAGCCACATCCATGCCGCCTACACGGCCCTGGCCTGGGACCGCATCGAGGCGGCTTTTCCGGAGCTGGTCGGCCCCGACGTGACGCCCTTTGCCGCCTGGGGTGACCGGGACGTGGACGACTCCATGGTCAATGCCGCCGCCCGCCACCACAAGCCGGACACCTACCTCCAGTGGCTGATCGCGACCGCCGATCGGGTGGCCTCGGGATTCGAGCGCGAGGAGTTCGAGCGCTACAACAACGCCCAGGACAAGTCCGATACCGGCCGCAACCACTATACCGCCCGCCAGCTCACCCTCTTTGAGGCCATTCGACTGGACGGCAAGGCCATCAGCCACCGCGACCAATGGCACTACCGTTATCCCTTGCGGCCCCTGTCCCCGCTGGCCTTGTTTCCAGTCAAGGCCCAAGGTTACGAAACCAACGACGATGCCGCCGCCCAGGCCGAATACCGGTCGCTCTGGGACCAGTTCACCGCCGCCCTGGGCCAGATACCGGCCAGTCACCGCGGCAACTGGACCCTCTGGCTGGATCATTTCGATGCCGCCTGGGCTTGTTACACCCAGGCCATCCCGGCGGCGACGGCCTTTGGCGTGCGTCCGGAGGTGTCCCTTTACGACCATTCCCACACCGCTGCCGCCCTGGCCGCCGCCTTCTGGCGTTACCACCACGACCGGGGCGACGACACCGCGGCGGTACGCCAGCGGCTCGCCGACTATCACCGCCCCGACTGGGACGAGCCCAAGCTGCTGCTGATACAGGGTGATTTTTTCGGCATTCAGGATTTCATCTTCGCCACCGGCGGCGAGACCCAGCGCCGCGCCGCCAAGCTGCTGCGCGGCCGCTCCTTCTATGTCTCGCTGCTGACCGAATGCGCCGCCCTGCGCCTGTTGGATGGTCTGGCTCTGCCGCCCACCAGCCAGGTCATCAACGCCGCCGGCAAGTTCCTCATCGTCGCCCCCAACACCCCGGAGACCCTGCGCCTGCTGGCGCAGGTCCAGGCCGAATTCGACGCCTGGTTCCTGGAACATACCTTTGGCCAGTCCGGCATCGGCCTGGCCTGGATTCCCGCCTCCTGCAATGACTTTCTGCATAAAGGCCAGGGCGAGGCCCCCTTCGCACGCCTGATGCGCCGTCTCTTCGAGGCCCTTAACGAGGCCAAGACCCACCGGCTGCACCTGTGCGGCGATCCGGCCCCGGCCCCGGTCTTCGCCGATTTCCTGGCCCGCTTCGATCCCGCCAAGGGCGAATGCGCCATCGACGGCCGCTCCCCGGCGGTCAAACCCCTGGGTGACACCGGTCGTCATGTCAGCGCCCTGGCGGCGGACCAGATCAAGGTGGGCGAGCAACTGGTACACCGCGAACGGGTCCTGATCACCACCGCCAGCCTGGGCGGTGGCCTCGACCTGCCCCTCTTCGGTTACCACATCCAATTCACCGGCGACGAAGAGGCCAGCGGGCGCTTTGGCCCCGCCGCCCGGGATGGCGTCCTGCGCCGGGCCTGGGACTTCGGGCTGCCCGTGGCGGCGGACGCGCCTCTGTTCCGGGGCTATGCCCGGCGGGCCATCAACGCCTATGTCCCGCGCTTCGGTGAGCAGAACGCCTGGACCGCGGGACGTTACCCGGCGCGCCTGCTGGCGGAGGGCAACTTCGACCCCCACCCCCAGGAACCCAAGACCTTCGAGCACCTCGCCTGCGACGATCGCTGGCCGGAGGCGGATGGCCGGGGCTATGCCGGCACCGAGGCCCTGATGACCCTCAAGGGCGACGTGGACAACCTGGGCGCCATCTTTCAGTCCGGCCTGGCCCAGCCCAGCTTCGCCAAAATGGCCGGCCTGTCGCGCCAGTTGAACGCCTTTTTCGCCATCTGGCTGCCCTGGCATTGCGCCAGCGCGGCCCCCAGCACCTATACCGTCTTCGCCGGCGGGGACGATTTCTACCTCATCGGCCCCTGGCGCAGCACCATCCACCTGGCCATGACCATGCGCGGCGAATTTGCGCGCTTCGTGGCCCAGAATCCGGACATCCACTTTTCCGCGGGTCTGGCCATGACCAAACCGGGGTTACCCGTACGCCACATGGGCGTCCTGGCCGAACAAGACCTGGAGTGTGCCAAAGAGCACCGCGATAGCGGGGGCCGCCTGGTCAAGAACGCCGTCACCTGTTTTGCGCAAACCCTGGGTTGGGCGGACTTCGCCGCCCTGATCGACCTCGCCGAGACCCTGGACCGCCACCGTCGTGACCAGGAACTGCCCCTCAGTACCGGCTACCTCTACGGCCTGCAATACCTGGCCGATATGGCGGGCGACCTGAAGAGTGCCCATCCCCAGGTGGAAAGCGCCCTCTGGAACTCCCGCTTCGTCTACCGCACCTGGCGGCTGCTGGAGGCCAACCGCCGCCTCGACGACCGCGCGCGGCGTGAGTGGCAGCAACGCCTCGGCGCCTGGCTAGGGGATGGCATTGGCCGCCATGGCCGCGCCTTCAAGATCGCGCTCTTCACCCACCTTTACCACCATCGACACTGAGAGGGAGACTGCCATGGCCTATACACCCACCCCGAACCGACCCGGCACCGGCAACCCGCGCCGCGACAATGACGGCTGGCAACGCCCCACCAGCCCGCCCCTGGATACCAGCGGCATCGACCTCTGTCCAGCGGCCGGCCAGTCGCTGAACCCGGACCTGTTCGACGGCATCGCCCGCCGTGTCGCCAAGGCCGTTAGCGACGCCGACCGCTACCGCAACAAGCCCTCGCAACTCCGCCAGTTTTATGACGAATTGGTGATGTGGGAGGAAAAGGCGCGCCAGACGCCGGACCGTTTCGCCGACTACCTACCCTTTATCCGCATGCTCAATGCCAAGGCCGCCTATGCCGAGGGCCGCAAGCACGTGGACAAGTCCTTTGTGGACCTCATGGCCCACGGTCTTAAGCAGGTGACCGACCCACAGGCCCTGCACCATTTCAAACTCTTTTTCGAAGCCTTCCTGGGCTTCTATAAAGCGGAGCGCCCGAGCGGCTGATAGGGGAACCACCATGCAATTGACTAAAATTAGCGACATCCAAGGCCAGATCGAACTCGTCTCCGGCCTGCACATTGGCAGCGGCAACGCCGAGATGCACATCGGCGGCACTGACAACCCGGTCATCAAGAACCCGGTCACGGGCGAGCCCTATATCCCGGGCTCCAGCCTCAAGGGCAAGATGCGCAGCCTGCTGGAATGGCGGGCCGGAGTCGTGGGCATCGCCGATGGCAAGCCGTTGAGCTTCAAGCACCTGCCGCAACTCAGTGGCGAGGCCGCTAGCCGCGGCCGCGCCATCCTCAAGCTCTTTGGCGGTGCCCCGGAGGGCGCGGGCAAGGATGACAAGACCGTCGCCGAGATTGGCCCCACCCGCCTGGCCTTCTGGGACTGCGCCCTGGACCCGGCCTGGGTCAAGGAGATGCAGGACAAGAACCTGCTGCTGACCGAAACCAAGATGGAAAACATGATCGACCGCATCGCCGGGGTCGCCGAACACCCCCGCAACACCGAGCGGGTCCCGGCCAGCGCCCGCTTCGCGTTCCGGCTCACCCTCAAGGTGGTGGACGGCGAGGAACTGCTGCAAGACCTGCTGCGCGGCCTGCGGTTGCTGGAACTCACCGGTATTGGGGGCTCCGGCTCCCGGGGCTACGGCAAGCTGCGCTTTACCCACCTGACCCTGGATGGGGATTCGCTCATGGACAGACTGGCCGCTACCGCGGTCTAACCCGTCCCCCATCACCCCGCCATTCCAGGAGCAACGCGGATGCGCAGCCTATGCGTAACACTCAAGCCCTTGTCGGCCTTTGGCGGACCGATCAAGGGGGACACCCTGTTCGGTCACCTCTGTTGGGCGATGCGTAACCGCCATGGCGAGGCGCGGCTGCGGGAGCTACTGGCAGGGTATGGCGCGGGCCAGCCCTTTGCCGTCTGCAGCGATGCCTTGCCCCAGGGCCATCTGCCCCGACCCGCCTGGCCCCTGCACCACTATACGGAATCCCCGGGCCTGGACCGCAAAGCGGTGAAGCGCTTGCACTGGCTACCCGCCGAGGCGGTGGCGCAACCGCTGACCCACTGGCTAGACCACCTCCGGAGTGACAGCCAGGTAGTGACGGCCCTGGGCCTGGTGGGACACGGCCTGGCGCGCCGCCATGCCCAGCCCCACAACAGCATCGACCGGCGCAGTGGCACCACGGGCCGCGCGGACTTCGCGCCCTACAGCCTGCCCCAGCTCTGGCACGCCGCCGGGGTCCAGCTCGATTGCTGGCTGCTGGTGGACACGCAGCGGTTGACCCTGGCGGAGGTGGAGACTCTCCTCGACGACATTGGCCGCGCCGGGCATGGGCGGGACGCCAGCATCGGCCTGGGCAAGTTCGCCCTCGCGGCCCTGGCCGAGACGCCCTTGCCCCGCCAGCCGGACGCCAACGCCGGCCTGACCCTGGCCCCCTGCGCCCCCCAGGGGCTGGGTTATGACCCCGACCGCAGCTTTTACGAACCCTTCACCCGCTTCGGCCGTCATGGCGACAGCGCTGTCCTCGGTGGCCGGCCCTTCAAGGCCCCGGTACTCCTCGCCCAGACCGGCGCCCTCCTGTCACCCCCGGTCCTGCCCACCCAGGGCTTCATCGGCCAGGGCCTGGGCGGTGACGGCACCCTGTCCAACGCCATCGCCGGCACGGTACAGCAGGGTTATGCCCCCTTCGTCGGGGTCCATCTGCCACGGGAGGAACGGCCATGAATACCCATGGACATTGGCGCCTCGCCATCACCCCCCTGTCCCCGGTCCATCTGGGCACCGGGCAGGATTATGAACCAACCCAGTATATTATCGACGGCGGCGCCCTCCATGCCTTTGATAGCCTGACGGCCCTGGAGGCCCTGCCAGGCAACGAACGGGTCCGTCTGGGCCGGATGCTGGAGGGGCGCCCCACCCCGGATACCCTGCGCCAGGTACAGCGGTTTTTTTACGACAACCGCGCGGCCCTCATCGCCGTTGCCCATCATCAGGTCCAGGTCAATGCCACGGTTGAGGCCTTTTATGGCGAGCGGGTGGGCCAGGTTGCCCAACATGAACAGGGTGGGCAAAAGGTCCAAAACCGCCTGGAGATCGAACGTACCGCCTACAACCCCCCCACCGCCGAGGCGATCCTGCCCGGCAGCGGCCTCAAGGGCGCCATCCGCACCGCCTTGCTCGATGCCGTCAATGACGGCCAGTCACTCCCCGCGGCGCTGCGCCGTGATCGGCAAAAGAACCAACGCCTCCAGGAACAGCTGTTCGGCTACACCATGGGCAAGCTGGAGCACGACCCCCTGCGACTGGTGGCCCTGGGCGACGCCTACCTGACCGCGCCGGAAGGCTTCGCCACCCAGGTGCGCTTCGCCGTCAACCGCAAGAAGGATGCCGTCTTCCTTGGCGGCCAGGAAATGGACTCCCAGGCCGAACGCCAGGGCCTCTATCAACTGCTGGAATGTCTGCCGCCGCTGCTCCCCCGTGCCTTTGAGGGCAGCCTGACGATCCGCGATACCGGCGGCCTGGCAAGCCCCAAATGGCCGAGCCTGCGCTTCGGCTTCCCCGAGATCGCCCTGGCCTGTAACCGTCACTACCGACCGCTGTTGGCGGCCGAGCTTAGGCTGCTTAAGAGCCGGGGCTTTCTCGACAACGACTGGGAGCAGGCCCTGGCCCAAGTCCTGACCGGCCCCATCGCCCAGGCCCTGGAACAGAACCGCGCCTTTCTCTTGCGGGTGGGCCGCCACAGCGGGGCCGAGGCCGTCACCCTGGCCGGAGTGCGCGATATCAAGATCATGCGCGGTCCCCGCGAACAGCCCGACTGGCTAGACCACGCCAAAACGGTCTGGCTGGCCAGTGACGAGCGCCTGGCCCAGCGCCACCTGCTGCCCTTTGGCTGGCTGTTGGTGGAACCCTGGCAACAGGACCAGGACCTATCCCCCTGGCCCGAGGTCGCCTTCGCTCATGGTATTGGCGACTGGAAGCGCCAGGTCGGGGAACGCCAGGCTCAACTGGCCGGCGCCCTCGCCCAGTCCCGCCAGCAGGAGCAGGAACGCGCCGATGCCCAAGCTGCGGCGGCCCAGGCCGAGGCCGAGCGCCAGGCCCGTCTGGCCAGCATGACCGCTGAGGAACGCGCGGTGGCCACCATCCGCGCCCTCCTGGACCGCGACCGGACCGCTGGGCGCAAGGAGGCCGGCGGTGAGCTGGCTAATGCCCTCATGCAGGCCCTGAAACAGGCCGAGAGCGCCTGGAGCGGACCGGTCTGTCGCCAGCTTGCGGACCTGGCGGACGAGGTGTATGGCTTCATCGGCTGGCCCGCAAGCAAGAAGAAGCAGGAACGTAAGGCCCTGATCCAGGCTGTGCGGGATCGGCCATAACCTCAATAACACCCCTGAGACCCCAGCCATGTCCAGCGTCTTACTGACCTTTCTCGGCCGCGTCCCCAAGGACCAACAGGGTTACCGCGTCACCCGCTATGACTTTGGGGATGGCCAGACCCAGGAATTGGCGGCCTTTTTTGGTTGGCCCTTGCAGCAACGCCTGCACGCCGAGCGTCTGGTGATCATGGGTACCACTGGCAGCATGTGGGACCACCTCTTCGAGGGGGATCTGAGCTTTGGAAGCGCGGGCGAGGAGGCCCGTCTGGCCCTGGTGGAGGCGTGCGAGGAAATGGCTGTCACCGCCGCACTCCTGGCCCCCCTGGCGCCGCTGCTGGCCCAGCGCCTCGGTTGCGAGGTGCGGCTCGAAATCATCCCCTACGCCCACGACCCCGCTGAACAGGTGGCGCTACTGCGCATCATGGCTGACCACGTTCAAGCCGGGGACCGGGTCCACCTGGATGTCACCCATGGCTTCCGGCACCTGCCCATGCTCGGCATACTCTCCGCCTTGCACCTGCGCATTGCCCGCCAGGCCAGCATCGAGGGTATCTGGTATGGCGCCTACGACCCCGATACCGGGGCGGCCCCGGTCCACAACCTGGTGGGCCTGCTGAATATCGCCGATTGGGTGCAGGCCCTGCATACCTACGACAAGGATGGCGACTATGGGGTGTTCCCCCGCCTGATGGAAGAGACCGCGCCCGAGGCGGCGGAGGCCCTAAAGCAGGCCGCCTTTTATGAAAAGATCAATAACATCGGCCAGGCCCGCGGGATGTTGCGGAAATTCAGACAAGGCTTCGCCACCGCGGCCAAGGACCCCCTGTTGCAACTGTTCGCCGAGGAATTGCTGCTGCGGACCAATTGGGTCGATAACAGTAACCTGACCGAGCGGCAGTACGAACTGGCCCTGCATTGCCTGGACCACGGCGATTACCTGCGGGCGGCCATCCTCGGCTATGAGGCCTTGCTAACGCGCCTGGTCCAGGCCGCGCCGGGGCGGCTTGACCCCCTTAACCATAGCCATCGGGATCAAATAAAGAGGGATTGGGACGAAAAAATGCGTGGCGATAGGGTTAAACGTACCCCAACGCAGCAAGCTTATCTGGATTTGCGCGAAATCCGTAATGTCCTGGCCCATGGTAACCGCTCCGCTTTTGGCAATATCCAAGAGGCCATGGCCTCGGAGGAGATACTGAGCAAATCCCTGTCCAAGGCTATCTGGCTGGCCCATAAGGGCGCTAAAGCGTAAACGCCCCTGGCCAGCGGCACCCCATGATCTTTCTGCTCAATAGGGTTGGCTGGCACGACTGGCCTGATGCCAGGATGGACAAGACTGGCTGGAACCTGACCTTCCACGGCGGTTCCCATTTGCTTGTGGAAGTGCTCGCCTGGCTAGCGGGCGACCGGAATTAGGGCGCCCGTCAAGTCCTACCCAGAAGGATCCGTTGCCCCAGTCCGCGGCAGCCACAAGCTTGTGGCCCCCGACAAGGCAAGCCCATTGGGGTTTAATCAGCGCCATTGCAAACACTGCCCGGGAGACACCGTCATGAACCAGCCATTATCCCCTAATGACGCCTATGCCGATGACCGGTTTTGGGCCAAGGTGGGTGGCGTGGCCAAGCAAGCCGGCTACGCGACCATCGAGAAGGCCCTGTGGCTGTATTACGCCGCGCGCCGGCCCGGAGTGCCGGCCAAGGCAAAGGCCACCATTTACGGCGCCCTGGGTTATCTGATCCTGCCGGCCGACCTGGTGCCCGATGTCATCCCCTTCGCCGGTTTCAGCGACGACCTGGCTGTCCTGGCCGTCGCCGTCGGCATCGTGGCGAGCTACATCGACGCGGCCGTCAAGGCCCAGGCCCGCACCCAGCTGCGCGACTGGTTTGGCCCCGTGTGACGGGCTACCCAGGCGCAGGCATGATCTATCTGCTCAATACCCCCATCCTCACCGCCTACGGGGACTTCCGGTTTACGGGACCCCTCACCCTGGCTGAGGCACGGTGCCGGCTGGCGCCCGGTTTTGTAACGGCCATCGGCCACGGTGCCTCGGCGACCTTTTTGTCCGGCCTGCTCGGGCTGGAGGTCCCCATCAACCGGATCGCGGTGACCATGGCCCCCGGCGACACGGCCCTGGTGCTACGCCTCAAGGAGCGCCTGGCCGAGGGGAAGGTGCTCGACGCCCAGGAATTGGCTTCGACGCCTTACGAATTAGCCTGGTTGGAACGTCTGGCTTGAGGCCAGGGAGGACGAGATATGGTGGACTCTGACTTTCCGCGCCGCATCCTGCTGGCCGTCACTGGGCTGACCCCCCAAGTGGTTACCGAGACCTTATATGCCCTGGCGTGCCAAGCCGAACCGCGCTGGGTACCCCATGAGGTGCATCTCATCACCACGGCTATCGGTGCCGGGAACGCCCGGCTAAATTTGCTGCGCCCGGAGGGCTGGTTCCACCGGTTGTGTACCGACTATCAGTTACCGCCCATCGAGTTCCCAGAGGCCAATATCCACATCCTCCATGGAGCGGATGGTCAGCCGCTGGAGGATATCCGCACCCAGGCCCACAATACCCGGGCCGCCGATTTCATTACCGAGCGGGTGCGGGTGTTGACCGCAAACCCCAACAGCCAACTCCATGTGTCGATTGCCGGCGGGCGCAAGACGATGGGCTACTACCTGGGCTATGCGCTATCGCTTTACGGGCGCCCCCAGGACCGGCTTTCGCACGTCCTCGTCTCCGACCCCTATGAAACCAACCGGGAATTCTACTACCCTACCCCCTATGTGCATCCTATCCATTGCCGGCGCGGCGATAAGGAGATTACCAAGGACGCCCGCGATGCCGTTGTCGATCTGGCGGATATCCCTTTCGTGAAATTGCGGGAAGGCTTGCCAGAGCGGCTGCGCACCGGCCAGGCCACCTTCTCCCAGGTCGTAACCACGGCCAACCGAGGTCTGAAGCCACCGCGGTTGGTCCTTGATATTGCTGCCCAACAGGTGGTTGCGGACGATGAGGAGGTGGAACTGAGTCAGGTGGAATTCCTGGTCTTGCTCTGGCTTGCTGAACGGGCTGCGAGGGGTGAGAGCGCTACAGACTGGTCAAGTAAGGAGATGGCTGA
Source organism: Chromatiaceae bacterium (assembly GCA_044228795.1). GTDB lineage: Bacteria > Pseudomonadota > Gammaproteobacteria > Chromatiales > Chromatiaceae > M0108. Next base: position 6,817 of record JBGAUE010000034.1, on the reverse strand, counting down.
AGAATTTCTGGAACTTGTGGAGCGGGTCACCAACCCGATGAGTGGTCATGCCGACCGTATTAGCCAAGCCTTTGTTGCCCATGGGTTTGCTCCGCTAAAGACACCAAAATACTTCGAGCCGCATAAGTCCCGTTACAACTCAAAGGTAGAAAAGGTGCTCGGTAACCGGTCCGCGGCGCGGTATATGATCGCCCGTTTCAGGGACAGGGAAAGGTCCTATTTCTTCCTCCCCTTGGCCCCGGAACAAATCGAAATCATCCATCCTCGCGCCCAGGTGCCCAATAGTTGTCGCTAATGGCGGCACCCCGTCAACGCTTGCAGCACCGTGATTAGCTGCTCAATACCGCCCCCCCACCCCGCCGGGTGTGACCGCAAGAGTTGGCCTGGCTGCAACGGCTGGGTTGAAGCCGCCCTCCGGGGCGCGGGTGACACCTCAACGTCATAACCGAAAGGGTGACCCCTATGCCCCTGTCCGTTGCAATACACCGCCACGAGGCGGTCGTCCGCCTGCAAGATGGCGCCGAGCAAGACCCACTGCCTGCCTTGGTTGCGCTCGAATTAACGTTGGCCAAACAGCAGGTGCGCACCATCACCCTACGAGTGCCAGCGGCGACGGCCAGCCGCGGCGATCGCCTGGCGCGCCTGCATTACCGGCCCACCGCCCCCGGGCAATACGTCAAAACCATCAGCACCGGCCGGGCGGTGCGGTTCTCGATCACTGAGAAATGCAATTACCAGTGCTTCTTTTGCCACGAGGAGGGGTTGCAGATGGATCTGACCCGGCAAGCAGCCGGTGAGGGGGAACTGTGCGGGCTGTTGGACCAGCTCAAGGCGGGCGGCTATGACGACTTCACCTTCACCGGCGGCGAACCATTGCTGAAATGGCGCCACATCCTCCGGATCCTGGATTACATGCGACGGATCGACTACCTGCCGGACATCAAAATCGTCAGCAACGGCCGGGCCCTGAATCCGGAGTTCCTGCGGCAAGCGCGGGACTACCCCGGTGAAATCCGCTTCAACATTTCGATGCATAGCCTGGACCCGGCCCAGCATCACCGTATCGTACATAATTTAGTCGCTGAAGCGGCCGGAGGGCGCGATGACTTGACGCGTATCCAGTCCAACCTCGCCTTGCTGAAGGCCGCCGGCATCCCCTTCAAGCTCAACTTCGTGCTCCTCAAGGGCATCAATACCGCACCCGCCGCTATCGACCGCATTCTCGCCTATGCCTTGGCGGTGGGCGCCCGCCGGGTCAAGTTCCTGGAACTGCTGATCACCAAAAAGCTCAAGGCCCTCTACCCCTATTACTACCGCCTCCAGGCCCTGCGTGACCAACTGGGCGACCAGATCGCGCTCATCGGGTCGGGGGCGCGCCGCGAGGTTTATCGCTATCGCGATACCCCCCTGGAGATCGAATTGCAAGGCTGTACTTGCAGCAAGGGCTGCAATGTCTGCGCCCTCAACCGCGATGTGAATTTTACCGCCGAACTGCGTTATTTCCCCTGCTTTCTCCATCCGGAGGAGGGTGCGGACCTGCGGGACACCCCCCTGGACGCCGCGGTTGATGCCGGCGCCGACTACATCGCCCAGATGGCGCAGCATTATGGCGATCACAGCCCGATCATCATCCGCGATCACTATTTGACCACCCGGGAGGCCTTCTACTACTACGAGATCGCCCCTGCCGATATCCCGCGCTTCGCGGACTACTACCAGGAGACCGCCGGGTTGGACCTGGAGCGGCACCGCCGCCTGACCGAGTACTATTTCCGCGATGGCTCCCAAGCCCTCGCGGCCGGCGAATACGTCCACAAATTGGCCCAGAACAGCTACGACCATCATGCCCTGGCGATCCTGCAACAGCACCGGGTCGATCCGCAGGGTACAGGGCGGATCGAGACCCTGTTCGCCCGCGATGGGGAGGCCATCACCGATGGCGATGCGTACCGCCGCGACCTGGCGGGCCAGGGCATGGATGTCGTCCTGCGGGCGGACTGGGATATCGACTACTACGGCACCTTCGGGCGGGCGGGCCTGGCCTTGAGCATCGGCGTGACGCCCCGCCGCGCGACGGCCCTGGTGCGGTGTAACCAGCCCCTGAGCGATGCTCCCTGCGCCCTAAGCCCCTTGCAGCAAACCGTGCCGGCCTGGCTGGCCGAGGCACCCGCCCCCGGTGTTGCCCAGCCCGCGTCCTAACCGGCCGCGCCCCACGGGGACCGGTGGCGATAGCCACAAGCTTGCGGGACCTGACGGGCCAACTCCCCTGGATTTTAATGGGCACCGTGCCTGGATCGATTCCCGAACTGGGCGTGTCCCGACCTTAACGCTAACTCCAGAGGCCATGCGCACCATGCCAGAGCTCACATACGGACCCGAGATAAGGGCACAGGCATGGACCCGCTAACCCCCCACCCCCCCGCCGCGCAACCAGGGGCGGCTCTACGCCAATTCAGCGCCATGCTGCTGGCCAGTTTAGCCCTGTACGCGGCCAGCGCGGGGTTGCTGGCGGCTCCCTGCTGGGCGGTGCTGCTGCTCGGCGTCCTGTGCGCACTCCCCATCGGGTTGGCGCTGCAGGAGTCGGCCCTCTACAACCGGCGGGCCTGGCTGCTGGGCGCCAGCCAGCCCGACAGCGTCCTGCGCCAGCTCCTCTGGCGCGGCAAGTTCACGGCCATTCGCAGCGCGGTCGTGGCCCTGGTGGTGGCCCTGCTCCTGCTGGCAGCCGTCAGCCTGTTGTCCGCCGCCCACTGGGCCGTGCTGTTCGCGGACACCCTGGCTTTGACCCTCCTGTATGGGCGTTACCGTAGCCGGTTGGCGCGGGAGGTCCCGCCGGCCAACCTCGATATCGCCGTGCGGGCCTGGCCCTTGCTGTTGACCAACGTGGGGCTGATCGGGCTGGTGTTCTTTGTGCTCGATTACGCCTTGCTGGGCGCGCCGGATACCCGGCTGTTGGATTGGTACCCGCTCCTCACCGCGGCCTTTAACACCCAGCGTGAGCAAGCCGGGTGTCTGGGCGCCGGCTATGTACTGGGCTTTTTGGCGGCGCTGGAGCAGTTGAGCTGGCACTGGGCGCAGGTCATCATCCCCCAGTTGCCGGAGCTGTGGATGCGACCCCTGGCCTGGGTTCTGTTCCTGGTGCGCTTCGGGCTGGTGGCCTGGTTTTACACCCGGTTGCTGATCGGTATCACCCTGCTGGTCCAGGTCCGCAGCCGGCCGGTCCAGACCCTGCTCGGTGGCGGCCTGGTCGCCCGGACCTTTCTACTGACCCTGCTGGTACTGGCCGCGCTCTCCACCCTGGTGGCGATCCGGTTGCGGGACTTTGCACCCCAAGACTTGCCGGTGCCAGCGGCCATCCTGGCGCGTTTCGACCCCTGTCACGGTGACCCGGAGCCGCCTGGCCGGGTGCGTGCCGATCTGGACCTGGCCCAGGCCGAGGAATGGCAGCGGATCAGCCGCCAGGTCGAGGCCGACATCGACCAGCAGGTCGATCGCCTCTTTGCCAACGCCGCGGCGGGGGTCGATCGTTACCTGGATTGGTACTTTACGCTGGCGGGGGAGTACGAACGCCTGGGGGCCGCCCTCACGGGCGACTTTGCGCAACTCATGGCCGCCCAGATCGAGCAGGAACTGTTCACGGCCACCCCGTTTCCGGCGCAGGTGGAGGCGATCCGTGACCAGGCCCTGGCAGACACCACCGCCGGCCTGGTCCAGCAGAGCGCGGCAGTCGCGGGCCAATTAACCGCCTGGGCCGCGGCCGGGCCCTGCCGGCGTGAGACCCTGGATCTGAACCCCCTCGCCCAATTCAACCGCGATAGCACACGTATGACCGCGGCGGTTGTGACCGGGGCGACCGCGGGCGCCGTGGCGGTCAGCGTGCTCGCCAAGAAGGTGGCGGCCAAGGTTGCCGCCAAGTTAGCGACGAAAGGGGCCGCGGTGGCCACCGCCCTGCTGGCCAAAACCGCCGCCAAGCAGGGCCTCACCGTGGGCGCGGCCTTTCTGACCGGCACCACCCTGTGCGCCCCGACGGGCCTGGTGGCCGTGCTCTGCGGCATCGGCGCGGGCGGGATCGTCTGGTTGACGACCGATAAGGTCCTCATCGAGATCGACGAGGCCCTGTCCCGCCAGGAGATGCGCGCTGAGCTGCTCGCCGCCCTCGCGGCGGAACAGGACGCGCTGAAGGAGGCCCTCAAGCAACAGCACCGGGCCGTCATGGCGCAGTTTGGGGACGCGTTGCAAACCACCCTGAACCAGACCTTCCTACCGGTGCGGGACGGGCAGTAATGGCCCCCGGGCCGGCGGCGTGGCCGACAAGCTTGTCGCCACGGCGGCTGACCGGGGTTGGCGCTAACCTGACTTCCTAGGCTGGACTGCGACCAAAGGCGGCGCAGGTGCGGCCTGGGGCTGCGCCATCAGACCGGGAGGACCACCATGACCCACCGCATCGCGCTGATTGCCTACGACATCCAGGATGACCGCCAGCGGCGCCGGGCGCTGCGCACCCTGCGGGAATGGCGCCTGGATGGCCAGCTTTCGGTCCACGAGTGCCTGGTGACGGCGACCGAGGCGGCGGCCCTCTGGGCACGGCTGAACCAGCACCTGGACCCGGCCATCGACCGGTTGCTGTGCGCTTGGGTGCAAGGGCAGCGGCCGATCCTGGCGCGGGGCACGGGCCGGGTGGCCGTGACCTCCCCCGGCCTCCTGATGGCAGCCTGAGCCACCGGGCAAGGCCGGAGCACCCATGAATCCGCCGGATTGGTACCTGATCGCCTACGACATCCGCGACCCGCGCCGGTTGCAGCGTTTGCATCGCGCCCTGGGCGCCGAGGCGCTCGCGGTGCAACGCCCGGTGTTTCTGGTGGCGGCGAGTGTGCCGGCGGTGGAATGCTTGCTGGATCGCCTGGAGACACTGATCGACCCGCACCTGGACGATCTGCGCGCCTACCCCGTGGCCGCGCCGGAGGAGTTGTGGTTGAGCGGACCACGCCCGCTGCAAGGGGGCCTCCTGGGGGATGACGTCCCCGCGCCAGGCCCCGGCGGACAGACAGACACCCCGGCGTGGCGGCAACGGCTGTCTCGCCCCGTTCAGGGCCCCACCCCAGCCAGGGCGATAGTATGAACGCCAGCTTATTACTGGTCATTGATCACAGCGATACCCAGGTCACCCTGGATGGGCGCGCCCTGCGGGTCCAGCGGCCGGACCAGCCACCCCAGCATGTCCCCCTGGGACTGCTGGGCCTGGTGGTGGTGCATGGCCGCGCCCTGGTGGCCTGTGACGTGTGGCGCGCCCTGGCCGAACACCAGGTCCCCGCCGTGCTGCAACCTGGACGTGGGCAGGGGACCAGCGTCTGGATGGGCGCGGCCCTGGGCACCACCGTAGCCTTGCGCACCGCCCAGCACCGCGCCGCCGACCGGCGGGAATGGTGCCTGGTCAGCGCCCGCCGCTTGCTGGCCGCCAAGTTCACCGCCCAGGCGCGGGCGGCGGCCCTGGTTGACCGCGGCCTGGCGCCAACCGCCAGCCAGGCGGACTTGCGGACCCGGCTGGACAGCGCCGGACGCGCGCTGGCCCAGGCTGGGACCCTCTCTGAGCTGATGGGTCACGAAGGCGCGGCCGCCGCCGCCTGGTATCAGGAACTGACCGCCCGCTTACCCCGCCATTGGCACTTTCGGGGACGCAATCGGCGCCCACCGCGGGACCCCGTCAATGCCCTGCTGTCGCTCGGCTACACCCTGCTGGGTGGGGAGATGCTGGGCGCCGTCCAACAGGCGGGCCTGGACCCGGCGCGGGGCTTGCTGCATGAACTGGTCCCGGGCCGCGAATCCCTGGTCTTGGACTTGATTGAACCGCTGCGGCCGTCGGTGGATGTGGTGATCCTGGGGTTACTCGACAACCTGCTTACCCCGGAGGACTTTACCCAGGGTGAGCAGGAAGGCTGCCGCCTCGCCAAGGCGGCGCGGGGGCGCTTTTACCAGGCCTGGGCACAGGCGCGCCAGGACTGGCCGGATCTGCACGCCGCCGACCCGCTGGCCACCGCAGGCCAGGCCCTGCCCATTACCAGCCTGGCCCAACTGTGCAGCCGCCAGACCGAGCTGCTACGCGCGGATTTGCAGGGCCTGATGCCCGTACTAGGCCACCGCGATGGGTAATCATCCTGCCAGACCCATGCGACCCCCGATTAACCACCCGAGGAGTACCCCCATGAACCGCGATCACACCCCCTCTGAGATCAAATGCGCCAGCTTTGGCGAGTGGCTGGACTACTGCCTGATCGGTGCCGAGGAGCTGGGGATGACGCTGGATGTCGTCCCGGAGCAGTGGCGGCCCCTGTACGACCGCGCGCTGACCCCACGGCAAGCGCTGATCCGGAAACTGTGCCACCAGGCCGTGGCAGACCGCGCCGGCCAGAATATCGGCGGCCGCTAAAACGGGGCCTAACCGCCAATGGCCACCGGTGGGGGACGGCAAGCATGGCCGGCCAGGCGGGGCCTTGACGGGATTACCGGGGCGGCGCTATATTCGGCGGCAGTACCCAACGCCACCAATAACCCTACTTTGTGAGCTAATCATTCAAGCACTGCCCATGAAGTGTTTTTCCCCCTTATATCTCATTGAATCTACAGGGGCAGCCAAGGGGCGAGGGGTACGACCGCAGACCCGCTTTTTAGGGGATTAAGACCAAACGACGCAGGCGGCTAATGCACGCAACATGGCGTACGACCGCAGACCCGCTTTTTAGGGGATTAAGACCTCAGCTTCCAGATGCTTAACCTTATCCAGTAACGCGTACGACCGCAGACCCGCTTTTTAGGGGATTAAGAC
>JBGAUE010000033.1:0-41649 GCA_044228795.1 Chromatiaceae bacterium | reverse complement strand
ATGACTCAGACGCTGGTGCTCTTTCATGCGTGACTTTCCTCTTCTCTTGGCGGAGAGAGAAAATTCACGCCGACCGCAGGATCGGTCAAACCTCGGTGAGTCCCCCTGCAAAGCTAGGGGCTTACCTTACGGAGTTAATGAAGGGTATGTAGATCTGGCCCATGTGGTCACCGGAGGTATGGCGGATCTCCATGCGCGGCAGGTAGCCCATCTGGATCGCCTGGCGCGTCATGGAAAAGGCACCGGAGATGACCGCCTGGGAGGCGATGATGGTGGCCAGGGTCGCCAGGCCCACCAGGGGATAGAGGCCCCAGGCCGGGCACAGGCGGTAGAAGGGGTTGCCCACCGCCGCCGGGTCGCCCAGCAGCAGGGCCCCCTGGCCGAAGTAGTTGAGCAGCAGGGCGGGCAACACAAAGCCGAACCAGGCGCAGCGGATGGCCCGCCTGCCGAAATGGCCCATGTCCGCGTACAGGGCCTCGGCCCCGGTGACCGCCAGCACCACGGCGCCCAGGACCAGGAACCCGTAGCCCCCATTGAGCCAGAAAAAGCGCAGGGCGTAAAAGGGGTTGACCGCCCGCATCACCTCGGGGACCTGGGTGATGTGGACCCCGCCCAGCGTCCCCAGGACGCCGAACCACAGGATCATGAGGGGTCCGAACAGGCGCCCCATGTGGCCGGTGCCGCGGCTCTGCAGGACGAACAGCCAGACCAGCACGGCGAGGGATACCGGCACCACGGTGGATCCCAGGGCCGGGGCGGCGACTGCCAGGCCCTCCACGGCCGAGAGTACCGAGATGGCCGGTGTGATGATGCCGTCGCCGTAGAACAGGGCCGCCCCGAACAGCCCGAGGGCCATCACGGCCGCACTGGCCCGGGGATGCGACCCCAGCGCCCGCAGGGCCAGGGCCATCATGACCATGATGCCGCCTTCGCCCCGGTCGTCGATCCGCATCACCAGGATCAGGTACTTAATCGAGACCACCAGAATCAGGGACCAGAACAACAGGGACAGAATACCCAGGACATTGTCCGGCGTGACCGCCAGCGGGTAGGGCCCGATGAAGATCTCCTTCATGGCGTAGAGCGGGCTGGTGCCGATGTCGCCGTACACCACGCCCAGGGCGCCCACGGCCAGGGGCGCCAGACCGCCCCGCCGGTAAGGGTGTCCGGTTAAGGTCATAGGTAAGCCTTCAACAGGGGCCCGAGCTCGCGTTCGTCACCAGATAGTGCTGATCCCCACCACCTCGGACACGTCGGCCGTCAGTTGGGTACCGTTGACGTTTTGATAGAGCGGCAGTTGCACGAAGGCGTAGAGCCAGAAGTTACGGGCGAGGGTGAAGTTCACCCCCGGACTCAGAAAGAGCTGGTCACTGCCAGAATTCTCCGGTTCGGCCGCGGACCCCTGGTCCCGTCCCTTAACAAGGGCACTCAGTTGCAGTAAGGCGGTAACAGGGCGCGCCACCTGATAGCTGGCGCCACCGTTGAGCAAGAGTTGGTACCCCGGGCGGTAGTCCTCATGGCTATTAAGGGCCCATTGACCGGTGACTGACGCGAAGTAGCCGGCAAGGGTCGCGCCAATCTGCCCGCTGAAGTTGGCGCCGACGATGAGGCCAGTGGTGCCGGTGCCGGGGGCGAGGCTTGGCTCGGCCAGGGCACCTGCGTCGTTGCGGATGTCGGTCTCCCCGGTGGGCAGTGACAGGCCAAGGCGGAGACCGGCTACCGATCCGTCGGGTCGGTTAGCCTGATAGCGGCCGATGACCCGCACGTCGCCCAGGCCATTGAAGTCCCAGCGCTCGCTCATCGGCTCTGCCATCGCTGCGTTGACGATGTGCTCATGCTCCCGGCTGATATAGGGCACCATCACCGCGACACCCCATTCCGGCGCCCAGGAATAATCGAAGGTTGCCACGAGGTTGCGGTTGAGGGTGTGGATTTCAGCTTCGGTGTCCGGCTCGCCGGAGGGGCTGACCTTCTGGCGACCCGACCGCAGGGTCTCTTGGTTCAGGTATTCGCCGCGCAAATCGAAGCGAAACCCGGGTTGCATCTCGATACCCAGGGCGTCATAGGTCGTCACCAGGCTGCAAAACGCTGATCCACAGCTAGCCTGCAGGGTGTTGGACAACCAGGGACTCATGACCAACGCCAGGGCTAACGCACGGTGTCTGACACGCATCAGGGGTTACCATAGGGAAAGAAGTGCATCTGGCCATTCGCGACAACGGCCAGGGCGCGGCGGGAGTTTGAGTGCCACCTGACTACTCGTCAAGTACCCGGGCTTGATGCTCACCCGTATGATTCTAAGGCCGAATATCAGCTAGTTACTATCCATTGACAGTCATCTACTTTTCCTTACCCTGACCCCATCCCTTAAATATCCTCTAAAAGAATCCCCCAACCCCCTTTAACCCGCTGCGGCGGGGTTTTTTATGCCCGGCGAAACACCGGAGGAGGCCCTGATGCTGAAATCCAATGTCCCGATGACCTGAAACATCTTCCTCTCTCCAATCCCGCCTATCCCATCATCAAGGACCTGGTGGCAAGACTGATCGTGGATTACCACGCGCCCAGGCGTGGCACAATGATGTTTGACAACATCAGAATATTCTAATATTCTACTAACCCATGGACGGCGCACTACACAACTCAGACGCCGCCCTGGCTGCCCACAATAACTAACGAGAGAGAAAATCACATGAAAAAGCTTGCTACTGCTGCTGCTGTTGTTGCCCTCCTGGGGGTCTCCGCTACCGCTTTCGCTTGGGGTGGTCCTTGGGGTAACAACGGTTGGGGCAACAATAACAACAATTGGATGAACGACATGTTCGGCGATGGGTCGGGCGACTTCAGCATGAACATGTCCGGTGGCGGCCATGGCTCGGGCCGTGGTTACAACCGCTACTACGACAATTACTCCAATGGTTACGGCTATGGCCCCTATGGCTATGGCGCTCCCTACGGCTATGGTGCCCCTTATGGCGCTCCCTACGGGGCCCCTTACGGTGCGCCCTACGCCCCGCCCGCTCCCCCGGCCGCTCCCGCCGCTCCTGCCAAGTAAGCGACGGCTCAGCTAGGGAATCACCGCGCACAGGGAGGTGCGTACTGACCTTTGCCTGTTTCGGCGTCGGGGGAAGGTTGCAAGCATATTAGCAGTAGCAAGTACCTTTCTCTGACGCCACCCGCTCGGTATAGCGCTAGCCCACTGCACGGCGGTCTGGCGGTTTGTCGTGATGCTCGTCGCCTGCCTTGCCCTCTGTGGGGCTGGCCGTCCTCGTTATGGGCCACTCAGCCCCTCCCTTGCTTTCGCCTCCCTTCGGATTACCCTGGGCTCAGTTAGGCACCTGCTGGCGATGCTGCTCCTGGTCTGCGTTGCTGTTGGCCTTGCTCGTCGCAACGAGGCTCGGCCCTAAGCTCTTCTGCTTCAGGCCCTGCGCCATAGGATCCATAGAACCGCTGTGCTCCGGCCGCGTTGCACCAGCGACTCTCCTGGGCGGTTGGTGAGCGTGCCGGTCGAAGGTGATACCGGCATAGGTAGGGATAGGAATGGGCGTAAAGCGGGCGGCGGGATTGAAATAGTCATGACCACCCTCGCCACCATCGGCGTGGTCGCTTCGGCGGCTCAGGCGCAAGTGTTGCTTGACCCATTTGAAAAACCGTTCCACTTGCCAGCGGCAGCGGTAAAGTTCCGTAATGGTGAGTGCCGGTAGCGTAAGGATGTTCGTCAGGAACACGAACGTGTGATCCGTCGCTGCATCGTGATGCGCCGGAGCTTTTCGGGGCAGTAATGTGGCGTATGAGCGCCCGTCAATCCAATTCAAGTCTCGAGCAGCTCAGATCTGGGTACGATCCGTCTGCCCCGTCGTCAGAACTTCCAGGAACCCGTGAGCGTGACGTACTCTGACTCAAATCGGTTCTCGGCGTTGAAGTCGTGGATCCACTTCCCGAGCACCGTCAACTGACCGCCTCCAAATTTTGGAATCCAGACAAAACCGGGGCCTGCGCCGAAGGATTCCGACTTGTAATCACCGAGAATCGCACCGCTGCCGCTGTCGCCGGTGATCTGTTGATAGTAGTAGCCACGAATCCCGAGGGCGAAACTCGGCGAGAGGAACTGATTCAAGGTGAAATCGAGATGAAATTCGGTCCCGGTGAGATAGTCTGTGGCTGAATTCTTCGTGTTGAGCATCAGCCCTGGTTGGATCGAAACCTCTGCCCCCTTTTCCGGATCGAACCATGTGACGGCGGTGACGGTGTCGAAGCTCCAGTAGTTCCGACCGAGGTTTACCAGTTCGGACTCGTTGTAGCCACCTGTCGGAGCAACAATGACCTCCGATAGCTTAAAGGACCATCGCCCGATGGCCCAATTCATTTGGAAAGGGATCAGTGCGATGTCGCTGATGTCGAACGAACTAGCGGACGTAGGGTACCGCCCCCCGAATGGACCAATAAGGGTCGCATCGAGGTCGACGTTGCCAAATGGGACGAGGACGCCAGCGGTATAGCGACCGCCGAGGATCGGCTGCTCCAATGTGTAGGTCAGCACAGTGAGGTTGAGAAAGTTACTAATGTCGAGATTCAGGTCGACCCGCCCGTCCAGCACTGTCTCCCCGACATGACCAGACTGGTACCAAAAGGTGTTTGCGGCAAGAAAACCCGGCTCGGGGGGAACGGCAAGGAAGATGTCAATATTCGCCCCGGGGAGATAGTGGCAGAATGCGCCTTCCGCGGCCTGGGTCACCTGAGAAGTAGCGAAGACTGAGATCACAGACATTAAAGTGACTGCTCCGAGCAGCCGATCCTTCTTTCTTACCAATGGGGTTGCAGTCGATGCGTTTTGCAAGGACTCATTGCTTTGGGTCAACATCTTAAGATTTCCACCTTGCTTCATCTGTCAACATTCATCTGACCGAGAATGGCGTGCCCTCCTTGGCCCGCGCGAGCGCCTCAAATTCTGCGCGGCGCCCTTACTTTCCAAGCTTTTCAAACGTCGCCAACGCGTTGTCGTTAGGGTTGTCCAGGCAGTACTCGACGAAGCGGTCTGTCAGATCAGCCAAGACTTCGATCTGATACTTTGTCGTGTTGTTCTTGCCGAGCCTGTAACCATGCACGAGTGCCAAGGCATTTTCCCGCTCGCCGCCGGACAGGCGCATGACATCCTTGCATAGGAAGGCATTAAGGTCCTTGGCGCCAGATGTGTCCTCGGCAGCAAGCGCCGATCCACCGAAGAACAACGCCGAAGTTACGGCAGCCGCCACGAGGTTACGAAGTGATTTGGACATGGGTATCTCCTCTGTTGAGTTCTGATCAGCGATAACGACCGGCCATGCAGTCGTCGTAAACACGTCTGTAGGTGTCACTCCTCCGAATGGCGCCGGTCGTTCCACCGACAACGGCCCCGATTCGGGCACCCTTCCTCGCACCGTGCGAGTGCCCACTGACGATGGCACCGATAGCGGCCCCGCCCACGGCTCCGCCGACGGCCCCGCCCACGACACCATAGGTGTTCATAGCCGCCCGTTCAGCACGGGCGGAGCAGTCCGCCGCGGACTGGGCATGTACCGGCATTGCCAGGGCGAATCCGATGCCCAGTGCGGCGATGGCGAGCGTCTTGCGATTCGGTCTTTTTTGCGGCATTTGCGATCTCCAGTCTCGTTTCTAATCTCAGTTCCCGGGCATGCGTCGATGCCGGTGCCTAGCTCGGCAGCTTCTCCGCCTTGGGCGGCGTCCAGGTCTTGAACTTATCGAGGTCCGGCACGTAGATGCGCAGGATCACATCAATGCCGTAATCGCCCCGTTTCAAAGGCAGCCAGTTCTCCTCCGGAACATCTTCGGGCCTGTCGGCAGCGACGTAAATCTCGATGCCGCCCTCGTCGTTCAGCTTCATTCCGCCGTTCTCCCCCACGCTGTACTTCTTGTGGTCATTGGGCATGAAGAAACCATTCTCGGTATCGTAGAGCGTGAACGACCAGAAGGCCTGGGCGAAGGGTAGCTCATCCGATGTCATGCGGATGACGTAGTCGTGCTGTGCATTCATCGGCTCACCATTGGCCGTCACAATGGATGGATAGACGGCTTCGTCCGCTGGCTGACCGATCGGTCCGAGGACGGATTGGAACAGCAGAAGATCGAGGCTGATTGCACCTTTCGGCTGGAACAGGCCGGTTATGGCCTTCTCCTGGAACTCCTGATCCGTGGACTTGGCCATATCCTTGGTAAAGACACGTTCGGCGACCTGACGGACCCGCTTGCCGTCGATCTTCCCCACCTGGCTCGGGTCGTAGACCTTGCCAGGCGCTACCCCGAGCGGCTCATAAGCAGCTAGCAGCTTCTGGTCGATTTCGTTGTTCGGATTGAGGGTGGCGTGTTTGAGCACGAACTGCATGACTTCGAGGAGGTTATTCTCGAACAGGTCCGCGTCTTCCACTCCGACCGACGGGAACGCGACATCAGCGGTCAACTGCGCCTCGCCGCCCACGTACTCCGCGAGGGTCACCGCCTTCACAGACTTCATCTGCTCGACGATGCGCGCGAACCGCTCCGGATTATTGGCGTGCGGCATGACCCGGAACACCGCGGACACGAAGTCGCCAGCCCCCTCGAAGACAGGGTCGACGCCCTCGACGGGCTGGCCGTCGTATCCCTCATTGCTAGCCGAGTAGATCAGCATTTTTTCGGGTTAGCCGAAGTTGCCGAGTCGAGTCGCCATCGGAATGTTCACGTAGTGGTCGTAGCCCGTGATCATCAGTGACACATACTTCGAATCGAAGGCCGGCATCTCGAGGATCACAGGATCCTTGCGCAGGTCCAACAGGCAGCTGATGTACAGCGTATCGTTGTTGGCCCGCGCGATCTCCGTCATCGTGTGGTCCTTGAGCGCGGTGTCGGCTTCACAGAGGTTCCACTCGCCGAGCTTGTGGGAGTGACTGTAGATGATCGCCTTGACGGGCTTGTCGCTGATCGTCTCGATCGCCTTGCGGAGGTGCTCCCCTTCCTCCTTGTTATCGCCCGTGTCGTAGACAATCAGGCCATCATCGCCCTCGATCACTGTCGTGTTTCCGATCGAATAGCCGCCGATACACCAGACGCCGTCAGCGACCTTCTCGACGATTGGCTCCGAGTACAGGATCTTTGAGAAGATATCGAGGACCTCGGCGTTGACCACCGCCCCATTCGGCGCCGTCCCAAGTGTCACATCGGCACCCATGTAGCGGGACCCTTCCTCAGCAGCGGCCGGGAGTGACACCGAGCCCCACAGGGAGCTTCCGATCACGACCGCTACTGAAATCTTCCCGAGGCCGTTCATGACTGTCACCCTATGCGATCCTGCAGTATTTCAGGACCAGTGCCGACAAGGTATCTGGGGCATCCACCGGAACCCAGTGACTGGAGCCCTTCAGGCGCTCGTATTGCCAGGTCGCATGGACATGAAGCAGCGCCGTAACCTTCCGGCACTGCCTCCGTCCATCCCGTCTCAGTCATCGTCCGGTGAGCGATTGAAAGCCGCCCTCTCTGCTTCAAGGTTCTTGAAGTAAAGCCGCTTCAGCTTGCCCTCGAAGGCGAAGGGGGCCTTGTCGAAATAGGCGTCGGCCACCGGTGAGAGTGTGTCCATACCGACGTCGAAGGTTTCTGAGGCGGTGAAGGAGCCGGGGACAGTGCGTTGGAGGGTTCCCTCGGCGGTCTCCTTGCCATTGATCCAGAACTTGAGCTTGGCGGGGGCGGCGCGCTCAAGGGGCGTCCGCATCTCAAGGGCAATCTGCACCTCCCCGGCCGGTAGCTTGCCGACCTCGATCTTGTCTCGCTTGAGCAGCAGGGCACTGTATTCATAGTAGAGGGTGCCGTCGATGGCGAAGAGGCTGACGCCGCCGGCGTAGCCGCCCATAGCGAAGATCACCCCGTTGACGCCTTCCGGCACCTCCGCCTCGATTTCCACTCGGAGGTTGCCGTTGCGAACATTGGGGGCCTGGCTCTCGGGGATGCGGGTGATCCCCTCGAACAGGGTCCATTCGGTGTTGGTGGTGCGTTTCTGCTCATGCGGATTCAGCGGGGCAAAGAGGCCGCCGCCGATCGGCAGGACCTTGTTCTCCTCGGCCACCTGCATGAAGAGCGCCTTCAGCTCCTCGAGCTTCTGCGGGTCCTCGGCGGCCAGGTCGTGCATCAGGGAGAAATCCCTGCGGGTATCGAACAGCTCCCATTGGTCCTGCATGGGGTCCCATTTGCTGATGTCGGGCACTTGCGCCACCCAGGGTCTGCGCGGGCCGAAGGTGCTGGCCATCCAGCCCTCGTGGTAGATGCCGCGGCTGCCCATAATGTCGAAATACTGGGTCTTCTTCCGTTCGGGGGCGGTTGCCGAATCGAACGTGTAGGCGAAGCTCACGCCGTCGATGGGGTCCTGCTCGAAGCCGTTCACGATCTTCGGCGGCTCGATGCCGAGGATCTCGTAGAGGGTCGGAACCACGTCGTTGACGTGGGTGAATTGCGGCCGCGGTGTCTTGTCGGCCTTGATGCGCTTTGGCCACGAGATGACCATCGGTGTGCGGGTGCCGCCCCAGTCGGCGGCGATCAGCTTGGTGTAGCGGAAGGGGCTATCGCCCGCCCAGGCCCAGGCCGAGTGGTACATGTTGTCCATCCTTGGCCCGCCGATGGCCTCCAAGCCTCCGAGCCCTTCAACCACCCCGATGTGCTCGGCGACGGTGGACGGTATCCCGTTCTGCGCATTGAGCTCGGCAACGGTGCCTTGCATGCCCTCGGCCGAGGCGCCGTTGTCGGAGAAGATGTAGATGACCAGGGTGTTGTCGCGGATGCCGCGCTCCTCAAGGGCGTCGATCAACCTGCCGACCTGGGTGTCGGTGTGCTCAAGGAAACCGGCGTAAACCTCCATCAGGCGAGCCTGGAAGGCGCGCTCGTTCTCGGGGACGTCCTCCCAGGCCGGCATGCCTTCCGGGCGCTGCGCCAGCTTCGTGTCGGCGGGGATCCAGCCCATTGCCTTCTGGCGATCGAAGACCCGCTGCTGGTAGGCGTCCCAGCCGTCGTCGAACTTGCCCTTGTATTTCGCGGCCCATTTCGCGGCGACGTGGTGCGGACCGTGGACCGCGCCCGGCGTCCACCACATCAGAAAGGGTCGGTCTGGGTTGATCGCGAGGTGGCGGTTCATCCATGTGATCGCCTTGTCCGCCATGGCCTCGGTGAGGTGGAAGTCCTCGTAATGCTCGACGTGGGGCGGGTTGATGGGTGTGGTGTTCTCCCACAGGGCGGGTTCCCACTGGGAGGTCTCGCCAGCGATGAAGCCGTAGAAGTAGTCGAAGCCTCGGCCGGTTGGCGTGCGGTCGTAGGGGCCGTTGGCGATCTGGTCGACCGGGGTGTTGTGATCCTTGCCGAAGGCTGCCGTCGCATAGCCGTAGTCGCCGAGTACCTCGGCGATGGTTGCCGACGATTTCGGGATGACCCCGGTGTAGCCGTCCCAGTCGTTGGCGAGCTCGGCGATCTGGCCGAAGCCCACGCGATTGTGGTTGCGGCCCGTCATCAGGGCCGCGCGGGTCGGTGAGCACATCGCCGTGGTATGAAACGCGTTGTACGAAATCCCCTCGCTAGCCAGCCGGGAAAGGGTCGGTGTCTCGATCTCGCCCCCGAAGGTGCTCGCCTGCCCGAATCCCGCGTCGTCCAACATGACGATCAGGATATTGGGCGCATCCTCCGGCAGGTGACGGACCTGCTCACGCCACTTGTGGACGGATTCCTGCATGGTCGGTCCGACCTTGCCGCCCATAGGGGGCACAGGGAAGGGTAAGACCTCCTGGGCGGCAACGGAGCCGGCGAATAGCATGAGGAAGAGGATCGCGGCACCCTGTGCAAGTTGCCGTCTTGTCTCAAGTCTGCTTGATCGATTCATACGCCTGCCTCCTCTCTTTGATCGCATTAAGAGCTTGGTTGAACAGCCGTGTTTCAGCCCTTACACAGATGTCATTGCCGCAACCCCTGCCGAGTTGTCGCGACGGCAGGAGCAGTTGCGTCACAAACTTACTCAGTTGATATTGCCTTTGCGGTGCTGGTCATACAGATAACCCCCCAAGGCACCGGCGCCCGCACCTATCAGGGCACCCTTGCCAGCGCTACCGCTCATGGAACCGATCAGCGCACCGCCAGCAGCGCCCACCGCCGCTCCACTCCCGGTGCGTGAACCGGTGGTGGAGCCACACGCGGAAAGAGCTAAACAAGCTGTCAGGACAAGGCCAAAGTTGAGGTATTTCATTGTGCTGTCTCTCGTGCAATGTTCGTAATACGTTCAGTTTCTTGCGCACACCGAGCGACTCTCGGCCTGGTCGATCATGCGCTCATAGGCACGGATACTTTTCCGCGAGAGCCCGAACGAGGCCGACGACCGCAATTTCGTTCATCCGCTCCTCGTTGGCGAGGTTCTTCTGCCCCCATGCCACAAATACCGCGCGGCCATCGGTAACGGTCGCCCCCTTCGGGTAGCAGATCAACCGCTTCAGATGCTTGCGATCGCTTACGGCATCGTGATACTGGACGGCACCGCCGATGAAGCCCAGGCACCCGGAGGACGCTGCGGCGTACTCCGCGGAATCGGGCGCTACGGAGCAGGTGGTGAATAGTTCCCGAACGTCGTAGACATCGGTATCCGCGCCTTGCACGGCTGGGGCGGATTGAGCCATCAGGGTGGTAATAAGGACTCCCCCAATCTGCGGAAGCAGAGAACGCGACATGATTTTTCTCCTCAGTTGCCGTTCGGCACGGAACCCTGCGCCGGCGCGAGGGCGTTCGACGCGGGGCGTTGCGACTGGGAGCAAGGAGGGTGCCTGGCACCCAGCCGTGAAGCTATGGCCGCCGCGATGCACCCGGCGTCAGCTGCCTCGCATTGAGTATAGGCACCCTCGTTGGGCGCTCGCCTGTCATCTCGCGCCATCTGTCCGATTTGACGAGCGTCAAGGATTGGTTTCTTGGCAGGTTGAGATGGATCGGTTCGGGGCCGGTTAGGACAGAAGTGAGCGGCTAGACGTGCATCGATCACAGGACCGCCGACTTTTCGCACGATCAGGATTCCAGCCAGTGCGGCAGATTTGGGCGAGCGGACGTTACGATCTTGCTTTGTCGCGGAAGGTCTGAGGTGACACGCCGGTCTGCCGGCGGAATGCACGTGTAAAATTGGATGCGTCCGTGTAACCGAGATCGAAGGCGATCTCGCCGATGGGCTTGTCGGTGTTATCAAGCCAGTCAACGGCCCGGCGAAGACGGGTTTCAGCCAACACTTGCGAATACGTCAGTCCCTGCTGTGCCAGGCTGCGTTGCAGGCTGCGCCGCCTCATCGCTAGCGTTTCAGCGACCGTCTCGATTTCAAAGGTCTGGTCCGATAACAGATTTTCGATCTGCAGCTGGACCAGGCCGTATAGATCCTGAGGCAAGCCGCGCGCAGGGGGAGACTCCGGGTCCCCTGTCGTGGTCGCAGCGCCACCATTCGGGAAACGCAGCCCCATCAGCGCCTGCGGGAACGTGAAGTAGGTCGCTCCGGTTCCTCGCAGAATCCCCGAACCGGCGAAGAGGTCGATGTCTGGAAGGTCTTCGCGTGTTCTGTAGGCGAGGCTAATCTTCCTGGGCGACCAGTCCCGTCCTGCCACCTCCCTGAACTTCCCGATCGTAACGACCAATGCCTCCATTTGTGCTTGGTACGCAGCGATTCCGGGTTCCCCAGCGCTGGCAATATTGAACCGGAACTCTTTCCCATGATCCGACAGCCAGAGACGCTGTGCACTGTTCAGCGTGTTGAAAAGGGAGATGCCCTTGTGAAGGTACTCGTAAAGCGTGAGCGATCGCTGGAGCATGTCCCCGTAGGACCCAAGATCATCGAGCGCGCTTGCGAGGCCGACAGAGAGGCCGAGATGCTCAGTTCCGAGCGTCCGGCACGCGAGCTCCCCGAATCGGAAGGCGCTCTCTATTGGGACGGCTGCCGCGGGGTGTTCGAGCAGCACCGCGGGGATTCTCGAGCACACCAGCAACCTGCCAACCGGCGCACCGACGGCCTGGAGGTAACGTATGTAGCGCAGGAGCGACGCCATCCTTACCAGCGGGATCGCACCTTGCGTATCGCTGGCATTCATTTACCGGTCATCGAGTCGAGCCTTTGTTGCGACCAACGCCATCGTCACGCAGTCGTAACCCACAGATAGCACCTGAGAATGTCAAGTAAGGTGACGAAGATGGGTTAACGGTGATTCTTGTTTGAGGGCGTTGGCGCCTTGCGATGCGTCCGCAACGGTGTGAAAAACCCGCTGCAGCGCCCACCGCAATTGTCGACAACGCTCGGATGGTCCCGGAAAAACGCAGCAGCGCAAATGGCTCGAGATAGACCAAACGATGCACCTCAGTCATCAAAGCGCATGCTCACCGTGCATTGACCATTGTTTGCTTCCACCTTGATGCCGTCAGTCTGGCGTCTGATCAAAAGGCTGGCCAGGTCCGCCAGGGCATCCTGATCATCCAGCAGCCGCTCGGGGTCTGGGCGCTCCTTGGCGAGGCTCAGAGGTCTGCCAGCATAGGTGACGCGGACTTGGCATTGGTATTCATCGAAGCGGGCCACCAGCTCCACGCGGGGATCGCCCTCATCCGCCAGCAGACCCTGGCCATACACAGCATCCAGTAGTTCATGGGTGGCATGATCGAGACGCATCATCACCTCCGGGCGGGCGCCCCACTCATGCCCGAGGTGCCAGAGCAGTTTGTTGACCGTCACGGGCCATTGAGCGTCGAGCAGCACGCTATGTGCCACTACCTGATGCACCCCCAGCCGGAACAGGGCGTTGAGCCCAATGGCAACCATCACCCCTAGCGCCACCATGCTGGACAGCGAGGTATCGAGCATCCCCATGGGTTCGTTCAGATTCACCAGGACGGTGTCGTGCCCGATGGCGGCAATGAGCGCCAGACCCAGGGTCAGGGTCTTACGCGGATCAAGCAGGCGTGAGGTGATGATCTTGATGCCACCCACGATGACGAAGGAGGCGATGAACATTAATACCGCCCCAATCACCGGCGGAGCCAGCAGGGTCCAGAGGCTGGCTATGGGAGGGAAGAAGGCGAGGCCGATGAATATCCCGCCCAGCGCGAAGCCAACGATACGACTGGTAACACCCGTAGCCAGGGAAAGGCCGATGGAACCGCCACTGGCGGTCTGGGTTACGCCGTTGATTAGCGAGCAAGCGACATTGGTCAGGCCCTCGGCCATGAGCCCGCGGCTGATGCCGGCCAAGTCCGGGCGCTTCCAGCCGGCGTCATTGGCACGCTGGGCTATGGTGAGGACACCAATGCAGTTAAAAGAGAGCGCCAGGCCGACGAGGAGAAATTCTGGCAGCAGGGCCCAGTCGAAGGCCCAGCCGAACTGTCCGATGGGTGGGACTGCGAACAGGGGGGCTTGAGTGATGACCCCCAGGCGCTCCGCATCCACCAACCCCTGCCAATAAGCCAGAGCCTGACCGACCACCAGACCTGTAAACACGGAGAAGGCGCGCAACCGCCCCTTACCCCAGATGTTGAAGAGAATGATAGTCGCCAAGGTCAGGAAGCCCACCTGCAGGATGCGATGATCCCCTGCCTGGGGGGTATCGAGGGCGAGAAAATTACGTAGGCCGACCAAGCCGAGTCCAATGCCCAGGATCAGAACGATAAGGCCGGCGATTTCCACCGGAAAGAGGGCGCGCAGGCGGGGCAGAAACCGGGCCAGGGCCATCTGCATCACAGCCGCTACCGTCATCATGCCAAAGGCCAGCCCCAGGCCGCCCATTTGCACAGCGGCCAGGGCGGCGGGAAAGGCGACCGATGAGGTATGCAGGGGACTGAAGAGGCCGATGCCGATCCCACCGCGATTGAGCGCCTGGAGGATAACGCCAATGCCCGCACCCACCATGGTCAGTGCTACCAGCCCCGCTGCTCCGGCCATGTCCAGGCCCGCCTGGCGGGCCAACACCACCGGCAGGGTCATGATGGCACCGAGGAAGGCGACCTGCTGCAGGGCCACCATGAGGATGAGGCTGGGCGGTGGACGCTCATCCACCCAGTAGTCGATACCGTCAGGCCGAATCGCCCGGTCGCCTGCCACCTCAATGCGCCTCGATGGGAAGGAACTGGCCCGTACGGGAGTCGGTAACCCAGAGGTCGCCGGTTTCGAGATCGAACCACCAGCCATGGAGGCTCAGCGAGCCCACCTTGACGCGCTCGAGTATCCAGGGATAGGTATGCAGGTTGTTCACGGACTTGAGCACCGAGGCCCGCTCGACCAGGTAGCTGTAATCCTTTAGACGGTTGATGGGCACCGTGCGAAGTTCGCCTGTGACCGGGTCCTCGACCTCGACATGGCAGGCATCCTTGGCCAGGGTCAACCAGGCACCGAGGAAATCGAATGGGGGCGCCTGGCCAGCGGCGGCCTGGATCGCAGCATTGATTCCTCCGCAATGGGCGTGTCCGAAAACAACGATGTGGGAGACGTTGAGGGCCTTGACACCATATTCGATAGCCGCGCGCACGCCATGTCCGGTGCCATGGCCGAATGCGTAGGGCGGTACCAGGTTGGCGACGTTCCTGATGATGAACACCTCCCCCAGTTCTGCCCCGCTGATGCGCGTCAGGTCAACCCGCGAGTCGCAACATCCGATCAATAGCACCTCGGGGTTCTGACCTTTGGTCAGGTCCGCCATTCGGGTTAACCCACTCCGGTACTCCTGTTCCCGAAAGGTCATGACCCCGCGTACGAGGCGTAACATGACCCCCTGATACAAGGTTTCGTCAAAATTCATGCAGTCAAATACCCTTGCCGTGTTACAAAGTATTAGTAACGTAACACAACAAAAGGCCGAATACACCGGAAAGTAATCAACATACGACCCTCCTTGCCATAAAGGGCCTCGGGCAAGGCGAATCGCCAGAACTTAGGTCTCGATCAATTCAACCCGGCCAGTATGGAGATGATAGATACCGCCGACTATCTTGAGAGATCCCTGCTCCACCCGCTTGCTTAATATGGGTGCCGATTCCCTAAGCTTCTCCATATTCTGTGACACATTTTCGCGAATGGATGCGAGTTCAAGATCCGATGGATTTTTCTTCATGGCGGACCGCACCGCCGGGATCAAATCCGATGTCAGGCATTGAATATGTCCAGGAAAGCCTGTTCCTTCATTGACGGCACTGATGGCGGCTTTGATCGCACCACAATTGGTATGTCCGAGCACCAGGATCAGAGGGGCTTTCAGAACCTCCGTACCGTACTCGAGGCTTGCTAACAGGGGCGTTGACACATAATTACCCGCGACTCGTGTCACAAACAGGTCCCCTCTTTCGGTGTCGAAACAAAGTTCCGGGCCAATCCTGGAATCAGCGCAACTCAGAATACAGGCGAAAGGATTTTGACCTTTGGTCAGGGCTGCTCTGGTTTCATTGAAATTGAATACCCTGGATTTGTTATTCACATAACGATCATTGCCCACCATCAGTCGTTCCAAGGCTTGGGTGGAACTGATCACATTCTCGGGTTTGGGGGGTTCAGCAATTCCAGTCAATGGGACAAGTGCAGAGATGGCTAAACCTGCACCCAGGGCCTTCATAAAGACTCTGCGGCTTGGGTCCGGGGTGGTCTGGCATTTTTCGCACATGGTTTTTCCAAAGGTAATGGGGAAAGGTTCAGATTCCTGGCGCTGGCTGAAACCAGGCGATGTATCGGTAGCTGCGGGCCGCGGAAGGTCAGGACACGGGCCTGATCGCTGTCAAGGTACTGTGCTTGTGGCGGATAAAGAATCAGGAGGTTCAGGTAAAGAGTTGTTGCTGGCTGCTCAAACCTGTAACAAATTTACTTGCTTAGTGGCCTGACTGGCAAGTGATCACTGAATTGTTGCCGACAACGCGGCGCATCATGGCCACGTTTAATTGACTAAGAGGGCGAGTGCCAACCTAGGATATGATCTCTTTGGCGACTTGCAAGAACTAACATTGATCGCCATATCGTAATTGGTGCAGTGTGCTGCAACCTCATTCCCCCTGGCTAGACTGCCTCCCACCACACCGAGGATTTAAAACCCCGGTATCACGACGGTTACCTGCCCCCGCGGGTTACCTAATGATACAAACCCCAATCCGTTGGTATCAGGCTCTTTAGGGAATATCCACGACCTCAAGGCCAGAACCCTGACATGAAAATATCTGAAACAGAGGGACATCATGAGATATCGACCTTTTTGGATTTTGGTGGCTCTGGCGGCAGCTTGTGCGGTGATGCTCGTCAGTTGCGGCGGGGATGGCAACAATGGCAGCGGCCAGGCCCCTTGGAACCCCTCACCCTACGCCACGCGAATCTATATGCTGGCCGCTCAGAAAGGGACCTTGACCCCGCTGGACGCCGCCGATGACGGGAGCACCCCCCTTGCGGGGTCTGCCTGGGAGCTAACCCTGGAGGGTCTTAACCCCGGGGCCCTGTGGTACGCCGATCGGCCAGGCAGGGAAGTGGGCGACACGCCGCTGAAGGATTATGTAGACACCCTTTGGACCCGGGTTTACGGGAACATCAACCCGAATGCGACGATTCACTTCTCGCTGACCGCCGATGGTGATCAGGATGGGGTCTATCTGGTTCTGTCCAACCCGTCTTATGACGCGGCGTCCAACACCATGAGGTTCCATGCGGAATTGCTGAACCATACCCTGGATCAGACGCCGGACACCACCCTGTACTTCTCCGACGCCACGGTCAACGTGCTCAACAACGCCATGGACGACCAGGAAGTGGCGTCGTACATCCAGTACGCTGACGGGGCCGACCTGATTCCCACGGGCCAGGAAAATGAGTACCAGTTAGTGTTGAGCAATGCGGGTCCGGAGATGTTCTGGGTGGACAACGCCCCCGGGCGGTATTCGGACAAGGCGCCCATGTCCTACTTTTTTCCGCAGTGGGATTACCTCTTTGGTAACGATGCTCCCAACGCGGCCCTGTTCGGAACCACGGCCGCGGGTGATCTGAAACTTTTTTTCCTGACCCTGACCGATCCGCTGTTTGACGAGGCCCTGGGGCAGGTAACCTACCGGGCCATGCTCCTGGGACAGACGTCCGGGTCGGTGGAAAGCCTGCAGCAAATCAACCTCAACATTGATTCGGGGACCTTTTCGCGCTTCCCGCTGCCGGGCAAGGGCACGGCCTACCAGGCCTTCAGCCAGGGGTACGATCCCTCCACGGCCAACACCCATGTCATCTACTTCGGCAGTGACATCGCCCGCAAGCAGGTGGCATCCCTGTGGGGAACCCAGTCCTATCTTTCGGCAAGCTGCGAGCCTTATTGCCGTGACGACCTCAATACCCTCAGGGGCATGGGCATCAACCTGATCCGGCTCTATGACTGGGATCCGCGCAACGATCACAGCCAATTTCTGGATTACGCCCATCAGCTGGGGATCAAGGTTGTGGTGCCCATCAGTAACTGGCTACCACAGAACCCGGGGGCCTGGGATGCCCAACTCCCCCTGTACTTCAAATTTGGCAACTACGGCAACAGCACCGGCACGGACTGGCACCCAGCCGTGGCCGGTGTGATCATTTCCAACGAACTGGACGTCTCAGACGCGCAATACAGCCTGGTGATCGGCCTGGTAGGGCGGTTTCTCCAGGAAGCGGACAAGCAGGGCTTCAGTCAAAGCGTACCCGTGGGCATACCGGTGACCTTTGTCCCCCGCGGGGCCCCCTACGCCCCGGGCGGTCAAAACATGCCAGGCTGGAACCAGTTTAGTAAGCTGTTGACCGATCCCCGCACCGCGCCTTACCGGGACCGGCTGATGCTGTGCCCCAACACCTACAACTCCAAAGACTACCTCTTTGCCAACGCGGAAAGTACGGGTCAGGGCTGGGTCCAGTTGACCTACCAGCAGTTCGGCACCCCCATCCTCTTCACTGAAATCGGCTACAGCCGTGTTAAAAGTGATTACACCCCGGATTACATCAAGGACCAGTTAGAAGGGGTATTGACATACCAAAAGTCGCATCCTGAGCAAATTCTCGGGGCCTGCCACTTCCAGTTCTCGGATAAAGTCTGGAAACAGGGAGGCAATGATACGGAAGGCGCGTTCGGTTCTCTCACCCACGGCCAGATTCTGAAGCAAATTCAGACAGTACAGCAAGACTTCAACTACTGGCCAGGAGATCCGGCCGTGGATTACGGCATTCTGACCATTGACAAGCTAGAACCCACCTCGACCTACAACCCCGTGGTCGAAGCCTATCAATAGCCGTCTCTCCGGCGGGTTCCCCTGGGAGACCAGGGGCCCGCCGGCCAGGGTGATTAACGATCAGTTTGGGCAGTTCGATGGCCCGGGTGACGGGAAGATGCCTGGTCTGGAACCTTCAAACCCCCGGGGCTACCAAGGCCGAAATCGTCAATAAAGCTCGGGAATGAATCTAAACGGGTAGTCGGGTGACTTATAGCGATCGAGCTTCTTGCGTTCCGGGAGCTTGACCTTCTCGTGGGGCACTTCTTCGTAGGGGATGCGACTGAGCAGGTGGTGGATGAGGTTGAGCCGCACCTGTTTCTTGTTTTCGGAATTGGCGACGAACCAGGGTGCCCAGGCGCTATCGGTGGCCGCGAACATATCATCGCGGGCCCGGGTGTAATCATCCCAGCGGCTATAGGACTTGAGGTCCATGGGCGACAGCTTCCAGATTTTACGACCGTCGTCGATACGCCCCTCCAGGCGGCGGGTCTGTTCCTCTGGACTGACCTCGAGCCAATATTTGATAAGGATGATGCCAGAGTCAACCATGGCCCGTTCAACCAGGGGGGTCATCTTCAGAAACTTTTGGGCCTGCTCCTCGGTGCAAAAGCCCATGACCCGTTCGACCCCGGCCCGGTTATACCAACTGCGGTCAAAGATGACGATCTCCCCCGCCGCCGGCAGATGGCGCATGTAACGCTGGGCATACATTTGGGACTTTTCCCGCTCCGTTGGGGCCGGGAGTGCCACCACCCGGAAAATCCGGGGACTTACTCGCTCAGTGATCGCCTTGATGGTGCCGCCCTTACCGGCCCCATCGCGACCCTCGAAGACGATGCACACCTTCAGCCCTTGCTTTACTACCCACTGCTGGAGCTTCACTAACTCCACATGTAACTTGGCCAGTTCCTGTTCGTAACGCTTCCGGGTTAACTCAACAACAAGTTCCGGGTCGGGCGCCTGAATGGTTGGTTTTTTTTTCTTGTGCTTAGCCATGATGGACCCTCGGTTTGTGTCAGTCTGAAGAGATTAGGCTTTCAGAGAGCTATCAGAAAAGTGGTAATGCCCCTCGCCTCCCCTGCCTAAGGACACTATAGGCCATCGGAACCCGTGTCACCCTATAGACATCAATGGGATCGGGTGCTCCACCAGGTGCATGCTTGTCTCCCCCAGGCACGCGAGCTAGTTGCTGCATTCCCCCCTGGATGCGCCCCTTCACACAGTTGCGGTCGGGACCAGGGTCGACCCACCAGTTCGTGCAGGGGTGGTATCGCGCATGGCCTGGTAGTAGATGATCGGCACCGCCATACGTGAAAGCAGCAGGGAGGCGACCTCGCCTGCCATCAGTGAGATGGCCAGACCCTGAAAGATGGGGTCGAACAGGATGACGCTGCCGCTAACCACCACCGCTGCCGCGGTTAGCATCATGGGTCGGAAGCGCACCGCGCCCGCATCCACCACCGCCTCTGCGAGCGGCATCCCTTGCTTGTTACGCAGCTTGATGAAATCCACCAGGATGATGGAGTTGCGTACCACGATGCCGGCCCCGGCCATGAATCCAATCATGGAGGTGGCGGTAAAGAAGGCCCCCATGGCCCAATGGGCAGGAAGTATACCCACCAGCGAAAAGGGAATGGCCGCCATGATAATGAAGGGGGCGCGCAGGGAGCGGAACCAGCCGACGATCAGGGTATAGATCAAGATCAGCACCACCGCAAAGGCGGCCCCCAGGTCGCGGAAGACCTCATAGGTGATATGCCACTCGCCGTCCCACTTGACGGATGGGGTCAGGGTCGAGAAGGGTTGGCGGGTATTCCAGACGGTCATCCCTTCGCCAGGCGCAGCGCCCACTGCCGGTAGGGCCTCGATCGCCCGGCCCAGGTCCAGAATGGCATAGACCGGGCTTTCCACGTCGCCTGCTACGTCTGCGGTGACATAGACTACCGGGAGCAGGTTCTTGCGATAGAGGCTGTGCTCGCCGGTAGTTTTCTCCAGTCTGACCAGTTCTCCCAAGGGGACCTCACCGCCATCCGTGGTGCGCAGGGGAACCCATAGCAACTGAGACAGTTCGGTCCTCTGATCCAAGGGTAGGCGCACCCGGATCGGCACGTCTTCCAGCTCTCCGGAGACGTGCAGCAGGCCGGTGTCCACCCCGGCCTCGGCAATGGCAACCAACCGCTCGACCTGGCTGGCACTGATGCCGTTGCGCGCCGCCTTTTCCTGATCGAAGCGGATGATGACCCGGGGGTGGGTCTCCTCCATATACCAGTCCACGTCCACCACCCCTGGGGTCTGTTCCAGGAGTTCGCGCACCTGGAGCGCGTTGGCAATCTGCTCGCCATAGTCCGGCCCATAGACCTCAGCCACCAGGGTCTGAAGTACCGGCGGACCCGGCGGTACCTCCGCCACCTTGACCCGGGCCCGATGGCGCTGGACGATGGGCTGGATGCGCTCGCGCAGGCGTTTGGCGATCTCATGGCTCTGGGCCTGGCGATCATCCTTCGGGACGAAGTTGACCTGAATGTCGGCCAGGTTAGGACCCCGGCGCAAGAAATAGTGACGAACCAGACCGTTGAAATTATAGGGCGCCGCCGTACCCGCATAGATCTGGTAATCCGTCACCTCCGGTTCCCGGCTCACCACCGCCGCCAGTTCCTGAGCCACCTGGGTGGTCTGCTCCAGGGTGGTACCCTCGTCCATATCGACGATGAGCTGCAGTTCACTCTTATTATCGAACGGCAGCATCTTGACCTTGACCGCCCCCAACCAGACCAACCCGCAGGCCGCCAGCAGAGCCAAGGTAATGGCGAACAGAAAGGCGAGGCCCCGCCAGCGAACCGCGATCAGGGGACCCATGACACGCCGATAGAGTCGGGTGGTCAGGTCTTCCTGAGTCGGCGCTGACTCAGGGGGCCGATGCTGAGCGAGGCGACCCAGCATCCGGTTGGCCGCCCAGGGGGTCACCACGAAAGAGACCATCATGGAAAACAGCATGGCGGCGGTGGCCCCGACGGGAATGGGGCGCATATAGGGGCCCATGAGCCCCTGCACGAAGGCCATGGGCAGTACGGCCGCGATTACCGTCAGGGTGGCCAGAATCAGCGGGCTGCGGACCTCGTTAACCGCGTCGATCACCACCTCGGTCAGGGGCCGTCCCCGGTTTTCGGACAACCGGAAATGGCGCACGATGTTCTCCACGTCCACGATCGGATCGTCCACCAGGATACCGATGGAGAAGATAAGGGCGAACAGGGTGACTCGGTTGAGGGTGAATCCCAGGAGGTAGAAGGTGGCCAGGGTCAGGGCCAGGGTCATGGGGATGGCGATGGCCACGACGAAGGCCTCCCGGACCCCGAGCACCATGCCCACCAGGATGCTGACCCCTACCACGGCCAGGCCCATATGGAGCAGGAGTTCGTTAGACTTGTCAGTGGCGGTGCGACCGTAGTTCCGGGTGACGGTGACCTCCACCCCCGCGGGGATGATGTGACCCTGGAGCAGGGCCACCTTCTCCAGCACCCGGTTGCTGACATCGATGGCGTTGGTCCCAGGTCGCTTGGCGATCGCCAGGGTCACTGCCGACTGCATGACCCCGGCCCCGGACTCGGACCCGTCGGGGTCGGCGCCCTCCTGACTCAGACCACGCCCAAACAAGACATAGTCGGTAGGTTCCTCAGGCCCATCCAGAATCTGCGCCAGGTCGCGAAGATAGACGAGTTGGCCCTGGTAGGCCCCCACCACCACGGCCCCGACCTGCCCGGCGTCGGCCAGGAAGCCCCCGGTCTCCACCAGGATCTCGCCTTCGGGTGTGGGCAGACTGCCGGCCCGCGACTGGCGATTGGCCGCATCCAGTTTAACCACTACCTCGTTCGGATCGATACCGTAGGCGATCAGCCGCGAGGCATCCAACTCGACCCGGACCTGGCGGCGCAGGCCTCCGATGAGGGTCGTCTCGGATACGTCCCGAACCTGCTTGATCTCATCGTTCAGGGCCGCGGCAATACGCCGTAAGGCTAGCCCGTCAACGCCATCCCCATGCAGGGTCAGCGCCAGGATCGGCACATCGTCGATACGTCTGGGCTTGACCAGGGGCGGATTGGCTCCATGGGGGATCAGGTCAAGATTCGCCGCGATTTTCTGGTTGACCTCGACGATCGCCCGCTCTTCATTCCATCCCACCAGGAAGCGCACCACCGTCAAGGACCCCCCGGGGCTCGAGGTGGAATAGATGTACTCCACCCCAGGCAGTTCCCAGATCAGTTTTTCCAATGGTTTGGTGATGCGCTGTTCCACTTCCTGGACGGAGACGCCAGGCATCTCTACGAAAATATCGATCATCGGCACCACGATCTGGGGCTCCTCCTCCCGCGGCAGCAGGACGATGGCCAGGGCACCGAGCAACAGCGAAGCCCCCAGGATCAGCGGAGTCAGGGGCGACTCGATGAAGAACGCGAGGATGTTGCGAATGGCACCGAAGCGACGAACACGGTACTTCGCCTTGTGTTTCATGGGAACAGGGCCTCATTCAACCGTGGAGCAGGATGGCAACCCCCGGCGTCCCACTGGATGGCGTGGCACCACTTGGCTGATCGCACGGGACCAGACTCCCCCACCCATCCCCGCCGGAGGGCCCGGATCAGCAGCGCCGGAACTTAAAGGATAGTTGAGGTTTTTTAAATTTGCCTAGACAAGGAGCCTCACTAATGCTACGGCGCAAGAGTTTGGATGGGATCTACCGCCTTTGCCGAGGAGGCATGGGACATCGGTGGGAGCGTATGGCGGCCTAGCCCAAGCGTGATAGCATCCCCTGGTCGCCAAGTTCCAATGGCAATGATCGTCTTGCCCCAAGTTAAAGCCTCCAGCGTGACGCCCCATGGCCGCCGATGGCTGGAAAGAAGTCCTGAAACTCGCCGGCGAGCCCTTGTTCTCGCTGATAAAAAACCATTTAACTCGCCCAATGAGGAGTTTGAATCCATGAGGCATCTGTTTCGCATCGGCGGTTTTCTGTCCTTCATCTCCATGATGTTTCTCAACGCCTTCGTGGACCTGGGCCACAAGATCATCATCCAGAATACCCTCTTCAAGACCTACGACGGCGATACGCAGATCCTGCTGACTGCCATCGTCAATGCCCTGATCCTGCTTCCCTTTGTTCTCCTGTTTTCGCCATCGGGTTTCCTCGCCGACCGCTTCCCCAAACCCAAGGTGATGCGCTTCTCCGCCTGGATGGCGGTGGTCATCACCCTGGGCATCACCGCCTGCTACTACCTGGGCTGGTTCTGGCCGGCCTTTGCCATGACCTTTCTACTCGCTGCGCAGAGCGCCATTTACTCCCCGGCGAAGTACGGCTACATCAAGGAGTTGGTGGGTAACGAGGCCCTGGCGACGGCCAACGGCTGGGTCCAGGCCACCACCACTACCGCCATCCTGTTCGGTATCTTCTTTTTCTCGGTGCTCTTCGAGCATTACCTGAGCGGCATGAACTATTCCACACCCGGTGAGGTCATGCACCTGATCGCCCCCCTGGGGTGGCTGCTGGTCCTGGCCTCCCTGGCCGAGGCGGGCCTCTCCTACCGCCTGCCCCAAAAGCACACCATGGAAAAGATCACCTTCGATTGGGGCCAGTACCGGCGCGGCCGTTACCTGCGGGACAACCTCCAGGCCGCCTACGGCAACCGCGTCATCTGGCTCTCCATCATTGGCCTCAGCGTCTTCTGGTCCATTTCCCAGGTGATCCTGGCGGTCTTCCCGGCCTTCGCCAAGGAGACGCTGGGGGTGACCAACACCGTGGTCATTCAGGGCCTGCTGGCCTGCTCCGGTCTCGGCATCATCCTGGGCTCCATCATCGCCGGCAAGGTCTCGCGCGACTACATCGAGACGGCCCTGATTCCGGTGGGGGCCATTGGTATCGCCATCGCCCTCTTCCTGGTCCCCGGCCTCGACTCCACCTGGGCCCACGGCCTCAATTTCCTCATGATCGGCGTCCTGGGTGGCTTCTTCCTGGTACCCCTCAACGCCCTGATCCAGTTTAACGCTGGCGAGCAGGGCCTGGGTCGGGTGCTGGCCGCCAATAACTTCATTCAGAACATCTGGATGCTGGGCTTCCTGGGCATCACGGTCGCCGCCGCCTATGTCGCGATCGGTGACGTCACCCTCATTCTCGGGCTCGCCCTGGTGGCCCTGATCGGGGCCATCTATACCCTCTACCAACTCCCTCAGTCCCTGGTACGTTTCCTCATTCGGCACCTGGTGGCCACCCGCTTCCGGCTCAAGGTCCTCGGCCTGGACAGACTCCCAGCCCAAGGCGGGGTCATGCTGCTCGGCAACCACATCAGTTGGCTGGACTGGGCCCTGGTGCAGATGGCCTGCCCGCGGCCGGTGCGCTTCGTCATGGAGCGGGAGATCTATGAGCGTTGGTATCTGAAGCGTTTCCTGGACTTCTTCGATGTGGTGCCCATCTCCCGAGGCAGCAGCCGGCATGCCATCGCCACTCTGGCGCGGCTGCTGGAAGCGGGCGAAGTGGTGTGCATCTTCCCCGAGGGGACCATCAGCAAGAACGGCCAGGTCTCAGAGTTCAAGCGCGGCTTCGAACTCTCGGCGCGTCAGGTTGCGGCGGGGACCGACGCGCTCCTGGTGCCCTTTTACCTGCGCGGCCTCTGGGGTAGCTGGTTTTCCTACGCCACCGCCACGCTCCGCCGGAGTCGCGAAGAGGGCCGGTTAAGGGAGGTAGTGGTCGCCTTCGGGGAACCCCTGCCCCTGGCGTCCAGTGCCGAGCAGGTCAAACAGGCGGTCTTCGAGTTATCCGTCACGACCTGGGAGGACTATGTCCGAGGCTTGCCCTCCCTGCCGACAAGCTGGCTGCGTACCGCTAAGCGGGCCCCGGGCCAGGTAACGGTGATCGAATCCAGCGGCAGCCAACTGACGAACCGGCGGCTCATCACCGCCGTCCTGCTCTTCACCCGGCGCCTGCGGCGCCTGGCCCCGGAGCCTGTCATCGGCATCCTGCTCCCCGCCAGTGGCGCCTGTGCCATCGCCAACCTGGCGGGGCTCATGGCCGGCAAGCAGGTGGTAAAC
Organism: Chromatiaceae bacterium; assembly: GCA_044228795.1. Classification (GTDB taxonomy): domain Bacteria; phylum Pseudomonadota; class Gammaproteobacteria; order Chromatiales; family Chromatiaceae; genus M0108. The sequence continues at coordinate 16,329 of JBGAUE010000033.1, read as the reverse complement.
CTCAACTACACCAGCAACCCCGAGTCCTTGCGCGCCGCTATCGCCAGCGCCGGCATCCGCCATATCATCACGGCGGACCGCTTCCTGACCCGGCTCGCGGCCCGCGGCATTGACATCGATGCCACCCTGAGCGGGGTTAGCCTGCACCCCATGGAGGCCATGCGGGCCGACATCGGGAAGGGCGCCTCCCTGGGCATGCTGGCCCTGGCCTCCCTGCTCCCGGCCCGTGCCCTACTCGCCCTCCTTGGGCAGCCTTCCCGCCCGGAAGAAACGGCCGCCATCCTCTTCTCCAGCGGTAGTGAGGGCACCCCCAAGGGCGTGGAACTTACCCACCGCAATATCATGGCCAATATTCGCCAGATCTCGGACCTGCTCAACACCCGCGCCAACGATATCGTCATGGCCAATCTCCCCCCCTTCCACGCCTTTGGCCTCACCGTGACTACCTTCCTGCCCCTGGTGGAGGGCATCCCCATGGTCTGCCATCCGGACCCCACCGATGCCTTCGGCAGCGCCAAGGCTATAGCCCGCTATCGCGCGACGGTGCTGTTCGGCACCTCCACCTTCCTGCGGCTTTACACCAAAAACCGCAAGGTCCACCCGCTCATGCTGGACTCCCTGCGGCTGGTCGTGGCGGGGGCCGAGCGCCTGGCCCCGGACGTGCGCGAGGCCTTCATGCTCAAATTCCAGCGGTCTCTCTACGAGGGTTATGGGGCCACCGAGACTACACCCGTAGCGAGCGTCAATGTCCCGGACACCCTGGATACCGATAACTGGAAGATTCAGATCGGCTCCCGCCACGGCACCGTGGGCCTGCCCCTGCCGGGCACCAGCTTCCGGATCGTGGACCCAATCACCCTGGAAACCCTAAATCCAGGGGAAGACGGCCTCATCCTCATCGGTGGGGTCCAGGTCATGAAAGGCTATCTCCATGACCCGGAGAAGACTGCGGCCGTGATCGTCGAGCTGGATGGCATGCGCTGGTACAAAACGGGTGATAAGGGCCACTTGGACGCGGACGGCTTCCTGACCATCGTGGACCGCTATTCGCGCTTCGCCAAGGTGGGCGGCGAGATGATCAGCCTGGGGGCGGTGGAAGAACAGGTCCGCCGGGTCCTGGCCGAGCCCGAGCTAGAAATGGCGGCGATCAACATCCCTGACGAACGTAAGGGCGAACAGATCCTGCTGCTGGTGGCGGCGGACCTGGATCCAGAGGCCCTGCGCCGATCCCTGCTCGCCGCCGAAGTCAACCCCCTGAGCATCCCCGCCGAGGTGCGCCGGGTGGAGGCCATCCCCAAGCTTGGCAGCGGCAAGACCGACTTCAGCGCGGTTAAACGCCTGGCCTTAGAGGGGTAGTCCAGAGGCGGCGGGCGATCGGATTCCACGTCTTATCTCGCCTCCGGACGGATTCCACCGCCAGAAGGGGCGCGAAAGACGAATCTGGAACGTCCCTCCAGAATCTCGAAGAAAGCTGACCTCCATGTTCCAGCGGACTAGCTTCGGCAGCTACTGAACACGAATGGCATAAGTAAGGAGGCGGATTTATGCAGGTTTTTCATTATCTTATAAATTCCATTCTCGTCATCGTTCTTCTTTATGCATTGGCCCTTCTGCTGCGACGGAAAGGAACACTAACAGAAGAACATTCTCTGACTCTTGCCCGCATCGTTACCGACTTGTGTTTACCGGCCATCATTTTCGTGAGTCTGGCCAAGCAATCAATTCGGTTGGATCAAATAGCCCCGGCGCTGGTCATGTTAGGGCTGGAAATATTCTGTATTGCTCTGGCCTGGATTGTTAGTGTCTTGTTGAAGTTCAACAAGGCGCAGCAGGGAGCCATTGTCTTCTGCTCGGCATTTGGTTCCTCAACATTTCTGGGTTATTCGATTATCTTGCAAATGTTTCCGCACACACCCGGAGCTCTCAGTGAAGCGGTTCTCATTTCAGAAATAGGCGTTGGGTATCCGATCTTCATTTTGGGTCCCATTCTTGCGGCCTATTTTGGCTCAGAAGAATCAGCTCCAAAACTACAATGGAAGTCGTCCCTAGGCTTTTTTCAATCCCCTGTATTCTTCGCACTGCTCCTCGGTCTTCTTTGGGGACACTTTCGACTGCCCGGTCAAGAGAATGTCTTTCTGGCTCCGATATTCCAACTATGCCATGTATTAGCCTCGGCTCTGACGCCGCTTGCCATTTTATCCGTTGGCCTTATGTTCAAGATCCCCCACCTGGGCAAGATAATGGGACCTCTGACCATTGTAATTCTCCTGAAATTAATCACTAAACCCATACTTGCCAGCTTTCTCGCAACCCGATTTGGTTTTCCTGTACTCTGGAAAGAGGTATTGGTTCTGCTGGCTGCCATGCCGCCCGCTATTCTTGGGGCGGTTTTCCTGAGACGATATGGTGGAGATGCCTCATTGGCATCAGCACTGCTGTTGACCGCAAGCCTGGTAAGCTGCGTAACCCTTGTGGGTGTATTCTGGACGTTTGGATAGCGGTACTTGCCAGGGGCGAGCGTCAATGTCCCGGTCACCCTGGATACAGACACCCACCGAGTTCCGCCGGGTGGAGGCCATCCCCAAGCTTGGCAGCGGCAAGACCGACTTCGGCGCGGTCAAACGCCTGGCCTTGGCGGGCAAAGCCAATCCAGGATCAGGGCGCCTGACCTTTCAAGGCACCCCCGACCAGACGGCCTGCCGGACAGCCATAGGTTTCAGCACCCGAGAATATAACCTGCAAGAACGGCTACCAGCCGGGTGCGCTCTGGACTCTGCCAGCGCCGATAGCGCCCTGGAGTTGGGCGTGATCGCGCTCGTTCTGGTCGGCATAGAGGCGAGCGAAGTCGCGAAGGGCCGTGACGAACTGGGAGCCCTGGCCTAGGTAGGCGCTGATCGCGACGGCGTCCCCCGAGCGGGCGTGGGCCCGGGCCAGCGTCTCGCCACAGGCGGTGGCGAACTCGACCAGGACGGGGGCGAGCAACTCGATGTCGGGGACGATTTTCATGTCGCGGAACTGTCGCACATAATAGTCCCGGCCCTGGAAGGAGCCCCAGCCGACAAAGATGTCGGTCGCGCTCTGCAGAGCTCGCTTGCCAGCGATCACCCTGGCGCCGCAGCTATCCTGTTGGCTGGGGCCGAGATGGGACTCGTATACCGATCGGCCGGCCTGCTTGATCTGCAGGAACAGGGGGTCATCGCCGCTGCGGCCCTCAAGCAGGGCCAGATAGACCCGCATCCCCACGCTGCCCACTCCCACGACCTGGCGAACCAGATCAACGGGTGTAAAGCGATCGAACAGGTGACGTCGATCTTCCTGCAGGGTCAACCGGTAGCCACCAAGGAACTGGTCGGTCAGCGCGTCCTGCTCCTTGTCGTCGATGCGGGTGCGCAGGGGCGGATCCTCGTCGATCCGGGGCTGACCCTGAACCATCGCGGTGAGCTTGGCAAAGGCGCCGCGGTGGGTGCGGCGCTTGGACTCCTTTTCGATGTGGAACGACAATTGCCCACGGTCGGCTGGCGCAAAGTACTTGATCAGGCTATCGACGTGAGTCCCGTCGTACCAGAGGTCGAGCTCCGTCATGGTCGCGTAACGGGCCATCCGGTCCCGGTAGGCCTTCCCTGCGGCGACTACCGCCTCATCCGCCCGGGCCACCTTGAGACCATCCTCCCGCGCCAACACCACCAGGCTGGCAGCGAGGCGCAGCAGGTCCCATTCGAAGGGACCGGGCAGCGTCTCGTCGAAATCCCGCAGGTCGAACAGGAGGTTTCGTTCCGGCGTGGCCCACAGGCCAAAGTTGAGGACGTGGGCGTCGCCACAGAGTTGGACCCGCAGCCCGCTGTGGGGCCGGGACGCGAGATCGGCGGCCATCACCGCCGCCGCCCCGCGGTAGTAGTTCCAGGGCGAGGCAGCCATGCGCCCGTGGCGAATGGGCAGCAGTTCAGGGACCCGGATCAGGTTCTGGGCCAGGATCGTCTCCAAGGCGTCGTGTCCGCGCGCCGTCTCGTCCCAATGCCCTTGCGCGCTCCGGGGAGCCTGTTTTCGGGCGGCCTGACCGGTCGCGCGTCGCTCCTCCAGGGTCTCACGGAGGTCGCGCACCGGGGCCGTTATGGGCAAGGTCGTGGTCGGGTCGGTAGCCGTCATGAGGGTCGGTCCTGGGGTAATTATGGGTGGCAGGTCGTTGGAAACTCGATGAAAATCTTTCCGTTGGTCGTGCCTACCAACCTAGGGCTCGAAAAGCTGTGCGGAGACTCAGTCAGGTATGACTCTAAGCGAGGCGCCGGGCGGGTGCAACCCTTTGGGGTAGCCACCCTTTGAGGTAGTCCGTTGGTCAAGCCGCCATTAGCGGCTAACATACCCGGGCGACTGATACCCCGCCCGACTCTATTCCCATCCGCCCACCCCAGGAGGCAGCCACTCACCATGATCCGGGACCTTCCGTCAAACCCGATCACCCCACCCGTCCCGGAGACCCCGGAAATCCTGGCAGCCCACATCGGCCTCAACCCGCCGCCCAGCCGGCGGTGGACCCGCTATGGTCTGGTGGCACTCGGGATGCTGGCGCTGGCGGGTGCCGCCGGGTTTCTGTTCCCGGGCCCCACCCAGGATCAGCCGCGCTTCAAGACAGCAACGGTGGAACGGGACGACCTGACAATCAAGGTCACCGCCACCGGACAGTTGCAGCCGGTCACCCAGGTGGACGTGGGCACCGAGGTCTCGGGCACCATCGACCAGGTCACCGTGGACTTCAACGACCGCGTCACCCAGGGCCAGGTCCTGGCCCGTCTCGACCCGGACACCTTTCGGGCCAAGCAGCGCCAGTCCCAGGCCGCCCTGCTGCTGGCCAGGGCCAGCGTTACTGAGGCCGAGGTCACCGTCACCGAGACTACCAGCAAGCTCCACCGCACCCAGGGTCTGATCGCCAAGCGCCTCTCCTCTCCCGAGGAGCTTGACACTGCCACCGCCGCCGCGGGTCGCGCCGCGGCCGCCCTGGCGGTGGCCCGAGCCAAGGTCGAGCAGGCCCAGGCCCAACTCGACGCCGACAACCGCACCCTGGAAAAGTCTGAGATCCGCTCCCCCATCACGGGCACCGTCCTCAAGCGCCAGGTCGAACCGGGCCAGACTGTCGCCGCCTCCCTCCAGACCCCCGTGCTCTTCACCCTGGCCGAGGATCTGACCCAACTGGAACTGAACGTGGCCGTGGATGAGGCTGACGTCGGCCAGATCCAGGCCGGCCTGACGGCGACCTTCACCGTAGACGCTTACCCCAACCGCCGCTTTCCGGCCACCATCACCCAGGTCCGCTTTGCCCCGGAGACCATCAACGGCGTCGTCACCTATGCCGCCCTCCTGGCCCTGGACAACCGTGACTTGTCCCTGCGCCCAGGGATGACCGCCACTGCCGAGATCATCGCCCGTGAGATCAAGGACGCCGTGCTAATCCCCAACGGCGCCTTGCGCTTCACCCCACCCCCGCCTCCGGCCCCCAAGGAGGAAAGTCGCGGTCTGGTGGGGATGCTGTTACCCAGCCGCCCCCCCTCCAGCCGGCGCAACGGGGCCAAGGACGCCACCAACAAGGGCTCCCGGGTCTGGATACTGAAGGATGGGGTCCCGGCGGCGGTGGCGGTCAAAACCGGGGCCACCGATGGCACCATGACGGAGATCCTGGATGGGACCCTGGCGCCGGGGAGTCAGGTGCTGGTGGACCTGGAACGGACGGGGGCCAAACCATGACCTTGGCCGAGTCACCCGCGCCCGATCCCTCGGCCACCCCCCGCGCCGCGCCCGCCCCAATCCTGCTCGAATTCTGCCAGGTATCCAAGGTGTACGGGGTGGGCACCGCGGCCGTGCGCGCCCTGGACAACCTGGACCTTCAGATCCGCGAGGGGGAGTTCGTCGCGGTCATGGGTCCGAGCGGCTCGGGCAAGTCTACCGCCATGAACATCCTGGGCTGTCTGGATGTCCCCAGCGCCGGCAGCTATCGCTTTCGCGGCCTGGCCGTGGAGACCCTGAGCCGCGACCAACGCGCCCAACTGCGGCGTCACTACTTGGGCTTCGTCTTCCAGGGCTTCAATCTCCTCAATCGCACCTCGGCCCTGGAGAACGTGGAGCTGCCCCTCATTTACCGCCGCCTTCCCAGCAGCCAGCGCCACACCCAGGCCCAGGCGGCGCTGGCCCTGGTCGGTCTCACCGGCTGGGAGACCCACACCCCGGGGGAGCTCTCCGGTGGTCAACAGCAGCGCGTCGCCATCGCCCGCGCCATCGTCACCCAGCCCAGCCTGCTGCTGGCGGACGAGCCGACCGGCAACCTGGACAGCGCCCGCAGTCACGAGATCATGGATCTGCTGACCTGGCTCAACCGGGAACGAGCCATCACCATCCTCATGGTCACCCATGAGTCGGAAATGGCCGAATACGCCCACCGCGTTATCCATTTCCGCGATGGCCGGGTGACCGACGGCGTCCTCGGCGGCCCTCAGGCCACTACCAGCGCTGGGGTTCATCAAGAGGAGACTGCCTGATGCTCTGGAATGCCCTGCTACTCGCCATGCGGGAGATCCGCCGCAACGTCCTGCGCTCCATCCTGACCATCCTGGGGGTGGTCATCGGCGTAGCGGCGGTCATCATCATGGTCACCCTGGGAGGCGGAGCCACGCGTTCGGTCTCATCCCAGATCGAGTCCATGGGCAGCAACCTGCTCATGATTCGCATGGGCCAGAGCATGGGGCCAGGGTCCGGCATCGGCGTCCCGCCCTTCAAAATCGAGGATGCCATCGCCCTCCAGAACGACATCCCCAGTATTCGCGTCCTGGCCCCCTCCGCCAGCCAAACCGCGACCGCCATCGCCGGCAATAACAGTTGGTCCACCTCCGTCACCGGTACCGATAACCGCTTTCTCGATGTTCGTAACTGGCCCCTGGAACGGGGTCGCCTCTTCACCGAGGGCGAACTACGCGCCGGCCAGGCGCTGTGCCTGATTGGCGCCACGGTCAGCAAGGAACTCTTCGGCCAACAGGATCCCATCGGCGAGAATCTGCGCATCAAAACGATTTCCTGCAAGGTCATCGGCTTGCTCGCCGCCAAGGGCCAGAGCAGCATGGGCAGAGATCAGGACGACCTGATCCTGATGCCCCTGCGCGCCTTCCAGCGGCGCATCGCCGGCAATCAGGACGTGACCCTGATCCAGGTCTCGATCAAGGATAGCGAGTCCACCGAGCGGGCCAAGGCGGATATGGAGCGCCTGCTGCGCGAGCGCCGCAAGATCGACCCCACGGAGCAGGACAACTTCGGCGTCAACGACATGAAGGAACTCACCAAAATGCTGACGGGGACTACCCAGGTCCTGACCACCCTGCTTAGCGCCGTGGCCGCCGTGAGCCTGCTGGTGGGTGGCATTGGCATCATGAACATCATGCTGGTATCCGTCACCGAGCGCACCCGGGAGATTGGCATCCGCCTGGCGATCGGCGCCCTGGAGCGGGAGGTGCTGATGCAATTCCTCGTTGAGGCGGTCGTTCTGTCGTCCCTGGGCGGGGTTCTCGGCATCCTCCTCGCCCTGGGGGCCTCCCTGGCCCTCGCCGAGTTGCTCAAGGTCCCCTTTATCTTCAACGGCGGCATTGTCCTTACCGCCTTCCTCTTCTCCGCCGCCGTCGGCATCATCTTCGGCTACTTCCCTGCCCGCCGCGCCGCCCGGCTCGATCCTATCGAGGCCCTGCGCCGGGAATAGGCCCTAGCGTTCAAACGGCATGCCGGGCGCAAGATACGCCGGCCTACCTACCCCCTTGCCGGGCCCTACCCTCCCTGACCTACCAAATCCCGCCCCAAACCGGCGTCCATTCCGATTAAACTGAACTACAGCCCAGTCACGGGGCCAGCTCGCTCCGAATAACCACCAGCCTTGCTCCAGGGAAACGCCCATGACACCGACCACCGCCGTCGCCCTCCCCGCCGAGGTGGTGACCTTCTGGTTCTCCGCTCGTGTTCGACCGCTCTGGTTCGCGGCGACGCCGGAGTTTGACCAGGCCTTGAGCGGGCGCTTCCTGGTCACCTACCGGGCAGCAGCGGCGGGCGAGCTGGCGGATTGGGAGATCACACCCGAGAGAGCCTTGACACTGGTAATTGTCCTAGATCAGTTCCCGCTCAACATGTTCCGGGGTCGGCCGGAGGCCTTTGCCACCGAGGCGGCGGCCCGGGGGGTAGCGGAGCGGGCCATCGACCGCGGGCTGGATCAAGCCCTACCTCCTGAGCAGCGAACGTTTCTGTATATGCCCTTCATGCACAGCGAGACCCTGGCTGACCAGGAGCGTTCGGTGCACCTGTTCCAGCAGCCTGGGCTGGAGCAGGCCCTGGGCTTTGCCCGCCATCATCAGGGGCTGATCCGACGCTTCGGCCGCTTTCCACATCGCAATGCCATCCTGGGACGAGCCAGTACGGCCGAGGAAGTGGCCTATCTGGCCTCCCCGGAGGCCTTTCATGGGTGAGACGCCATTCATGATTCTGGCGGACGCCGAGTCGGTCGGCGGGGGACGGGCCTGAACCCCAGGGCAAGGCCACCGCCCCCGAAAAACCCGGTCGGTTAAATCAAATCAGGGAGGTATTAGGCGGGATTCGAGAGCGGGCGGTTGCTTTACGGAGCCTTGCCGGGTCAGGCATCAAGTCCCGCCAGCCATTCGGCGGATTCAGTAATGCGGATTCCCGACCGGTATTCTTCCTGGCGCAGATCACGGACCAGTTGGATAGCTTCGACCCCGGGGAAGCGGCTGGCGAAATTGGCCAGGGCCCGGTGCGGGGAATTGTCGGAGACTTTACATTCGATGAGGTGGGTGAGCCGGTTGTCGTCGCCGAGGGCAAAATCCACTTCGGCGCCATCCTTGGTGCGCAGATAGTGCAAACCCGCGGGGCGGCCTTGGACGTCTTGGAGGAAGTGGACCTGTTTCAAGAGCATGGTGGCGACGGCATTTTCCAGACGAATACCCTCGTCGCCGCGCACCAGTCCCGTATCGAAGAAATAGACCTTGGGCGTTTGCAGGATGGCCCGCGCCAGGTTGCGGTGCCAGGGCGGCACCGCAAAGACAATGTAGAGGGCCTGGAGGATGTCGAGATAGCGCTTGAGGGTGGTGGGCGACACGGCAAGGTCGCGAGCAATGGAGGCCAGGGACAGCGGCGAACCGACCCTTTCGCGCAGCAATTCGACGAAGAGCCGCATGGTATTGATCTCCTGGAGGCGGGAAAACTCCAGAACGTCCTCGCGGATAAGATCGGTGAAATACTGCCGCCGCCAACGATCGGCATCCTCGGTCTTTTCGGCTAGACAGGGTTCGGGAAAGCCGCCCCGTTCCAGGATGCGCGCGAGGGCCGCCGCCGCCGAACCGCCCTGCTGATCCCGCCATTCCCGCACCGAGAGTGGGTGCAGACGGAACGCGAGGTAACGGCCAGCCAGAGAATCGCCGCTCTGGCGCCAGGTCTCCATGCGGGCACTGCCCGTGACCAGCAGGGCCTGTCCCCCTGGCTTGCCATCCACGACCCCCTTGAGCCAGTTTTTCCAGTCTGGCATCTTGTGGATCTCGTCCAGTGCCAGAAGGCCCGCATTGGGGTTCCAGCTCTGCCGATTCAGGATGTTACGATCTCCCAGGACATCCCAGTTGAGGTATTGAGCGGGAGGGAAGCCGGTCATGAGTTGGCGGCAAAGGGTGGTCTTGCCCACTTGGCGCGGACCGGTGAGCAGGACCAGCTTACGGCGGAGGTCGGTCGCAATCTGATCCATGAGGTAGCGTTTCATGCCGACTATTTTAGCGGCTACTGGAAAATAATCGAGACTATCTTCCAGTACCTGCTATAAAAGTCGCAATTATTCAGGTTCCGCTTGCTCAATAGGCGCGTAAGCGTGTAGCTTTGCTTCCCGCATGAGCAGCCGTGCGCAACCAACTCTCCTGAGACGCCAGAAGCGGAGTTAACCAGCCTACCCTTGTGATCCCGCTAACCGGACAGTGCGCCTGTGGCCACTATCTGACAGGCCTTCCCGGTGTAGAACTGTCCGAACCTCGTCAGGTCGTCAATTGGGTAAATAGCCGTGAGGCTCCCGTTCCGTCGCGAACCCTGCGACCTTCGCCACCATCCGCTCCCACCTTGCCACCTTGCACCAGCAGTACGTCGATACCTATCAGGCTCTGGTCATGACCTTTCAGGGTAGCCCACCTATGCCAAAGCAGGCTTAGGCCGGTTTAGGGTAGCTGAAGAGTAACCACAAAATCGAAATAGCATGACTATGGTTTTGGCGTTTCCCTCATTCAGGAAGCGCCCTGGTGAGTATGAACGACCGATCCCTACCTTATCGACTAGAAATAGATGGACTGCGTGCGGTTGCTGTCCTTTCTGTGCTCATTTTTCATCTTAATCGTCAATGGTTACCTGGAGGGTTTGTAGGCGTAGATGTCTTTTTTGTAATATCAGGCTATCTTATTACTTCGATTTTATATCATGATTTGAAGAATGAGCAATTTAGTTTTCTGAAATTTTACCAGCGCCGGATAGCGCGAATTTTTCCCGCATTTTTTGCCGTCGCCTTATCAACTATTACCGTCGCTTATTTTCTCTATTCCGAGCATGATCTGGCCCGATCCGGTTCCAACCTCGTGGCGGCATCGGTTTCACTCACCAACATAAAATACATGCTGCTAGGGGATTACTTCACGATCTCCCTCGATGCAGAGCCTTTTATGCACTATTGGTCGCTCTCCATAGAAGAGCAATATTATCTGCTCTTCCCCTTGCTGCTTTTTATCACATTCCGACATGCCCGCAAATATTTGGTACATATATTGGCATTTATATTTATTGTCAGCCTTGCCAGCTGCATCATATTCACCCCCATTAATTCAGTCTGGACCTTTTATCTGCTGCCCACACGCGCCTGGGAGCTGTTTGCCGGCTGTCTTCTGGCCATTATTGAAATAAATTCACCAGGCTCCATTAGGGGGCCGGCATGGCTCCCCTATATTGGCATTATATTCATTGGTGGCTCTTTGATACTAATTCATGAAGGGCCGAACTTCCCCGGTTGGCTGGCAACCATTCCCGTTATGGGCGCAATCGCCATCCTGATTCAAAGCCCAAACAACAACACTATAACTTCATGGTTATCATATAGACCCATGGTGAGTATTGGTAAAATTTCCTACTCACTATATCTCTGGCATTGGCCAGTTTACTCAATGATTGACTATGCCTATATTTTTGAATCGAACACAACGCGGAATTTTTTTAAAATAACTATCAGCTTCATGCTCGCTGCGGCTTGCTTCAGATTTATTGAAAAGCCCGCCCGTCTTTACTTAAATAGGCCCACCAATCATGTCCGGGCATTTACGGCTCTCGTGGGCGCCTTAGCATTATGCATACCCTTGGGTCTTTCAATTCGTTATCACAATTATGTGACCGCTAATTATAATGAAGTCGCCGATGGGGGGGAATTTTTTCCCGGCAAACCCGGCGCTCCCTCCGTTATTCTTATGGGAGACAGCAATGGTTCAATGTATGGGAAGGTTACCAGGGATCTCTGTGAGGATCTGGGCTACAGTCTTAATGTGATCACCGTCGGAGCCATGGACCCCCTGCCTGACACCAAACTTTGGCGCGATTCGTTGTCTATTATTCGCAAGAGCAGGCCAGATTATTTAATAATCGCTACCTTCTGGAAGGATAGATTGCAAAATAATCCTGAACGGCTTGCCGCGGCATTAAAGGATCTTAAGGATGATGTTGGCCATATCATTTTGCTCAACCAACCGCCCATCCCGCCCGAGGAAGCCAATCGAGATTCTATTCGCAATGGCTCACGCCCACCTTTTAGAGAAAAGGAGGACGCAAAATCAAATCGGGAATTGAATAACAACCTACTGCTCCAGTTTCAGTCCCAAAAGGTCTCCGTGGTTAACGTTGCGAAATATTTTGAAACCAAAAACGGTGAGGTGCTGTTCTTTGATGGCGACGGCAATCAAAATTATCACGATCACACCCACCTTTCCGGACATGGAGCAGCGAAGATCTACCGGGAGGTGAAGGAGCTAATCCACTCGCCCGACTAACCCCGCAATTGTTCAATTAGTAGCTGTCAAGATGCCAGAGTTGTTGACCCAATCACCTTGCGCAGCAACACCTCGTCCTGCCCCGCCACCACTAGGTCCTCAATGACCCCGATCGGGCGAAAGCCATGCTGCTCGTAGAAACGCCGGGCCCCGGAGTTGAAGCCTGACACCAGCAGCCAGAGGTTAGTGGTTCGCCCGCGATAGCTGGACTCGAGGAACTCCAAGGCTGCGCCACCGATCCCCCGGCCCTGGGCCGCCGGGAGCACGGCGAACAGCTCGATATAGGCCCCGCGCAACCAGGGATAGCGCACCACCACCAGCCCCTGGGGCTCGCCACCCCGCATCGCGAGGTAGCGGGTCACCTCCGGGTGGGGGGACGCCAGCCCGCGGGCCAGGGCCTCGGCGCCATAACCCAGGGTCTTCCAAGGGTCCATCCCGGCCAGAGCGTTGCCGATTACTGCCGCCAGTCCCGGCTCCAGGGCCGCTACGGCGAGAAACTCCAGGGGCCCGCCCTTCATCTCCCGGTGCCCCGCACAAACAGGGTGTCGTAGCGGCGGTTGTCTCCGGGTCGCTCCTCGTAGCACTCCATGGCCGTGACCGGGCGCCCGGCGGCCAGCAGTTCACTCAAGGTCACAAATCGGTAACCCTGCCGCTGCAATTCCGGGATGAATAGGGGCAGGGAGCGAGCGGTGTTCCAGCCGTGCCCATTGGCATGGGCAACGACGATGGCACCGCGGTGGCTCTTGACGCCGGCGAGTACGGCCTTGGCAATGGCCTGGGCGCTCTGGCCCTTGGCGGGATCCCCAGTGACCACGGACCACTGGCACGCGGCAAGCCCAAGCTCGGCGGCGGCCGCTAGTGAGCCCTGGTTGCAGGTACCATAGGGGAAGCGGAAGACCGATGGCCACTCCGGAACCTGATGCAGGGCCGCGGGCCCAACCCCCTGGGCGCAGGAACGCCCGGCCAGTTCCCGGCGCAGCACCTGGTACTGGGCTTGGGTCCACAAGATCTGGTCACGCGCCTCGGAACCCGACACTAGGCGCAGGTTGGCATGGGTCCAGGCGTGGTTGCCAATCTCAAACCGAGGGTCGGCCATGAGTTGCATGGCCTGCTCCGGATGCGTGCGCAACCACTTGCCGCCAGCGAAGAAGGTCGCCTTGACTCCTTGAGCGCGCAAGTTATTCACCAACTCGGCGTCATAGCCGGAGCGTTCGCTGGCCAGTTCGCAGAGATCGAAGGTGAGGGCGACCAGATGCGCTTGGGGGTCCGCCGGCTCCACCCCCCGGATCGAGCCTCGCAGCTCGGATGCCAGGGGAGGCAAGGCGTTTTCGGCGGCACGAATGGCCCACTCCGGTGGCGGGGTGCGATCGGGTTTCAGGCCCCGCTGGATGGTCCGGTCCTGAGGGGAGCCAGCCAGTTGGGCAGGGGTCCAGCAGGCATGCAGAATGGCCGCGGGATCCGATCCGTCCGGGGCCTGTTCTATACCTCCTTGGGGCTCCGAGACGAGCGATGGCGCCGTGACCACAGCCCCCGCCCGCATAGACCTAGCCGGTGTCTGAGCCGGACCCAGATCGAGGCCGGGAAGCCGGGCCGGACTGACCACCGGGATCGACGGGGCCGCAGGCGCTTCACCCGCCAGCCGTGCGTCACCGAAAACCCCGACCGGCCCTCCCGAGGAACTCCTAATGGTCCCCAGTGGCAGAGTCTCCGCCCCCAGGGCTAACCCGTGAAGACCGACAAGGGCCAGAATCAAGCACAACCGGTTAAGGAGATGCATCGAAGCGTCACTGAAGTTGTCCATCTCTAATTATGGATCCGCGTGAATAGCTCCCACCTTGCGCCGCAACCACGGCATGGCAGCAAATACCAGCAACATGCCAAGGTACACAGACCCGGAAATTGGATCCCGACTCGCGAGGTACTCGCCAAGGCTGCGGCCGGCTATTGCGATAGCCAGAAGCAGTTCCGCCGCTACCAGCATGGTCAGAGACATGGCGCCGACGAGCACCCAGCCAAAGGAGGCGATAGAGGCACCATATCTTCTGACCAGGTAGCCCGCAGCGAAGTAGATGGCGGCAAACATAAGTGGCATTTCCGCGAGTTCAGCGATGCGCTCACCAAGGCGGGGCACCAGGAACGGCACCCGCACGGCACCGAGCAAGAAGCCAGCACCGAACACCATGCCAAAGTAGACCGCCGCAGCTAGCAGGATCGAGTTACCGCGCTGCCGCTCACCTATCAGGCCAGTTATTCGGTCATTATCAACCTGGCCTAATTGAGCCATGGCCCTGTCCTCCCCGGCGGTAGGCTCCTGATACCCAGCTATCAGTTTTCTCGATGCTGAAAAATAATCGGTTGGGATTTCCATAGTGTCAATGAGCAGCCCCTGTAATGGCCGAGGGAATATTCCATTCCCGACGCCAAGTCCTGATTGGCTCCAGCCCTCGCCTGGGTCCGGCCCAGGTTCAGACCGAGCCTTTCAGACTTGCCACCGGGACCTCATATTGCTTACCAAACCGCCCGAGGCCCTAAGACCGGGCCTCACCCATGATAACCTGAGCCCATTGGTGCCACACAAGCTTAACTCACTGTCCAGAATTGAGGTTCCACTGTAGTCACGCAGATAAGACCGCACCCTGGAGGGATCACCCATGGGGCCCGACCGCTTTAGGATCCTTTTCGACCAGGCACCCGTTTGCCTGCACGAGATCGACACCGAGGGGCGCCTGCTCAGGATGAACCGAGCAGGCCTCGCCCTGGTGGGTGCCGCCAGCGAGGAGGCGATTCGTGGACGCGACTACCTGGATTTCGTGAGCCCCGGTGACCAGGACAGAATCCGGCGCCTTATGGCCGCTGCCTTCGCCGGCCAGGCCTGCGAATTCGAGTTCTCCACTGCCGGAACCGCTCGCCAGCGCTATTTCACCTCCTGTTTCATCCCCTGCCCGAACGCCGAGGGCCACATCGAGCGGCTGATGGGTATCTCCGGGGACATCACGCTACATCAGGAAACTGAGAGGGAGCTGCGTCTTCTGAGCCGCACCCATAGGCTCCTCTCGCGCTGCAACCACAGCCTGGCCCGCGCCATCGACGAGCGAGAGCTCCTTAGGGCCTTCTGTGCCAATCTGGTGGAGGTTGGCGGATACCGCTTCGCCTGGGTGGGCTACGCGGGTAGAAGGCCCGAACCGCGGGTGCGCCTGGTCGCCCATGCGGGTCATGAACATTCTGACTTCACGGCGGAGGCGCTGGCCTGGGCCAATGCCGGCGACCGCCCGAGTGCCTGCCGTGCCGCCATCGAGAACGGCCGCCCCTTGATCCTGCCCGATATCGCCAAGGCGCCGGACCTGGCACCCTGGGCAGACACGGCAGGGCGCTACGGTTATCGCTCCATGATCGCCCTGCCGCTCATGGCGGACGAGGCACCCTTCGGCAACTTCAGCCTCTTCTCCGCCGAGGTGGACGCCTTCAGCGAGCCGGAGGTGTCCCTGCTTTCCCAGCTCGCCCAGGATCTGGCCTGGGGCATCCGTTCCGCCCGTGCCCGGGTCGCCGAGGCCCAGCGGGTGCGCCAGCTCCGGGACGAGGTCGAATATGACGCCCGCAAACGCCTCGCAGCGACCCTGCACGACGTGGTTGGCCAGTCCATGCAGGCCATCAACCTGGGTCTGAAGCGTATCCAGGGGATGGTGCTACAGGGAGCGCAAGTCCCCCCGGAGCTCCTCGACTCCCTGATAGCGGAGGCCGGCAGCGCCATCGGCGAGCTGCGCGCGATCAGCCAGGAACTGCGTCCGCTTTTCCTTGAGCGCCTGCCGCTCCTCGACGCACTGCGCTTCCACTGCAGCGAAATCAGCGCCCGCACCGAGATCCCGATCCGCATGCACGCCGATGACGCCCCGATTAATCTGGACGATCGGGTCAAGGAGCAGTGCTTCCTGGCCTTTCGCGAGGCCTTGAGCAACGCCATCCGCTATGCCCGGGCCAGCCGGATCGACGTCATCCTGAAGTCCCAGTCGCCGGAACGGCTCTGCCTGGCGATCATCGATGATGGCATCGGTTTCAATACCCAGGCTGCCTTTGAACGGCCCGCCGGGCTCGGCCTCTGCATGATCCGCGAGCGCGCCGAGAGTGTCCTCGGCCATGCCCGCATCCGCAGCACGCCCGGCCAGGGGACCCGGGTGCGGATCAGCGTCCCCCTCGCCAAAGAGCCCGCCCCATGCCCATAACCGTCATCGTCGCCGACGACCATGCCATC
>JBGAUE010000032.1:0-42788 GCA_044228795.1 Chromatiaceae bacterium | reverse complement strand
ATGTCGATCTGGCGGGCGCCCTGGCACCAGCGCCAGCCCTGGGGCCGGCCCTCGGAGGCCTCCAGGGGGAAGACGGCTGCCAAGGCATTGAGATCGCGTTGTACCGTGCGCAGGGTAACCTCGATGCCCTGGGCGTCCAACTGCGCCTTGAGGCTGGCGGGGTCGAGCCGGCGCGGGTAGCGGGGGATCAGCCGCAGCAGGCTCCATTGACGCAACAGGGTGTCGATCATCCGGGACTCCGGGACAGGCGGGTTATGCGACCCAGCGGGTCACAACCGCGGAAAGGCGGATCCTAGCAGACTAGCCGCCGCCCTGCGCCCACCCTTGATCCCCCAGCACAGCGAGAGTCTGGCCCTGCGGCCGCGTGGCCAGCCAAAGCGCCAGGATGGCCCGCCCAGGTAAAGCGACCTGTGGGTATCCTCGGTCCAGTTGCCCAGAGTGACCGGGCGGGTCTGGACGCTCTGGCGTCGCGGATGAATGCGAACGGGGCGCCGAAGCGAGCCCCGCCGGCTAGGGCCAGAAAGGCGCCGCGGGCGTGATCCTTCCCAGCCAGTGGATCGCCGGTCATGGGGCTACCTCTGCGCGCAAAGGTCGGGGGTGGGTCAACAGGTGCCGGTTGATGACCGTCAGGCTGGGCTCGTCGCCCTGGAGGCAGAAGCCTTTGGCCGCTAACAGGTCGGCAACGCGCTGGTTTTCGGCAAAGAACGCGTCCACGAGGCGCTGCGCCTCCTCGGGATCTGCCGAGGAGGCATACATCCTTTGCAAGGTTGGCAGGCACTCCCGGCCGCCGTTGGCCCGAAGTCGGCGGTGATGGTCACCGCCCATGCGGTGCGTGGCATAGAAGTCGAGGTATTCCCCCTGGTCATCGGCGTCGAACAGATACCAGACGACCCAGCCCGCCTGCAGGATCCGCCCACGCTGGCGGTGGCTAATGGCCTCCGGAGGCAGGCGGAGGCCCCAGGTGGTGAAAAATTCGTTGAACTTGGCTTCGATCTTGGGCAAAGCGGACATGGGGTTACCTGCATAGGGCTGATGGAGGTCTCATTGTCGCGTGGGTTGGCGACAAACCGGGTCGCCTGCCGTCAAGGAAAATACTCTGAGTTGCTTCAGGATAGGGTCATGGTCTGACCCCGTATTGTGATTATTGGCTGAAGTTGGCAGGAGCTACTGCCGGGGCACTGCGCCGCTATTCGCGCTATCCTGCCAGGGACGAGGGAAGGCGGTCCCAGGGGCACCTGAGGTGACTCCCGCCGAGCTTGCTGGCTCAACCACTGATCTGGAGACTGTCGTGACTGACAAAGTATTGCCGCCCGGCCTGATGCTGGTTCACGGGAACCAGCCTGAGGCCCTGCGTGACCTGCTTGTCACCTGGATGCGTCGCTATCCCCTGGCGCCCCTCGAGCCAGAGATCATCCTGGCGCAGAGTAACGGGATTGCTCAATGGCTCAAGCTGGCCATCGCCGCGGACCCCGGCTCCTGGGCCGACAAGTCAGACGGGGGTGGGCTCGGCATCGCCGCGGCGCTGGAGATCTCCCTGCCGTCCCGCTTCCTCTGGCGTGTCTACCGGGCGGTGCTGGGCCCCGCAGCGGTGCCGGAGTACTCGCCTCTCGACAAGCCGCGCCTGGTCTGGCGGCTGATGCGCCTCTTGCCCGAGTTGGTGACGGCACCGGTCTATGCCCCCCTGCGCCGCTTTCTGACCGCGGACGCCGACCTGCGCAAGCGCTTTCAACTGGCCGAGCGCCTCGCCGACCTTTTCGACCAGTACCAAGTCTACCGCGCCGATTGGCTGGAGGCCTGGGCGGCAGCGGCGGACGTACTCATCGACCCCCATGGCAACCGTCAACCCTTGCCCGAGGGGCAGGGTTGGCAAGCCCAGTTATGGCGAGACCTGCGCACCGATATCGGGATCCAGACAGGCCCCCACGGCACCACCCCCCACCTGGGCCGGGCCGCCGTCCATGCCGCCTTTCTGCGTCGGGCGGCCGAATGGCCCGCGGATACCCCTCCCGCCGGCTTGCCGCGGCGGTTGCTGGTCTTTGGTATCTCCAGTCTGCCGCGCCAATCCCTCGAAGTGCTGGCGGCCATGGCGCGCTGGACCCAGGTACTCATGTTCGTCCACAACCCCTGCGAGTACTACTGGGCCGACATCGTCGCCGACCGTGATCTGCTGCGCGCCGGGCCTGGCCGCCACCCCCGCCGCGCGGACATGCCTGGGCAACGGACCGAGGAGCCGTTGCTCTGCGACGCGCACCCCCTGCTGGCCAGTTGGGGCAAACAGGGGCGCGACTTCATCGGCCTGCTCGATGAATACGATATCAAAGCGGCGCGGGCCCTCTACACGGGCTATTTCACCGCCATTGGCCAGCGCATCGATCTCTTTCCCGCCCCCGCGGATCCGGGCGACGTGCCGACCCTGCTGAGCCAGCTTCAGGATGACATCCGCGCGCTGCGCACCTTGGAGGAGACCCGGAAGCTCTGGCCCCCCGTGGACCCGTTGCGGGATACATCCGTCCGCTTCCACGTCGCCCATAGTCCCCAGCGCGAGGTCGAGATCCTCCACGACCAGCTGCTCGCCGCCTTCAATGCCGATCCCACCCTGACCCCGCGCGACATCATGGTCATGGTCCCCGACATCGACGCCTATGCCCCCCATATCCAGGCGGTCTTCGCACAGCTGGACAAGGATGATCCCCGCTACATCCCCTTCAGCATCGCCGATCAACGCCAGCGCGCCACTGACCCCCTGGTCCAGGCCCTGGCGACCCTGCTCGCCCTGCCCCAATCGCGTCTGGCGGCGAGCGACCTCCTGGACCTGCTCGAGGTTCCCGCCCTGCGCCCACGCTTCGGTATCGCCGAGCCGGACCTGCCACGCCTGCACCGTTGGGTGCAGGGCGCCAACATCCGCTGGGGGCTGCATCCCCGCCAGCGCGCCAGCTTCGATCTGCCTGACCTGGGTGAGGAGGACACCCGCCACACCTGGCACGGCGGCCTGCGCCGCCTGCTGCTTGGCTACGCCGTGGGCGCCGCCGGCGGCGCCTGGCAAGGTATCGAGCCCTACGACGAAATCGGCGGGCTCGATGCCGCCCTGCTCGGTCCCCTGGTGCGCCTGGTCGATCAGCTCGACGCCACCTGGGGCACCCTGCGTGAGCCCACCACCGCCGCTGGCTGGTGCCAGCGCCTGCGCGGTCTGCTGAAGGACTACCTGGACCCCACAGACGGCGCCGAAACCTACACCTTGCTGCAACTCGATAGCGCCCTCCAGGACTGGGAGGATGTCTGCGCCGCAGCCGGCCTGACCGAGGCACTCCCGCTCGCGGTGGTCGGCGAACACTGGCTGTCCCGGCTGGACGAGAGCCGGCTATCGCAGCGCTTCTTCGCCGGCGCCATCACCTTCGCCACCCTCATGCCCATGCGCGCCATCCCCTTCCGCCACGTCTGCCTGCTCGGCATGAACGACGGCGACTACCCCCGCCAACGCCCGCCCGCGGATTTCGATCTCATGGGCCAGAACTACCGCCCCGGTGATCGCTCCCGGCGCGAGGACGACCGTTACCTCTTCCTCGAGGCCCTGCTCTCGGCGCGGGACCGGCTCCACGTCTCCTGGGTCGGGCGCAGCATCACCGACAACAGCGAACGCCCCCCCTCGGTACTGGTTGGCCAACTCCGCGACCACCTCGCGGCCGGCTGGCAACTGGCCGATGGTGCCGGTCAGGGTGGATCGGCCAGGGAATCCTTCCTGCAGGCCCTGACCCAGGAGCATCATCTCCAGCCCTTCAGCCCCGCCTATTTTCCGGCGGGCACCGCCGCCTTGCCCTGGTTCACCTATGCCCGGGAATGGCGACAGGTTGCGGGCGCCAATGCCCGGTTGGCCACGCCAGCCGACCCGCTACCCCCCCTGGCGCGCGAGGAACCCCTCAAGCTCCGCGACCTCGCCAACTTCCTCAAGGCCCCGGTCAAGGCTTTCTTCACCCAACGTCTGGGCGTCAATTTCGACCAGGAGGATCCGGCCAGCGAGGATCAGGAACCCTTCGCCCTCGACCGCCTCAGGCGCTGGCAATTGAACGACGAACTGATCCGCGCCCAGGCCCGCGCCATCGCCGAGGACGCAGACATCGGGCCGGTCCGCACCGATCGTTTGGCCCGCATACAGCGGCGGGGCGATCTGGCTCCGGGTGCCTTTGGCGACCTGCAGGCCCAGGATCTGGAGGCGCCCATGGACGACCTCTTCGCCCGCTACCAGGCGGCGCTGCAGCACTGGCCACAGCCACTGGCGGGGGAGGAACCCCTCCAGTTCCAGGTACTGGTCGCTGACCACTACCTGCAGGTAGCCGACTGGCTGGGCGGCATTCGGGTCGACGCCGCCGGCGGCCGGGGGCGGGTGGTGCTCGAGGCCAGCGATCTGGTCAAGGACAAGCACTATCGGGGGGAAAAACTGATCGGCCACTGGGTCACGCACCTGGGCGCCCACCTGGCCGGTGGGCCCCTCACCACCCGGATCCTCAGCAAGGTCGGCGACGTCGAACTGGCCCCCCTCGACCCCGATCAGGCCCGGAATCTGCTGGGCGACCTCCTCGCCGCCTGGCACGAGGGCATGTGTCGCCCCTTGCCTCTGGCCGCTGAGACCGCCTTCGCGTGGCTCAAGGCCGGCGATGCCAGGGCCGCCTGCCGGATTTACGAGGGGGTGGAGCGGGCGGAGCACGAGAAGGGCGAGGTCGAGAAAGATCCCTATCTGGCCAGAGTCTTTCCGGACTATGCGGCACTCACCGCGGACGGCGAATTTGCCCGTTGGGCTGAACGGCTCCTGAGGCCGCTCTTTGTGGTGATTCCTGTTAAGGGGGGGAGGAACGGCAGGACCGCGGCTACCCCGGCCGAGGAGGTCGAGCCATGAGCACGTCCCAGGCATTGACAGCACTGAGGGGCGCTGCCCCCCCCGAAACCCTGGACCCTCTCCGTTTCCCCCTTAACGGCAGCCGCCTGATCGAGGCCAGCGCCGGCACCGGCAAGACCTACACCATTGCCAGTCTCTATGTGCGGCTGGTGCTGGGTCATGGCGAAACGGACCCGGCGCCGCGCCCCCGCCGTAACCCACCGGAGATCCTGGTCGTCACCTTCACCCAGGCGGCCGCCCAGGAACTGCGCGAGCGCATCCGCCGGCGCCTGGCCGAGGCGGCGGATTGCTTCCGCGCCCCGGCGGCGGTGGGGCCAGCTCACTCCGTGGGGGATGAACTGCTGCACCAGCTGCGCGCGGCCTACCCGGCCGCGGCATGGCCCGCCAAGGCCCGCCAACTCCAGTTAGCCGCGGAATGGATGGACGAGGCCGCTATCTCCACCATCCACGCCTGGTGCCATCGCATGCTGCGCGAGCACGCCTTCGACAGCGACAGCCTTTTCTCCCAGACGCTGGAAACAGACCAGAGTGAACTGCGTGCCGAGGTGGTGCGGGATTACTGGCGAACCTTCATGGTCCCCCTGACGGCCACCGCCGCCGCCGAAATGCGCCGTCACTGGGCTGAACCGGCGACACTCGAAAAGAGCCTCCTGGACCTACTCGACCACGCTGACAAGCTGGAGCCGGCGCCGGACCCAGCGGTGACCCTCAGCGCCGCCCTGGCGGCGCGCCAGCAGCTCAAGGCCCCCTGGCATAATGCCCCGCAACCTGGCGCGGCGGCGGTCGCAGGGCAACCCTGGACCGCCGAGCTCAAGGGATTGCTCGATGCCGCCCGGGCACGCAAGGCGTTCCGCGGACAGCAGCTCAAAATCAACTTCTACACGGAATGGCTGAAGAAACTCCAGGACTGGACCCTCGATCCCCTGGCGGTCAAACCAACGTTCGAGGACGACGCCGCCGTCTGGACCCGCCTGACCCCCGCCGGACTCCAGGAAGTTTGGCTCCCGGGCAAACCACTGGTGCAGCACCCCGCCCTGGAGGCCATGGCCAGCCTGCAGGAGTCTCTGGCTGCGCTACCCGACCCCCGCCCCCCACTCCTGCGCCATGCCGCCCGCTGGGTGGCGGCCCGTTTTGCCAACGAGCAGGCGCACCGTGCCCAGATGGGCTTTAACGACCTGCTCACCCGCCTGGCCGCGGCCCTCGAGGGGCCCAACGGCCCGCACCTTGCCGAACTCATCCGTCGCCAGTTCCCCGTCGCCCTGATCGACGAGTTTCAGGACACGGACCCGGTGCAGTACCGAATCTTCGATGCTATCTACCGGGTAGCCGACAATGACCCCAAAACCGCCCTGGTGCTCATCGGCGACCCCAAGCAAGCCATCTATGCCTTCCGCGGCGCGGACATCTACACCTATCTCGCCGCCCGCCGGGCCTGCTCCGACCGTCTCTATACCCTGAAAACCAACTACCGCGCCACCGGGGCCATGGTCACCGCCGCGAACCGCTGCTTCCAACTGGCTGAAGAACGGGTGTCCGGCACAGGGGCCTTCCTGTTCCGCGCCGGCACAGACAACCCGGTGCCTTTCGTCCCCGCCGACGCCCGGGGCCGTGAGGATGCCCTTTACATCGATGGCCAGCCCGCGCCTGCCCTCACCGCCTGGTGGCTGCCGGCCCAGGCGGATGGCAGTGCCCTGCAAAAAGACGCCTACCGCGAGGCCATTGCCCACGCCTGCGCCAGCGAGATCGTGCGTTTGCTCAACCTGGGGCAGGCCGGCCGGGCCGGCTTCGTCGCCCCTGGTGGCCGCGGCCAGCGCCAGGATCTGCGCCCCGCGGATCTGGCGATACTGGTTTACCGGCGCCGGGAGGCCGACCTCATCCGCCGTGCCCTCGCCCAACGGGGCGTGCGCAGCGTCTACCTCTCCGACCAGGACTCCGTCTACCGCAGCCCCCAGGCGGCGGAACTCCAGCATTGGCTCGCCGCCTGCGCCGCACCCGACGACCCGCGACTGCTGCGCGCCGCCCTGGCCACCGCGACCCTGGGCCGGGACTGGGCGGAACTGGAAGCGCTCAACCGGGACGAACTGGCCTGGGAAGAGCGGGTGCTCCAGTTCCGGAGCTACCGCGACCATTGGCGCGGCCAGGGCGTGCTGCCGATGCTGCGGCGTCTGCTGGACGACTTTGGCGTCCCGGCGCGGCTTTTGGGTGCGGATGCCGCGCGGCTGAACGGCGAGCGGGTGCTCACCGACCTGCTGCACCTGGCCGAACTGCTGCAACAGGCCAGTACCCAGCTCGATGGCGAGCATGCCCTCATCCGCCACCTGGCGGAGCAACGCCGGGATGCGCAGCGGGATATCAAGGGCGACGCGCGTCAGATCCGGCTGGAGAGTGATGCCGATCTGGTCAAGGTGGTCACCGTCCACAAGGCCAAGGGGCTCGAATACCCCCTGGTCTTCTTACCCTTCGCCGCCGACCATCGCCCGGTCCGGGCTGACGACCTGCCCCTCAAGTGGCACGACGACCAGGGCCGTCTCCAGTTGGCGCTAGCCGCGGAGGGTGATGTCATTGCCTGGGCCGACCACGAGCGTCTGGGGGAGGACTTACGCAAGCTCTACGTCGCTCTGACCAGGGCCAGATACGCCACCTGGGTCGGGCTGGCGCCTCTGGCCGACTTTCGGCAGAGCCCTTTCGGCTACCTGCTCTTCGGCAGTGAGGATCCGGCGGTCGCGCCGGCGTCCGGGCTGGATGCCACCCTGGCGGACGCACTGGCTGTCCTGCGCGGCGAGAGCATGGACATCGCCGTCATCCCGGCGCCCGCCGCCACCCTTGACCGCTACCAGCCGGTTACCGACCTGGCCGCCACCGGGGCCGCCCGCGACTCTTGCCAGGCGGTGCGTGAGCACTGGTGGATCGCCAGCTATTCCGCCCTGCGAACTCTCATGGCCGACCCGGCCACCATAGTACCTCGGGTGGTCGGGCCGCAGTCAAACGACCTCAGTGCCGAAACACCCGCCGAGGATCGCTATTGGGAACTGCAGGCCGAAGGGATCGCGCTTCCGCACACCATGCCCATGGCAACAGATCACCCAGGCCAAACCCCGCCACGGCCCGGCCCACCCGCGCCCGGTACTCCCCATGCGTTCCCTCGCGGCGCGGCGGCGGGTTCCTTTCTGCATCTGCTGCTGGAATGGGCGGCCACCCAGGGCTTCGCCCGCGTCGCCGCCGAGCCGGCTTTGCTGCGCGATAGCGTCGCCCGGCATTGCCAGGTCAGGGGCTGGGAGTTCTGGATCTCGCCTCTGACGGACTGGTTGCTGCAGCTCATCACCCAACCCCTGACCCTGCCAGCGCTGCCGGGAGAGCCGGCCGCCCGTGTCAGCCTCGCTGGCCTGGCCACCGCCGTTCCTGAGCTGGAGTTCTGGCTGGCGGCCCATCAGGTCGAGGCCCGGGCCCTTGACCGACTGGTCAGCGCCCACACCCTGGGCGGGGCACCGCGCCCGGCACTGGCCACCAACCGGCTCAACGGCATGCTCAAGGGCTTCATGGACCTGGTCTTCGAACATCAGGGCCGCTACTACGTCGCCGACTACAAATCCAACTGGCTCGGCCCCGATGACGCCGCCTATACCCCCGCAACGCTGCAAGCCGCCGTCCTCCACGCCCGCTATGAGTTGCAGTATGTCCTCTACCTCTTCGCCCTGCACCGCCAGCTCAAGGCGCGCCTGCCGGACTACGACTACGACCGCCACGTCGGCGGGGCCGTCTACCTTTTCCTGCGCGGTATCGCGGCGCCCAGCCAGGGCCTGCACACCGAGCGCCCACCTCGGGCCCTCATCGAGGCTCTTGACGCCCACTTCGCCCCTCTGTCCGCGGAGGTGGAGGTATGACCACCACCCACCCGGCCCCGAACATCCCAGCCATCGACAAGGCGGCACTGCGGGAGATCCTCGACCGCTGGGCCGGACACCACTGGCTGCGGCCGCTGGACCTGGCCTTCGCTGACTTTCTGTGGCGGGAGGCGCCCAACGCCCCTCCCTTGCTGATTCTCGCCGCGACCCTGGCCAGCCATCAGCTTGGGCGCGGCCATGCCTGCCTCGACCTGGCAGCGCTGCTGGCCGACCCCGGCTTCGCCCTCTCCCTGCCCCCGGAGAGCGGAGAGCAGGCCGACGAGGATCCACCACCCCGTCCCGCCGAGGTGCTGGCAGGCCAGACCCTGGCCACCTGGCAAACGGCCCTTGCCCACCCGACACTGGTCGGCGTGGGCCCCGGGGTAACGCCCCTGGTTTTAGATGAGGGGCGCCTCTATCTGCGCCGCTATTGGGACTACGAACAAACGGTGAGCGCGGGCATTCGGGCCCGGCTGGGGAGCGCTCCTGCCGTGCGGAGCACCCTGCCATTGGCGGCCCTGCGTCAAGCGCTCGACAGCCTTTTCCCCGATCGCCCGGCCAGCACCCCCGACTGGCAGAAACTGGCCTGCGCCCTGGCGGCTGGCAATGCCGTCAGCGTCATCACCGGCGGACCCGGCACCGGCAAGACCACCACCGTGGTCCGGCTGTTAGCGGTGTTGCAGGCCCTGGCGCTAGCCGCAACCACCCCGGACCAGACCGCCCGGCCGTTGCGCATCCGCCTGGCGGCCCCCACCGGCAAGGCCGCGGCGCGTCTCAATGCCTCCATCGCCGGCACCGTCGAGCAGCTGGCCCTGGCGGGGCTCGAGCGGGCGCAGGAGATCCGCGCGGCCATTCCCATCACCGTCACTACCCTCCACCGCCTGCTCGGCAGCCGCCCCGACACCCGTCGCCTGCGGCACAATGCCGACAACCCGCTGGCCCTGGATCTGCTGGTCATCGACGAGGCCTCCATGGTCGACCTGGAGATGATGGCGGCGGTCCTCGCGGCTTTGCCGCCCGCCGCGCGCCTCATCCTCATCGGCGACAAGGACCAACTCGCCTCGGTGGAAGCCGGAGCGGTACTCGGCGAACTCTGTCAGCACGCCAGCGCCGGCCGCTACCTGCCGGAGACCGCCGCCTGGCTGGCGGCCGCGAGCGGGGTGGACGTGCCCCCAGGCCTGATCGATACCAGGGGTACGGCCTTGAACCAAGCCGTTGTCATGCTACGCCACAGCCACCGCTTCACCGCGGACAGCGGCATCGGCCAACTGGCCGAGGCAGTGAACGCCGGTGATCAGGCGGCCATCCTGGCGATCTGTGCCGGCCCCCATGCCGACCTCGACCTCGTCCCCCTCGCCGACGCCGAGGATCCCGCCTTCCGGTCGCTGGTCATCGCCGGCCGGGGGCCCGCCCCGGGCTACCGCCATTACCTCGAGGTGCTGCGCCAGCAGCGCCCCGCGGCCACTGCCGGGCAGGCGGCCTACGACGACTGGGCCCGCGCCGTACTGGAGGCCCATGCCGGGTTCCAGGTTCTCTGCGCCCTGCGCGGCGGCCCTTGGGGTGTGGAGGGGCTCAACACGCGTATCGCCCGCCTGCTTCAGGAGGCCGGCCTCCTTCCGGCCAGCAGTGGCTGGTACCTCGGGCGCCCCGTCCTGGTCACGCGCAACGACTACGGCCTGGGGGTGATGAATGGCGATATCGGCATCACCCTGACCCTGCCCTGCGGGGCCGGGGGCGAACCCAGCCTGCGGGTGGCCTTCCTCGCCGGCAACGCCGCCAATGGCATCAAATGGCTCCACCCCAGCCGGCTGCAGGAGGTGGAAACCGTCTACGCCTTGACGGTGCATAAATCCCAAGGCTCGGAGTTCACCCATGTCGCCTTGGTCATACCCGATCAGCCGAGCCAGGTATTGACGCGCGAACTGCTCTACACCGGCATTACCCGTGCCAGGGACCATCTGACCCTGCTGCGTCCCGGCGATGCCAGGGTGATGACCCAGGCCGTCGAGCGACGGGTGTTGCGGGCGACAGGACTGATAAAGGGGCTGCGGGAGAGGGTAAGGTGAAAGCCGGTGCAGCGCCGGTCAGGCAGCCTGTGGCAGGCAAGCATGACCGGCGGGGGTTGGGCATTAGTGGAGAGTCTTTGCCGCCTCCTGAGGAATGGCCGGTCTGGCGGTCTCCTCGGCGGCCGCTGCCTCGACCGTCTCGTCCCCACCTTCACGCCTGGCCTCCTCGGCGAGCAGTTCGTCGGCGGTTTGGCCGCTCACCGCCACCGCTGCCAGTGCCCACATCCAGTGACTGAGGATAGCGTCCGCTAGTTGCACCATCCGTACCACGAAGATACCGGTAGGACTGGCGCCCTCAATGTCGGCAGAGACGACCAGGCGGATCCGACCGCTATCCTGCAGTATCTCCAGATGGCCATGACGGGCCTTCGCGTTGATGGTGTTGATGAGCACACAGGCTTGGGTGTAGTACTCGGCCTTGACACGAAAGGGGAGATAAACATAGACGCTGATCGCATCAAGTTGCTCGTCCGTGTCAATGAAGATTTCGCAAGGCTGACCTGCCACCATGGCCCCGGTTTCCACCCGGCTTTTGCCCGCTTCCTCATCATCTTCAATTTCCTCGCTCCATTCGAAGTAATCGAGGGCTTCCTGCACGATTGCCGCCAGTCTGGTCATGTTATTCCTCCTGTTATCCGTCTACTGGGGTTTATGGGCAGAGTTTATGGCCCACTGTGGCGCCTGATACGGGGTAACGGTGCGGTTAGCGGGCAACTGAGGACTATTATCCAGAGAATAGCGACAAAAGAAGTCGCTTTAGAGTGGCCAGGTGCCGTTAGTTGCGAGTGGGACACAATCACCCCACCGGATCGTGCCCGCCCGCTGCAAATCCAAGGGGGTTGATCTGGGCGGATAAGCCCAGGTGTTCAGGCTCAACCACCTGGATGACGCCGCTGCCGCGCATAGCGGCGCTATCGAACAGGCCTGGCCTGATATCCTCACAACCGCCGCGTCGTAAACGACCTATCTCGTCGCATCAGTCCCCTATCATGGCAATCCAACCACCAAGAGGTAATTGCCATGTACCTGCTCCAGGACATGTTGAGCTACAAACGCGCCAGTGACTCGCCCAGCGAACAGGCCTTCATTGCCCGCTTTCTCGATCCGGTGCCTGGGATGCGCCAGGACGGCTTCGGTAACCGCTACCTGCGCCTCGGCGACGCGCCCACGACCCTGTTTTCCGCTCACACGGACAGCATTCATTTGTCTTCTGGCCGGCAACAGATTCGCCAGGATCGCCACGCCCGGGTGTTTTTCATGGATGACGGTGAACCGCTGGGCGCCGATGACGCCACGGGTTGCTGGATTTTGCTGCAACTCATCGCCCAGCGGGTGCCAGGGCTCTACCTGTTCCACCGCCAGGAGGAGAGCGGGGGTCGGGGTAGCGAGTGGCTTGCCCATCACGCCTCAGGGTCGCTGACGGGGATACGGCACGCCGTCGCCTTCGACCGCTGCGGCACCACGGATGTGATCACGCATCAGCGCGGTTCCCGTTGCTGTTCCGATGCCTTTGCCGCCGCTCTGGCGACGCAACTGGGCTTGAACTTCTTACCGAGTGACGAAGGTTATTTCACGGACACCGCCCATTACGTCGGTCTGGTGCCGGAATGCACCAATCTCAGCATTGGCTACGAAAATGCCCACTCCGGCGATGAGTATCAGGACTACGGTTTCCTCGCGGACCTGCTACCCGCCCTCCTGAGGGTGGACTGGCCGCATCTGCCCGTAGCGCGGGAATGTGATCCAAACCCTTGGGGAGAGGCGCCCAGTTTGGCGGAACAGATGGCGGGGTCGGACCTGCCCGCCCTGATGGCCATTGTCGAAGCGGGGCGCTTTCCGTCGCGCGCGGCCCTGATCCAGGCCCTGGGTCCCCGACTTGGCGCGGCACTGGCCCGTCAGGAGATCCGTCATTGGCACCCCCAGGGCCAGCCCTCGACCCGCTCCGGTGCCGACCAGGACCCTTTGTTTGGCACAGCAGGGCTGAGCGTCGCGGGTGTCCAACCATGAACCAGTTACTGACCCTCGGTGCCCGGCTCGCGCTTCCCGACGGGGGTCAGTGCCTGATCGAAGCCTTTCTGGGTGGTGGCGGCCAGGGGGAGGTCTACCGTGTCGCCCTCGACGGCCAGCCGCTGGCGCTCAAATGGTACTTTCCAGAACAGGCGAGCCCAGCCCAACGGCAAGCCATCACCGCCCTGGTGCGGCGCGGCCCGCCCAGTGCGGACTTTCTTTGGCCCTTGCTGGTGCTGGAAGCACCCGACTGGCCGGGCTTTGGCTATCTGATGCCCTTGCGGGAGGGTCGCTTCAAGGGGTTGGTCGATCTCATGAAAGGGCGTGTGGACCCCGGTTTCCGTACCCTGGCCCAGGCGGGCCAACACCTGGCGACGGCCTTTCTGGCTCTGCACGCGCAAGGCTTATGCTATCGGGATATTGCCTTCGGCAATGTCTTCTTTGACCCGGCCACCGGCGAGATCCAGGTGTGCGATAACGACAATGTCGGGGTCGATGGTCAGGGCACCGCCACGGTGTTGGGTACCCCGCGCTTTATCGCCCCGGAAGTGGTACGGGGCGCGGCCCTGCCCAATACCCAAACCGATCTCTTTTCCCTGGCGGTACTGCTGTTCTATCTGCTGCACATCCATCACCCCCTGGAAGGCGCCCGCGAGGCGGCGATCCGTTGCTTCGACCTACCGGCCATGAACCGCCTTTACGGCGCGTCACCCCTATTCATCTTCGACCCCCACGACCCCGCGAATCGGCCGGTCCCGGGTCTCCATGACAATGCCTTGACCTATTGGCCACTCTATCCGGAGTTTCTGCGGGAGGCCTTTCTGCGCGCCTTCACCTTGGGGTTGTGGGATCCCTACGCGCGGGTGCGGGAATCGGAGTGGCGGACCCTGCTGGCCCGGCTGGCGGATGCCATCTGCTACTGCGCGCGGTGCGGCGCGGAAAACATCGCCCACGCGGCCACTGCGGCGCCGACCCCGGCGCGCTGCTGGTCCTGCCAGCAGGCCCTGGTCCGCCCCTTCCAACTCTGTCTCGACCACCGCGTGGTCCTGCTCAATCACGATACCCGGCTCTATCCCCAGCATCTGGATCCGGCGGGGCGGCATGACGTTAACACCCCGCTGGCCGCCGTTCGGCAGCACCCGCGCAACCCGGCCATCTGGGGGTTACACAACCTGTCCGGCCATGACTGGACCCTGATCCAGGCCGATGGCCAGACCCTGGCGGTGCCACCGGGGCACAGCCTGACCCTCGCCGCCGGTGTCCGGGTGGACTTTGGGACCCAAACCGGCGTGATCCGCCTCTGACCCCCCAGCCACCTGGGCATGAACCCCACCCCTAACGCGATACAACGACATCAGGAGCATTACCCCATGGCGAAGCGACCCGGCGGCGAATTGGCGACCCGGCCCCTGCATTTCATCTGGATAGCCGACTGTTCAGGGTCCATGGGGGTGGACGGCAAGATTCAGGCCCTCAATAACGCCATTCGCGAGGCCCTGCCGCACATGCGGCAGGTGGCCGATGACAATCCCAACGCTGCGGTGCTGGTGCGGGCCGTGCGGTTTTCCCGGGGGGCCGACTGGCATGTAGCCCAGCCGACCCCCGTGGCCGATTTCCGCTGGACGGATCTGCGCGCCCAACAGGTCACCGACATGGGTCAGGCCTTTAGCCTGGTCGCCGAGCAATTGCGTATCCCCCCCATGAGCGACCGTGCCCTGCCACCGGTCCTGGTGCTGATTTCCGACGGTGAACCCACGGACGATTACGTCGCCGGTTTGGAGCGTCTGATGGCGGAACCCTGGGGACGTAAGGCGGTACGCATCGCCATTGCCATGGGCGCGGACGCCAACCGCGAGGTGCTGAGCCAATTCATCGCCAACCCGGCCATCCCCCCCCTGGAAGCCAGAAATCCGGAGATGCTGGTGCGCCATATCCAATGGGCCTCGACCGCCATACTCAAGGCGGCCTCCGCCCCCGCCAGCCAGGCCTTAGGGGCTATCCCCTGCGGCGGCGGGGTGCCGATACCGCTGCCACCGGCGGACGCTAACGGCACCGCGGACGCGGTCTGGTAGGCCAGGGTGCCCCGCGTTTGGCAGGGTCTCACGGCCAGTATTACCGGTGCCGCGCACCGGCGCGCCGGCCGTCCCAACCAGGACGCCGTGCGCCTGTGGCCCGCGCGTCAGGGTTCACCCCTGCTGCTCGTCCTCGCCGATGGCCACGGCAGTGCCCGCTGTTTCCGCAGTGCCCAGGGGGCACGTATCGCCGTGGCGGTTACTCGCGCCGTCTTGGCCCAAGTCCCCCGGGGACTGTATCGCTCCGCCACGAAAAGCTGGGTGGAGCAGGTGTTACCGCGGGAACTGGTCCGCCAGTGGCGGGAACGAGTCGTGCGCGCCTGCCAGCGCCGCCCCTTCCGCGCCGAGGAATTGGCACAGCTCACGGCTGGCGCCCGGGCGGCGCTCGCCGCCGACCCGGCCCTGGCCTATGGCAGCACCCTGGTGGCGATAGCGATTTTCGAGCACTTCATCATTTTCGTGCAGTTGGGTGACGGCGACATCCTGACCCTGTCCACGCGGGGTGAGGTGTGCCGGCCCATCCCCCGGGATCCCCGTCTCATGGGCAATGTCACGACGTCCCTGTGTTCACCCCAGGCCTGGCGTGATGTCGAGATCTGTTTCCATCACCTAGCCGGGGAGCCGCCGGTCCTCATCCTGGCCGCCACGGATGGTTACGCCAATGCCTTCCGTGACGAGGCAAATTTCCGGGTGGCGGCGCTGGATTATTGGATAGCCTTGCGCCCGGCGGGCGCGGCGGGCATAACCCCGCAACTGCCTGGCTGGCTGGAGGAGGCCTCGGTCCAAGGCAGCGGTGACGACATTAGCCTGGGGCTCTTGTGGCGGCCCGCTGCCCGGACGGATGAAGATGACGTCCCCGGGGCCGCCCCATGAAGTCCGAGGCGGATGCCATCCTGCGGGCGCTGCTCCACGACCACGGGCCCGGACTTTGCCAGGATCCCCGGCGTTGCGAGGCGCTGTTGCGGGATCATTGCCCCGACTGCAAACGCGAAATTTTCGTCCTGATGGGTGCCTTGCGGTGCGGGGTGGTCGCGGAACTCCTCGCTACCTCCATAAAACTGCCCCCACCGCTACTCATGACCCGCTGGGCGGCGCGGCTGGAGCAGGATCTGGCCATGACCCCGGAGGCCGCTCGGTGGGGGGTCGCCTGCTGGGCGGCAGCCCTGGAGCGGGTAGCACCCGCTGATCCGACCACCGGCCATGCCGCTACAGCGCCCGTCAGGCGACCCGGGGCGCCCCCACTGCCGCCAACCACCCAACGCCGGGCCCGCCGCGGCTGGCACCCGGAGCAGGCAGAGGCCTGGGTGTTCGCGACATACCTGGTCGGCGGCCTGGCCCTGGCCTACGGGGCCTTCATCCTGTTTGGCCAATCGGGCGCTGACCCCCAGACAACCTTGCCCGCCACCCTCGCCCCCCTGTCGCCCCGTGATCCCCCGGTTCCGTTCCAGGTCCCCAACTTGGTTGATATCCCTGGCGGCTGCTTCACCATGGGGAGTCCTCCCCAGGAACCGGGCCGGGATTATGACGAGCGGTCGCATCGGGTGTGCGTAGCCGGTTTCCGCCTCGGCGCCTATGAGGTCACCCAGGCCGAATGGCAGGCCGTCATGGGTCAGTTGCCGGCGGAGAATCCACGTTGCGACGACTGCCCCGTAGCGGGTATTACCTGGTCAGCGGCCAACCGCTATATCACGAAGCTGAAGGCCGCCACTGGCCAGGCCTTTCGACTGCCGACCGAGGCGGAATGGGAATATGCCGCCCGGGCCGGCAGTACCACCGCCTGGCCCTGGGGCACCGACCCCGGGCAGATCTGCCGCTATGCCAATGTCGCGGACGCCGCCATGGCCCGCGCCTGGCAAGGGCCCCCTTTTTATTGGCCGGGCCATGAGCATCCCTGTGACGATGGCATCGCCGCTGCCGTGGCCCCTGGCGGACATTACCAGCCCAATGACTGGGGCCTCTTTGACCTGCTGGGCAACGTAGCTGAATGGACCTGTTCGCAGCGCGAATATGCCTATGATGGCAGCGAGCAGCAGTGCGTCCCCACGGACTATGCGGGCCAGGTAGCGCTGCGGGGTGGTAGCGCCTGGTCCAATCAGGAGTACACGCGTACTGCCTCCCGCGCCTGGCGGCATACCCACAGCCCCTATGTACATGGGGTGGGGCTGCGTCTGGCGGTGGGTCCTGTCACCCCGGATCAGACCCTGCACCCCGCCGTACCGGCGCGGGTACGCCGGGCTACGGCCAAGGCCCTGGAGGATCAATTACGCTGTTTCGGTCCGCCCCAACCCGGTAAGGCGATCCGGGCCATGCTAACCAACCGCATCCTCATCGAGAGCGAGCACGGCGGGGGGGATGGCGTCGCCCTGCTGGAGGCGCAGACGGATCTCCGCCTCTTTGGCCGCCGGCTGCTGCTGGTTTCCGGCTGGGGGATGGAGGATGACGGACGGGTTTATGCCCCCTTTGCCCGCGTTCCCGGAACTCCGCCACCGACCTTTTTTGGCGTGACCCTGGAGGGCGGACCCAAAGACCTCAACTATCAGCCTCGCCAGAAAGGGGCAGGCACCGGCGATCCAGACCTTCCCACGTCCTCCTCCCGGGTGATTGCGGGCAGCCTCGATGATGAGGCAGATCAGGACAATAGCACCACGATCATCTGCCAATAAGGGACTTGATCCATCGTATAACCCCTGAAGACAGTGAAATATCCCAATGCCGCCCATTGTTGGCTATCGTCACTCCTGAGAGGCTATGTATTCTGTCGCACCAGGTTGTTAACTGCATGACTGTGCCATCCCGTTCGCCTTCGTTGGCCAGGACGATACCTCCTTCCCGGGGGGCCGCATTCTGATTGCAACACCCCCGCAGGAATTCAACACGATGAAACTCTCGACCGTGATCGGGCAAGCTGCCCTGGACAGCCTGAATCAAAGAGGGTATCTGGCCAACGATGATCCGGATCGCATTGACCATCCGACCTTTAAATCCGCGTACGAATGGATGATGTCGCAGATGACCCTTCGGCTTGGGGAGCCACCCGCCGGAGTGGCCCTTCCCATGTGGGCCTGGTACCAGTGGGATCTGGGTAGGAAGAAGCCACCGATGAGTCGTGGCCGGGCACCTCGGGGGGAGGTGGTTTACCGGATCGACTTTGAGGTGCCATCAGATCAGGTCTTGTTGTCGGATCACAGAGACTGGCATGTGGTCTTGAACGGCGGATACATGGCCGTGTCGGAGGAGGAGTACGATGAATACGAAGTCGCGTTGCATTCGACTAGGGATGCCGGCCGGTTGAATGAGTTACGGCAACGCCAGATCAAGAGTTGGGAGCGAATCTTCGCGATGGAGCGGTTTGAATACGGAGTGCGTCTGATCGTCAAAAGCATCCAGGCCTGTGTGTGGAAAATCGATAGTGCCAGCGTAACGCGCATCAGAAAGTATGTTTCGAAGGGGATGTAGAGCGACTGACTGCGACGGGCGTGAGGTCAAGCGTCCTGACGCCCATGAATGACCTATCCTGAATGAATCCCGAGCCGAAAGATGCTGTCCCGGCTGGTTGAGAACAGGGGGCGCTAAAGATCGAGTAGAAATATGACTCAGAAATCGCATTCAACACCCCTTGCCAACAGTTACTGGGTTCTGCCCGGCCACCTGTT
The DNA here is from genome assembly GCA_044228795.1 of Chromatiaceae bacterium. GTDB lineage: Bacteria > Pseudomonadota > Gammaproteobacteria > Chromatiales > Chromatiaceae > M0108. Next base: position 24,221 of record JBGAUE010000032.1, on the reverse strand, counting down.
GGCCGGAGAGTACCCTGGCTCACCGTATCAGGAAGAGTCCCGCCGCAAACTGGGGCCGTTTCTCGATCACGGGGTCAATGCCTTCCTGGATCTGACCCAGGAAGGCGAACTCATGCCTTACGCGGAGATCCTGGACGAATTGGCAGCGGCAAGGGGAGCCGAGGTCGCCTACCGCAGGATGTCGGTGCGCGACATGGGTATCCCGACTCGCCGCCAAATAGCCGAAATCATCGGGCAGATCGAAAGCTGGATCGGAGATGGACGAACCGTCTACGTTCACTGCTGGGGTGGAATCGGCCGGACCGGGACCGTGGTCGGCTGTTTCCTGGCCCACCGGGGGCGCAAGGGGGATGATGCGCTGGCCCATCTGGCTACGCTCTGGCAGGGCGTCAGCGAAGATAAACGGCGCCGTTATCCGGTCTCACCGCAAACGCCGGCGCAACTGGATTTCGTCAGGAACTGGATTCCACAGACCGGCAATCCTTAACCGGGAAAACGCAGATCAAGCGATGGGTTATCAGTTCATCACTGCGAGGAGTCCCTGAATCGCGCAGGGAATTACCTCGACGCCTTAATGGCGGGTCGTCCTCAGCCAGGCGAGCAACTGACTCGGGCACTTAGGATCGAAACCTCGGGATCTGGGGCTGGAGGCGTTTCTCGATTATCTCGTGATCAGCAGGCCTCCCCCATCTCTGCCAAAACAGGAGTGTTCGGGGATGGACGCGATTAGAACCTTATTTACCGTGGTAATCTGGGAGACCTCGGTGTTTCCGTATAGGTCACCGTCTGTGACGCTGATCACAGAACCATCCGCAGCGGCCCCAACTCTGCGCTACCAGGCGATATGAGGAACCTGATGACGATTTATCAGATTACCTGCGGTTTCGTTTGGCGGCTTGGTATCACGTGTCCTGGCCAGAGAATGATGCCTAGGGTGGAGGCCGCTGCACCGATGATGGCGTCAAGGCTGCCGTGACCGAAGCGAAGTATGTCATAGTGGATACCCGGGGTAGCTATGACCGGAACACGAACCACTACCAACCCCGTCGAGGTTTCAGTAACTGGGGACAGGTCGTGGCCCTCCATACCCTGCGCTTGAGTATGAACCCATGCCCTTGGGAAACAAAAATTCTAAGGACCCCAGATGCGGGGACTCGTGTTCTCAGATTTTCTTTCTAACTGCTTGATCATCGAGGTCTCCTCTTCGCTGGACGTGGTGTTGAAGTGCATTTTTGGTTATTGCCCTCTTCGTGGACGCACAATGAAGACCGGGTCCGGCACAACTGGGTTGCGGCGTTCCCTGTTCCAAAACGTGACATGAGTGCCGGGAGATGCTCCTGTCCAAACAATCACTCGCAGCAACCGAGGCGTTGGGCTGCCGTGGCTCCACGCCTCGCCACTCAAGACTTTGGGCTGCTTACCGTAAACGAAGCTGGCGTCCAAGTGCCATGGAAGTTCACCAAGAAAGGCTTCCGCCTTACCGAGAAGTTGGCGAATCAATGCCGGCGCCTCGCCAAGTTCTCCCAATGTTTCGGGCTCACCCTCTTGATGATGGGCAGCCCGATTAAGCAGCCTTGCCAACTCGCCTAAACTCGTCACAAATTCGTTAACCTCAGTGGCTCTCGCTGGGAAGGCAAGCCGTCCAAGAGCGGGCAGGATCATCACTGCTGCGCCCACGGTCATCCGGCGAACCTCTTCTTCCCAATCCATCGCCCAACTTGTTGGTTGGTAGGCCGGAATCCTCTCCTCAATTACGCGCCAAATACTCGTATGGTCATAGCCAAGTGTGGCGACGACGACATCGACAATGTCCTTGCAGAAACTTTCCAACACGATACGGAGGTCGTTGCCGCTGAGATTCTCTGCAAGAGCGGGCGTATTATCGCCACCGGTCTTGATACATCCGGCCAATGGCTTCTCACGCCACTCATCCGATTGCCGCCATCCAAAGACGTGGAGGAGTTTTTCAGCTAGGTGGGGCGGCTCTCTTAGCATTATTGGAGCCTGTCCCCCGTGATCAAGAATCAAATCCCTTATCTGAGTCGGCTGGAGTAGACGAGCGACTAAATCGCGTGTGATTGTCCGGGGAGAGAATTCAGGCTTTGAGATAGCGATATAGTGGACATAGTCCGTGAAGTAGCTCCCATCCATAACCGCGTTCCTATTGTCGATGATTGGGTAAGCTCCCATTGCTCCCGGTGCCAACTCTTCAGCATGAGATTGCAGGTTGAAGACATTCAGTATCACCTGTGAGGCCATTATTTTCCACCCGACCATGCGAGCTGGATCCCAGGGGATACTCCTTACCCACAATCCAACCTGTCGGCAGATGCGCTCAAACGCTACCAGGAATTGCGGGCCAAGTTCCCATTGTAGTTCCATGGCCTTCCCGGCTGCGACGTGAAAGCTTTCCCTTGCTTCCACGAGTTTCTGCCGCCATTCGTTCATGGTTCTTTGATGTCTATGCTCAAGGTGGGCCATTGAACCAAGATGGGTTACTAGCTTGGCCTCGATGTCCTTACTCAATTCAGCCATGTTCGCTTCAAGCGTAGTCGGCAGTTCGGCCAGAGTCTGTGTTGCCCAAGCCTGAAAGCTCCCTGCCTCCTCAACAATGCCTTTATCCCGGAGAAAAAGGCATGCTTTGAGAGCGTTTGTCAAACTCTCACTCGACAGATTGCGGAAGTCATCTTCCCGTTTGGAATGGTCTGCGATTAACGTCGGTAGCTTCGGCTCAATCTCTTCAGCAAGAACTTCATTCGGAACAGCCAATAGCGAAGTGGCTATTCGCAAGGTCTTCTGCGCTTCCCGTAGGGGCTGGAGTGAAGCAGCAGAAATTTTGAGCCAAGCGGCCTGCTCCGTTCCTTGAATAGCAGCGATGAGCCTCTCTCTGACGAGCAAGTATTCGCCCGTTTGCAATGCGACTTGCGCTTCATGCAGCAAATCTGCTACCCTTTGAGCGGTAAGAATTTCTCCATCTATCGCGGATACATTTGGCTTGGCAGGTGCAACGCTTAATTTCCGCAAATCATGGAAAGTCCGTGCCGCTTCCCGAAATACGTTAAGCTTTTCCCTCGAATCCTCACCTCGCATTTGAAGGATCGTCTTCTGTATCAAGTCCTCAAACAGGTAAGTATTAAGCTGTTGCCACTCAACCAGCACCCCCCATCCGGGTTGAGGGTAGCCCCCGGACAGCACCAACATTCGTGGCGATTCATCTCGGAACGCTAAACCAGGGTCAAATCGCTCCGCACCGGCTGGCATCAGGTCGGACAGCTTTGCACCAACAGAAGCAAGGTTAACATTGGCCACCCCACCCTCACGTCTGCCCATGCCCTTCACGAGTAACAGACCAAAATCATTGCATTTGCTTGAGCGTACGGTGAACCATCGCCAGACCTCGTCCAATTCACCTTGCTGCCAATTGCCAATAGGAAGCGCCCAGAAAAGAGTCGGTGCCACCGCACCTGGTACTGAAATCCTGTGAAGTTCATTTAGACTGTAGCTTTCAACACGAAATCCCATGTGAATCCCACCCTATAAGTAATTCGCGCTCAGTGTCTTGTCAGATTTCTTTCTATTACAATAGCCTTTCAAGAACCTCTACAAGCTATCGTGATTTCTCGTGTACGTCGGAGGCCGGCAGATTTAGCATATCCTACTGACTGATCACTGCCAAGATCACCGACAATACCAGTGGATACGCGATGACAGAGTCTACGCTGAAGGTGTTTTCACAACCAGAGATCAGGAAATCCGACCCGTTACACCCACTGCTGCGCGTCGGCGCCCGCAAGTTGATGGCCAAGGCCGTGGAGGAGGATCGGGCAAGCTTCTTGACAAGCGGGTCTTAGGCTTCTGTAAGGCCTTGGGCAAGGCCTATCCCTGCACCGAGCAGCAACGCTGCTGGGGGGCGCTTCAGAACGGCCAATTGGCTCATGCAGCTTAACGGCGTGTCCGTGTCGACTTGACCACATCAGGCTCCATCAGCGGGCAATTGTGTAACTGATCGTTGAATTGTGATGCGGCCGGGGTCCGCTACGGCAAAGCGTTAGAACTCACCTTCCGCCACCTGTAGGCATGTCACACCCGCAGCGCGCCACATTTTCACCACATGGTCGCGGTCGTCGAATGCGCATTGCAATCGGTTCCGGTCTGCAGGCAGCATCCCTTCCAGCCACTCGCGCTTGAGCACATCGTCAGGCGTATAGTCGCCAGCAGCGCGCATAGTCAGCATGGGGCCAGCCAGGTCCTGCACCCTAAAGCTGGTATGTGCAGCGAGCCACGCTATGGTTTGCTTGCGCACTTCATCGCTACGGCCAGAAAAGATCCAAATCTCGGCACCCGTCTGTCGTAGCGACTCCATAACGCGCAAAACGGGGCCATGCGGTTCATCATCGACGCACGCGGCGTAGAAGCCTTGCCAGTCCTGTTTACCACGTTCACGCTCAACGAAGTGGCGGCGGTGTTGAATCAGTGCCAGCGTGCCGTCCAAGTCGAAAATGTACAGAGGTTTCATCAGTTATCTTGCAGAGTGCTAACGAGTCGTTCAAGGGCATCGGGTCAGTGGGGGCCGCAGCCCCGTCGGACAACGGAACCTTACGTATGATTCGTATATAGGGGTCCGATTGAAACAGACACCCCGACAAATGGAACATACATCTCGGTCAGGAGACAAGCATGGTTCAATCAAATCGGTTGCCCCGGAACCCGGTGGCATTGCACCGATCTGTGACCTATTGGGAGTGAGTCGCTCAGGCTATTATGCGTCACGCCAACGGCCCCAGAAGCCGCGCCAGGTCTCTTCGGAGTGACGCCATGTTCAGGATGCGAAAAACGGGACATCCCAGTCCCCTTTTCGCCTTGCGCGCGGCGACCACCTTTAAGCCATGTCCGCCCCACCGAGAAAAATCCTTTGACTCCGCTCCGGGAGCGGGGGTTATAATCCCCTTGCGCCGATTTGAGCTTCAGCTTGCGGGCGCGTTACAAATGCAGCTAAAGCGGACCATGAAACCCGCCTAGGCCTGCGCCCAGCGGGTTTTTTGTTGCCTGCCGTCCCTGATTTAGCCCGACTTGCGGGGGACGTTAAACGAGTACCGCTAAACTGGGCCTGTCCCCCCGAGGATCAGGACATGCCAATCCCCCTGTGCTTCTTGAGCGCCGTCGTGCGCAAAGGCGACGTCACCCGTTACTGCCCCAGCGGCTGGCCCGCCTGCCGCGCCATCCTTCACCCCCAGGAAAACCCCGGACCCGTCGCCCGGTGCCTGGTTGCCGCCCGCCCAGTGGCGTGCGGGGAGGTGCAGCCATGAGGATCCGCAAGTCCCCCGAGATCGCTGACATCGATCTCACGTTCCGTCCCAATTCGTACTTCTGGCCCCTGGGCCTCGAGACGCACCTGCTGGCCCGGATCAAGGGCGCTGAACGCCGGGCCGCGCTGCAGCAGTTGCTCGACAGTGGGCATCTGGATGAGGTGCCCGCCTTCCTGGCGAGCTCGGCCTTGACCGAGGAGGATCGAGTGGCACTGGGGAAGATCCATCCCGCCTTCATGGGCGGGGAGTACCTGCCCGATCTGTTGGCTGACGAAGTGATGATCGCGCGCATCACCATCGCCTCGACGACCCAGGATGTCACCTGCGTCTACGCCCGTCGCGGCAAGCACCGGATCTACTACCGAGTGGTCGATGAGTACGGTGGCGAAACCCTGATGGGCCGCACCAAGCGCACCTCCCTGCGGCCGCTCACCCTGGGCCAGCTGGAAGCCTTCTTCAACGGGGCCTGGTCCATTTACGAGGTGCTGGACTACAACTTTAGCGCGGACGGCTACGATCTGGAGGTGATGCAGGACTTCGTGGTCGGTGTCGGGTCCGAGTTCTATCCCGAGTTCGACCGCCTGTATCGCCAACGGATCGAGGCCTGGGCGGCGGCCCAGCATAGGGATCAGGATCCGGAGGATGGCTAGCCCTGCCGACGGCACCGGCGGTGCGGGACCCGGTAGCGTGGAGCATTCAGCCAGCCACCACGGGGTCCCGCACCCGCGAGGCGGGGCAGGGCGGGCTGGCCTCCCACCATTTTAAACGTTACAGGTCTGGCCCACCTCACGGGCTGGGGGGATTTGATCCCGCTTGCCGGCCCCGACACATCGTCGCACGCGGCTAAACAGGAGTCTGCCATGACACCCCAACACGGCCTTTTTTCCTCGGAATCCGTCGCCGCGGGCCATCCCGATAAGCTCGCCGACCGCATCGCGGACGCCATCCTCGATGCCTTCCTCGGCCTGGATCCCAACGCCCGCGTGGCCTGCGAGACCCTCCTCGCCGACCAATGCGTGGTCGTCGCCGGCGAGTTCCGCACTCAGGATCCGGACCACTTCCGCCAAGTGCGCGCCCAGGCAGTAGCCATCGCCACCGGTGTCTTGCGTGATGCCGGCTATGGCGCTGCCGCCACCGGCATCGATCCCGACCGCTGCGAGGTCCAGGTGCGCTTCAACCGCCAGTCCGCCCACATCGCCCAGGGGGTGGACCAGGACGCCGGCGTCATCGGCGCCGGCGACCAGGGGCTGATGTTCGGCTTTGCCTGTGACGAGACCCCGGAACTGATGCCGGCCCCCCTCATCTACGCCCATCGCCTCATGCAACGCCAGGCGGAGCTGCGCCGGTCCGGCCGATACCCCTGGCTGGGTCCCGACGCCAAATCCCAGGTCACCTGGCGCTATGAGGACGGCCGGCCCGTGGCCGTGACGGCGGTGGTGCTCTCGACCATGCACCAGGAGGACATCGCCACCGCTGACCTGCGCGCTCTGGTCAGCCGTGATCTCATCGCCCCCATCATCCCCGTCAGTCTGCGCGCCGATGACTACCGGGAATGGATCAACCCGACCGGCCGCTTCGTCACCGGCGGCCCTAAGGGCGATACCGGCGTGACCGGCCGTAAGATCGTGGTCGACACCTATGGTGGGGCCGCGCCCCATGGCGGCGGCGCCTTCTCAGGCAAGGATCCCACCAAGGTCGATCGCTCGGGGGCCTACATGGCGCGCTTCCTGGCTAAACAGGTGGTGGCCCGCGGCTGGGCCCCCCGTTGCCTGGTGCAGTTGGCCTACGCCATTGGGGTCGCTGAGCCGGTCAGCTTCCTGATCGAGGCCGCGGGCGCTACCGCCAGCCGCAATGCCGAGATCACCACCGCCTTGAGCCAGGAATTCGACCTGACCCCGGCCGGGATCATCCGCCAGCTCGACCTGCAGCGGCCTATCTACTACCCGACGGCGGCCTACGGCCATTTTGGTCGCCAGGATCTGGATCTGCCCTGGGAGGCGCTCGCCCCCGAACGCGTCTAGGACCCGGTGCGCAGGTCACGGCCCCGCACCGCCGAGACGGGGCCACTAGCCAGGAGAGAGAAGACCATGCCACATGATCCTTACAAAGGCCTGCCGCAGTCCCGGGAGCAGCGTCGGTCGCAGGACCGGCGCTAACTTTCGTGACCCCAACTACAAGGGATGTAGCCACCAGTAACAGCCCCGGAGCGCACGATGCCCAAGACCAAGACCGAGTCGACCCCTACCACGGACTCCTTGTCCAGTTCCATGCCCGAAGAAGTGAGAAAGAACCTCGCCGCGAGCTCCGAGTCGCCACGAAGGCGGATCTGCCAACGTCCAGCCGAGTTGGAAGAAGATTGGATCGGGCTGTCGCGGCTGCGTTCGATCGCCGAGTTGTCTTCGTTGCCCCGTTGGACGCCACCCAAACCCTGACGGTGAACCCCATCCATGCGCGCACCCTCCAGCCCGGGCAGGAGGGACAACAGTTCTCCGGTCTGCGCGTGCAGTATGTGCCGAAGATCTCGATGCGGGCGGTGCATCTGGGCTGGGCAACGTCTGATGAGGCCAAGGCCGAGGCGGCGACGCTTGGCTCCGGCGATGAGGCGCAGATTCAAGCGATCCTCGAAGATCGTGCTGCCAAGATGCAAAAGGCGGTTGAAGCCCTGGAACCAAACCACTTGGTCACCCACGCCAAGGTTTACGCCTACGACACACTGGTAATAGGACACGAAAACGGACGACCTATTACAAGACACAACCAGGAGAAGCAAAGATGCCGACTTCCGAGACCGAATATTCGATGCAGTGCCTCGAATCGCTAGAAACCGATTGGGAGAATGCCGAACTGTGTGGCTATACCGGGAAGGGGGCGGCACTGTGTTTCTGCCGCGATGACTTCGAGTGCAACGACCTGTTCAACACGGTCATTGTTGAAGGCACCCACCCAGGCAGCGCGTACCGCGCTGCTGAACACCAGATGGAGGTGGGCGAAGCCAACCAGCTGGCCATTGAGCAAGGCATTCCAGTCCGGTTTGATGGGAGTGGAGAATGAGCATGACTACGAAATCCATTACCCACCTGGCCGACCTCGGCGTTTATGGCTTCGATCGCCAGGAACCGGTCATCCTGGCCGCGCTCATCACAGAAGACCCGATGCTCCTGATTGGCCGTTCCGGTACCGGCAAGACATTCCTGCTCAACTCGCTCTCCGAAGCCCTGGGGTTGGAGCACCGCCACTACAACGCGAGCCTGATCTCTTTCGACGATTTGGTCGGCTTCCCCTATCCGGATGCCGAGAATGCCAGCGTGCGCTTCCTCGAAACGCCTGCCACGGTGTGGGGCGCCGAGTCGGTGTTGATCGATGAGATCAGCCGCTGCAAACCGGAACACCAGAATCGGCTTTTCTCGTTGGTGCATGAACGCCGTGTGCAGGGAGTGCCCTTGCCGAAGCTGCGTTTCCGGTGGGCGGCCATGAACCCGGCAGCCAACGATCAGACCGATGCCGAGAGCTATACCGGCTCTGAACCGCTCGACCCCGCCCTGGCCGATCGCTTTGCCCTGTTCGTCAATGCGGTCGATTGGGCCGACCTTAATGAAAATGAACGCATGGCGGTCACATCGCCGGCCGGCGAGGGGAAAGTCACTGGTAACGACGGACGTCTGCGTGCTCGTATCGAGGGGTGCCGTCAACAGTTCGTCGAACAGGTCGAACGTTGCCCACGCCATATCCTGGACTATGTCACCACAGTGGTGACGGCGCTCAACAGTGCGAATGTCCGCATCTCGCCGCGCCGTGCCCGCCTGATGGCGAGGAGTCTCCTGGCCGCTACCCTGGTCAAGGGTTCCTTCCAGGAAAAGACGACCCGCATGGTTCTCGAATGCAGCCTGCCTCATGCGACCTGGGGTGCTGAGATCGCAAAAAACGTGGTGGATGCCGCCCACCGGCTTGCATGGGAAGCTGCTACGAAGGCCGAAGCGCGCTGGGTCGATCAAATCTTTGCGGAAGCCAGGCTCGATCGCAAACTGGAAGGACTGCTAAAGCATTGTCCGTCTCCGGACCAAGGAACGCAGGCTGTGGCCCAAATCATTGCTGCTGAACCGAAGGCACGTGCGGCCGCCTTCGCCTTTGCCGTGTATCCGGCGGCAGTTCTCGGGAAACTGCCAATCGGAACCGAAGGTGCCAACGATCTCGGCCGTCTGGCTTCGCCGATCCTGAGCGTTGATGCGGAAGTGACCTGGACTGAGCGGGGCTCGTTGAAAGCGCCCCATCATCCAGCCTATGACGCATTTTCGCGGGTACTGGTCAGTCTCGGCGGCGCCCGGGCCGAGCGCGCCAAACAGTTCTTCTCCTGGTGCCTGGTGGAGCAGGTCACCGTGTCCGATCCCGCTGCCCTCGAGAAGGAGATCGAGGCCTGCGCGAAGTTACTCCAGAGAATGGTGAAGTGATGTTGATGCTTCTAAATGGACTAAGGGGCCGTAAGGAAGCTAACTCCGGTTGGGGTCATCCGCCGACCCGCCACCGCCGTGAGCATATCTGCTCCTCACTGCTTGGCAAGGACGACGGAGAAATCCGATGCCCGCGCATCATCCGCATCGGTTTCGCCCTGACCGTCAGCCAGGACCCGCTGGAAATCCTTGAGGGCATCTTGGCTGAGGAGGGTTATGGCAGTCCGGAGGATCTGCGCCAGGTTGTACCAATTCCCGGAAAAACCTATATCTGCCGCCCCGACAAGTCGACACCCCAATGTACCTTGCACTCATCGAGGGGAGAGATACTAAAGAACGCCCTGATGCTCGGCCTCTGTACCGCCCAACTCTACGATCCCGCCCGTCCGGTGATCTGGACGCGTAACAGTCTGACGCGCGCCTTCGAGCTATTTGATCCGGAGGGTTTCTACGCATGACGCCGCATCTGTTCCACGCCTTGTTGCAGGAGTTGATAGACGAAAATCCCTTCGCTATCCGGGCTGCACTGCGGATCCTCAAGGTCGAATTTACCGGGGATGTGCCGACCCTGGCCGTCACATGTGAAGCAAAGCCTCGCTTGCTGGTGAATCTCGAATTTCTTGAGCAGCACGCGAAGACCGAGCAGCACGTGAAAGCCGTGGTCTGCCATGAGTTTCTCCATGTCCTGTTGCGTCATACCGAAGGACGTCAGCAACTGACCCCGGCCCGGCATCTGGCTTTCGACGCCGTGATCAACGCCATCATCCACCGCCAGTTCGGCGAGCGGTATTCGTCGATGATGGCTGACTACTATGCAAACGCGAAGGGCCTGCAGAAACTGCTCAGGCCGATGACAACGGCGGAACAATGCTGGGTCCAGTCAAAAAGCGACAAGTCGCCGGCTTGGGCCATCGCATGGGAAGCCCTCTACCAGGGGCGACTAATCGCTGATGACATCGAGAGCCTGGCGGAAACCCTGTCCGATTTCGTGCTCAAGGGGCAGGCCGGTAAGCGCGGCGGTGGCCCCTTCACCCTGGGGGCAGGATCCATCGACGTTTCCGATCTCCTCGGCAACCACGCAGACCTCGGCAAGGAAGCCGAGGGCGAGTTGGCCAAGGCACTTGAAGGCGCGCTGAAACAGATGAACGGCCACGGCATCTGGCGCAGCCCGCGCGACCGCGGCATCGGCGGACCGCTGGCAGATACCTTGTTCTCGGCCGACGACAAGCCGATGCGCCGCTGGGAAGCCAGGACGCTCGCCGTCATCAAGCGCTACATCACCCCCGACCGCCAGTCGCGGGCACACCGCGAGGAATTGTGGACCTACCGCATCCCCGTGCTGTCGCCGGCCGACCGGCGTGCCTTCCTGCGCGCGCAGTGGTCGCCTTTCCTGCCCGAGGCTTCGTGGGAGGGCGTGCGCCAGCGACGCGACGGCACCGCGCAGGTGTATCTCGACGTCAGCGGATCGATGGATGCGGAAATGCCACGCATCATCGCTCTGCTCAACTGCTTGGGCCGTCACATCCGCCGTCCGTTCTGGGCCTTCAGCAACGAGGTGGCGCCGGCCGAGATCGTCAAGGGTAACCTGAAGACCGCCACCACCGGTGGCACCTCGATGTCCTGCGTACTCGAGCATGTCGCGACAACCCGGCCCGATGCCGCCATCGTTGTTACCGATGGCTACATCGAAACGCTCGACCGCAAACTGGTTGCCAAAGCCTCCGGCACGCGCCTGCATGTCCTGGTCACCCGCGAGGGCGATCCGCAACGGATTGCCAAGGCAGGGTTGCCCTACACCCAACTGGAAGGAGTGCCCTCATGATCCGTCTTGCCGAAGCTGTTCTCCCCGGCCATCCGGACAAATTTTGCGATCAGGTTGCCGATGCGCTGGTCGCCGAGGCGATCAAGGCCGATCCCTCCGCCTTCGCCCAGGTCGAGGTCGGCGTATGGTCGGATCAGGTCTGGCTGTCGGGCAACATCGTGACGCGGCAACCGCTGGCCCGTACGCCAGCCGAAGTATTGTTTGAAGTGGGGCTGTCGCTGGGTCTTGATGGCAAGAACTGGATCGACGCGCGGCGGTACAACATCACCGATACCCTGTGCCGCAACATCGATGATCCGACGGCAGGGCGGGAGATCTGCGACGACCAGAGCATCGTCGTCGGTTATGCCGGCTACGACCAGAAGACCCGCTTCCTGCCTCCAGAACAATTCCTCGTCCATGCCATGCGCGAGGCGCTGTGGGATGCCTGTCGTGGCGGATTACTCAACGGTGCGGGGCCGGACGGCAAGTTGCTTCTGTGTATGCGGGAGGAGGGCGACGCCTGGCATCTTGAACAGGTTCTGGTTACCTTGCAGCATCACCAGCAGACCGGCCTGATGGACCTGACCGGCAATGTGCTGGCGACGCTCTCCGCTTGCTATGGCCAGCTTCAGCGTGCCGATTCCCGCTGGCGGGCAAAATGGCAAGAGGTTGCGGTCTCGGTCAATCCCAACGGGCCGTACTTCCGTGCCGGCAGTGATGGCGACAACGGCCAGACCGGGCGCAAGCTGGTGATGGACTTCTACGGCCCCCGCGTCCCCATCGGCGGCGGGGCGCTGTCGGGCAAGCATCCGGTCCATGTCGACCGTCTCGCGGCCTACGCGGCGCGACAGGCGGCGATCCATGCCGTGCGCACGGGTTCGAAGGAATGCCTGATCAGGCTAGCTTACGCTCCCAATTGTAACGGGCCGCTGGAGGTAATCTGGGAGATGGAGGGTCGTGGTGAAAAGCAACCCCGGTCGCATTTCGATTTCGATGCGATGCTGGCGAGGGTGGATGTGCAGGCAATCGCGACCGGACTGGGACAGGGCACGCACTTCTGGGATGAGAGGTTGCCGTGGAACAAGTGATCGAGAAAAGGGATTACGGATCACTAGTGTCCCAACTATATCCCCCTTTATGGGGCGCCGGCGCGGCCCCGCTTCGTCGGGTGGCAACATGATGGTACAGATCTCCAGGTCATCGGGAATGCGCACCATCGCGACCCAAATCTAGTGCGTGCCGAATTTCTGGAGCTAAACCGACGAGGCCAGGGAGGTGAGGATCGATAGTTTACAGAGGAAGGTCTTAGCTGATGAAAACTACCGGGACTCTAGACCGGGAACGCACCCTATAGCGACCCCAGGGGATGCGGGAATTCAGCAGACCCTCCTTGGTCTGCAGGTACAGCACCTGGTCCGCACGCGCAGCCAACTCGCCGAGGGGAGCCAACAGGTCCCATCTGTGCTTTAGTCGTCCTCGCCCGACCGGTTCTTAACGTGCCTGGCGGCGAAGAAAGCGGGCAATACTCGCGGCCCTTTTCGGAGTGACACCGAGTCCTGTCATGGCAGACTCATCGATTTTTGCTAATGTATTCATGTCGCTGTACCCGGCTTCCATGAGCCGCCTGACGGTGGTACGCCCCACGCCCTTGATCGTCGCCAGCTTCCCCAGGGTCGAGCCCAAACTGAGATCTTCGAGCAACTCGTAGATCCTCATCGCCAGGAAGTCCAGTTTGTAGCACCGATCGGAACGGCATATCTCTGCGAGGCAACTCAGCACCCAGGTCGCCGTGTACTTGACCCCACTCTCTAGGCTGCCGGCGTGGCTGCCATACTCTGCCGCCAAAACATGCAAAGTCGCCCCTCTGGCATGCCTGTGTAGAAGGATCGCGGTACCGAGAAGACGATAAAAGCTCGCCTCGACGGACTGTTCATCCGTAGGAACGGGAAAGCGCAACGATGACAACAGGCGACGCGTTGGATAATCGGCAGATGTCGGCGACCTCCAAAGGTTGATCAGGGGCTTTTCATCGGTTGGCAGATTCTCGACATACTCCTCCACCTTGATCTTATCTTTCTTTGTTGGCTTCCGCAGCAGTGAGTGCCGAGCCTCGAAGCTCGCTACGCTGAGAAACAAGAAGTCCAACTCCCTTAAGCGCCGCAAGTAGCTCGGGCCGCCGTCTTGGCCGTCGGTCCCCTGCTGGCCAAGCTTGATCAGTGCCCGAAGAAAACCGCCAAGCATGGCACCGGATTCCGGAGACAGCCCACTGAACACGGTGGTCCGCCCCAACTTAGTGGCCCCGTATGTGGACTCCGCGTTTTCCACGCGATAGATCAACTTGCTACGATCCAGGAATGCAAGTTGTGGGTCTAACGCGATATTTGCGGGATTCATCTGCCATCCGGAATAGGAATGCTCAATGAATCCCCTTAGGTCGACCATGCTCGCCTCACCGCGACGCGCGAGTTCTGAAAGTACCACGGCGCACAGGGGATCGGCCTGATCCACTAGGTTCTCGGTTTGACGCCGACCACCCGAAATAGCGGGTCTCACCAGTTGCGGCTCGATGGGCTCGACCCGTCCATGGGCGAGATCGTCAGGATAGCTCGGTACCCCCTCCGTGCACGCGCAGAGCACATAGCCAACGCCGGGAATGTTGCCACGCCCGGCCCTTCCCATCATCTGCAGGATATCCGCGTTACGGAGACGGCCGGCCCCGAAATAGACGGTGTCTCGGACGATCACCTCCGTCGCCGGCGTGTTGATCCCCATCTTCAACGACGATGTCGCCACTAGCACGCGGATTTCGCCACCTCTAAACCGCTTTGCAACATCTCGGCGTTCCGCGAGGGGCAATCCCGCATGGAAGTGGCTTACCGTTTCGGGGCTTGCCACCTGGCTCCGGAGGGCCTTGGCAAGCGCCTCAGCGTCGGCCTTTCGGTAGACGAAGATCAGAAGGCTGGACTGGTCCTCGGCGAGGATGCGTGCCGTCCGATCGGCAACAAAGGCATCCTTGTCGTCCGTTTCCACCACCATGCGGCGAAGTGGTGGATACCGGTAGTCACTGTCCAACACGCAAACCGACTTACCCCGGTGTCCCAACCATGATGCCAGAGCCTCGAGTCCGCCGATGGTCGCGGAAAGGGCTAGGATCGAGCTTTCCGGAACGTACATCAGCAGGCGAGTGACGAGCGACTCCATCACCGCCCCGCGTCCCTCCTCCCCGAGGAGGTGAAACTCATCCAGAACATAGGTTGCGACCGACCTTGCCCAGTCCAGGTTATCCGGATGCCGCAGGATCACCTCCAAGCGCTCCGGCGTGCAGATGAGTACTTCGGGGGCATCCGGCGGCGGCGAACCCAAAAAGTCACCGGACAACCGGTAGTCGCCGGTCGAGACCCGGATACGAATGCGTCGACCGCCGGCTGCCGCGATCAGGTCCACCAGCCGTGCCATCTCCTCCGCCTTCTCCTCAGCCAGTGCCTTCAGCGGCACCACATAGACGGACCGTGCGCCATCCGACAGGGCCCCTGCCATGACACGCAGCAAGGCGATCAGTGTCTTCCCACTGTTGGTCGGCGCGGAAACGAGAAAATGTGCGGAGTCACGAATCACCCCGGCGGCCAATGCCTGGACTTGGGGTGGTGACAATCGAATATCGGCGCCGAAGAAGGCAACGAGGCCAGCTGCCAGAGGTGTCGGGATTGCGATCTCACTGAGGCGCGGCCCTTCAGGTCGTACGGAGTGGCCAACGACGTCTTCGTAGAGTATCCGCTCCATCACAGGCCTCCGATCTGGTCCAGTAGGATGTTGAAGGCCGTTAACACCGCCTGGCGTCGGGTCTCATCAAGCGAGGCCAAGCGCGCCGCAAGGGCTTCAACGTCTGGGGCCTCAGCCCCAGATTGAGCGACCGGCGGCTTGCGAAACTGCAACTCCTCGGTTGACAGGCCCAAGGCGCCGGCGATCTTTTCAATGTTCGACAGGCGCGGCGATACCTGCCCAGTCTCGATCCGGCTGAGGGCGTTGTGGACAGGCCCCGCCGTAGGCTCCGAAGGTAGTAAATCAGGTCTTGCAGCGTCTTCTTCAGATAACCCTAGGGAGTCGCACCGAGAGACTGGGCGCACTAGGCCAGGTAACCTGCGAAGGCGGCGTTGGCAGGGTCGGAAGCGCATACTGCAAGGGCATCACGTGCAGCATCGATGAGTTGTTACAGGGTAACCGGGCGGTTACCCTGGGTCTGACACGGAATAGCCTAACCGGGCGGGTCTGCCACTATTCGGAAAGCATAATATGGGCATTACGGGGGTGTACCCGGACGAGTTGCTCGTGCGCAACAAGCCACTTATTGAAACGCACTTGCAGATCCGGGTCTTTGCCGGGCTCGACCAAACGATAGCCCAAACGGTCCAGTAAATGCTTTCGAGCTATAGCACCATCGAAGAGCGGTGCAGTCTGGTCGACCGAACAATAATATTCGATTGTCATGCCGATTAGGTTGTCGAGGGAGTCCGGAACGCGGCAATCTGCGATTCTGAGCGTGGGAAGAAAAGCACAGAACTTCGAGGGCGCGAAGAGGTAAGAGCGCGGGTCGTAAACGAAAAAGGTCACGGTTCGCTTGCCCCAAAGAGTTGCTCCCATTTCAGTCGCGGCGTCCCGATTCCAGCTTGCGACGTTGAGTGAGACCTCGAGGGAATTGGATGCGAAGAAAATAGCGTTCGCACGATGTATAAAGACCGGCTCTGCAATCGTAATCGCGCGCTCGATCTCGGCGGCCACAGAAAGGTTGCGCTCCATAAGCCGAGATTTAGTCAAGTGATTCAATAACTTGATCTCCGCCCCGGAAATAGCAGGTAGCAATGGGACTTGGAATGCCTGCATACCAAGTCTGCGCATTAGGATAACGGCGGTTGCCCCGAGATTCCTGCGGCCTACAGCAACGTGATGACTGACCATGGATATGAACGCATCGCCCGCCGGTTGTGGGAAGAAAAGATGCCCGACAGCGAATTTCATATGGTTAGCAACGGGGTCGGCACGGCTGATCTCGAATTCGATCCAGAGCCGCCGGCCCAGAGCACGATTCTCTAAGAGCACGTCTGCGCGCGGAGCAAATCCGAGTCTCGCTTCAAGGTCTTTCGACAAAAACGAGACCTCCCGCGAGCACTGCCACCCGGGCGGGGCACCGAGTGCAAAGGACTCTTGAAGCAAGACGGTAAGGCTCATAAATCGGCGCGGCGCCTACCGATGAAGGAGCACTCGTAGGGCGCGAGTCTGAGGTCGCCGGGGACCAGGTCGTAGCCTGCGGAGACGACGTAGAGGGCGATGTCGATCTTGTCGGCCAGCGCGTCGACGCCGCGCATGCTGCTGGCCGCTGTAGAGGTCCCGGGCAGGCGTGAGGGCCTCGGCGAGGGCCGCCTCGCGCGCCCGGATGTGCTCGGGGGCCTGGGCGAAGTCCACGCAGGTGAGGCCGGCGGGGTGCGAGACGGTCTTTTGACCCGTGCAGGAGGTGACAATCAATACTTTCATCAGATCGTCGCCATGAGATTGTCGAGGTCCGGCAACGAATAGCCGCCGAGTGCGTCAAGTGCATTCTTAAGCACTGCGGCAGAAAGCTCCCGCCGATGTCCCGGCAGCATCATCGTCGGGCACCCGGTTTTCTTCAGCTTCAAATGCGATCCATTTCCGCCCGGGACGATCTGGTAACCGCTATTTTGGTAAATCATCACCATGTCCTGCGTCGAGCAGGTTCTGGGAAAGATCCGCGACGGAAAGATCGACCGTCCGCCCCGCGGGACCAATGTGTAAATATCCGACTTGAGGTTGAATAGACTTCGTGTCAGTTGCGGCGCGAGATCCCAATCGGTACTGAGTTGCACCGGGGCCAACCGAGCTTCTTTGATCTGCCCCTGTAGCAAGTTCAGCCCGGAGTAGTACCCATCTGCCTTGATATGGTTAACCGCTTGGCGATACCCGGGGGGATCGGTACGAAACGCATTCCGGAGGTAGCGTTGCGTCGCATCAAGAACCGCTTTCCCTAGAACCCCTCGGTAGGGTTCATACGACAACCGGCGATACGCATCCGCGTTCGCCATCGCCTCCTCGAGGCAGTCGTCGGTAAGGTAGTTGGGTCGGTACACCCTATGCTTATAGCAGGGATAAATGCCAGGGCCGCGCGTGACGTGCAATCGCAGTCCAAAACTCTCCACCTTATGATGGAAGTGTTCGTGGAGGAACAAGGTCGCGAAGGAGGCCCGGAGAATGCTGCGCGCCAAGAGCGGGGGATGGATAAGTGCGAGCGTTTGCGGGTCAAGGTAGCGGGCGAGACGGACCGCGTTCGCTTGCAGGCAGTCCTCTCGGATGTAAATGCCCCAGTCATAGGCGAAGAAGTGGATCGGCTGGTACCAGGCACAGACCTCCCAGATCGGTCGTTCTCCCCTCTGGATGTCTTCCGGCCATGGTCCCAAGGGTCCGTCTTCCTCCGGCCATCGAGGCTCCATGGAATCTTTGGGCACGGGTCTGTCTGCCGCCAGGAGAATCCTCCTCTCTAAATCGGGATCGAGCGGCCAATCCTCTTCCGTTTCCCTTGATGAGGCTGGAGGAAAGACCCGGTCCCAATCAACAGGAACCGGCGCCAGATGCTCGGGGTAGGTGTGTTCTTCATTATCCACCTCGAGAACGGCGTCACGTTCGAGGACTTCGATTATTTTAGCGATGTAGGACACGGTATTCCTTTTATTTTTTGAGTTCCTTGCACCGCAACGCGATAGTAATTCCGCCGACGATTACGTTGCTTGGTTTTTCCAGTCCGCGCTGTCGCGAATGTCGTACTTGCTCAGTGCTCCCGCCAGACAGTCCGACAGCTTGAGTCCGTTCACATTGGCGAAGGCTGCCAGGGTAAAGAGGAGGTCACCCACCTCATCACCGAGATTTACCTGCTCCTTGCGCGGGCGCAAGCCCTCCTGGCGTTGCAGCGCCGAGGCGATCTCCCCCGTCTCCTCCGTAAGCCGTGCCATGATCTGAAACTTGTCCCAGTATCCGCCGTGCTGACGGATCCAGGCGTCAACCTAATACTGGATCTGGTCGAGTGTCATGGTGTCGGTTCCTGAGGCCTCTTCCAGGTTACCTGGGCAAAGGCATTGTGATTGTGAATGCTTTCAAGGTTTTCAGCACATATTTTGAACCATGTGATCCTCGCATCCTCGCGCAAGTGGACTGCAGCGGTGCGCACCATGTCTTCGACGAAGACCGGGTTGTCGTAAGCCTGCATGGTCAGGTGACGTTCATCCTCCCGTTTGAGGAGGGCGTAGATTGGCGTGGAGGCGGAGGACTCAGCCACCCCGATCAGTTCCTCGATCCAAACGATCTCTGTTGAACGGATCTCGATGCGCACAAAGCCCCTTTGATTGTGAGCCCCGTAGTCGCTGATGGCCTTGCTGCACGGACACAGGCTGGTGACGGGGACATCGACACCGAGGACGAAATCCATGTCTCCGCCGTCCATCTCACCGACGAAGGTACACCGGTAGTCGACTAAGGCCGATACGCCGCTAATCGGTGCCTTGCGCTCGAGGAAGTAGGGGAAGTACACCTCGATGCGTGCCGACTCGGCCTCCAAGGTCGTTTTGAGATCCCTCAGCATCTCTGGAAGAGTCCGCACCGTGATCTCCCCCCGATGCCGTTCCAGGACATGAATGAAGCGGCTCATGTGGGTGCCCTTGGTATCCTGCGGCAGGCCGACAGAGAGCGTGATTGTAGCAACGGTGCGTTGGGACTCCGCGGTGCGATCGAGAACGGTGATGGGATAGCGGAGGTCGCTAACGCCGACCTGATCTAGAGGCACCTGACGATGATCGGCGTGGTTCTGGACGTCTTCGAGTTCTTGGGGGATTGCCGCAAACATGCCTAATGACGTCGCCAGGGGAGCTAGGGTGTCCAGAGAGGTCTCTCGCTTGCAGACAACCGCGTCGGTCATGTTGCGCGCCCTCCCCCACCCGCTAGGGGATTCCGAGTAGCTTGTGGGTCTGAAGGCTGAGCCGCCATTGCGGGTGCGCCTTGCAGTAGTCGATCGCCAAGCAAGTGTGCGCCTCCCGGTCCGGTCCGTCCATGGGCTGCAGGAAGAAGTGGTCGAAAGCCAGTTGCGCAAAGCGCTGCGGCGGTGCCTCCTGCTGCGGAAAGACTAGCTTCAGTTCGTTGCCGGCTCGCAGCACCAGTTCGGCATCCACCTTGGGGCTGACGCAGATCCAATCGAGCCCAGGCGGCGCCTCTTTCGTGCCGTTGGTCTCAACCGCGACTTCGAAGCCGCAGGCGTGCAGGGCCTGGATCAGGGGGGCATCCAGTTGCAGCAGGGGCTCCCCGCCGGTGCAGACCACGTAACGGTGGGTACCTGGATCTGCCGCGGGCCATGTCGAGGCGATGCGGTCCGCCAGAGCGACCGCGTCCGGGTACTTGCCGCCGCCGGGGCCGTCGGTGCCGCGGAAGTCGGTGTCGCAGAAGGTGCAGATGGCCTTGGCCCGGTCCTGCTCCCGACCCGACCACAGATTGCAGCCGGCGAAGCGGCAAAAGACGGCCGTGCGCCCCGTTTGGGCGCCCTCGCCCTGGAGGGTCAGGAAGACCTCTTTGACCGTGTAGGTCATGAAGGCAGGGCGGGCCCCAGATCGCCCCAGCACAGACTGGCGCCGCAGCCAGGGGTCTCCTGGAGGTCAATCCGGTCGAGCTGGGGAAGACGTTCGGCCACCGCCTCGCGCATCCAGAGTGCAAGGTTGCCGGGGTCGGCATCGCGCAGGCCCGGCAGTTCGTTCAGCCGATGGTGGTCGAGGCATTCGTAGACGGGCTTGAACAGCGTCTTGACGTCCCCGTAGTCGAGGGTCCAACCGAGGACCTGATCCAGTGGCGCGGTGAGGTGTAGGCGCAGCAGGTAACTGTGCCCGTGCAGCCTGCGGCGCGGGTCGCCTGCCGGTGCGCCCAGTAGCTGCAGGGCCCCTTCGAAGCGCAGTTCCTTCCAAATGCGGTAGTGACGCCCGTCGTAGTGACAGCCCGCGGTGGCCGTCTCGTAGACGGTGATCCAGGACAGGGCAGGGAGGATGGGCTTGAGCCGCAGCCACAGCCAACTGGCCAGCAGCTCACTGGTCGGGTTGGCAAGTCCGGGGATGTCGTTGAGGCAGGCGAAATTGAGTTCCGCGTGGAGCGGGGCCCACACCGACGCCAGGTAATCGAAGTCCAAGCCCATGTCCTGGCCGGCCAGGTCTTGGTTGGCGTGGAGTATGACCTCGAAACCGTGGCCATGCATCCGCCCACACTGGTGTCCCTCCGGGACATGGGGGAGCCGATGGGCGGCCTCGAACCGAAAGCGGCGCCAGACATGGACCTGCTCATTGGCGTCCAGGTCTGCTCCCTGGTCCCGGGTGCTTTGTATGCCGACGGACTCGATGCCCGGTACCGTGAGGCAACGGCGGACCCAGCGGGCCAGATTCTCGTCCGTGGGGACTGGGAGTTGCTGGTTGAGGTCGCTGTAATCGAGTCGGGCGACGCAGGCGGACAGGGCGTCCGCCAGCGCGCCGGACTCGCCACCCGGGAAGGGGCCCCAGGGCGCGGGAAGCTGCGCACGGACCCGAGCAGTGAAACTGTGCCCGTGCAGGCGGCGGGCCCGGTGGCCCTCCGGAAGCATCGCGACCTGGCGCGCGGCCTCGAAGGGGGCTGCGGCCTGATGGAAGAGGCCTTCGGTCATGACTCCCTCGGCCGTTAGGCCATCCCGAAGCGGACCAACAAGGGGTCTGCAACCCCCGCTTCGGCGAAGCCCTTGGCGCGGAGTTGACAGGAATCGCATTGGCCGCAGGGGCGCCCGTCTGCCCCGGGGTCGTAGCAACTGCTGGTGAGTCCGTAGTCCACCCCCAGTGCAAGCCCGCGCCGGATGATGTCCGCCTTGGTCAGGGCGATGAGAGGGGCGTGGATCTGGAGGTGTTGGCGGCCCTCGACCCCCGCCGCGGTGGCCAGGTTGGCCATGCGCTCGTAGGCGGCGATGTACTCGGGCCGACAGTCCGGATAGCCAGAGTAGTCGAGCGCGTTAACACCGACATAGATGTCGCTCGCGCCGAGCACCTCGGCCCAGGCCAGCGCGAAGGACAGGAACACGGTGTTGCGGGCAGGGACGTAGGTGATCGGGATACCTGCGCCCATGGAGGACAGACTGCGGGCCTTGGGTACCTCAATATCCGCCGTCAGGGCGGAGCCGCCGAAGCGGCGCAGGTCGATGTCGGCGATGACGTGCTCAGCCACCCCCATGACCTCGGCAATGCGCTTCGCCGACTCGAGTTCCACACTGTGGCGCTGGCCATAGCGGAAAGACAGGGCATAGGGGGTGAAACCCTCGGCCTGGGCGACGGCCAGGGCGGTGGTGGAGTCCAGACCACCGCTTAGAAGGACCACGGCGTTTTTCATGTTGTCGCCCTCAGGCACCCTGATACAGATCCGGCTGGGGGTCGGTGGGAGGTTCTGGGGTCAATCCGGCTGGCAAACCGCCGGTCTCTTTCACCTTGGCGGAGGTGAAGACCACATGGCGGTTTCGGAACCTGTGGCCCACTAGGATCTTCCGTTCCTGCCGCCAGTACCGGAGGGTCTGTCGGCTCACCGCCAGCCATTCCGCCACATCGACAGCCGTGAAGTATTTCATTCCACTGATTGTTAAAGGCATTTCTGAAGTATGTTGTGGAGTTTCATCAAAGGCCAGTAACATTTTCAGTTTACCAGGTCTATCTGGAACATCAATGGCAATCCACGTCGTCGGGGGTACGCGACGGCTGGGAAGTTTTGATCGATGCCCGACAGGGTTTACGCCTTGAACGTGTTAGGAGGTAAGGAAGCCTCCTCTGCCCCTCGACAACGGTTGCCGGAGGGGGCCCCCGGAGAACACACGGTGTTGTAGGCGGGCACAGAGACCAATGCTTGCTGCAGTGAGCAGTGAGGTGCACCCTGAAGGGATGGGTGAGACGAAGCAGAGCCCGCCATGACCGATGTTCAGCAGGTAGTCGCCGAGATCTACCGTGACCTCGCCTAACCGGTAGGCGATGGGACGTCGGAAGGGTGGCGGGGAATGGCTATGACGGCGGTCGCGCATAAGGCTAGCCCATCTCGTATACGGCATCCTGGCCTGTGGGTTATATCAGGCGCGTTTCCCAGCGTGCGGCGACGATTTCCGGGTAGCCTTCTCCTGGGGGGCGCGGCATCTGCCCGTCGGGCTTCGACAGGCGCATGGCGAAGGCCGCCGTACCTCTCGTCGATCACGTCTTCCCGCCCCTGCCGGAGCGCCCAGGTGTGCTGCCAATCCCTAAGCGCCTGAGCTACTGCCTGGAGTGCTCACCGCGCCGCCACCGCGAGCAACATTGGCCCTCCCGTCAGGGGTTGCTCCATGCCGGTAATGCCCGCGACCTGCTCGGCTGAACCAATGGCTGTTTCTTTCCCGACGTATTGGTGCGCATCGGCGGCCACCGCTTGCGGCCGACCACCGGCATCACCTTCTCCGTGCCCACCCCGGCCAAAGCCCGGCCCACGGCCAACGCCATCCTGCGCCAAGCCGGCAACAGCCTACCACGCGCTTGCGGTACAGACTTGCTGGGCTTAACGTCTGGTCAACCCGACCACCGTGGAGTAGCACCCTAAACCCTCGCCGCGCCCAGCAAGCCTTCGCAGAGATGCGGTTCGGTATCGAGCGGGTATCCGAATCCACCCGCCGTGCCCGCCAACCCTGTCGGTGCCCCACCCCCCGGTCAGTGCAGGGTACCGCCGTCGGCTACCGCCCCCAACAGCCCCCCGAACCGCCCTTCCAGTTGGTCTCCGAACAGGAAATCGACCGTCCCAAAGGTCCGTTTCTTCTTGGAGATGCCCTTCGGCTTGAGGGTGGCCTGGGCGAGCCAGATGCCGTACGCGGTTTCCAGGACGAAGGCCGCGGCGTCGATGCGGTACGGGCTGGCACCGATCGAGCCGTATTTCTGGATGATTTCCCCGTGGCGGTGCAGCTTGTCCTTCGGCAGGGCCCATGCCTCCATGATGGTGAAGACGAAGTGCGCCTGCGTCTGCTCGGCGGCGCGCCGGATCGCCGCGGCCGAGCCGTCCTTGGCGCGGTCGTCCCGCGTGTCGAGCAGGACCGGCAGGATCCGCCCGGTCTCGAAGTTGCCGATGAACGCGAAGGGCTGCAGCGACTCCCCGGACTCCAGGATCGCGCGCGCCTTGTCTACCAGGGGCGTCACGACCGCCAGGTACTTGGGGGGCATGGCGCTCATGCGCCGCCCCGCATGGCGACGGCCATGGCGTACTCCTGATCCAGGCCGGTCCCGGTGTCGGCCTGGGGGTCCAGCCGCCGGATGCCGGCGTGCATCAGGCAGAGCAGGTGCAGCCCGGAGAATTCGCCCTCCAGGCTGTTGAGCTGATAGCGCTTATCCGGGTCATTGATTTCCAGGCCCTGGCGACCGAGCAGCGCGACCTCCATCTATTACTATCGCCAGGTGGCCGGGCGGTGGAGGATAAAACCGTCGGCTCGCTGCACCTGGACCGGGAGCTGGCTGTGACGAAAGGCGGTTTCGTTGATGATGAAGTGGCCCGAGGCGGCCTGGATCAACTGGTGTGAGCGCCGCTTCGGGGGCAAGGCGATGACGATCCTCTTGCGCGGAAAGCGGG
>JBGAUE010000031.1:0-43992 GCA_044228795.1 Chromatiaceae bacterium | reverse complement strand
AGCCCGGAAGACTCAGATCGACCGGCTGAATGGCTGCCCAGAATGCACACAGGCCGCGTCGATCTTCGAACCGGAGAACGGCGGCTTCTACGCCCGCTGCCACTGCGGTTTCGAATGGCAACTGCACGATGGGCGCTTTAGTCAAAAGCGACGGGGGGATTCCCAACGACAAAGCTTCGAGACCCTGGGGCGGCGACTAATCGAAGTCGGAACCAGGTAGGGAATGGTCATCAGGAGCAAGCGCAAGCCCCCACCCCCTGGTCAATGCTTATGCTGGTCATTCGAGTCGGGCCATTCGATGGATGCGCTATCTAGCGATTACCTTGAGGCGAGGGGCTACTTACGGAAGATGCGGGGCGGAAAATACAAGCACGCATGGGGCCAAGCATGCTTGGAACGCGTAGCTCAGAAACGCCGGGGTCACCAGCATTGAGCGAGTTTGATAACGATACTCAATCCGTTCGAGGAAGTCGCGGAGGCGTTAACCATTGAGGGCGGCCAGCCCCCCAGTCGTCGAGGATGAGGACATCGACCTTGGCTAGGGCGGCCATGAGCTTGAGGAAGCGCCCGTGGCATGGGCGATGGCTAGCTTAATCCATGATGCGATCAGTAACGCAGAAACATGGGAGCAGTTTCGGCGGTTGATGCCTCGGAAAGAGTATGCGGAAATCCTTCGCATCGCATTTGATGATAACGGTGAAGAAAAGCCAAAAGGCAAAGTCCGTTCTCTGGGGAATCGCTGCCTGGTTGGTCGGACGGCGACTACCCGCTATGGTTGCAGCAAGAAATGGGATACGTCCTTCCGCTGGAAATTCTGAATTGCTACGGGAGGTGCGAGATAACCTTCCTCAACGGCGGCTTCTGGATGTTGCCTCCGGAGAACCTGGAAGCCATCTGTGCCGCATTGGAATCCTTGGGGTGGGAAGTGGAATCTGCGGAGGACTTGTCTTTCTCTTAGAGACGAGCACCTAAGGATAGCCTACTCGCCCCGATGAAAGGGAATGATCTCCGCCCCCGCTTTCAGTTTGTCGAGGTAGTTCGCCCATTCCTGCATCATCCCGCGCCGTGCGTCCAGGTGGGTAGTCCTGTTGTAGGCTCGTCCGAGCGGGTCGCGTACCGCATGGGCGAGCTGGTGCTCGATGTAATCGGGCCGGAAACCCAGTACTTCATCAAGAATCGTCCGCGCCATGGCCCGGAAGCCGTGGCCGCTCATTTCTTCCTTGTCGATGCCCATGCGACGCATGGCGGCCAAGATGGCGTTGTCGCTCATGGGGCGGGCAGCGCTGCGTGCCCCGGGGAAGACGTACTGGCCGCACCCGGTCAGCGGTTGCAGTTCCTTCAGGATGTCCACGGCTTGACGTGAGAGGGGGACGATGTGCTGGGTATCGGTCTTGGTGACGGTGTAGCGCCACTCAGCGGCCTCCAGGTCGATGTCTGCCCATTTCGCCTGGCGCAGCTCGCCGGGCCGCACGAAGACGAGCGGGGCAAGGCGCAAAGCACAACGCACGGTGAGAGTGCCTTCGTAGCCGTCCAATGCCCGAAGTACCTCGGCCACCTTGTTGGGTTCGGTGACCGATGCGAAATGCTCCCCCTTCACGGGCGGCAATGCGCCGCGCAGATCGCCGGAAGGATCACGTTCGGCCCGTCCGGTGGCGACTGCATAACGGAAGACCTGCCCACAGTTGCCTAAGGCGCGATGGGCGGTCTCCAGAGCTCCGCGCTGTTCAATGCGGCGGATCACTTCTAACAATTGCGGGGCGTCGATGTCCGCGATGGGGTTGCCGCCGATCCAGGGAA
Organism: Chromatiaceae bacterium; assembly: GCA_044228795.1. GTDB lineage: Bacteria > Pseudomonadota > Gammaproteobacteria > Chromatiales > Chromatiaceae > M0108. Next base: position 42,195 of record JBGAUE010000031.1, on the reverse strand, counting down.
AGATATCGTGCTCCAGGCGGCGGATGATCCTGTCGCCATGGTTGGGTGACCAGTTTGGGGCATGCTTGCCGTACCACTCCCGCGCCACGACCTCGAAGCTGTTGGACTGTCTTGCGATTGTTGCCGTTTTCCGGGCTTTGCGGTGTTCGCTGGGGTCGATACCAGCCGCAACCTGCTTGCGCGCCTCGTCTCGTCGTTCTCTGGCGTCCTTCAGGCTTGTGTCGGGGTAGGTGCCGAGGGACAGCAGCTTTTCCTTACCGTCGAATTGGTACTTGAAGCGCCACCACTTGCCGCCCTTGGGGTTGATGAGCAGGAATAGCCCCCGCTCATCGTAGAGTTTGTGCTGCCTAACCTCGGGCTTGGCTTTACGGATCGCGGTGTCTGTGAGTGGCATCTGGGGTAACTGCTCTGTCGGTCATGGGGTAACCCCAAAAGTTACCCCCGCTAGATTCGGGATTCTATGGGGTAACTTTAGACGCTACTGGACGAGCAAGCAACAAAAAAGCCCACTGCGATGTGGGCTTGTGGATGATTCCGGATGCAGTCGGAAATCGAATTGGTGGAGGCGGCGGGAATCGAACCCGCGTCCGCAAGTCCTCTGCCTAGAGATCTACATGCTTAGCCCTGTCTATTATTTTTAACCTTCCAACGCCCGAAGGGCAGGGCGCTCGGTCAGCGATTCCGAATTGGGTTTTAGCGGATCAGGTCCGGACTCCCGTCACCGCGATCCCGTGTGTTGTTACCCCTGAAACCCGCCCCCCATGGGCAAAGAACGGTCAGAGGCTCGCCGGTTTAGGCGGCGAGAGCGTAGTTGTCGTCGTTGGCAACTGTTGATTTGCGGATGGATTTACGAGGTACCCCGCACCTCGGCATGCACCCCAGGGTTCGCAACCCACGTCGAAAGCCATGTCGCCCCCAGAGTTATTTCATTGGAGAGTATAGAGGGGGGTGAGTTCCTGGGCAATGAAAATTAGCCGGATCGTCCCCCTACTTCTGCTTGAAAAGACGATCCTTCTCCCGTATCCAGTCCCTGTCCTTCTCGCTGTCGCGCTTGTCGTGGAGCTTTTTGCCCTTGGCGAGGCCGATCTCCAGCTTGGCGCGGCCCCGCTTCCAGTACATGGCGGTGGGGACCAGGGTGTAGCCGGAGCGTTCGACCAGTCCGATCAGGAGGTGAATCTCACTGCGTTTCAGCAGCAATTTGCGGTTACGCACCGGGTCCGGGCTGACGTGGGTGGAGGCGCTGGCGAGGGCGGACATATGACAACCCAGGAGGAAGGCCTCGCCCTGGATGATCCGGACATAGCCCTCGCGCAGTTGCACACGCCCGGCCCGGGCGCTCTTGACTTCCCAGCCTTGCAGGCTGAGGCCGGCCTCATAACGTTGCTCGATGAAGTAGTCGTGACCCGCCTTTTTGTTGAGGGCGATGTTGGACTGAGCGGTTTTGGGTTTGGATTTGGTCGCCATGGGTTGAGAGTGTAATGCATGGCGCGCCCCCGGAGAATGGCCGCAGGAGGGCACGGCCAAGATTTTGCGATTGCATTTAATCGGCCAACCCGCTATCTTCTCGCGCTCTTGAAAGGCAGGAGGTTCTCATGCGTCAGCCCTTGGTTGCCGGCAATTGGAAAATGAATGGTTCCACCGCGAGTGTGCGTGAGCTGCTGGCGGGGGTTAAGTCTGGCGTGGCCGGGGTGGCCAAGTGCGAGGTAGCGGTTTGTCCGCCCTACATTTACATACCCCAGGTCCAGGCGGCCCTGTCCGGCACGGTCATTGTCTGGGGCGGGCAGAACCTGTCCAACCAGTTATCAGGCGCCTTCACGGGCGAGATCGCGGCCTCCATGCTGCTGGATTTTGGTTGCACCTATGTCATCGTTGGCCACTCGGAGCGTCGCACCCTTTACGGTGAGGATGATGCCCTGGTGGCGGCCAAATTCGCCCTGGCGTGCACTGCGGGCCTCAAGCCTATCCTTTGCGTGGGTGAGACCCTCGAGGAACGTGAGCAGGGCGTAACCGAGGCGGTGATCGCTCGCCAACTGGACGCAGTCATCGCGGGCCAGGGAGCAGCGGCCTTGGCGGCTGGGGTGATCGCCTACGAACCCGTCTGGGCTATCGGCACGGGCAAAACGGCCACGCCGGAGCAGGCGCAGGAGGTTCATGCCTTCATTCGTAGCCGGGTCGCCGCTCACGATGTCGGCGTTGCGGAAGGGTTGCGAATCCTTTACGGTGGCAGCATGAAACCCGACAACGCGGTTCAATTGATGGCAAAGCCGGATATCGATGGCGGTCTGATTGGTGGCGCCGCGCTGGTAGCCAGTGACTTCCTAGGTATCTGCCAGGCCGCGCACGCTAGCGTTTGATTCTAAGATGCAGACCATACTGACCGTCGTACATCTCTTTCTGGCCATAGGGCTCATTGGTCTGGTGCTGATTCAGCACGGCAAGGGCGCCGATATGGGCGCGGCCTTTGGCAGTGGCGCCTCGGCTACCGTTTTCGGAGCGCGTGGTTCCGGTAATTTTCTGTCCAGGACCACCGGGATTCTGGCAGCTTTGTTCTTTATCACCAGCATGGTTCTAGCCTATTATGCCGCCCAAGTCGGTGTACCGGTGGGGCTCATGGATAAGTTGGATCAGGCCCCGGTAGCACCCCTGGTTAAGCCCGGCGAGGTGCCCAATCATGGGCAGGTGCCATCGCCAGTCACGAACACAAAGGGGTCCTCCGAGATACCGCCGGTGGCGGCGCCAGTCGAGGTTGTTAAGGAAGTCGAGGTTGTGGTCCCCCCGGTATCGGAACCCCGGGCCCCCACATCCCCGGCCCCCAAGGAATAATTCAGTTATTAGCCGACGTGGTGGAATTGGTAGACACGCTATCTTGAGGGGGTAGTGGCGTAAGCCGTGCCGGTTCGAGTCCGGCCGTCGGCACCATTTAACTGGGCAGGTCATGAAATGACCTGCCTTTTTTTTGCTTTTGGGTTCTGTGTTCAGCTATCGGTAACCCTTTGATTTGTATTTTCAAAGGGTGGGATTTTTGGCTTGACATCTTTCGAGAGGCTGCACTAGACTTCGCCATCCGCGTTGGGATCGCACCAATAAGAATCTAACAGCAAGGGGAAGTGGGTGCTAGAAAACTACCTTCCAATTCTGATTTTCATGGTCATCGGCTTGTTGGTGGGAGGGGGCGCCATGGCGGCGGGCTTCGTCCTGGCGGAGCGTCGTCCTGACGCCGCGAAGGATAGCCCTTACGAATGCGGTTTCGAGGCCTTCGAGAGCGCCCGCCTTAAGTTTGATGTGCGCTACTATCTGGTTGCCATTCTTTTTATCATTTTTGACCTGGAAATCGCCTTCCTCTTTCCTTGGGCCGTCGCGCTTGAGGGCTTGGGACTGGTTGGATTCATGGCCATGGTGATTTTCCTCGCTATCCTCGTAGTCGGTTTCATCTATGAGTGGAAGAAGGGGGCACTGGAATGGGAATAGCCGGCATCCTTGAGCAGGGCGTGATCACCACCACGGCCGACAAACTCATCAATTGGGCTCGTACCGGGTCTATGTGGCCCATGACCTTCGGACTTGCCTGTTGTGCCGTAGAGATGATGCAGGCCGGCGCTGCCCGCTATGATCTGGACCGCTTTGGCATGATTTTTCGGCCCAGCCCCCGTCAATCCGACGTCATGATTGTTGCTGGCACCCTTTGCAATAAGATGGCTCCCGCCTTGCGTAAGGTCTATGACCAGATGGCGGAGCCGCGCTGGGTTATCTCCATGGGCTCCTGTGCCAATGGGGGCGGCTATTACCATTATTCTTATTCGGTGGTGCGCGGGTGCGACCGCATTGTTCCGGTTGATATTTATATCCCGGGCTGCCCGCCCACGGCCGAGGCCCTGCTGTACGGTATCCTGCAGTTGCAGAACAAGATCCGCCGTACCAATACCATAGCCCGCTGAGCAGCCACTCGCCATGTCACAACAGGAATCGAGAACCGGCGACGCGCGACAAGACGCGCTTGTGGATGCGATCGACCGGCATTTCGCGGGTAGCGACTATCATCTTGAGTACAGTCGTGGGGAGATGACGCTGGTCACCCAGGCAGAGGCTTGGCATGGGCAGGCCCTGGTTCTCCGTGATCACCCGGATTTTCTTTTCGACCAACTCACGGATGTTTGTGGCGTCGATTTTGGCGCCTATGGCCAATCTGAGTGGGAAACGGAGGCAGCCTCCAGCACTGGCTTCGGGCGGGGCGCCGAGAGGAGTCAGGGGGATATGGCCGATGACTCCAGTCGGTTCGCCTCGGTCTATCATTTGCTGTCCATGAGCTACAACCGCCGGTTGCGGATTCGGGTCCAACTTGCGGGTCCAGAGCCCATGGTGGATTCAGTTGTGGATATCTGGAATGTTGCCAACTGGTTTGAGCGCGAGGCCTTCGACCTGTATGGGATTCTCTATCGCGGTCATCCGGATCTTCGCCGCATCCTGACCGACTACGGCTTTGTAGGCCACCCCTTCCGCAAGGACTTTCCGGTCTCGGGCCATGTGGAGATGCGTTATGACCCGGATCTGGCCCGCGTGATCTATGAACCGGTCAGTATTGAGCCCCGCGTCCTGGTGGCGCGCGTAATCCGCGCCGATAGCCGCTTCGGCGACGCCTCGCTGGACCGCCCCCATGCCTGAGATTCGCAATTACACCCTGAACTTTGGGCCTCAACATCCCGCTGCGCATGGCGTCTTACGCTTGGTGCTTGAGATGGATGGCGAGGTGATTGTCCGGGCCGATCCCCATATCGGGCTGCTCCATCGGGGTACCGAGAAGCTGGCGGAGACCAAGCCCTATAACCAGAGCATTGGCTACATGGACCGCCTGGACTATATGTCCATGCTGTGTAACGAGCATGGCTACGTCATGGCCATCGAGCGTTTGCTGGGTATCGAGGCCCCGATTCGTGCTCAATATATTCGGACCATGTTCGACGAGATCACTCGTCTTCTCAATCACCTCTTGTGGCTGGGGACTCATGGCCTGGATGTGGGCGCCATGACCATGTTCATTTATTGCTTCCGTGAGCGCGAAGATCTCATGGACTGTTATGAGGCGGTCTCTGGCGCGCGGATGCATGCGGGCTATTATCGGCCCGGTGGCGTCTATCGGGATTTGCCGGAACAGATGCCCCGTTATCGCGAAGAGCCCAGCAAGTGGCATAGCACCGAGGATTTCGCCCGGCGTAACGAGGCCCGCCAGGGTTCGCTACTGGACTTTATCGAAGACTTTACGATGCGGTTCCCGGGTTACGTCGATGAGTACGAGACCCTGCTGACGGATAATCGCATCTGGAAACAGCGCACCGTGGGTATTGGCGTCGTCTCGCCGGAACGGGCCCTCCAACTCGGGTTTACGGGCCCCATGATCCGAGGTTCTGGTTTCGCCTGGGATTTACGCAAGAAACAGCCTTATGCCGCCTATGACCTGGTGGATTTCGACATCCCGGTGGGGCAAAACGGCGACAGCTACGATCGTTATCTGGTGCGCGTCGAGGAAATGCGCCAAGCCAACCGGATCATCAAACAGTGTGTCGATTGGCTGAGGGCGAACCCGGGTCCGGTCATGATCGACGACCACAAGGTAGCGCCGCCCCCTCGCGCCGAGATGAAGGGCGACATGGAAGCCCTTATTCATCACTTCAAGCTTTTCACCGAGGGCTATTGCCCGCCCGCTGGCGAGGTCTATGCCGCCGTGGAGGCCCCCAAGGGCGAGTTTGGTGTCTATCTGGTGTCGGATGGGGCCAATAAGCCCTACCGCGTCAAGATCCGGGCCCCGGGCTTTGCCCATCTTTCGGCCATGGACGAGATGGCGCGCGGGCACATGCTGGCGGATGTGGTGGCCATCATTGGCACCATGGACATCGTATTTGGGGAGATTGACCGCTGATGAGCTTCAGAAGCGTACCCCTGACCGTTCCGGTCCCGCAAGAGGCCAAGAAGGATCTCTTTGACGCTACGATTCGCGCCGCTATTGATGACCACATCGCCAGATACCCGGCCGAGTGGAAGCAGTCGGCCGTCATGCCGGCCCTGACCCTGGTGCAGGACTGGAACGGCGGCTGGTTGTCCCGGGAACTGATGGACGACGTCGCCCGCTATCTGGATATGCCGGCGATAGCCGTTTACGAGGTGGCGACCTTTTACAACATGTACGACCTTGAGCCCACGGCCAAGAATAAGGTCTGCGTCTGTAACAGCGTCTCCTGCATGTTGAATGGGTCGGAAGAACTCATCGCGCATGTCGAAAATAAATACGGCCTCAAACCCGGCCAAACCAGCGCCGATGGTCGCTTTACCTTTAAGGAGGCGGAGTGTCTGGGCGCCTGTCGGCATGCTCCGGCGGTATTGGTAGGTCACACCTATCATGAGGGACTGACCCCCGAGGCCCTTGACAAGCTGATCGAGGGGTTGAGTTAATGGACGAACGTCAGAACACGGTCTGCTTCCGTACCCTGCATCTGGACCAGCCTTGGACGCTGGCCGCCTACCGTAGCATCGGCGGCTATACTCAGTGGGAGAAAATTCTTCGCGAGCGGCCAGACCCAGGCGGCCTCATAAATGAGCTGAAGCTCTCCAATCTGCGCGGGCGGGGTGGAGCCGGCTTTCCGACGGGGCTCAAGTGGAGCTTTATGCCGCGCAAGGAGCCTGGCCAAAAATACCTGGTCTGCAACTCGGATGAGGGTGAGCCGGGCACCTGCAAGGACCGGGACATACTGCTCTACAACCCGCACCAGCTTATCGAGGGCATGGCCATCGCGGCTTACTGCATTGGCGCCACGGTGGGCTACAACTATATTCGGGGCGAGTTTTACGAACCGACTGCCCGCTTCGAAGGTGCCCTGAAGGAGGCCTATCAGGCGGGCCTGCTGGGTCGTGACATCGATGGCAGTGGCATTGATTTCGACCTTTACGTCCACTTGGGCGCCGGTGCCTATATCTGCGGCGAGGAGACGGCGTTACTAGAGTCCCTGGAGGGTAAGAAGGGCCAGCCTCGCTATAAGCCCCCATTCCCGGCCCAGGTTGGCCTCTATGGCCAGCCTACCACCATCAATAACACCGAATCCCTGGCCTCGGTGCCGGTGATTCTGGAGCGGGGAGGGCAGTGGTTTCTGGAACAGGGCTTACCCAATAACGGCGGTCCCAAGCTCTTCTCGGTGACGGGGCACGTCGCGAAACCGAACAATTTCGAGGTGCCCCTGGGTACCCCCTTTAAAGTTCTGCTGGCCATGGCCGGTGGCGTCAAGGGCGGACGTAAGCTCAAGGCGGTGATCCCCGGTGGGTCTTCGACTCCGGTGGTACCGGGGGATGTGATGATGGGCGTCACCATGGACTATGACGCCATCGCCCAGGTAGGGTCCATGCTGGGTTCCGGGGCCGTGATCGTCCTCGCTGAGGGGACCGACATGGTCAAGGTGCTGGCGAACCTGGCGCATTTTTATGCCGCCGAGTCTTGCGGCCAGTGCACGCCTTGCCGCGAGGGTACAGGCTGGCTGGCGCGGGTGCTGCACCGGATCATACACGGCCAGGGCCGGCCGGAAGATATTGAACTTCTCGATACCGTGGCGGGACATATCGGCGGACGCACCATTTGTGCCTTGGGAGATGCGGCAGCCATGCCGGTACAAAGTTTCCTCAAGCACTACCGTCATGAGTTCCTACACTACATCGAACATGGCAGGGGCCTGGTCGAGAACGCCTGAAAGGGCCTTCTCCCACTGAGATAGCGCAATGACGGACAAGGTCACAATCGATATCGACGGTCGCGCCTGCGAGGCGCACCCGGGAGAGATGCTCATCGCGGTCGCCGATCGCGAGGGGATCCCTATCCCGCGCTTCTGCTACCACAAAAAGCTGTCCATTGCCGCCAACTGCCGTATGTGTCTGGTGGAGGTGGAGCAGAATGGGCGTCCCTTCCCCAAGCCCGTGCCCGCCTGTTCCACCCCCGTGTGCTCCGGCCTCAAGGTTCTGACCCGCTCCCCCATGGCGCTGGAGGCCCAGAAGGGGACCATGGAGTTCCTGCTCATTAATCACCCCCTGGACTGCCCCATTTGCGATCAGGGTGGGGAGTGTGAGTTGCAGGATGTCGCCATGGCCTATGGCCGGGATGTCTCGCGCTACATCGAGGGCAAGCGCGTCGTTCAGGACGAGGACCTGGGGGCGCTCATCGCCACCGACATGACGCGCTGCATTCATTGCACCCGCTGCGTGCGTTTTGGTGCCGAGATCGCCGGTGTGCGTGAACTGGGCGCTACGGGACGCGGTGAGCATGTCCGCATCGGTACCTTTGTCGGACACGCCATGGCCCATGAACTGTCCGGCAACATCATCGATCTCTGCCCGGTGGGTGCCCTGACCTCTAAGCCTTATCGCTTCCACGCCCGCGCCTGGGAGCTAACTCAGGTCGAGGGGCTGGCACCGCATGATGGCTTGGGCTCGAACATCCACCTGCATGTGCGTCGCAACCAGGTGATGCGGGTACACCCGCGCGACAACGAGGCTATCAACGAGACTTGGATCTCTGACCGGGATCGCTTCAGCTATGAGGGACTCTATAGCGAGGACCGGCTGCTATCGCCATTGGTTAAGAAGGACGGCGCCTGGCAGGCTATCGGCTGGTCCGAGGCCCTGCAACTGGCCGCCACCCGACTCCAGGCAGCCGGCGGCCAGGTTGGAGCCCTGATTTCGCCAGCCGCGACCCTGGAAGAGATGTTTCTGGCCCAAAAACTGGTGCGCGGCCTGGGCTCATCCGATATCGATACCCGTCTGCGGCAGCAGGACTTTCGTGGTGACGGTACGGATCCCATACTGCCCTGGTTGGGTCTGGCCATCGCCGATGTCGAGAAGCAGGGGGCCATTCTGCTGGTCGGTTCCGACATCCGTGCCGAGATTCCCTTGCTGGCCCATCGCATCCGCAAGGCGGCCATTGAGGGTCAGGCTAGGGTCATGACCATCAATCCCTACGAATTGGCCCTGACCTTCCCGGCCGAGCAATTTACGGGCACTCCCACAGCCAATCTCGAGGACCTGGCGGCGATTGCCAAGGCCTTGGGTGTTAAGGGGGCTGGCAACGTCAAGGATCTCATCACCCACGCCACTCCGCATGAACGGCATCAGGCGAGCGCCCAGGCCTTGCTTCAGGCTAAATCGGGTGTCGTCCTGCTGGGCGCCCTGGCGGCCGCTCATCCGGACTATGCCCTGTTAAAGGCCCTGGCGAGTGTCGTCGCCAAGGCGGCCAAGATCGACTGGGGCTTTGTGCCGGCGGCGGCCAACGGCTCTGGCGCCTATCTAACGGGGGCCTTACCTCATGTCGAGCCCGGAGCCAAGGCGGCTTCCCGGCCCGGGGCCGCCCTGGACGCCATGCTGGCGGAGCCCCGCAAGGCCTACCTGCTTTGGAATGTCGAACCGGGTCATGACCTGGTCGATCCGGCCCTGGGGGCCAAGGCCCTGGCCCAGGCGGATTTCGTGCTGGCCTGCGTTTCCCATCGCGGTGCCTCCACCGAGGTTGTCGCGGACTTGATGCTGCCCATTGCCGCCTTTGCCGAAACCTCGGGGACCCTGGTCAATGCCGAACTGACCTGGCAGGCGTTCCGGGGCGTCGTCTCCCCGCCGGGTGAGGTGCGACCGGGTTGGAAGGTCCTGAGGGTGTTGGGTAATCTCCTCAATCTTGATGGTTTCGACCAGGTCAGTTCGCTCCAGGTGGCCGACGAGGTACGCACTTTGTGCGAGGGTGTCATACCCAGTAATGCCTTGCGGGGGCATGTCAAGGCTAAACCTGTGGCGAACGCGGAGTTGTGGCGCCTCGGCAATGTCCCCCTCTACCGGCTCGACGCCCTGGTGCGGCGAGCCCCTGCCCTGCAACGCGTCCCGGGCGCGGGCTGTTTCTCCGTCCATCTCCATCCCAATCAGGCCATCGCCCTGGGCCTGGCGGCGGGCGATGCCGTTACCATCAGCCAGGGCGAGGCCATCGCCCGGAGCAAGGTCGCCCTGAGCGAGGCCGTGCCCCTGGGCTGTGCGCGCATACCGGCAGCGGTTGCGGGTAGCGAGACTCTGGGCGTTCAGATCGGCCCCGTCGTGGTCGCCAAGGCATGAGAGCGGATTGAACGATGATTGATCTCTGGAACTCCCTGCCGGAAGTCATCCGGATCCTGGTGAAGATCGTAGTGATCCTCGCGCCCCTGATGGGTCTGGTGGCCTACTACACCCTGGCGGAACGCAAGATCATTGGCTATATGCAGATCCGCATCGGCCCCAACCGGGTCGGACCCCGCGGTCTGCTGCAGCCCATCGCCGACGCCCTCAAGTTGATGTTCAAAGAAATCATCCTGCCGACCCGGGCCGACAAGACGCTCTTTATCATCGCCCCCCTCCTGACCCTGGGCCCGGCCCTGGCGGCTTGGGCCGTCTTTCCCTTCGACGAGGGCTTGGTGCTGGCAGATGTTGATGCCGGTCTGCTCTACATCCTGGCCTTGACCTCCCTGGGGGTTTACGGGGTCATCATCGCCGGCTGGGCCTCCAATTCCAAATATGCCCTCTTGGGTGCCTTGCGCTCCGGGGCCCAGATCGTGGCTTATGAGATTGCCATGGGCTTCGCCCTGGTGGGCGTCCTGGTGGCTGCCGGCAGCCTAAATCTGGGCGATATCGTCCGGGCCCAGGAGGGCAACATCCTGACCTGGTTCTGGCTGCCGCTGCTGCCCCTCTTCGCTATCTATTTCATCTCCGGCCTCGCCGAGACCAACCGCGCGCCCTTCGACGTGGCGGAAGGTGAGTCCGAAATTGTCGCAGGCTTTCATGTCGAATATTCCGGCATGACCTTCGCCGTTTTCTTCCTCGGCGAATACGCCAACATGATCCTCATCTCGGCCCTCTCCGCCCTCATGTTCCTGGGCGGCTGGCTGTCGCCTCTGCCGGCAGCCTGGGTACAAGGCATATTTCCGCTCGAGAGTGGTTTCCACTGGCTGCTGCTCAAGACCTTTTTCTTCATGTTTCTCTTCCTGTGGTTCCGTGCCACCTTCCCCAGATATCGCTACGATCAGATTATGCGCCTGGGTTGGAAGGTCTTCATCCCGATCACCATCGTCTGGATCCTGGTCGTCGGACTCGCGGTCTTGTACAAGCTGCCCCCCTGGTGGTCGGCCTGATGGAGAGGGGATAGAGAATGCTGCAAACCATGCGCGATTATCTGCGGAGCCTGCTGCTCATCGAGTTGTTTCAGGGGCTTGGCGTCACCGGTCGCTACTTCTTCAGGAAGAAAATCACGGTTCAGTACCCGGAGGAAAGGGCCCCTCTCTCGCCGCGCTTCCGGGGCCTGCATGCCTTGCGGCGCTACGAGAACGGCGAGGAGCGTTGCATCGCCTGTAAGCTGTGCGAGGCCACTTGCCCTGCTTTGGCTATCACGATCGAGGCTGAACCGCGCGCGGATGGCAGTCGCCGCACCACCCGCTACGACATCGATCTCTTCAAGTGTATCTATTGCGGCTTTTGCGAGGAGTCCTGCCCCGTGGACTCCATCGTCGAGACCTCGATTTACGAGTACTGCTTTGACCGGCGTGAAGAAAGCGTCATGACCAAGGAGCGTTTGCTGGCCATTGGCGACCAGTACGAGGACGAGATTGCCGCGGCACGAGCGGCGGATTCACGCTACCGTTAGGCGGCGAAACCGCCTTACACCTGATCCATTGGCTGACAGACCTACCTAAACCGGACTGGACCAAGACATGGGCTTCGAAAAGTTTCTCTTCTATGTCCTGGCGGCGACTGTGATCGCCGCGGCCGGCATGGTGGTCACGCGCCGCAATCCAGTGCATGCGGTGCTTTTTCTCGTGGTGGCCTTCGTGGCGAGCGCCATGCTCTGGATCCTGATGGATGCAGAATTCCTCGCCATCAGCCTGGTCCTGGTCTATGTCGGCGCCGTCCTGGTCCTCTTCCTCTTCGTCATCATGATGCTGGACGTCGATATCGCCACCCTGAAGGCTCAGTTTATTCGCCACCTGCCCCTGGCCCTGGTGGTCGGGGCTATCATGTTGATCGAGATCTTCCTGGTGGTTGGCCCAGGCAACTTCGGCGGTGAGTCCTTCCCGACCCCGGCACACCATGGCGCTGAATATAGCAATACCCGTGAACTCGGCCTCCTGCTCTACAGCGTTTATATCTATCCCTTCGAGATTGCCGCCGTGATCCTGCTGGTGGCCATCGTCGCCGCCATCCGCTTGACCCTGCGCCAGCGCCCGGATACCAAGTATATCGACCCATCCCGGCAGGTCAGTATTCGCAAGGGTCCGGATCGGGTGCAGATCGTGCGGATGCCGCCCGAGCCCCGGCGGGTGCCGCCAATCACCACCCAGACTGTCTCAGCCCCGGGCGAGGAGGACGCAGCATGATCGCACTCTCCGATTATCTGATGCTGGGTGGAGTCCTCTTTTCCATCAGCGTTGCGGGTATTTTCATCAATCGGAAAAACCTCATCGTCCTGCTGATGTGCATTGAGTTGATGCTGTTGGCGGTAAATATGAACTTCATTGCCTTCTCCCATTTCCTGGGCGATATGTCGGGTCAGGTGTTTGTGTTCTTTATCCTAACCGTCGCCGCCGCCGAGGCGGCTATTGGCCTCGCCATCCTCGTGGTGCTGTTCCGTAACCGGCGCACCATCAACGTCGAGGATCTGGATGTCCTCAAGGGTTAGGACCCTGGTGCCGAATGGGTCGGAAGAACCGGACGGGAAAATAAGAGGGTTGGTTCGATCAGTGTTAGCCTGGGATGGAAGGGTTGGGAAGCGTTTGAACCCCGATAATCCCGTCACCTGATCGCGGCGTCAGCGGAACAGAGCATACAGAGCAGACAAGCAGATGGAAAACCTCTACCTGACCATCGTTCTCGCCCCCTTGGTGGGCTCAATTATCGCGGGCTTCCTAGGGAGTCGGATTGGGCGGGTGGGTGCCCATTCGGTGACCATCTTCGGCGTCGGTCTGTCCTTTGGCTTGTCCCTCTACGTGCTTAAGGGGTTCGTGGAGGGAACCCTGCCGGCTTTTGATGGCCCCGTCTACACTTGGATGATCAGCGGTGGCATCAGCTTCGAGATTGGCTTTCTGGTTGACAAACTCACAGCCCTGATGATGGCCGTCGTGACATTCGTCTCCCTCATGGTGCATATCTATACAATTGGCTATATGGCGGACGACGAACACAACTGGCCCAAGGAATCCCTGGCCGGACGCAACGCCTATCAGCGCTTCTTCAGCTATATTTCCCTCTTCACCTTCTCCATGCTGATGCTGGTGATGTCGAACAATTTCCTGCAGTTGTTCTTCGGCTGGGAGGCGGTGGGACTGGTTTCCTACCTCCTGATTGGCTTCTGGTCCGTGCGCGAGACGGCCATCTTCGCCAACCTCAAGGCCTTTCTGGTCAACCGGGTGGGTGACTTCGGCTTCATCCTGGGTATCGGCGCCGTCGTCATGTATTTCAACTCCCTCAACTACATGGACGTTTTTGCCGCGGCCCCCGCCCTGGTCCACACTCAGGTCCACATCTGGGGTGATTCCTCCTGGTCCCTGATGACGGTCATTTGCGTCCTGCTCTTCATCGGGGCCATGGGCAAATCGGCCCAGGTCCCCCTCCATGTTTGGCTCCCGGATTCCATGGAAGGCCCCACGCCCATCTCGGCCCTGATCCATGCCGCCACCATGGTCACCGCGGGTATCTTCATGGTGGCGCGCATGTCGCCCCTCTACGAACTCTCAGAGACCGCCCTGAGCTTCGTCATGGTCATCGGCGCTACCACGGCCTTCTTCATGGGCCTCATCGGTCTGGTGCAGAATGACATCAAGCGGGTGGTGGCCTATTCGACCCTGTCCCAACTGGGCTACATGGTCGCGGCCTTGGGTGCCTCCGCCTATGCCGCTGGCATCTTCCACCTGATGACCCATGCCTTCTTTAAGGCCCTGCTCTTTCTGGCGGCTGGTTCGGTCATCATTGCCATGCACCACGACCAGGACATCCGCAACATGGGCGGACTGCGCAAGTACATGCCCATTACCTGGATCACCTTTCTCCTCGGCTCCCTGGCACTCATCGGGTTTCCCGGCTTCTCAGGCTTCTTCTCCAAAGATGCCATCATCGAGGCTGTGCATTTGTCCCAGGTGGGTGGCTCGGGTTACGCCAGCGTCTTGCTGACCCTGGGTGTCTTTATCACCGCCCTCTATAGTTTCCGGCTCTATTTCATCGTCTTCCACGGCAAGGAGCGCATGGATGAGCACACCCGGCATCATCTGCACGAGACGCCGGCTGTGGTTTGGGTGCCTCTGGTCCTGTTGGCAATCCCGTCCGTCTTCATTGGCTGGATAACGATGGAACCGGTGCTATTCGGCGACTGGTTCAAGGATGTCATCCATGTGGCCCCCCAGCATGATGTCCTGGCTGAGATTGGCGCCCACTTCCATGGCCAGGCCGGCTTTGTGCTGCACGGCATGCTGGGATTGCCCTTCTGGCTGGCGATGAGTGGTCTGGCCCTGGCCTGGTACATCTATATGATGAAGCCGGTTCTGGCTGATTACGCCATGGTGCGCTTCAGCCGCACCTATCGCATTTTGGATGGTAAGTACGGATTCGATCAGTTCAATATGGCCGTCTTCGCTGGCGGTAGCCGGGCCTTGGGGAAGCTGTTCTGGGTAACCGGCGATCAGGGGATCATCGATGGCATCCTCATCAATGGCTCCGCCCAAGGCGTAGGCCGGGTCGCGCAACGTCTGCGCGGTGTTCAGACCGGTTATCTTTACCACTACGCCATCGCCATGATCCTGGGTCTGGTGGCCTTACTGACCATCTTCGTGACCTTCTGATTCCGAGGGAGACGGACGAGCATGCACTTCGCAATTCCGGTTCTGTCACTGGCCATCTGGCTGCCCATCATCGGTGGCCTGGCGGTACTTGCCAGCGGCGATAAGGCACCCAATATCTCACGCTGGGTGGCCTTGAGCTTTTCCATGCTCACCTTCCTGGTCAGCCTGCTGCTCTGGACGGGCTTTGACATCGGCACGGCCCAGATGCAATTCGTCGAGCAGGCCCCCTGGATTCCAACCTTCAACGCCTGGTATCACTTGGGGGTGGACGGCATATCCATGCCGCTCATTGTCCTGACCACCTTTATCACCATTCTGGTCATCATCTCCGGCTGGGAGGTCATCAGCTACAAGCCATCCCAATACATGGCGGCCTTTCTCTTCATGGAAGGTGTCATGGTGGGTGTCTTCTCTGCCCTGGACGCCATCCTCTTCTACGTCTTCTGGGAGGCCATGCTGATTCCGATGTTTATCATCATCGGGGTCTGGGGTGGGCCCAGGCGTGTTTACGCGACGATCAAGTTCTTTCTTTACACCTTTTTCGGCTCGGTCTTCATGCTGGTCGCCCTGATCTACATGTACTTTAAGTCGGGCTCCTACAGCATCCTGGACTTCCAGGCCCTGCCTCTGAGCCTCACTGAGCAGATCTGGATCTTCCTGGCCTTCCTGGCTGCCTTTGCCGTCAAGGTGCCCATGTGGCCGGTACATACCTGGCTGCCGGACGCCCATGTGGAGGCGCCGACGGGGGGCTCGGTGATCCTGGCGGCCATCATGCTCAAAATTGGCGGTTACGGCTTCCTGCGCTTCAGCCTGCCCATTACCCCGGACGCGAGCGCCACCCTGGACTGGCTGGTCATTGCCATGTCCCTGATCGCCGTCGTCTATATCGGCTTCGTTGCCCTGGTCCAGCAGGACATGAAGAAGCTGATCGCCTACTCCTCCATCGCCCACATGGGCTTTGTCACCCTGGGTCTCTTTATCGCCTTCAGCATCTTTGCCCGGGCTGGAGTCACGGGTGGCGTGGTGATGGGCATGGAAGGCGGCATGGTGCAGATGGTCTCCCACGGCTTCGTATCGGCGGCCATGTTCCTCTGCGTCGGAGTCCTTTACGACCGTCTCCATTCCCGGGAGATCTCCACATACGGCGGGGTGATTAACACCATGCCCGTGTTTGGCGCTCTGATGGTCTTCTTCGCCATGGCCAATGCGGGGCTCCCGGGCACCTCGGGATTCGTGGGCGAGTTCATGGTCATATTGGCCAGCTTCCAGGCCGACTTCTGGTATGCCTTCCTGGCGGCGACTACCTTGATTCTGGGCGCTGCCTATACCCTCTGGATGGTCAAGAGGGTCGTATATGGTCCGGTGACCAGCAACAAGGTGGCGGGTTTGCAGGACGCTAATAGCCGGGAGTTGCTGGTATTAGGAACCCTGGCCGCCGCCGTACTGGCCCTGGGCCTCTGGCCAGCCCCCTTAGTGGAGGTCATGGACGCCAGCATCCAGAACCTGGTCCAACACCTGGCGGTTTCCAAGTTGGCGGCGGCACCCATGGCCGTCGCGGTATTGCCCTGAACCCTGTTTAGCCCGGCGGCCCGCGCCTCGGCCGGGTCCCTTGATTGCGGAAGATCAGCATGACCTTCGATTACGCGCATTTGATACCCCTTGTTCCGGAGATCGCGGTTCTGGTCCTGGCCAGTACCCTGCTGTTGGTCGATCTCTGGCTGGAGGACCGGGAAAAGGGCATCAACCATGTGATCGCTGTCCTGGGTCTCTTAATTGTCATCGGCCTCACGGGTCTGGTCGGCGGCGGAGAACGGGAGATCGTGCTGGGAGGTACCTACGTTCGCGACCTCATGAGCGATCTGCTCAAAATCGCGATTCTCCTTATCAGCCTGCTGGCCTTTGTCTATTCCAAGGACTATCTGCGCGATCGCCAGATAATGGTGGGCGAGTTCTATGTCCTGTCCCTATTCGCCACCTTGGGCATGATGGTCATGGTGTCTGCCAACAGTTTCCTGACCCTCTATTTGGGGCTGGAACTGCTGGCCCTCTCCCTCTATACCTTGGTCGCCTTCGATCGGGACAGCCCCAACGGGGCCGAGGCGGCCATGAAGTATTTTGTCTTGGGCGCCCTGGGCTCCGGACTCTTGCTATACGGCCTGTCTATGCTTTATGGCGCCACCGGCTCCTTGGAACTGGGGACCGTTGCTCGGTCGGTGGCCTTGCAGGGTGCCACTAACCAGGTCTTAGTTTTCGGCCTGGTTTTCGTCGTGATCGGCATCGGCTTCAAGTTCGGCGCCGTGCCTTTCCATATGTGGGTGCCCGATACCTATCAGGGCGCGCCCAACCCCGTGGTCCTCTTTCTCGGTAGCGCCCCCAAGATCGCGGCCTTTGCCCTGGCCTTTCGCCTCCTCGTTGATGGCATGGGTGCCCTGCACGCGGAATGGCAGGGGATGCTCATCATCCTGGCTATCATCTCCATGGCGGTTGGCAACATCGTGGCCATCGCCCAGACCAACATCAAGCGGATGCTGGCCTATTCGACGATCTCCCATGTGGGGTTCATCTTTCTGGGCCTGATCGGCGGCAATGCCCAGGCCTATTCTGCCGCCATGTTTTATGCCGTCGTCTATGCCCTGATGGCTGCGGGTGGCTTTGGCCTGCTGGTGATGTTGAGTCGCGAGGGGTACGAGGTTGCACATCTGGACGATCTTAAGGGTTTGAACGAACGCAACTCCTGGCAGGCTGCCATGATGGCGTTGGTCATGTTCTCCATGGCCGGGGTGCCCCCGACGGTCGGCTTCATGGCTAAGCTGCTGGTTCTTGAGGCCGTCATCAGCGTGGGTCTCTGGTGGCTCGCACTGGTCGCCGTCTTTTTCTCCATCATCGGCGCCTTCTACTATCTGCGCGTCATCAAGATTATCTATTTTGACAAGTCAGAAACCGCCGAGCCCCTGGTATTCGGCGCCGGTGCCAACCTCGCCCTGTCCATCAATGGCCTGGCCATCCTCCTCCTGGGCCTCTTCCCGGCGGTCCTGCTGACATACTGCCAGGCGGCTTTCGCCTGATTTTCGGCTCGGGGCCCGGGACCCAGTCCCTATGGGCTCGGCGGGGCAGGAGGCTGATCAATCGTCGCTGGTGCCCCCCCGCTAGGCGGCCTCACCCATATGTTATTCCCAAGAGGTCTGCACCAAACTGGGTGATCAGCGGTAGGCGGCAGATTTATTCCACCGATCACAGCCGCCCCTGGACTCCCTGAAGAGGTCGCCTTCAATCATGGGGTGAACCCTGGCCATTGGTTTTTCAGCGCAGAAGCGTCTAAGCTGATACCAATTCCAGTTGGCCGTACAAGCCCCCGAAGAAGGATCCAATACCTCGGGGTCTTTAAGCCGCGTACCTTTCCGATTCGTCCCTAGCATCTGAGAAGGAGTGACCCCATGCCCGCTCGCGAAGGCAGCCTTGAGGCTCCCACCCGACACTGTCTCGACTGGACCCATCCCGAGTTTTACGACGAGGAAAACCTGTTCAAGGAGTTGGAGCGGGTTTTCGACATTTGCCATGGCTGTCGCCGCTGCGTCAGCCTTTGCCAGTCGTTCCCCGAACTCTTTGACTTGGTCGATGGATCGAGCACCATGGAGGTGGATGGCGTCGCCAAGGCCGATTACTGGAAGGTCGTGGATCATTGCTACCTCTGCGACCTCTGTTTCATGACTAAGTGCCCTTATGTGCCGCCGCACGTCTGGAATCTGGATTTTCCGCACCTGATGCTGCGCGCCAAGGCCGTCAAGTTCCGGCATGGCAAGACCAAACCGCGGGACTCGATCCTCTCCAGTACGGATACCGTGGGTGCTATCGCCAGCCTGCCCGGGGTCGATAAGCTCGTCAACGCCACCAATAAGTCTGCCATGGGGCGCAAGGTCCTGGAGGTCGTGCTCGGGGTGCATCCCGATGCTCGGATCCCCGAGTATCACCACAACACACTGCGTAACCAGTTGGTTAGCAAGGTGGGTCGTCAGGCCGATGGCGAGGAGGCGGGTTCAACCATGGGTAAGGTTGCCCTCTTTACGACCTGCTACAACAATGTCAACGAACCCGATGTCGGCATGGATCTGGTGGCCGTCTTCGAGCATAACGGTATCCCCATCACTATCCCGAACAAGGAGAAGTGCTGCGGCATGCCCAAGCTGGAGTTGGGCGACCTGGATAGCGTCAAGGCCCACATGGAAGAGAATATCCCCGTCCTCATGCAGCTGGTGGCAGCGGGCTGGGACATCGTCGCGCCCATCCCCTCCTGCGTCCTGATGTTCAAGCAGGAACTGCCCCTCATGTTCCCGGATAACCCCCAGGTACATCAGATTCGCCAGCACATCTACGACCCCTTCGAATATCTCATGATTCGCCACAAGCACGGCAAGCTGCGGACTGACTTCAAAATGCCCCTGGGTACCGTCGCCTATCACGCCGCCTGTCATCAGCGGGTCCAGAACCTGGGTCAGAAGACCCGGGAGTTGTTGAGTTTGATTCCGGAGACCCGGATCGAGATCATCGAACGCTGCTCCGGACACGACGGCACCTATGCCGTCAAGCAGGAGTTTTACGACTACTCGATGAAGATCGTCGCCCCCGTGGTCAACAAGGTCAGGCAGATCAAGCCGGACCATTACGGTAGCGACTGTCCCATGGCGGGCCAGCACATCGGTCATGGCCTCAAGGACGGTACTGCGCCGAAGCACCCCTTGACGTTACTGCGTCTGGCCTACGGTCTCTGAGACGCGGCCTGGGGCGACTCGGTCTTCCGCCCGGGCTCCATTCCCCTTCGCATTGCTTAACGAGGTACCCAGCCGCATGAGCCAATTGACGCCCGCCGATCTCTATAGCCTTGAGCAGTATGCCAAAGTCCGCAATGAGTTCCGCGCCAAGGTGATGGCACATAAGCGCGACCGCAAGGTTCCTATCGGTCCCAACGCTACCCTTTATTTCGAGGATCGTTTGACCATGCAGTATCAGATTCAGGAGATGCTGCGCATCGAGCGGATCTTCGAGGAGGACGGCATTCAGGACGAACTGGACGCCTACAATCCCCTGGTTCCGGATGGCCGCAACCTGAAAGCCACCTTTATGGTCGAGTTCGCCGATAGCGAGGAGCGCAAGCAGGCCCTGGCCAACCTGATTGGCATCGAGGATAAGGTATGGGTCCAGGTCGCGGGCTATGAGCCCCTATACGCCATCGCCGACGAGGATCTGGAGCGCGCGGACGATTCCAAGACCTCTTCGGTCCACTTTCTTCGGTTCGAGCTGACCGATGCCATGGCCGCCGCTCTCAAGGGTGGCACCGGCCTGGCCCTGGGCATCGATCATCCCCACTATCATTATCGCGTCGAGGCGGCCCCTGCCACGCGGGACTCCCTGACCGCTGATCTGGCCTGATCCCGGCCTTCACAACCCTGGCCAAAGGGCTACCTGGCGCCCTCTGGAGCTAATCCGGCATGAAGCGGCCAAGGAGGTCGTTGAGGAACCAGCGGCCCCGTTCCGTGGGACGGACCCAAGGGCCCCGGATCTCCAACAATCCGGCCTCCGCCCCGCTGGCCAGGGGCGCCGCAATCAGGTCCAGATCCAGCCCGGTGCTTTGGGCAAAGAGACGGCGATCGAAACCGGCGGTCAGCCGCAGGGCGTTCATGGCGAACTCCAGGACCAGGTCCTCACTCTTGAGCATCCATCTTGATCCTACTGGGTCGGGATTTTCTAGGGCCTTGAGGTAGGCGAGGGGTTGCCGGGGCTTGGCTTGGCGCCAGGTCAGACCCGTTATTGGGTTCCGGCGTTTTCCATGGGCACCGGCGCCGATGCCGACATAATCGCCGAAGGTCCAGTAGTTCAGATTATGCCGGCACTGGCGCCCGCTCTGGGCATGAGCCGAAACCTCGTATTGGGCAAAGCCGCTCGCCGAAAGTAATTCCAGGCCCTGAAGCTGCATGTCCGCGCCCAGGTCGTCATCGGGCAAGGGCGGCGGGGAGGCATGGAAGGGGGTATTAGGTTCCAGGGTGAGCTGGTAATAGGACAGATGCTCAGGTTCCAGGGTCAGGGCCAGGGTCAGGTCTGTGCGGGCCTGGGTCAGGTCCTGGTGGGGCAGACCGTACATCAGGTCCAGGTTGATGTTGTCGAATCCCGCCTGTCGTGCGAGCCGGAAGGCGCGGCGGGCCTCCTCCGGGCCATGGATGCGGCCCAGGTCGCGCAGCCGGTCCGCGTTCAGGCTTTGCACCCCCAGGGACAGGCGGTTGACCCCGGCCGCGCGATAGGCGGCAAAGCTGGCGGCGTCCGCCGTGCCCGGGTTGGCCTCCAGGGTAATTTCGGTTGTCGGGTCCAGGGGCAGGCGCTGGCGAATGCCTGCCAGCAGCCGGGCGATGGCCGCCCCGGAGAAGAGGCTTGGGGTGCCGCCGCCGATGAAGAGGGAGATTAGAGGTGGCAGTCCCTCCCCCAGCCCCGCCAGATCCCGATCAAGATCGCTGAGCAAGGCCTCCCCATAGGCGGCCTCGGGGATAGGCTCGCGGGCGGCGTGGGAGTTGAAGTCACAATAGGGACACTTGCGCACGCACCAGGGGATGTGAATATAGAGGCTGAGGGGTGGATTTGGGTGCCCGTCACCCCCGATAGGGTTAATGGCCGCTGCCTGCGATCCGGGTAGGTTTAGGCATGGGTTTCCTGATCGCCAGGGCTGGCTAGCGCGGGCAGGCGCTCAACACGCGCATCCCACGCAACCCGGTCTCGGTTCGCGCCGGCCTCATCCCATGGGCTCCAGCTTGGCGTAGGCCAGGACCAACCACTTGGTACCCTCCTCGCGGAATTTGACCTGGATTCGGGCGGCGGCACCCAGGC
Organism: Chromatiaceae bacterium; assembly: GCA_044228795.1. Classification (GTDB taxonomy): domain Bacteria; phylum Pseudomonadota; class Gammaproteobacteria; order Chromatiales; family Chromatiaceae; genus M0108. The sequence continues at coordinate 20,473 of JBGAUE010000031.1, read as the reverse complement.
CCTCGCTGTTGAGCACCACGCCCTCTCCGAACTTGGGATGCCTGACCCCTTGGCCAAGATGAAAGGCAGCACCGCTGCTGGGTTCTGAGATACTGGCTGATCCTGAGGTACCGGTTCGACGAGCGCTGGGAGACGGGAAGTGGGATCGGCCCCAGGCCGAGGACCGTGACAGACCGCCCGCCCGTACCTCTTGCACCAGTTCCATTGGGATTTCCCGTAAAAACCGGGAGGGGAAGGGGCGATCCTCGCTACCCCGGAAACGGCGGCTCTCGGCATGACTGACAAAAAGCTGGTGCATGGCTCGGGTCATGCCGACATAGCAGAGACGGCGCTCCTCTTCCAGGCGGTTCGGATCGTTGGCGGACAGGCTATGGGGAAAGAGGCCCTCCTCGACGCCTACCAGGAAGACGATCGGGAACTCCAGACCCTTGGCGCTGTGCAGGGTCATGAGCTGGACACCATCCTCGAACTCGTCGGCCTGGGCATCCCCGGACTCCAGGGCTGCATGAGCGAGGAAGGCGGCCAGTGCCTCTCCCTCCCGCTCGCCGTCACCCAACTCATAGCGGAAGCGCCCGGCGGTCTCGACCAACTGCCCCAGGTTCTCGATACGATCCTGCCCCTTGCCATCCTTTTCCTTACGGTAGTGCTCCTCCAGGCCGGCGGCGGTGATCAGGTCGTTGGTCAGGGTCTCCAGGGTCAGGTTAGGGGAGGCGGAGCGGTGCTTGTCGATCAGACCCAAGAACTGGCCGATGGCCCCGGCAGCGCGGGGGGGCAGGGTGCTGGACGCCAGGAGATCCCGCGCGGCCTGCCACAGCGAGACCCGCGTCTCCCGGGCTTGTTCCCGCAGGTTTTCCAGGGTGCGGGGGCCGATGCCGCGCACGGGGGTGTTGACGGCACGCTCGAAGGCGGTGTCGTCGTCGGGATTAGCGACCAGGCGGAGGTAGGCCATGGCGTCCTTGATCTCGGCGCGTTCGAAGAAACGCAGGCCCCCATAGACCCGATAGGGGATCTGGGCATTGATCAGGGCCTCCTCGAACAGCCGTGACTGGGCCGTGGTGCGGTAGAGAATGGCGCACTCGGCGCGGCGGTAGCCTTCGTCCACTACATAGCCGCGGATGCGATCGACCACGAAGCGGGCCTCGTCCACCTCGTTGAAGGCAGCGTAGCGCAGTATCCGTTCGCCCTCACGGTCCTGGGTCCAGAGGTTCTTGCCCAGGCGGGTGGGATTGTGAGCGATGAGGGCATTAGCGGCCTTGAGGATGGTGCCCGTGGAGCGGTAGTTCTGTTCCAGGCGTACCACCTGGGTGTTGGGGTAGTCGCGCTGGAAGCTCTGGATGTTCTCCACCCGCGCCCCGCGCCAGCCATAGATGGACTGATCATCGTCGCCTACCAGGAAGAGATTGTCCCGGCTCCCAGCCAGCAGGCGCAGCCAGGCGTACTGGATGGCATTGGTATCCTGGAACTCGTCCACCAGGATGTGGGCGAAGCGCTCCTGGTAGTGGTGGCGGATGTCCGGGCGGTCCCGCAGCAATCCATGGACGCGCAGCAGGAGCTCGGCGAAATCGACTTGGCCAGCGCGTTCGCAGGACGACTGGTATTCCCGATAGACCTCGATGAGCTTGCGCTGGTAGAAATCGCCGCCATCGTCCAGGTGCTCCGGCCGGCGGCCCTCATCCTTTTCCCGGTTGATGAAGCCTACGACCTGGCGGGGGGGGTAGCGGGATTCGTCGAGTTGTAGCTCCTTGAGGAGGCGCTTTACCAGGCGCAACTGGTCCTCGGCGTCCAGGATCTGGAAATGCTGGGGCAGCTTGGCGTCCTGCCAATGGGCGCGCAGAAAGCGGTGAGCCAGACCGTGGAAGGTGCCTACCCACATACCGCCGATGGGCTGCTGGAGTATCTCCTCGATACGGGTGCGCATCTCCCGGGCCGCCTTGTTGGTAAAGGTGACCGCCAGCAGAGACCAGGGCGCCAGTTGCTCCACCTGGATGAGCCAGGCAATGCGATGGACCAGGACGCGGGTCTTGCCGCTGCCGGCACCCGCCAGTACCAGCCGGTTGCCGCTGGTGGCCGTTACCGCATCCCGTTGGGGCTCGTTGAGGGGGGCGAGAATGTGGGATATATCTTCCATTGCCGTCATTCTACTCGCAGGCTGGGGCAGGAGGGAGGAAGAGAGGGGCAGAGTTTTGGCTTCCGCGTCTGGGCCCTGTCCCTGGCCTGGGCCGAGTTCAGGGCCCGCTAGGGCGAGTCCCTATGGGGCCCTGACAGCTAACAAGGCAGGTTGGGCATGCGGGGCAAGTAGGCGGGCTCCCCTAGATCCCCGAGGGCGGCAACCTGCTCCAGGGCACCGGGGTCAAGGATAGTGACATGCCGGCCCCGTACGCTAATGATGCCGCGCTCACTCAGGTCTTTTTCAATGCGGGAGAAGGTCTCGGGCTTGATGGAGAGGCGCGAGGCGATGACGCCCTTGCGGGCGTTCAGGTCCAGGATCTTGCCCGCGCCTGGACACTTGGCGAGCAGATAACAGGCGAAGCGGCTGGTGGCGGAGTGCAGGGTCAGACTGTCGACCTCCATTACCAGACCGCGCAGGCGCTGGCTCAGGACCCCGAGCAGGATGAGACAGGTATCGAAGGACTCCCGCAGCATGAGCGTGAAGTCCCGGGTATCCATGCTAATCAGTTCGACCGGGTTTAGGGCCGCCGCGCAGACCGGATAGCGGGGTTGGTCCAGGAACATCAGGGCCTCGGCAAAGGTCTCGCTGGGCGCCGCGATCTCGATGACCTTCTCAGCCCCATCCGGAGACAGGCGGAATAACCGCAAGCGGCCGGAGATCACCAGAAAGAAGCGCTCGGCGGGATCGCCTTGGCGGAAGAGCAACTGCCCCTCATCCAGCCGCACCCGGTTGGCGTGGCGCGCCACCCGTTCCAGTTGTGTATCGGACAAGCGGGAAAGCAGCAAAGTCCGGCGGAGTTCCTTGATCATGGCAACCATCTTAAATTTTCTCCTTAGCGGCCATTAGGCTTAACCCGGCCGACCATCCACCCGCGGCCCAATCAGCATCGGCCCGTAAAACCAAAGGAAAATGCCAAAGGCCAGGATCCAGAGGCCACCGGATAGCCCCAACCAGAGGGGATACCGGTTGGGCCAGAGCAAGGCTGGGAACACCCGCGTCAGGGCGGCGAGATTGATGGCCAGGAAGGCCACGAGGGTGGCGGTAGAGGCCCGCATGTTGCGGCCGGTATGCCCCAGGGTGACCCGGGTCACCATCCCCAGGGTAAAGACGCCAATAGCCCCCGTCGTCAGGGCGTGCAAGGCAGGGAAGGGGGGCAGGAATCCCAGTGCCGACAGGCCGTCCAGGGCCAGGCCGGCTATCATCCAGAGGTAGCCGGCATAAAGGACCGCCAGCATGGGATTACGCCAGGCGCGCCCGTCATACCAGCCAGCGAGGCGAATGGTCTGCAGCGCTGCCAGGGCCAGGAGCGGGATGGCGGCGAACGAGGGCACCGGGGTCAGCAGGTTGACCAGGGCCAGAGCGGTGGCGACGGCGAAGGTGGCAGCTTCCACCCATGGCCGGTTGAGGGGTTGGCTGCCCGGGAGCGCACTCTGGGTGAAAAAGGGCATGATGCGCCCCGCGACGATCAGGAGGATCATCAGGGTCAGGTCGAGCATGAGGCGTGATCCCCGACTCGCCGAATTGGCCAGCAGACCCAGGGCTTGGGCGTGAACCAGCAGGTTGGCCAGGGTCATGGCCGCGAGGAGGGCGAGAAAGACCCGGTTGGTCCTGTTTTTCCCCTGCCAGAGCGGCGGGATCAAGGCCAGGGCCAGGGCCGGGAAAAAGGCCAGGTCGAGGATCGCGATCAAGGCGGGTGGCAGGGGCAGCAAGGGCCCCATCCTACCTGCCAGCCAGAGCAGGACCAGGGCGCCGAGACGCCCGCCGGTGGGGGTCGCGATCCCGGTCCAGTTGCGCGCCGCCGTCAGCAGAAAGCCGGCGATGACAGCCCCGACATAGCCAAAAAGCATTTCATGGGCGTGCCAGGCGGTGCCGCCGAGATACGTATCCCCCGGCAGCAGACCCCATAACCGTGCCAACCAAACAGCCATGGCCAGCAGGGCCAAGGTTGCGGCAGCGAGGAAGAAGGGCCGAAAGCCGAGGGCCAGGAGGCTCGATCGCTTGCTTAGGGGAGATAAGGAGATTTCGGACAAGATACAGCCCTCGCTATCTGGGGGAAGTTGGGTCTTTCAGCCTATAGCCTGGTGGATCGCTAACCTTGATCCGGGTCAAGGGGCCGGCGCGGCGCGGGGCGCGGACGGTTGGCTTGGGGGGGAGCGCGGCCCTGAAACACCTTGGCCGCGCGGGTGGTAACCAGGGGGTTGGGTACTTTTACCCAAGTTTTTCTGGATGCGCTAGAGTAACAAAGTTAGGACTGGCCTCATGCCATTTTCCACCCCTGGTGGGAGGGAGGGCCGGCCCGGGAAACCTAACTCGTGTCCGGCATAGACAGGATTCAGGGCCTGGGGTCCTCGTCTTACGGACAATGATCGGGCCGGGGTCTGGCGTTTGCCAGCCCCCCGGGATTCGCGGGGTCGGAGGGGCCCCTGCGCCCCACCTGCAGGCTCAGTAATCGGAGAATCGAGCCATGAGAATGCTGAAAATCCTGTCTGTCATGCTGCTGTCCTTGTTCATCATTGCCTGCGACAGTTCCAAAAGCCAGAAGTCCAATGCCGCCGATGCCTTCGTCATCGAGGTCCCGAGTATTTCGGAGACGAACTTTGGCGAGGCGCGGGATATTTACATCAGGGGTGCCATGGCATCCTGGGTTACCCGGCCGGGCAATGTCAGGATCGAGCTCTTTAAGGGGACCCACGTCGAGGGGGAACCCCTTCGGGTGATTCAAAGCAGCGTGGACCCGACCACGGGGCTGACCCCAGTCAGCGACCTCTACCTTGACTACCCCAATGGCCAGAGAAAAGGGGACAAGAACCTAGTCATGGTCCCGGACATCGTGCAGGAACCGGGCGGATTCCTGTACCCCGGTAATAAGGTGGTCGTGACGAAAGATCATTTCGCCGGGGTCATTCTCGGTGGCGTGACCCAGGATTTCGATACCGACTATCGCGATGCCCAGGGCCAGCCCTTGGTGGATCTGGTGGCGGATACCTACACCTTGCGGGTTAGGGGCCTCTCCGGTGATGTCGCGGACACCGTCTGGACCATGCAACTGACCTTTGGTCATAACCATAAGCTTCTCGGGCGCTTCAAGCCCAAGGAGCATATGGATCGCTTGGTGGCCTATGCCCGGGAAAAGGGGCTACGTGTCTTTCTGGACCCCTTTCCGGGTTATAACTGGTCCGGTAACGATGGCTATGAGGTCGAGACCCGCTGGCGCGCCAATAATGCCCTGGAGGTGGTCAATATCACCCCCGGCATCCATTACGGTCCTGAGATCAACGCCGTCAACGATGTCATCCTCTACAATGTTTCGCCCTGGAGTGCGACGGAATCCCTCGAAATGGCCAATATCGTCGCCCATGATTTCATAGACAAACCCCAAACCACTTTCCTCTACTACTCCGTGGGCGAGCCCTCCCTGACCCTCTTGACCCCCTGGGGTGAAGACCAGCTGTGGGGAGATTATGTGCCCTTGGCCCCAGGCAGGAAGCTCGTCATGATGCGCGCCGAGATGCAGTCCCCAGAGGACGCCGAGGGGGATAATCGCTATAGCGTCAACCACTCGGTGGTTCGATCCTATGATGTCGATTTTAATGACGGCATCCAGGCCTCCCCTTACGAGGTGATCTCGCTCTTTGGCGTTGCCACGCCCATCCCCTCCACCGTCACCCCCACGGAATGGGAGAGAACCTATAGCATCGACAACCACATCAAGACGATTCGTTATGAGATCGGCGACGGCACGGGCGAGATCCGGTTCTCGACGGAAAAGCCTGTGGACCTGAAGCGTATCTACGATGTCAACAAGCCTAACGATACGCAGCCCTCGCTGTACGAGTTCAAGCACGAACTCGCCCTGGAGGACCTGCAAGGGACCTTCACCGTTAAGGTGTCCGGATTGGACAAGGGGGGGAATCCGGTGGCGGGGGCGCAGCAGGTCTTTGCCCTCGAGATGCGTGCCCCCCGATGATGCAGCCGGATGTCATCGTCATCGGCGCCTGTCTCTCCGGACTGGCCTGCGCCCTGACCCTGCGCGATCAGGGGCTGGAGCCCCTGATCCTGGAGGCCGCCGAGGAGGTTGGCGGGCGGGTGCGCACCGACCGGCACCAGGGTTTTCTCCTCGATCGGGGATTTCAGGTTCTGCAAACCTGGTACCCAGAGGCGCAACGCTAGCTCGCTTACGATCGGCTTGACTTGAGGCCTTTCTACCCCGGCGCCCTGGTACGGACCGGCGGGCGCTGCCATCGGGTTAGTGATGTCTGGCGCCACCCAGCGCGGCTGCCCGAGATGTTGGTCTCGCCGATCGGTACCCCGGGGGATAAGCTGCGCCTGCTAAAGCTGCGCCTGGACTGTTTGCGCGGCAGTCTGGAGGATCTCTACGGGCGCCCCGAAAGCCTGGCATTGGAGCGACTGCGGGATCGCGGCTTTTCACCCCGGATCATAGAGCGCTTTTCAAACACTTTTTCAGAGTGGTTTTCTTTGAACCCGAATTGGCCATCTCCTCGCGGACCTTTGAGTTTATCTTCCGCGCCTTCGCCCTAGGCGACACGGCCTTGCCGGCCCGGGGCATGGGTGAGATCCCGGCGCAACTTGCGGCCCGCCTGCCCCAGGATGGTATTCGCACGGGCTGCCGTGTTGAGCGGCTGGGTGACGGCATGGTCCTGCTCGCATCCGGGGAGCGTCTGGTCTCCCGCGCCCTGGTGATCGCTACCGAGGGGGCGGAGGCGGCACGGCTCCTCGGGAGGGAGGAAGCGTTGGTGCGGATGGCGGGACGTGGCACCACCTGCGTCTATTACGCGGCGGAGCGGACCTCTGTCCAGGGACCCTATCTGCTGCTTGACGGTGAGGGTCGGGGGCTGATCAACAGCCTGCTGTGTCCGAGCAACCTCTCGGATCACTATGCCCCGCCGGGTCGCGCCCTGATCACAGTCAATTGCCAGGGTGTTCTGGATTATCCGGAGAGGCAGGAGACGGACCTGCGCCGCGAACTCACGGCCTGGTCCGGTGACCAGGCGAGGGGTTGGGAAAGCCTTGCAATCTATTGTCTTCCCCAAGCCCTGCCAGTGCAGGCGCCGCCGGTATCCTACCCCGGCGGGGTGGAGCAGCGGCTCGCGGAGGGGCTTTGGGTCTGCGGCGAATACGCCTCCGCCCCCTCGATCCAGTGGGCCCTGAACTCCGGCCATCGGGCTGGGGAGGGGGTGGCCGCCGCCCTGCTCGGCTGGGTGTCCAGCGCCAGTGCCAGCGGGGGGATGGCGGTGACCTCGGTTGGCGGCGACCTGAGTCCCTGAGCGCCTGATCCCACCGGCGCGGATGTTCGCCGGTTGGGGTAGGTCCAGGGGCTCTCGGCGTTACCAGCCGCGTTCCAGCAGGGGCTTGAGATAGTGCCCGGTATGGGAAGCGGGATCGGCGGCCACTTGCTCGGGGGTGCCGGTGGCGATGATGGCACCGCCGCGATGGCCCCCTTCGGGGCCCAGGTCGATGACCCAGTCGGCGGTCTTGATGACGTCCAGGTTGTGCTCGATGACCACCACCGTGTTGCCGTGGTCGCGCAGCCGGTGCAGGACATCCAGCAATTGCTTGACGTCGTGGAAATGCAGGCCCGTGGTGGGCTCGTCCAGGAAGTAAAGGGTCCGGCCCGTGTCGCGCTTGGACAACTCGCGGCTGAGCTTGACCCGCTGGGCCTCGCCACCGGAGAGGGTGGTGGCGCTTTGACCCAGGCGGACATAGGTGAGGCCGACGTCCATGAGGGTCTGGAGCTTGCGCGCCAGGGTCGGCACCGGGGCGAAGAATTCCAGGGCCTGTTCCACCGTTAGGTTCAGGACCTCGTCGATGGTCTTGCCCTTGTAGCGGATCTCCAGGGTCTCGCGGTTGTAGCGCCGACCCTTGCAGACGTCGCATTGGACATAGATGTCCGGTAGGAAGTGCATCTCCACCCGGATGAGGCCGTCGCCCTTGCAGGCCTCGCAACGACCGCCGGCGACGTTGAAGCTGAAGCGCCCTACCGAATAGCCCCGAGTGCGCGCCTCCGGCACGTTGGCGAAGAGTTCCCGCACCAGATTGAAAAGACCCGTGTAGGTGGCGGGGTTGGAGCGTGGGGTGCGCCCGATGGGGCTCTGGTCGATATCCACCACCTTGTCAAAGTGCTCCAGGCCCTCCACCCTGTCGTGGGGCGCGGGCTGGAGGTTGGAATTATTGAGGTGGCGGGCGGCGAGGGGGTAGAGGGTGTCGTTGATCAGGGTCGATTTGCCGGAGCCCGAGACGCCGGTGACGCAGCAGAGGGTGCCCACCGGGATGGCGACATCGACGCCGCGTAGGTTGTGGCCGCGAGCGCCGAGCAGGCGTAACTGACGCGCCGGGTCGGTGGGGGTGCGCCGCTGGGGGATGGCGATGCGCAACTGGCCGCAGAGATAGCGCCCGGTCAGGGAGGCCGGACAGGCGGCGATCTCCTCGGCGGTGCCCTGGGCGACGATCTCGCCGCCATGCTCGCCGGCCCCAGGGCCCATATCCACCACCCGATCGGCGGCGCGGATGGCCTCTTCGTCATGCTCAACGACGATGACGGTGTTGCCGATGTCGCGCAGGTGATTCAGGGTCCGGAGCAGGCGGGCATTGTCGCGCTGGTGCAGGCCGATGGAAGGCTCGTCCAGAATGTACATGACCCCTACCAGACCGGCGCCGATCTGACTGGCGAGGCGGATGCGTTGGGCCTCGCCGCCGGACAGGGTCTCGGCGCTGCGCTCCAGGGTCAGATAGTCCAGGCCCACGTCCACCAGGAAGTGCAGCCGCTGGGCGACCTCCTTGATGATGCGGGCCCCGATCTCACCCCGCTGGCCCGGCAGGTCCAGGGTCTCGAAGAAACACAGGGCCTCGCCGACGGGCAGGCGGGTGATCTCCGCCAGGCCCCGCTCGGCCACGAAGACATGCCTGGCTGCCTCGTTGAGACGAGTCCCCTTACAGGTTGGACAGTCCTGGTGGGAGAGGTAGCGGGCCAGTTCCTCCCGCAGGGTGATGGAGTCCGTCTCCCGGTAGCGACGCTCCATATTGCGCAGGACCCCCTCGAAGGGGCGCACCTTGCCCGGGCCATGTTCGTGGGGCAGCTTGAGTTTGATGCGGTCCTTGCCGCTCCCGTAAAGGACGACCTGGCGCATCGGCTCGGGCAGATCCAGCCAGGGGGTCTCGACATCGAAGCCATAGTGCTCGCCCAAGGCGCGGACCATTTGGAAATAGTAGGCGTTGCGCCGATCCCAGCCGCGCACGGCGCCCCCGGCCAGGCTGAGTTCCGGATGGCCCACCACCTTGGCGGCGTCGAAGAACTGCTCCACCCCCAGGCCATCGCAGCTCGGGCAGGCCCCGGCGGGGTTATTGAAGGAGAAAAGGCGGGGTTCCAGCTCCGGCAGGCTGTAGCCGCAGATAGGGCAGGCGTAACGGGCCGAGAAGATGAGTTCGGGCTTGGCGGGCTCGTCCAGCCAGGCCACCCGGACGATGCCGCTGGACAGGTTGAGGGCCGTCTCCAGGGACTCGGCCAGGCGCGGCCGCAGATCGTCGCGGACGCGGAAGCGGTCTACCACCACCTCGATGCTGTGCTTGCGCTTGAGATCCAGCTCCGGCGGTTCGTCCAGCTCGAAGAGGTCCCCGTCCACTCGGGCACGCACGAAGCCTTGGGCGTTGAGTTCGGCGAAGAGGCGCTGGTATTCGCCCCTGCGCTCGGAGATCACCGGCGCCAGCAGCATGAGCTTGTCCCCCACCGGCAGGGCCAGCACCTGGTCCACCATCTGGCTGATGGTCTGGGCGTCCAGGGTCTCGCCGTGATGGGGGCAGCGGGGGGTGCCGACCCGGGCGAAGAGCAGGCGCAGATAGTCGTAAATCTCGGTGATAGTGCCGACGGTGCTGCGGGGATTGTGGGAGGTGGTCTTCTGCTCGATGGAGATGGCGGGCGACAGCCCCTCTATCTGGTCCAGGTCTGGCTTCTCCATGACCGACAGGAATTGGCGGGCATAGGCCGAGAGGGACTCGACATAGCGGCGCTGGCCCTCGGCGTAGATGGTGTCGAAGGCCAGCGAGGACTTGCCTGACCCCGAGAGGCCAGTGACCACAATCAGGCGATCACGGGGCAGTTCCAGATCGACGTTCTTGAGATTGTGGGTACGAGCGCCGCGAATGCGGATGCAGTCCATGGGCCTAAACCAGGTGGGGCGAAGCTGCTATTATGCTCAGCCATTCCAAGCTGAAGCAAAGCCGATATGAGCCGTTCAGGACCCCCCCCCATCCCCATGACCTCCAGCGAGAGGCGCGCCTCGGCGGGCCTGGCTGGCATTTTTGCCCTGCGCATGCTCGGCCTGTTCCTCATCCTGCCGGTATTTGCCATCCAGGCCCGCGAGGTACCCGGGGCAACGCCATTGCTGATCGGTCTCGCCATCGGCGCCTATGGCCTGACCCAGGCTCTTTTCCAGATTCCCTTCGGCATGCTGTCGGACCGCGTTGGCCGCAAACCGGTCATCCTGGGGGGGCTGATCCTTTTCATCATCGGCAGTGTGGTGGCGGCGCTGGCGGTCGATATTTACGGTGTTATCCTCGGGCGTCTGCTCCAGGGTAGTGGGGCCATCGCCGCCGCCATCATGGCTCTGGCCGCCGACCTTACCCGCGAGGAGGTGCGCACCCGCGCCATGGCGGGCATCGGCATCAGTATCGCCCTCTCCTTTGCCCTGGCCCTGGTGTTGGGTCCGATCGTCGCCCACTGGGGGGGGCTGGCGGGTCTCTTCTGGTTAATTGCCATACTGGCCTTCACGGGCATCCTGATTCTACTGCTGGTGGTGCCGAACCCCAGCCATTCCGGCATGCATCGGGATGCCGAACCCGTGGCCGGCCAGTTTCGCGGCGTATTGGCCAATGGCGAGCTGCGGCGTCTGGATCTTGGCATCTTTACCCTGCATCTGACCATGACCTCCCTCTTCCTGGTGCTGCCCCTCTTCATGCGGGACCAGGGACTGGCGCCGGCCGATCACTGGCTGGTCTATCTGCCGGTCCTGTTGCTGTCCATCGTCACTATGATCCCCCTCATCATTCAGGCCGAGTCCAAGGGGCGCATGAAGCCGATCTTTCTCGGTACCCTGGCGGCCCTGGTATTGGGACTTTTGGGGCTGAATTACCTGGGCCATGGCATCCTGGCCATTGCCTTCTGGCTCCTGGTCCTGATCACCATCTTTAATTTACTGGAGGCCGTCCTGCCTTCCATGATCTCCAAGATCGCCCCCGCGGGCGCCAAGGGCACGGCCATGGGGGTCTATTCCACCTCCCAGTTTACCGGGGCCTTTTCCGGTGGGGTGGCGGGCGGGTGGATTCATCAACATCTGGGTCCCGGGGCCGTACTCATCTTTTGCGCCCTGGCGGTCTCCCTCTGGCTTCTGGCGGCCTGGCGCATGCAGCCCCCGCGTCAGGTTGTGTCCCACATGATCCGTGTTGGACCCCGCGCCGCTGATTCCGGGCTCGGGGACCAATTGCTAGCGATCCCGGGTGTCGAGGAGGCCCTGATTGCAACCGATGAGGGCGTCGCATACCTCAAGGTGGACAAGCGGCAAGTCGATTGGGCAAGATTGCAGGAATTCGCAGTGGAGGGATAGCCGTTCGCGCGAAGGATCGGCCGCAGGGACAGGCCAGACTCCAACCCTTACCAAGTCGCCAATTTCGCCCCGCGCGGGCGCCATTATTGCCTTTCGTGGCACGAGGAACCCATGTCCAAAGGAACGCTCAACAAGGTCATTCTCATCGGTAATTTGGGAGCCGATCCTGAGACTCGCTATACCCCAAGTAACATGGCGATCACCAAGATCCGCCTCGCCACCAGCGAATCCTGGAAGGACAAGAGTAGCGGTGAGGCCCAGGAACGCACCGAGTGGCATCGCGTGACCCTCTTTGGGCGCACGGGGGAGGTCGCGCAACAGTACCTGCGTAAGGGGTCCAAGGTTTACATCGAGGGCCAGTTGCGGAACAATAAATGGCAGGGCCAGGATGGCCAGGATCGCTATACCACGGAGGTGATCGCAGACCAGATGATGATGCTGGACAGCCGTGGCGCCGGTGGCGGTACCTCCGCCCCCTACGATAGCCAGGGCGGTGGTCAGCCACGCCAGGCCGGAGGCGATGACTGGGGCAATGACGGTTTTGGCGGCAAGCCCACGGGCAATGCAGGGAGCTCTGGCGGCGGCGCCCCCTTCGACGACGACATCCCCTTCTAGGACCCGGCTGTGAAAAAAACCATCCTGGTTACCGGTGGCGCCGGCTTTATCGGCGGCAATTTTGTCCACTTCCTGCTGCGGGAGACGGATGTCCAGGTCGTCAATCTGGACAAGCTGACCTACGCCGGAAATCTGGACACCCTGGCCCCCCTGGGGGGTAACCCGCGCCATGTCTTCGTCCAGGGCGATATCGGTGATCGGGGCCTGGTGGGGCGCCTGCTGGCGGATTATGCCGTGGACGCCGTGGTCAACTTTGCCGCCGAGTCCCACGTGGACCGCTCCATCGACGGGCCTGCGGCCTTTGTCGAGACCAACGTCCTGGGTACCTTCAACCTCCTTGATTGCGCCCGGGCTTACTGGTCCGGCCTAGGCCTGGAGGGGCGGGGGGGCTTCCGCTTCCTGCACGTCTCCACCGATGAGGTCTATGGCTCCCTGGGCCCCACCGGGCGGTTCGTCGAAACCACGCCCTACGCCCCTAATTCTCCCTATTCGGCCTCCAAGGCCGCCTCCGATCACCTGGTGCGGGCCTGGTTTCACACCTACGGCCTGCCCGTGCTGACCACGAATTGTTCCAACAACTATGGCCCCTACCAGTTCCCGGAAAAACTCATTCCCCTGGTAGCTCTCAAGGCCCTGGCGGGGGAACCCCTGCCCATCTATGGCAACGGCTCCAATGTGCGCGACTGGCTTTATGTTCTGGATCACTGCCGGGCCATCTGGCAGGTATTGATGGCTGGTCGGCCTGGCGAGGTCTATAACGTGGGCGGCGACAGCGAGCGCAACAACCTGGAGGTAGTCGATACCCTCTGCGGTCTGCTCGACGAATTGGTGCCGGTTTCACCCCACCGGCCCCATGCCCAGCTCAAGGTCTTCGTCGCTGACCGCCCGGGTCATGACCAGCGCTACGCCATCGACGCCACCAAACTCAAGAACGAGTTGGGCTGGGCGCCTCAGCAAGACTTCGAGACCGGCCTGCGCCAGACCCTGGTCTGGTATCTGGAGAACCCCGACTGGTGCCGCCGGGTGATGGATGGCAGTTATCGGGGTCAGCGCCTGGGTACGGGCGAGGGCCAGGAACCAGGAGGGGAGGGGATAACATGAATCGCAAGGGCATCATTCTCGCCGGCGGTTCCGGCACCCGGCTCTATCCGCTGACCCATACCATCAGCAAGCAACTGCTGCCGGTTTACGACAAACCCATGATCTACTATCCCCTCGCCACCCTCATGCTGGCCGGGATTCGGGAGATCCTGGTCATCACCACCCCCCGGGATGCGGACGCCTTCCAGGATTTGCTGGGCGAAGGTGGTCAGTGGGGCATCTCCATCCAATATGCCGTCCAGCCCGAGCCCGGCGGTCTGGCCCAGGCCTTCATCATCGGCGCTGATTTCGTTGCTGGCGACCCGAGCTGCCTCATCCTGGGCGACAACATCTTCTACGGCCATGGCCTGGTCCAGCAGATGCGCGCCGCCAACCTGCGCGAGCGCGGGGCCTCGGTCTTCGGCTACTGGGTCAAGGACCCCGAGCGTTATGGCGTCGCCGAACTCGATTCCCTCGGGCGTGTCCTCGCCCTGGAGGAAAAGCCGACCAAGCCCAAGTCAAACTATGCCGTTACCGGACTCTACTTCTACGACGAACAGGTTTGCGACCTGGTGGCCAATCTCACGCCCTCCCCCCGGGGCGAACTGGAGATCACGGACCTCAATAACCTCTACCTGGCCCAAGGCGAGCTCTTCCTCGAACGACTGGGCCGCGGCACCGCCTGGCTTGACACCGGAACCCATCAGTCCCTGATGGAGGCCAGCAACTTCATCGAGACCATCGAGCAGCGCCAGGGGCTCAAGATCTGTTGTCCTGAGGAGGTCGCCTGGCAAAGACGCTGGATCGATGCCGACCAGTTGCGCGCCATCGCCGGGCCCCTGGCCAAGAGTGGCTATGGAGAATATCTGTTGGGGTTGCTGGAGCGCTCCGCCGAGCCATGAAGATCATCGCCACCGAGATCCCGGGCGTCCTCATCATCGAACCCCAGGTCTTCGGCGATGCACGGGGGTTTTTTCTGGAGAGCTGGCAACAGGAGCGCTACGCCGCCGCTGGCATCCCCCCCGGTCTGGTACAGGATAATCAGGCTTATTCCCGCCATGGCGTCCTGCGCGGCCTGCACATCCAGCACCCCCACGCCCAGGGCAAGCTGGTACAGGTCCTGAGGGGCGAGGTCTTCGACGTGGCCGTGGATGCCCGCCCGGGTTCACCCTGGTTTGGGCGTTGGGTTGGCGCCCTGCTCTCGGGCGAGAACCACCACCAGTTCTGGGTCCCCGCTGGTTTTGCCCATGGCTACTATGTCACCGGCGATGACGCCCTCTTCAGCTATAAGTGCAGCGATTATTACCACCCCGAGAACGAACTGTCGGTAGCATGGAACGACCCCGCTATCGGCATCGCCTGGCCCCTGCGGGGTGAACCTATCCTCTCTGCCAAGGATCTGGCGGCCATCCCGCTCGCCGCCGTCCCGAACGAGCGCCTGCCGGCCTATGCCGCCCCCTGATTTGGACTCCGGATTGAATCTCCTTATGAAAAAGCGACCCGAAATCCTGCTGATTGGCGCCGACGGTCAGGTCGGTTGGGAACTGCAGCGTACCCTGGCCTCTTTGGGAAATCTGACGCGCGCCACCCTCGATGGTCGTTGGGAGCAGGCCCTGAACCTGGCCAGCGCCGAGTCCATCACCGGGGTCCTGCGCGAAACCCGCCCCGATATCGTCATCAATGCGGCCGCCTACACGGCGGTGGATAAGGCCGAGAGCGAATACGAACTGGCCCAGAGCATCAATGGCGACGCCCCCGGTCTGCTGGGCCGCCTGCTCGCCGAGCGCCAGGTACCCGTCCTCCATTACTCCACGGATTTTGTCTTCTCCGGCCAAACCGAGCGGCCCTATCGCGAGGACGACGAACCCGCCCCCCTCAATGTCTATGGTTCCACCAAACTCGATGGTGAAAATCAGCTACTTGACTCCGGTGCCCCGGCTTTAATTTTGCGTACCAGTTGGGTCTATGGCCGCTATGGCCAAAACTTTCTTCTCACCATGCAGCGCCTGTTGCGGGAGCGTGAGGAGTTGAGTGTGGTGGATGACCAGATCGGTGCCCCCACCTGGAGTCGCCTGCTGGCCGAAGTCAGCGCCCAGCTTCTCTATCGGGTCCTGAGCGGAGATATCGATCTGGAGCACCAGTCCGGGCTCTATCAGGTCACCGGTGGTGGCCAGACGAGTTGGTGGGGCTTCGCCAAGGCCATCCAGGAGGCCAGCGGGGCCGAGTGTCGTTTACTGCCCATCCCTTCGAGTGATTATCCCTCGCCGGCTAAACGTCCGGGCTATTCCGTCCTGGATAACGGCAAGCTCCTGGAAACCTTCGGGCTTGCCCTCCCGCATTGGGAAACCTCCCTGGCGATGTGTCTGGCGGATGCGTGAGAGTGCCGGCAAGGCATGCCCTGTCACCGGATGCATCCCCTTGCCATTCTGAAGGCTTCAGGGGTCTGGCCTTGACCCTCCCAAGGACCCCATTCATACTCAAGTCATCCCTGATGCCATGGATTTCCCTCCCTCCCGGATAAAGCCATCTGACAGAGGTAACACAATGAAAAAGATACTCTTGGCGGCCCTATGTTCGGCCGCGACCCTGCCCGCCTTCGCCCAGGATGCGAAGGTGGATATCGGCGTGACTGCCGATATGCCTTCTATCCGCGACCCAGCCCGGCACGATACCTTCAAGGTCTCACTGACGGATGCCAAGATCGCAACCAGCCTCGAGTTGGAATGCCAAGCTGGCCGGACCCAGGCCCTGGTGTTGCGCACGAACGAGCAATGCAGTGTTAAAGGCACAGGTTCCATCATCAACCCCAACAATCCCAGCCAGCGGATGCCCCGCGCTCAGTACGCGGGCGGCTATACGGTCAAGGAGAATGGCCTGGTCGAAGGCAACACCCTCAGCATCAACTACCTGGCCGTCGGTAAGGTCCCTGCCTCGTCGGAGTCCTTCTCGGGTGGCATGATGCTGAAGCCGGAGAATCCCTCGCCAGGGGCAGCGGAACTCCAGGCGGCGCTGTTGAAAAAGCTCAGGGGTGATAAGGTGGCGGGCTCCGTCATTGACGAGCGCGTCGATACTGTCCAGCTTTCCAGCTTTTTTATCCCCTCGGCCGGGCTGCCCTCGGAGAAGGGCTGTGCCTGGAATGGGGACATGATTTTTTCCTATCAGACGAACTCCTGGTTCATCAATGTTACCGCTAAGTGCGGTGATAAGAGCTACGCCCTCAAGGGCAACATGCCCTGGACCGACACCCCGGGCGCGACCAATCAGACCCAGTATGACCTGACCCTGACCCTGCCGAGCGCGGCAATGGGATCGGACGAGGCCCTTTTTGCCAACCCAGCTGGCGATAGTGATCTCTTTGCCACGGTCGACGGCGTCACCGGCACCCTCATCATGAAGGAATCGGGCCATGTGAAGGCCAAGGTGGATGGTGTCGAGGACGAGGTGGCGACCCATATCGATGGGAGCGGCGCCCTGAAGGGGACCAATGTCTCCCTGGAGGCCGTGCGCTCCTTCACGGTCCTGATCGGTATCCTGTCGCGGACCTTCTTTGGGGCCTGATACCCCGCTGTTCGCACCGGGGTCTGGCCGCGTCAGGCCCCGGTGGTCCATTTCCCGAAAATCCGCGTCTCATGCGCGGTGGCCAGGCCCGAAAAGGGCCAGGTATAATGCCGTGCTTTAATCTGGCGCCTTCTCACTGGATGTTTCATGGCCCAGCTCCTAGAGCAACTCGCAAAGCGGCGAACCTTCGCCATCATCTCCCACCCCGATGCTGGCAAGACCACCCTGACTGAAAAGCTACTGCTGTTCGGCGGTGCCATCCAGATGGCCGGTACCGTCAAGGGACGCAAGGCGGCGCGCCATGCCACCTCCGACTGGATGGAACTGGAAAAACAACGCGGCATCTCCGTGACCTCCTCGGTCATGCAGTTCCCCTATGGCGATGCCATCGTCAATCTGCTCGATACCCCGGGTCACGAGGACTTTTCGGAGGATACCTACCGAACCCTGACGGCGGTGGACTCGGCCCTCATGGTGATCGATGTGGCCAAGGGCGTGGAAGAACGCACCATCAAGCTCATGGATGTCTGTCGCCTGCGGGCTACCCCCATCCTCACCTTTGTCAATAAGCTGGATCGGGAAGGGCGTAACCCTATTGAAGTCCTGGATGAGATCGAACAGGTACTTAAGGTCCGCTGCGCCCCCGTCACCTGGCCCATTGGCATCGGCAAACGCTTCAAGGGTGTTTACGACCTACGCAGTGGCAAAACCCATCTCTTCAGCGCCCAACACGGTGGCCGCATCCGCAGTGGTGAGGTCATAGAGGGCCTGGACAATCCGCGCCTGGACGAACTCCTCGGGGATCAGGCGGAGGAACTGCGCGAGGAAATGGAACTGGTGGCCGGTGCCAGCCACTCACTGAACCTGGACGACTACCTGGCGGGGGACCAGACGCCGGTCTTCTTTGGTTCCGCCATCAATAATTTCGGTGTCGAGGAACTGCTGCGGGCCTTTGTCGATTACGCTCCGCCGCCCCGGCCGCGCCTGACCCTGCAGCGCGAGGTGCTCCCGGCGGAGGAGGGCTTCACGGGCTTCGTCTTTAAGATTCAGGCCAATATGGACCCTGGCCATCGGGATCGCATCGCCTTCCTGCGCGTTTGTTCCGGCAGCTATCGCAAGGGCATGAAGATGCGTCATGTCCGCATCGGTAAGACCATCCAGGTCGCCAACGCCATTACCTTCCAGGCGGACGAACGGCACCTGGTGGAGGAGGCCTGGCCCGGCGACATCATCGGCCTGCACAACCATGGCACCATCCAGATCGGCGATACCTTTACGGAGGGCGAGGAGCTCAAGTACCTGGGCATCCCCTTCTTCGCTCCGGAACTGTTCCGGCGCGTGGTGTTGAGGGATCCTCTGAAGATGAAAGCCTTGCAAAAAGGGGTGGTACAACTCTCGGAGGAGGGCGCGACCCAGGTCTTTCGCCCCCTCAAGAATAACGATCTCATCCTGGGCGCCGTCGGCAACCTCCAGTTTGATGTCGCCGCCTACCGGCTCAAGGATGAATACAGTGTCGAGGCCGTCGTCGAGCCCGTGAGCGTCCATACGGCCCGCTGGATTGTCTGCAAGGATGACAAAATGCTGGCACGATTCCAGGATAAAGCTTACGAGAACCTCGCCCTGGATGGTGATAACCAGTTGGTTTATCTGGCCCCTACCCGCGTTAACCTGAGTCTGATTCAGGAACGCTGGCCAGATATCCGTTTTTTGGCCACCCGCGAGCTGTAACCGCGGCGCCTCATCGCTATCACGACCCGCACGAGGATAAGGAAGGATGGAAATTGAAGCCGTGGCCCAGCTCATTCGTTCCGGTTTGCCGGGTGCCCAGGTCCAGGTCACGGGCGACGGCAGTCACTTCGAGGCCCGGGTGGTCAGCGCCGCCTTCCTCGGCAAGAGCCTCCTCGAAAGGCAGCGTCTGGTCATGGCTACGGTGCGACCCCAACTCGAGAGCGGGGAACTCCATGCCCTTTCGATCAAGACTCAGCTCCCGGAAACGGGGAGCGAGTAGGGCGGGCCTGGCACTGCATGGCTGCCGCCTACAGTGCCCAAAATCCGCCGATTTCGCTAAGGTGAAGGGCTGGTGGCCTCATCAGGCCAAGCCCCGTCAGGCGGCGTGCCTATTGAAGACCTGGAATCCTGCTTTCCTATGGTTGGCAATCTGGCTTTGGGGAGCCATACTTCCGGTTGAAGGTAAACAATAACCAACGGGAGGCCAGCCATGTTCCTGAAACACAAAGCCAGTGGCAAACTCGTCGAGGTGCTGGGTCTGCGCGATCTCTTTAACCCGCTTCATGATTTACTCATTGGCCGCTATCACGCCGGGGAGGAATTGCAGGATCCCGAGCAATTCCGCAAAGCCGATCTGATGTTCTGCTCCAGTGAACCTCTGCCCAAGTGCTGGACCGATGTCCACTATCGCGATGACGAGGCCTTTCATCATTACCGCCTGGCGCCTTGAGCCGGGATAAGCCTGAGCCAAGCGGCGGAACTATCCCTTCTAACCCCTGCCAGGATCCCTGAATCCATCAGACCGGGTAGCAACGAGGCGCTGCCCGGCTTTGTTAGAAGTGGAAAAATACCCGTTTGACGGCCCTATGTCCTGTCCCTAAAATGCACGTCTCTGATCGGGCGCATAGCTCAGCGGGAGAGCACTGCCTTCACACGGCAGGGGTCGCTGGTTCGATCCCAGCTGCGCCCACCAATTAAATTAGATAGTTGGACTGCCCGCTAACTCTGTGAGGTAAGCCCCCGGCTTTGCCGGGGGACTCACCGAGGTTTGACCGATCCCGCGGTCGGCGTGAATTTTCTCTCTCCGCCAAGAGAAGAGGAAAGTCACGCATGAAAGAGCACCAGCGTCTGAGTCATATGCGATGGGACTGTAAGTACCCTATTGTGTTCATCCCGAAGCGGCGCCAAAAGCGCATCTTCGGGGTGCTCCGCCAGCATCTCGGAAAGATCTTCCATGAACTTGCTGGGCATCGGGAGTCGAAAATCGTCGCGGGCCATCTGATGTCGGATCATGTCCAGCTATGCATCAGTATTCCGCCAAAGTACGCGGTCGCGCAGGTGGTCGGCTATATCAAGGATAAGAGTGGGATCCCCATCGCGCGGAAGTGCGCGGGTCGGCCAAGGAACTTCACCGGCGAGAACTGCTGGGCTCGCGGTTAGTTCGTGTCGACCGTCGGTGTGGACGAGAACAGGGTTCGAGCCGGCATCCGCAACCAGGAGCAAGAAGACGAGCGCTACGACCAGATGAAACTCGAGGTCTTGTCAGCCGCCTTGGGCGGCTCCCGGTGTTATTCCGCCTTTGAGGCGGTCACCCAATAAGCCCCCGGCTTTGCCGGGGGTGATTTAACAGTCTGAAGTTTCCCCTTTTGGACTACGCCACGAGGTCCATAACCGTGGCGATCAGCGGATTTCGCGTGGCGTTGCCGGG
>JBGAUE010000030.1:46151-46427 GCA_044228795.1 Chromatiaceae bacterium | reverse complement strand
CTCGGCGCCGAGGGGGCCGGTGTCGCCTTCCAGGGCCTTGAGGGCGGAACCGGTGATGATGGGGGTATCGTCACCGGGGAAGTCGTAGCTGTCGAGGAGCTCGCGGACCTCCATTTCCACCAGTTCGAGGAGCTCGGCGTCGTCGACCATATCGGCTTTGTTGAGGTAGACGAGGATGTAGGGGACACCGACTTGCCGGGAGAGCAGAATGTGCTCGCGGGTCTGGGGCATGGGGCCGTCGGCGGCGGAGACGACGAGGATGGCACCATCCATCTG
>JBGAUE010000030.1:0-46141 GCA_044228795.1 Chromatiaceae bacterium | reverse complement strand
CAGTCGACGTGGGCGTAGTGGCGCGCGGCGCTCTCGTATTCAACGTGGGCAGTGGCGATGGTGATGCCACGGGCGCGCTCTTCGGGGGCGTTGTCGATCTGGTCGAAGGCCTTGACCTCGCCACCGTATTTGGCGGCCATGACCTTGGTGATGGCGGCCGTGAGCGTGGTCTTGCCATGATCAACGTGGCCAATAGTGCCTACGTTGACATGCGGCTTCTTGCGTTCGAATTTGGCTTTGGACATGACTCTATCCCCGCGAGATGCTGAAAAATCGGCCAGATGACAGAAATGGCAAACTCGCCGCGCGTGGCATACTGTTTAGGTAGCTACAGGCGACAAAATGGAGCCCATGATCGGAATCGAACCGATGACCTCACCCTTACCAAGGGTGTGCTCTACCATCTGAGCTACATGGGCGACTTCGCAAACAACAGCTTGGAGCGGGTGATGGGAGTCGAACCCACGCTATCAGCTTGGAAGGCTGAAGTTCTACCGTTGAACTACACCCGCGCATACATACCCACGCGCCGATGGTGAATGGCAACGGCCTGCGACCCCGGCGAGCCTGCATTCCAAAAATCAAATGGTGGAGGGGGGAGGATTCGAACCTCCGAAGGCTGAGCCGTCAGATTTACAGTCTGATCCCTTTGACCGCTCGGGAACCCCTCCAAATTAAGCGACGTATGGTATCCCCGGTCCTATGGCCTGTCAACACCACGATCTGGCCAGTGTAGAGAGCAGATAGTCTGTCCGGTGTTGTAGCACGTGATCTGTCCGGTTTGACTGGGTGCCGAGGAGGTACCCGATGAACCGAACGAAACTGCTGCAGGAGATCCGGAAGATGCGATTTGAAGAGGCCTATACGGGGTGGCAAGGCGGGCACTTGAGGCAAGAGGAAGCCGCCCGGCTGTTGGGGGTGTGCGAACGGACGTTCCGGCGCTACATCGACCGGTATGAAGAAGAAGGGCTGTCGGGGCTGATCGACAAGCGGTTGGAACAGGTTTCACACCGCAAGGCGCCGGTGGACGAGGTGATGGCCCTGGTAGATCGTTACCGAGGCCGGCACCAAGGATGGAACACCAAGCACTTTCACGCCTGGTACAAGAAGGACGGGGGCCTGAGGAGCTACACCTGGGTCAAGGAACGGCTGCAGGAGGCGGGTGCGGTGGAGAAGGCACCCGGACGAGGTCAGCACCGTAAACGCCGGGAGCGGGCCGCTTGGCCGGGCATGATGCTGCACCAAGATGCGAGCCTTCATGAGTGGGTGCCTGGGGTGAAGTGGGATCTGGTAGTCACGATGGACGATGCCACCAGTGAGCACTACTCGATGCGCTTCGTGGAGCAGGAAGGCACGGCCTCCAGCTTCCTCGGGGTGCGCGATGTGATTGAGCGGCGTGGGCTTTTCGCATCGTTCTACAGCGACCGGGGCAGCCACTACTGGCACACCCCGGAGGCGGGCGGCAAGGTGGACAAGCAGAACCTCACCCAGTTCGGCAAGGCCATGGCGCGCTTAGGCATTGAGATGATCCCGGCCTATTCGCCGGAGGCGCGGGGGCGCTCAGAACGCATGTTCCGTACTCACCAAGGACGGCTGCCACAGGAATTGTCTGCTGCGGGCATTACGGAGATGGCGGCCGCCAACCGCTACCTGGCCGAGATCTACCAGCCGGCCTTCAATGCCGAATTCATGCAGCCGGCCCTAGAGGAGGGATCGGCCTTCGTCCCCTGGATCGGCGGCGACCTGGATGACTACCTCTGCGAGACCTATGAACGGGTGGTGGGCAAGGACAACTGCGTGGCCTTCGAGGGGATGAGCCTACAGATTCCCAAGGACCGTCACCGGATGCACTACGTGAAGGTCAAGGTCCGGGTCCATCGCTATCCGGATGGACGGCTGGCCCTGTTTCACGGCCCCCGCTGCCTGGCTCGCTTTGATGCTCAGGGGATGGTGATGCCACCCACGCTCAAGGCGGTCGCGTAGGTCCGACGCGCGCCGCGCGGTGGGGAGGCGCTTCGGGCTATCGCCCTTCACGCCTCCCCACCGCGCCAATCAGAGCGGACAGTTGATGTGCTACTAAACCGGACAGGTCTATTTGTTGCCAACACACCACGATCTGGCCAGTTGACTTTCCCTCCGGAATATCACGCCTCCCGTCAGGACAATGTTTCCTTTAACATGTCATCCAGTAATTTTGCCTAGGGTGCGTGACCAGGGAGATCCTGATGGATGTGACGATTTTTGGCAGTGGCTATGTGGGCCTGGTGACCGGCGCCTGTCTGGCGGAGGTCGGAAACCGGGTCCTCTGTATCGACATCGATCCGTCCAAGATCGAGCTGCTCAACAATGGCGGCATCCCCATTTTCGAGCCCGGACTGGAAACCCTGGTGGAACGTAATCGCCTCGCCGGCCGACTATCCTTCTCTACCAACCCAGCCGATGGCGTTGCTCACGGACTCTTCCAATTCATCGCCGTCGGCACTCCGCCCGACGAGGACGGCTCCGCCGACCTGAGCCACGTCCTGGCTGTCGCCCGCACCATCGGCAAACACATGGACAACTATCGAATTATCGTCGATAAATCCACGGTCCCCGTCGGCACCGCCGACAGGGTCGCCACCCAGGTGCGCGAATCCCTCAGCGGACGGGGGGCCGAGGTCGAGTTCGACGTCGTCTCGAACCCGGAATTTCTCAAAGAAGGGGCTGCGATCGAGGATTTCATGCGTCCAGATCGCATCGTGGTGGGTACCGACAATCCCCGTACTGGGGAGTTACTCCGCGCCCTTTACGCCCCTTTTAATCGCAGTCACAACCGCGTCATGCTCATGGACATCCGTTCGGCTGAGTTGACCAAGTACGCCGCCAACGCCCTACTGGCGACAAAAATCAGCTTTATGAACGAGTTGTCCAACATCGCCGAGGCCGTAGGTGCCGATATCGAACAGGTTAGGGTCGGCATCGGCTCTGACCCCCGCATCGGTTACCAATTCATCTACCCCGGCTGTGGCTATGGGGGCTCATGCTTCCCTAAGGATGTCCGCGCCCTGGAGCGCACGGCCCGGTCCGTTGGCTACCGGGCTGAACTCCTGGGGGCCGTCGAGGCCGTCAACCTGCGCCAGAAGGAGGTCCTCTTCGCCAAAATCCGGGATCACTTCGCCGGCAATCTCTCCGGACGCACCCTTGCCCTATGGGGGCTGGCCTTCAAGCCCAACACCGATGACATGCGGGAGGCCTCCAGCCGCCGCCTCATGGAGGCCCTCTGGGAGGCCGGCGCCAAGGTACGCGCCTTCGATCCGGTTGCCATGGAGGAGGCCCAGCGCCTTTACGGCGACCGCGCCGACCTGACCCTGGTTAGCGACCCCCTGGACGCCCTCGATGGCGCTGACGGCCTGGCTATCGTGACCGAGTGGAACCAGTTCCGCGGTGTCGATTTCGCCATCGTCAAGGCTCGCCTGAACAACCCAGTCATCTTTGATGGCCGCAACCTTTTCGATCCACGGCATGTTAGCGCGAGCGGCCTGATTTATTACTCCATTGGCCGAACCCCGCCAACCCTGGGTTGAACTGCATTCGACAACAAAACCGCGCTCTCGCAATCAGATCCCCTTGGATCGACGCTTCCCACTTGAGCGGGCCGACCCCTTGAGGTTGGTAGTCAGAGGCTCCGGTTAATTAGAAGCGATGATTCCAACTGATCTCGATATCCTTCTGTTCCATATAAAGGTTGAAAGTCTGGGTCCCCGTGATATTTGGGTTGTTGCCGTCGAATTCCGCATTCGGCATATAGGCCAGGGAGAGATTAAAGGAGTCGGCGGCGCTATGGCGATAGGTGGCGCCCAAGGTATAGGTCCACTGGATGGTAGCCGGTGCCATGATGTTCAACAGCACCTCGTCACTCGAGGTGAAGTCGCTGGCGTAGCTAACGCCAGCCATGAAGCTGAATTTTTCGTTGTAATCCCAGCGCGCACCCAACTTGAAGACATCCATATCCTTCCAGCCGAAGCCCAACCCATTATCACCGCCTAGGCAATAGCTTGCCCTGACACCCATCATGCAAGGCATGACATTGACATTATTGGTGTTTCCAACCGAGGCAATTTCGTTATAGAAGATGCGCTGCCAGTCGAAGGCCAGCACCAGGTTGGGGCGGGCCTTAAAGGACAGGCCCAGGTTGAGCATGGCCGGAATGTCAAAACCACCGCCCTCGGCAAAGAGCCCCTTATAGTCCTCAAAGTCGGTCATCCAGAGCTTGGAACGATAGGAGGCACCCAAGGTGAGGGTATCGGTAACCTCGCCAACCCAACCAACGTGAACGCCTGCGCCGTAAGACCAATCCTTGCCATTATTAGAGACGGACTCGGGATGCAAGGACATCTGGCGGAAGGGTTGCAGACCCTTGGCCTCGAAGCTCTGGGCGGCCAGGACGGGGGCTATGCCCAGGGAATTTTGGGCGTTGACCTTATAGGTAAAGGGCACTTCAATGAAGAGCTGTTCGAGATTGATGCCGGTAGAGGTGGTGGCGGTATATATACCACCCGGGTTGACATTACCCTGGGCGGGGGTGGCATTAGGATTCGTAACCGGCACCGGACGCCCATTGGGACCCATACTGAATAACATACCATTGGGGGCGGCCATGGTACCCGGGGGGGGAGTCATGCCCGGTCCGATAGCCAACTGATTGGGGGCCCCGGCGAAATTCTCCCACACCGGACGCTGGCCATAATCAGTATTCATACCGCCATTACCAAAGACGCTGACACCCAGAGTCATCTTATCGTTGAGGATATGGTTATAACCGAAGCTCGGTATCATGAACCAATCGCTATCGCTGTCATATTCCCCCGGCGTCACGAAACCGCTGGTAGGGAACCCCATGGCGTTGGTCGAAAAGTTATTATCGGCTCGATAGCCTCGGTCCGAGGGGCTGAAGAAGGCGACGCCCAGGTCGAGGCTGTTGTCGATAAAGGCCATACCCGCGGGGTTCGTGGCGGTGACCAAGGTGTCCTGCGGCAAGGCGGCGGCAACGCCAGCCATGGCTTTGGACTTGGTGCCCCAGCCAAAGGAAAAGTAGCCATTGGAGGCCAGGACGGTCACGGGGGCAACTGCGCCGGCAACCAACGCCAGGGCGACCATTTTCTTCAGCTTAGTATTCATGTTTTGGAGTACTCCTCTCTATCCTCTAGTGGGTGATGCAATGATTCTGTTACCCAAGCGGTAACAATCAGGGCTGATTCCCACAACTGAGGGAAGAGATCCGATGCGTGCCGCCAGGCGATATTTGGGGTTTTCAGGGTATTTTCCGGTTGACACCCCCCCGAAAACCGCGCGATGCAATATTTCTGCACACTTTTCCAGAAGGTCGCAACAATTGCAACCCTCTGTAACAAAATAGGCAGTCAACGACTTGAGTGGAGGCGATACATAGCCTTTTGGAAGTCGCCCGAGAGCAGGTCCGGTAGGCAGCATTCGGCGTCCTCCAAGGCCATGACGATGCGACCCTCGTCATCCCGGGATGGCCGGCCGAGGACATAATTGATGACCTGTTCACGATCGCCGGGATGATCGATGCCAATGCGTAAACGCCAAAAATCACGGCTGCCCAGCATATTGATGATATCGCGCAAGCCATTGTGACCTGCATGTCCCCCACCCTGCTTGAGGCGCGCGGTACCCACGGCCAGGTCAAGTTCGTCATGCGCGACCAGGATGGCCCCGGGGGGGATATCCAGATAGCGAGCCACCGTTCCCAGAGACTGGCCACTGCGGTTCATGAAGGTCGTGGGTTTGAGAAGGCGCAAATCGACCCCGCCGATGTGAATTCGGCTCAGTAGGCCATGGAATTTGATCTCCATCCGGAACTGACCTTGATGGCGGGCCGCCAGGGAGTCCACGAACCAGAACCCCACATTGTGACGCGTGGCCTCGTACTGGGGGCCTGGATTGCCCAGACCGACGATGAGCCTAATGCCAGTCTCGGGCATTTGGGGCTACTCCAAGGCCAAGATGCAGCGAAAGGGAAGTTGTTCTGGGAGGCAAGAGCAGTGCCGATTCGCGGACCGGAAAGGGGCGACCCGCGAACCTGGATGAAACGTCAGGAGATCAGGCCTCGACGACCTCTTCCTCGCCCTCCCCACCATGACCACTGTGAATGACCACCACGGGAACGTCAGGGTCTGGCGCCTGGGCCAGTTCGACCCCCGGCGGCAAGGGTACCTCGGAAAGGTGAATGATGCCGCCCAAGTCCAATTCGGTGAGGTCGAGACCGATGAATTCGGGAAGATCCTGAGGCAGACAGGTCACCTCGATATCGGTCATGTTATGAGACACGACGCCACCACCCAGTTTCACGCCCTTGCAGTTCGAGGCATTGAGAAAATGCAGGGGCACGGACATGCGCAATTTCTCGTGCGCCTGGACACGGAGGAAATCCGCGTGCAGGACGAAGGGCTTGGCGGGGTGACGCTGCAGGTCCTTCAGAACCACGCGTTGGGTCTTTCCCGCGACATTAAGGGTGAGAATGTGGGAATAAAAGGCCTCGTTCTCCAATTTCAGAATCAGAGAGTTATGCCCCAAGCTGATCATCTCCGGCTCCTGGTGGGCGCCATAGACAATAGCGGGAACGCGTCCCGTACGACGCAGGCGGCGGCTCGCACCCTTCCCTGTATCGCTACGGGACTCCGCTAGGACTTCGAACTTTTCACTCATATTGGATAACTCCAATGGCTGTACTCAAGAAATATGCCCGGCATCCGCGACCAGATACCGGACGGCGTCTTCACGATGGAAGTGAAATATATCGGCGTCAATCGACGAACAGAGAACTGACCGATTCCTCGTTAGAGACCCGGCGCAGCGTCTCAGCCAACAGTTCGCCAATGCTAAGTTGCCGAATACGCCCACAGGCCTGGGCCTCTGGGCGCAGGGGGATGGTGTTGGTGACCACCAATTCGTCAAGCCGGGACTGGTTAATATTCTCCACCGCTCGACCCGACAAGACCGCATGGGTGCAATAGGCCACCACCCGCGCCGCGCCATGGTCCTTAAGAGCAGCGGCGGCTTGACACAAGGTTCCCGCAGTATCGACTAGGTCGTCGATGATAACGCAGGAATGTCCGACCACATCACCAATGATATTCATGACCTTGGCCTCGTTAGGCCTGGGACGCCGCTTATCGATAATAGCCAGTTCCGCATCATCAAGGCGCTTGGCAAGGGCACGAGCCCGCACCACGCCGCCCACATCCGGTGAGACCACCAGCAGATTGGGATACTCCTGGCGCCAGACATCGCCCAGCAGAATGGGCGAGGCATAGACATTATCGACGGGAATATCGAAAAATCCCTGGATCTGATCAGCATGTAGATCCACGGTCAAAACGCGGTGGGCGCCAGCGTCGGCCAGCATCTTGGCGACCAGGCGCGCCGTAATGGGGACTCGCGCCGAGCGCGGACGACGATCCTGACGAGCATAGCCAAAGTAAGGAATAACCGCCGTAATGCGCTTGGCGGAGGCCCAGCGCAGGGCATCAATCATCACCAACAATTCCATCAGGTGATCGTTAGTTGGCGCGGAGGTTGGCTGTACCACAAAGACGTCGCGACCCCGGACATTTTCCTGAATCTCAGCCATGACCTCGCCATCGCTGAACTGGCCCAGCACCGCCTTGCCCAGAGGCAGGTCTAGATAGGCCGCGATTTCAGCGGCTAGCGCCGGATTGGCGTTGCCGGAGAACACCATCAATTGACTGATGGGCACGGCCGGTATCCCCCATTGCCAGGAAAAATGGATCGAAGGCAGTGCCCAGAGATCCTCTCCGGGGCACCAAGGTATCGGTATTGAAAAACTTGGCTGGGGTGCCAGGATTCGAACCTGGGAATGCTGGGATCAAAACCCAGTGCCTTACCACTTGGCGACACCCCAAGAAATTTAGCTCGCGGCCAGGCGCAGCATGAGCGGCGAGCGATTTATCCCCTTGGCCACGAAGCCCCTCAGACCGGCGGGGGCCCGATTAAGAACGGCATGGGCGTCATCCGCGCAACCAAAGACCGCAAACACGCAGGCGCCCGTGCCGGTTAGCCGCCCCCGGGAAAACCCCCCAAGCCAATCCAGGGCATCAGTTACGGCCGGGTAACGCAAACGGACCACGTCCTGACAATCGTTGCGATCCTCGCCGGCAAGGAAGTCGGCGATTTTGATTGACGGGGAATTTCTTGTCAATTCCGGATCAGCAAAGACAGCGGCCGTGGCAACGGCACAATCCGGCGCCATGACCAGGTACCAGGGTTCCGGAACCTCCACCGGGGTGAGGCGCTCCCCTACACCCTCGCCCCAGGCCGCCCGACCGCGTACAAAGACGGGGACATCGGCACCCAGTGCCAGGCCCAACACCGCCAGATCGTCCTCGGACAAGCCGGTATCCCATATCCGGTTGAGAGCCACCAAGGTGGTGGCCGCGTCAGAACTGCCTCCACCCAGTCCCCCGCCGAGGGGTAGCCGCTTATCGATGCCAATATCGACACCCGACTTACAACCGGTGGCGGCTTGCAGGCGGCGGGCGGCGCGGACGCTAAGATCAGATGCCTCAGAGACACCCGGAATCTCAGTCAAAAGCCGAATCTGGCCGTCAGTGCGGGGGGTGAATGATAGCCAATCGCAATAGTCGATGAATTGAAACAAGGTCTGGAGGCGATGGTAGCCATCCTCGCGCCGTCCCAGTACCCGCAGGGTGAGATTGAGTTTGGCCGGTGCCGGCCAGGGCGCACTGGTCAAGGCTTGACGCCATTCTGGCTCACGCGGTGACGGCCAACCACCTTAAGCAGGTAGGCATGTTCTGGGTGACCCGCCAGCCCCTTCTCCCAAATCCGCCAGGCCTCGTCGTGCCGACCCAGGGCCCAGAGGACCTCCCCTATATGTGCAGCAACCTCCGGGTCTTCGGGCATCTTGGCGCTGGCCTGGTGCAGGTAGTCAAGGGCCAGTTCCAGATTGCCGAGGCGATAATGAACCCAGCCCAAACTATCCAGGATTGCCCCCTCATCGGGTTTAAGGGCCAGGGCCCGCTGGATCAGGGCCAGTGCCTCCTGATAGCGATCAGTCAGATCCGCCAGAGAGTAGCCGAGCGCATTAAGGGCATCGGCATGGTTGGGATCGATCTCCAAGAGACGGCCGAAGTCAATCTCCAGTACGTCCAGACGCTCCATGGCGGCACCATGCAAGCCCCGAGCATAAAGCAGTTCCGGATCATCCGGGTGGGCCTCCAAGGCGGCGTCATAGACCTTGAGGGCCTCCGGCTTACGATCCATCTCGGTCAAAAGCTCGGCTTCGACCATGAATAGCATGACCGCATCCTTGCGACTTTGGTCGCGCATCAACCGCAGCCGCTCGCGGGCCTTATCCAGATCGCCACCCTTGGCCTCGAGCCGGGCCAGGCGAATGCGGGCATCCTGGGAATGTTCCCCCCGGACCTTGAGGTACCAGGCCGCCGCCGCCTCCTGTTTGCCGTCGAGTTCCTCCACCCGGCCCAGATAGTAGGCGGCGTCATCCCGGCGCTCCTCGGTTTCGCGCAGCCGGGTAAAATAGTCGCGCCCGGAGGCCAGATCCTCAAGCTGCAGGGACAGGATGCCCAAGGCGAAGAGCACGTCCGGCTCGCGGGGCGATTCCACCAACATGCCGGCAAACACCTCCCGGGCGCGATCCAGTTCCTTGTCATCCAACAGGAATTGCGCGTAGAGGGTTTGTAACCCTTGATCGCGAGGATTCTCAGCGACGAAACGTTCCAGGGTGGCCCGGGCCTCCTCCTGACGGTGCGCGTCCTTGAGCAGTTGGACCAGAAAGAGGCGGGGTTCGATCCAGTCTGGCTTCAGCTCGGTTGCGCGTTGGGCAGCGGTCACGGCCTCGTCCTGGCGTTCGGCACCCACCGCCACCAAGGCGCGAGCGAACCAGGCGTCGGCGTTGTTTGGCTCGCCCTTGGTCAACTTCTCCATGAGTTCCATGCGCTGCGCCGGTGGACGCAACTTATGAACGAGGCGGGCCAATTGGACAAAACCGCTCTCCCCTCCCGCCGAGGTCAGGTTAACCAGCCGCCGAAGGTGGTACATGGCACCTTCCAGATCCTCATCCTGGAGCCGAACGAAGGCGGCGATTTGATGCGCTGCGAGGGACTCGGGGGCAATCTCCAGCCAGAGGGCTACCGCTTTCCCCACGGCCTCTTCCTGATTCGAGGCCAGGGCCGAGCGCGCGGCCCTTTCCGCCAGAGACTCGTCCCATGCCAAACGGGCCGCCCGCGATAGATGTTCAAAGGCCACCAGGTGCTGGCCACGCTGCGCGGCAATTTGGCCCGCCAGGACGGCATAAACGAGGGCCTTGGTCAGCCCCCGCGGCGCTTCGACATCCGCCTCAGCCGCTGGAGGAGAGGATGCGTTCATGCCGTGGGATGCCTCCTGGGCCCCGAGGCTATCGGGTAGCAAGAATGCCCGCGAACAAAGTACGGCAGACAGCAGGAGAGCTAATCGCATGGATGTCGAAAAACAAAAAAGTTGGCGAAGAGAGGTTGGGATGAGGATTGCGAGCGGTTCGACTTCAGTATAACCCACGGGCTGCGCAACAAAAGCAGGAGCCCTCCAGACAAGTTCGAAATCAGGGTGCCGCTGCAAAAATCAAGAGAAATCCCAAGCAAGACTTGCATCCTGAGCGTCAATATCCAAGAATCGCACCGATTCTACCACCGCAAGACGCCCCATGACCTTACTGGCCGTCGGACTCAATCATAAAACCGCCCCGGTGGATATCCGCGAACGCATTGCGTTTGGGCCGGATATCCTGGCCGGTGCCTTGCGCAGCCTGGCCGAGGATCCGGTCCTCAGCGAGGCCGCCATCCTGTCCACTTGCAACCGCACCGAAATTTATTGCGTCTTGTCCGGGACACGGCGGGAGAGTGTTTGCGACTGGCTCGCCCGCTTTCACGGGCTAGAGGCCGCGCGCATCGCCCCTTACCTCTTCACCTATATGGATCGCGAGGCCGTGATCCACCTGCTGGAGGTGGCCAGCGGCCTGGATTCTATGGTCCTCGGCGAGCCCCAGATCCTCGGCCAGGTCAAGATCGCCTTTCAGAGTGCCTGCGATCACGGCACCGCTGGCAAGCTCTTGGGGCGCCTTTTTCAACATACCTTCGCCGTCGCCAAGCAGGTGCGCACGGATACCGCCATCGGCAGTAGCCCGGTGTCGGTCGCCTTCGCTGCTGTCAGCCTGGCGCGGCGGATCTTCAGCGACCTCAAAAACCAGACCGCCCTCCTCATCGGTGCGGGCGAGACCATCGAGTTGGCCGCCCGTCATCTGCGTCAACAGGGGATCGGTCGCATCATCGTCGCCAACCGGACGGTCGAGCGGGCCCATGCCCTGGCCGCCGAATTCGGCGGCTTCGCCATCTCCCTGGCGGAGCTGGGCGCCCATCTGCCCGAGGCGGATATCATCATCTCCTCCACCGCCAGCCCGGTCCCCGTGCTCGGCAAAGGTACGGTGGAGCGGGCCCTCAAGGCCCGCAAGCACAGACCCATCTTCATGGTCGATATCGCCGTACCACGCGACATCGAGCCGGAGGTGGGCGAACTCGGCGACGTTTACCTCTACACCGTGGACGATCTTCAGGACGTAGTTGAGGACGGCCTGCGCTCGCGCCAGGCTGCCGCCGAGGCCGCGCGCGAGATCATCGAGTTTCACGCCGGCGAATTCCTGGCCTGGCTGCGCTCTCTCGATGCCACCGACCTGATCCAGGGCTACCGCCACAACGCCGAATGTCTCCGGGACCAGGTTCTCACCCAGGCCCGCCGCCGCCTCGAGGCCGGCAAGCCAGCGGAGGAAGTGCTGAGCTTCCTCGCTCACACCCTCACCAACAAGTTACTGCACGCCCCCAGCACCCGCCTCCGACAGGCTGGCCGCGATGGCCAGTCCGACCTTCTGGATGCCGCGAATTCCCTTTTTGATCTCGCCCCCAAGCGAGAGGCCCGATGAATCCCTCCATCCAGGGCAAGCTGGAGCGCCTCGCCGAGCGCTTTACCGAGATTACCGCCCTGATGGCGGAGCCTGAGGTCCAGGGGGACCAGGCCCGCTTTCGCGCCCTGGGCCAGGAATACGCCCAGCTCGAGCCCGTAGCCCTATGCTTCCAAAGCTACCAGGCGATCGAGGAGGATCTCGCCAACGCCGAGGCCATGCTTGCCGATCCCGAGATGGCCGGGTTGGCCCGCGAAGAGTTGGAATCAGCCCGGGAGCGACGCGCCGCCCTGGAGCCCGAGCTGCAACGCCTGTTGATCCCACCGGACCCCCACGATCAGCGCAACGTCTTTCTGGAGGTACGGGCCGGTACCGGCGGGGCCGAGGCGGCCCTCTTTGCTGCCGATCTCCTGCGCATGTACCTGAGACATGCCGAAATCCGGGGCTGGCAAACGGAGCAGATGAGCGCCAGCGAGGGCGAGCTCGGCGGCTTCAAGGAGGTCGTGGTGCGTATCAGCGGCAGCGGGGTCTATTCGCGCCTCAAATTCGAATCCGGCGCCCACCGCGTCCAGCGCGTTCCCGAAACCGAGTCCCAGGGCCGTATCCACACCTCCGCCTGTACCGTGGCCATCCTCCCCGAGGTCGAGGCGGTGGATGGGGTGGATATCGATACCAAGGACTTGCGCGTCGATACCTACCGTTCCTCCGGCGCCGGGGGCCAGCATGTCAACAAGACCGACTCGGCGGTCCGCCTCACCCACCTGCCTAGTGGCATCGTGGTGGAATGCCAGGATGAGCGCTCTCAGCACAAGAACCGCGCTCGCGCCATGTCCCTGCTCCAGGCCAAGCTCCTCTCCCAAGCCCAGGAGGCCCAGACCAACGAACAGGCCCAGAACCGCAAGCTTCAGGTCGGCAGCGGCGATCGCTCCGAGCGCATCCGCACCTACAATTACCCCCAGAACCGGGTCACCGACCACCGCATCAACCTTACCCTCTATAAGCTGGAAGAGATCCTCATCGGCCATCTCGACCAAGTCATCGAGCCCCTCCTCCAGGAATACCAGGCCGAGCAGTTAGCGGCCATGATGGATGCCTGAGCACCCAGTTCCGCTTTCTCTCCTTACTGTTGGCAGCCTGGTGCGCGAGGCTACCGAGCGCCTCAAGGCCCTGCCCCAGGCAGAACCCAGGTTAGAGGCGGAATGGCTGCTCATGGCAACTACGGGCGCCACCCGGGCGAAGCTGATCGCCTGGCCGGAACAGACCCTAACCCTCGAGCAGGTCGACCATTATCAGGCCTTGGTGGCACGACGCCTGAGTGGCGAGCCCATCGCCCATATCCGCGGTCGCCAGACCTTCTGGAATCAGGAGTTGCGGATCACCCCCGACACCCTGATCCCCCGCCCCGAGACGGAATTGCTGGTGGAGATCGCCCTGGAACGTCTGCCGGCAAACGCCCCCCTGCTGATCGCGGATGCCGGTACCGGCAGCGGCGCCATCGCCCTGGCCCTGGCCCTGGAGCGGCCGGCCTGGACCCTGATCGCCCTGGACCTTAGCCCGGGCGCGGCGGCGGTGGCGGCAGACAATGTTTCCCGCCACGACGCTGCGAATGTCTGGGTTGTGCAGGCCAACTGGCTTGCCCCCCTGGCCCCGGCCAGTCTTGATGCCCTCATTGCCAACCCCCCCTATATCCCCGCTGCCGACCCCCATCTGTGCCAGGGCGACCTGCCGCGCGAACCCCTGTCGGCCCTGGCCTCCGGCACCGACGGCCTGGACGCCCTGCGCCGCATCACACGCCAGGCCGCGCAATGCCTCAAGCCCGGGGGTCTGCTGGCGCTGGAGCATGGTTTCGACCAGGATGCCGCCGTGCGGGCCCTCTTGGCGACGGCGGGTTTCGATTATCTGGAGACGCGCCCCGACCTCGCCGGTCACCCGCGCGCCACCCTGGGCTATCGACCTGGGCCTGATAGCGGAGCCGCACCGGATCCTTCAACCCTAGACCGGTCCCGGACACCAGAAGCGCCAAGAGCCAAGATGCGCCAGAATTAGACA
Source organism: Chromatiaceae bacterium (assembly GCA_044228795.1). GTDB lineage: Bacteria > Pseudomonadota > Gammaproteobacteria > Chromatiales > Chromatiaceae > M0108. The sequence goes on along the minus strand of JBGAUE010000030.1, from coordinate 32,106 downwards.
TCAATTCTTTCAGGGGCACCCCAACAAGGGCAAGTTCCTTAAGATTAGGACCATCGCCAGCCGTGAACGACGAGCAACTCCTGCGCTACAGCCGCCAGATCAATCTCCCGGCCATCGATATCGCGGGACAGGAACGCCTGCTCCAGTCGCGAGTGTTGATCGTGGGTCTCGGCGGCCTTGGCTCGCCGGTGGCCCTCTATCTGGCCGCGGCGGGGGTTGGACACTTGCGGGTGGCGGACTTCGACAGGGTGGACTTGTCCAACCTCCAGCGCCAGATACTGCATACCACGGATCGCATCGGCATGACCAAGGTCGCTTCCACCATCCAGGCCCTTGGGGCTCTCAATCCCGATGTCCAGGTGGAGGGCTACCCGGGCCCGATAGATGCCGAGTGCCTGCCGGGCCTGCTCGCAGGCGTGGACGCCGTGGTGGACGCTTGCGATAACTCCGCCACCCGCTATGCCGTCAATGTCGCCTGCCAGCGTCATCAGATCCCCCTCGTTTCCGGCGCCGCCATTCGCACCGAGGCTCAGGTCACCGTCTTTCCCGGCACCCCCGGCGGGCCCTGCTATCAGTGCCTCTACCCTCACGCGGGCCTAACGGACGAGACCTGTTCCAACAACGGCGTCCTCTCCCCCCTAGTCGGGATCGTTGGCGCCATCCAGGCGACCGAAACCCTCAAGGTACTGACCGGCGCCGGCCAGACCCTGGCCGGCCGCCTGCTGCTGATCGACGTCCTGGCCATGGAATTTCGCGCCCTGGGCCTACCCGCCGACCCGGACTGCCCGGTCTGCGGTTGCTAAGGCCAGGGTAGCCTTATCACCCCACAAGCTACTGCAGATGGTTATATACCCAGGGCGAGTCACTTGCTGGTAGGTGGCGGGAGGGTCGGGTGGGGTCTGGCGGGGGTGTCGGCAGCAGGGATGCTGTCGCCAAGCCTACAGGGACGTATTCACGGCATCCCCCGCCAGACACCACCCGGCCCGGGAAACCGAAAACTCAGCTTTTTCGGTATAATTCCACCTTCCGCGCGCGCCCTCCAGGGCGGATGCGATCAACCGGGTCATTCAAGATGCGCTTCCAGGTCAGCCCCGACGATATCAAAAAGGCCAACATTCCCCACGAGGTCTTTTTGACCAATCTGATCGGCAATCACATTCTGATGGCCGTCGGCGCCGGTGGCCTGGCGGGCAGCTTTCCCTGGATCATGGCGATCATTCCCCTCACCTCCTTTGCCCTCCTCGGCTACATCCTGTGGCGAGCGCGACGATCACTGACCCGTGACCCCTGGTATCCCATGTGCCATTGGCAAGTCTGTGCGCGACGCAGCCGCATCTTCATCCTGATGCTGTGCCTGCTCTTGGGGATCGTGCTCTTGGGTTGGGTCGGCTACACCTATCTGGGGCTGAGGCGAGAGGCTGTCCTGGCCATCATCGTCGGAATGGGCATATTGCCCATCATGGTGACGGTGCTTGTCCTCATCCTCTTCGAGTCCGAGACGCTCTACCACGCTAATCAGGCCAAACTGCCAACCTGGGTTGTGACACTTCACCCCAACCCGCCCGAGATCCCGGTCATCGAGGAGGTTAAACCCCATTACTATGACTGAGAACCGAGGCTCCAACCCTCAAAGCCTGACAGGCTTCCAGTCAACCGCCATCCCTGGCGATAGCTACCCCCTCAGGAGCCGCCCGTCTCGCGGCTGATGAGTTGGTCGATAACCCTGATCAGCCCCTCGCGGCTTCCGGTCTGGGCTGGGCTAGTTCGATACTTGCCATTGACCACCACGGCGGGGACGCCGTCAATGCCGTAGTCCTTGGTGGCATTGCGCGCGCGGTTGACCTTCATGTTGACGTCGAAAGAGTCGAGGGCCTTTCGAAATTCGACACCATCCAGACCCGCGCCTTCGGCAACCGCCACTACGGCATCATCGTCCGCGATCTTCAGCTTTTTCACATGGATGGCGTCGAACATAGCCACGGTGAATCTCTCTTGCACACCCAATAATTCAGCGGCATAGAAGGCGCGAGCCTGGACCTCTGGCTTAGGGCCGAACACCGCTGGCATCCGCCGGAATTCTACGTTAGTCGGCTGGGTTTCCCGCCACTTCGCCAGGGTCGGTTCCAGGTGGAAGCAGTGGGGGCAACTGTACATGAAGACCTCGAGCACCTCGATCTTGTCCCCCGTCTCCGTCGGCTGGGGGTTGGGTAGGATCGTGAAATCGAAGCCCTCTTCTAGCGCCCAGGCCTGGGCCGAGAGCAGGCATCCTAACAGCAGGGATAACAGGAAGCGGACGGACATAAGGGGGTATTCCTCTTGATAGCTATAGGTGGGGTTGGGCGATGCGGCTTCGACCCGCACCGCTGGTGAAAAGTTCGAGGGGATAGACGCTTCAGGTTAGGGCGTAATCCAGGAAGAGCCCCAGAAACAGGGCCAGACCCAGATAGTTGTTGTTCAAAAATGCCTGAAAACAGGCCGCCAGTTCCCGGTCGCGCATCAGGTATTGCTGATAGGCCGAGAGACCGGCAGCCACCGCCAGCCCGCCGAAGTACCAGGCCCCGCGCCCCGCCGTCAGCCCGATATAGGCCATGAGACCGAGAAAGGCCAATTGTAGCAGGCCTATCAGGAGCCGGTCCTGACACCCGAACAGGATAGCGGTGGACTTGATGCCCGCCTTGAGATCATCTTCCCGATCCACCATGGCGTACTGGGTGTCATAAATCAGGGCCCAAATCAGGGCGGCGACAAATACCAGCCAGCCCTGGAGCGGGACCTGGCCAACGACAGCGGTGTAGGCCATAGGCACGGCCCAGCCAAAAGCGGCACCGAGGAAGACCTGGGGCCAATGGGTGAAGCGCTTCATGTAGGGATACAGGACCGCCAGCACCAGGGCCACCATGGACAGGGCGATGGTTTTCCAATCCAGCAGGAGCACGAGCAGAAAGGCCGCCAGGCTGAGGGCAAAAAAAACGCCAAGCGCCTCGCCCGGGCTGACGAGCCCAATCGCCAAGGGGCGCTCCCGGGTGCGCAACACCTGGCCATCCAGGTTGCGGTCCGCGAAGTCGTTAATGGCGCAGCCAGCGGAGCGCATCAGAAAGACCCCAACGATAAAGACCCATAATACCTGCCAAGGCGGCTGGCCTTCTGCCGCCAGCCACAGGGCCCACAGGGCCGGCCACAATAGCAAGAGGCTGCCGATAGGGCGATGGAAACGCACCAGCAGGGCGTAAGCATGTAGGCGCTGGCGCCAATCCCGAGGGCTCGAGGGGCGGGTATTCGCGGCCAGAGTCATAGGCGGGCCTGGAGTATTTCCTGTCGCGGGGTTGTGACCAAGGAGGGTATTGGGGGGTGCGTGACTGTCTTAGGCAGCCACCAAACTATCACCGGCGAATTATGACACAGGGTCCGCCCGGAACGTAGAACCGGGCCAGGGCCTCAGACCCCGCCACAATGTTCCCGGGTACCCAACCAGCGGGATATGAGGGGCTTGACCCGGTCGCGATACCGGTCAAGGATCCGATCCGCCGCCTGACGAGCGGCCATCAGCAGGGATTCGTCGGCCACTGGGTTGGCGATGCGAAATTGCATCTCCCCGGTCTGACGGGTACCCAGAACCTCGCCGGCACCGCGCATCTCCAGGTCCCTTTGGGCGATCTCAAAGCCGTTGGTGCTGCGCCGCAGGAGTTCGATGCGCTCCCGCGCCAAGCGCGACAAGGGAGCATGGTAGAGGAGCAGGCAATGACTGGCCTGGGCACCACGCCCGACCCGGCCGCGTAACTGGTGGAGTTGGGCCAGGCCCAGGCGCTCCGGATTTTCGATGATCATGAGGCTGGCGTTGGCCACGTCGACCCCCACCTCGATAACCGTGGTGGCCACCAGCAGATCAAGATCGCCGACGGCAAAGCGGCGCATCACCTCCTCCCGCTCCACCGCCTTGAGGCGGCCATGAGCGAGACCAATCCGCACATCCGGCAGGGCCTCCGCCAGCATCCGCGCCGCCTCCTCGGCCGCCTGGCATTGCAAGGCCTCCGATTCCTCGATCAGGGTGCAGACCCAATAGGCCTGGCGACCGCTGGCACAGGCCTCCCGCACCCGGACCATCACCTCCTCCCGGCGACTGTCCGGAACGGCCACGGTCGCCACCGGTGTGCGGCCCGGGGGCATCTCATCGATAATGGACAGGTCCAGGTCGGCATAGAGGGTCATGGCCAGGGAGCGCGGGATAGGGGTGGCCGTCATGATGAGCTGATGGGGCACCTCGCCCTCCCGCGAGCCTTTCTCGCGCAACCGCAGGCGCTGATGGACGCCGAAACGGTGCTGCTCATCGATAATGGCCAGGCCCAGGTCCTGGAAAGCGACATCCTCCTGAAAGAGGGCGTGGGTCCCCACCACCACCCGCGCCTCTCCCGAGGCGATGCGCGCCAGCAATTCTTCACGCTCCCGGCCCTTATGGCGGCCGGCGAGCCAGGCCGGCTCCAGCCCCAGGGGCCCCAGCCAAGTCACGAGATTGCGGCGATGCTGCTCCGAGAGCATCTCGGTGGGGGCCATGAGGGCAGCCTGGTGGCCTGACTCTACCGCCTGCAGGGCGGCGAGGGCTGCCACCACCGTTTTACCCGAGCCGACGTCCCCTTGCAGCAACCGCAACATGGGACGCGGCCGGGCCAGATCGGCGGCGATCTCCTCCAGCACCCGCCGCTGGGCCCCGGTCAGATCAAAGGGCAGTCCCACCAGCAGCCGGGCCCGCAGGTCGCCACCGCCGGCCAATACCGGCGCCTCCAGCCGCTGACGCTGACGGCGCAAGCGGCGCAGGGCCAGTTGATGGGCAACCAGTTCCTCGAAGGCGAGGCGCCGAAAGGCCGGGTGGCGGCGCTCGTTCAAATCCAGCCCCAGCGCCTCCCGGGGTGGATGGTGCAGGAAACGCAGGGCCTCCAGCAGGCTCGGTAGCCGCAAAGGGTCCAATATCTCAGATGGCAACAGCTCCCGGGGCCCATGACCACTCGCGGCCTGGGCAGACTCCAGCAAGGCCAGGGCCTGAGCGATCAGGTTGCGCAAACTGGTCTGCTGTACCCCCTCGGTGGTGGGGTAGATGGGAGTCAGGCCCTCCTCCTGGGCCACTGCCGCCGCGCCGGGCACCAACTGGTATTCCGGATGGATCATCTCCAGCGAGGGAACCCCCGCACGAACCTCGCCGAAGCAGCGCAGACGCGACCCTGGGGTGAAGGCTGCGGTCTGGTTGCTGCCAAAATGGAAAAAGCGCATCTGGAGGGTGCCAGACTCGTCCGCAAGCCAGACCTTGAAGGTGCGACGCTGGCCATAGCTGATGCGGGCCTCGGCCACCTCGCCCTCGATGAGCACCTCCTCCCCCGGCCGCAGGGAACCAATCAGCCGCCGCCGGGAACGGTCCTGATAGCGCAGGGGCAGGTGGAACAGCAGGTCCAGCACTGACTCTAACCCCAACCGCGCCAAACGCGCGGCGAGGCGGGGGCCCACGCCCCGCAGGCTGGTTACCGGCTGGGTTTCAAGAGGTGGCTGTTTAGTCTCCACCAAGGGGGCGATGGCCTAGATCTGAGTCTGCGCCAACGCCGTTAGGGACCCGGCTGGTCGGGTCAGAGCCTCGGCTCCCCGACTCCCTCCAGACCCGACAGGCGGGTATCCGGGACACCCCCATGGCGAGCGCGCAGGGCCTGCGCCAATTGGTGGACAGCCATGGCGTAGTAACTACTATGGTTATAGCGGGTGATGACGTAAAAGTTGTTTAACCCCAACCAGTATTGGTAACCACCCGAAGCGTCAAGGCGGATGAGGCTGACCTCTTCGCCCGTGGGCAGGCGACCCTGGGGACGAATGCCGTCGCGAGCCAGGGCATCCAGGCTGTAACGGGTATCAAAGCCATTCTTGAGGTCTATAGCACCGTTGGCATCTGCCCTGACCGCCACGGGTTCCCCCCGGCGCCAGCCATGGACGGCGAAATAGTTGGCCACGCTACCGATGGCATCCACCGGATTCCAGAGATCGCGGTGGCCGTCTCCGTCGAATTCCACCGCCCACTTGAGGTAGCTTGAGGGCATGAACTGGCCGTAACCCATAGCGCCCGCATAGGAACCCTGGGGCTTGAAGGGGTCCATGCCTTCATCGCGAGCCATCTTGAGATAAGCTGCCAGTTCGTCGGTGAAGTATTCGGAGCGGCGAGGAAAATCAAAGGCCAGGGTGGCGAGGGCATCCATCACGCGATGCTTGCCCATGTAACCGCCCCAGTTGGTTTCCACCCCAATGATGGCGAGCACATATTCGGGCGGCACCCCATACTTCTCCTGGGCACGGTTCAGTTCCCGCTCATAACGAGCCCAGAAGGCCGCGCCCTTCGTGATATTGGCCTCGGTGAGGAACTTGGCCCGGTAGCGTGTCCAGGCACCCGTGGGCTGGGTGGAGGGCTTGGCATCGGGTTTATGCACGAAGTCGATGATCCACTGCTGGCGGTGGACCCGCGAAAGCCAGTCCGCCACTTGGGCCCGGTCGAAACCTTCAGCCACCATGCGATCGACAAAGGCCTGGGCGGCGGGATAGTTGGCATAGTCGCCCCGCAAGTGCCCATCACCCGACGCCGTGCGCACATAGGCCCCCGCGGGATTGCCAGCGCCATCTTGTCGGGAATTCGACCCACAGGCGGCAAGCAAAATGGTCAGGGCACAAACCAGCAGCAGGGTGGGGCGCATGGCGATCTCCGGCTTTAGGGTGACGTTATTCGAATCATAGATGATCCCGGGTCAAACCGCGAAGCTTAGACCCGGGACACCAGCTCGCGCCTGACCTGGACCTGCCCAGGCCTAGCGCCGCACCTCGATACCCGACCGGCGCAGGTGCTCCTTGACCGCCGCGATAGGCACCTCATGGCGATGGAAGATACCCGCGGCCAGGGCAGCCTCCACCTGGGTAACGGCGAAGACCTCGGCAAAGTGCTCAACCCGGCCAGCGCCGCTGGATGCAATGACGGGGATAGTCACTGCCGACCGCACCGCCTGGATCAATTCCAGGTCGAAGCCGGCACCGGTGCCGTCGCGATCGATGGAATTGAGCAGGATCTCCCCAGCGCCCAGTTGTTCGCAAACCCGCGCCAGGGTCACGGCGTCCAGATCCCGCCCCTCGCGGCCGCCCTTGATGGTGCACTGAAACCAACACCACGCCTCGCCCCGGGATCCCAGAATGTGGGTGGGAACGACCTGATGATCGGGGGCCTCCTCGGGCGTCGCCACATAAACCCGACGGGGATCGATGGAGATGACAACGGCCTGATTACCATAGCGATGGGCGATCGTCTCGATGGCGCTATCCCCGGTGGGGCCACCCTGGCTTAGCACCTGTTCAACCGTCGTCACGGCATCGCTGCCTATGGAGATCTTGTCCGCGCCCGAGGCAAAATACTCCGAGGCCACCTCCAGGGCTGAATAGTGCCGACCCTCGGCGTCGGTAAAGGCACGGATGCCCCCGCCAATGGTCAGGGGGACAAAGACATTCTCCGAGGTCCGTCTCAACACCTCCAGCATGGGTTGATCGGCAAGGGGGAAGTCGCGAAAGGCGGTGATATTGAGGAAGGTAATCTCATCCGCCCCCTCCTCGTAGTAACGCCGTGCCAAATCCACCGGCTTGCCCAGATTCCGGACCTCGCCCTCCTGGCGCACATCGTACTGATCGCCCTTGGTGACCACCAGATCACCGGCGTCATTAGCGCGCACATCGAGACAAGCGATGACACGCTTGGCCAAGCGTGTCGGCTCGCCCACGACCGGCACCCGGTCGGCCCCCGACCCTTTATCAGGGTCGCCCGAACGCCCAGCAGCAGACAGGAAACGATCCAGCAGGCCCAACCCCGCTGGCCCACTCTTTTCCGGATGGAACTGCACCGCAGCCACGGAGCCCCGGTGTACGGCGCTAATGAAGGTCTCACCGTAATCCGTCTCCGCCAAGACCCATTCCGCGTTAGCCTCCTCAGGCAGGGTGCGGTAGGAATGGACGAAATAGAGCTTCTCGTCCTCGACGCCAGGGGTGAGGGCGGAGGCCTGCCGGGGGCGGATGCCATTCCAACCCATGTGCGGCACGGCCAGTCCCGGGGCAACGAAACGACGGACCTGACCGGGAATGATGCCCAGACCCGCCACACCCGGCGATTCGTCGCTGCCCTCGAAGAGGGCCTGAAGGCCGATGCAAATGCCGAGGAAGGGCCGGTCCGCCCGCAGGTAGTCGCGCAAGGGCTCGAAAAAATCCATCTGGTGCAGCCGCTGCATGGCGGAGCCAAAGCTACCGACACCCGGGAAAAGGATAAACTCGGCCTGGTGAATATCTTCGGGGGTCCGAATGTCCGTCAGCTCATGGCCAAGCTTGAGTACCGCGTTGCGGACGCTGCGGACATTGCCCGCGCCGTAATCGAGTAGGGAAATCATGAGGCGATGGGTTCCGAGGTTTGTGTCTCAATAGCGAGATAGTAGATTGATCCGAGCCGGAGGACTGCCACGCCCTGGGCCTCAGGCCGCCTCTGACGGCCGCATCTGGTCGGGGCGCAGGATGGGCGTGAAATAGGTGTCGGCCTCATCCAGGTCCACTTCCTGGCCGTGGGCATCCTCCAGGGGCTGTTCATAGTCCTTCCAGCCCCGCAGGCCCGTCTGGAGTGATGCCACCTGGGTGAAACCCAGCACCTGCATGACGTGGCTAGCGAGGATGCTGCGATACCCGGAGCGGCAAACGACCACGATCTCCCGGTCACGGCCCCGCACCAGTTCGGGGACCGTTTCCTCATAGTCCCACTCGCAGGCGGACTCCAGGATGCCTCGCGGGACATTAATGGAGTCGGGGATATGCATGGCGTAGAACTCGTAGGGTTCGCGCACGTCTACGATCAGTAGCTCCGGGTTAGCCGCGCGCCTTTCCTCCAGGTCCCAGGGCATGATCTCGCGCACCTCGGTCAGACAGTTGCGCACCAGTTCGATAAAATTTTTCATGTCTTCATACCTCTACATCAGAGCCTGGCCATCGCCTCCAACCGAGTAGGGCCCCGAACCTGGGGCGAGGCGACCCGCAGGCGACAGGCATCGTGAGTCACCTTTCACACAGATTCTTCTCGACCGCGATAACCGCCGCCTCCACCCGCGAATGAACCGCTAGCTTGCGCAGGATGGCCTTAACGTGGAGCTTAACAGTGCCATCCGTGATACCCAGGACGCGAGCAATGCCTTTATTGCTGCGACCCTCGGCCAGATGACAGAGGATCTCCCGCTCGCGGGGAGTCAAATCGGAAAAGGCCAGCGGTACCCGCAGATCCTCGTGGCCCCCCTGGACCACGCGGGCCAGAATGCCGGTTAATTCCTTGGCAACCACGGTGCGTCCTGCCAGGATATCCTTCAGCGCCGTGATCAATTCTTCCGGCTCCATATCTTTCAGGAGGTAGCCCTGGGCCCCGGCCTGGAGGGCGGCAATCAGGTCACGTTCGTCGGTGCTGGTGGTGAGCATGGCCACCGGCATCTTCTCGCCAGCCTCGCGAAGGCGCTTGAGGACATCCAGCCCTGTCATGCCGGGCATACGTAGGTCCAGCAGGACCACATCCGGGGCTATCGCCGCTACCCGCACCAGGCCCGCCTCACCGTCACCCAGGGCATCCACCTGAATGCCGCGCCGCTCCAGAAGTTCGCTGACCCCGAAGCGGAAGAGGGCATGATCGTCAATCAACAGCACGCGCATCAGGTTACTCCCACTGGCTGGGGCTGACGGCGGTCCGGCAGCGAGAAATGTACTTCCACCCGAGTGCCCTCCTCTGGCTCGCTCTCAATACGCAGTTCGGCACCCATGCGACGCGCCCGTTCCCGCATGATGGACAGGCCAATGTGTTCCCCCGTATGCCCATCCGACTCCGGGAGCTGGAAACCCACGCCATCATCCTCGATCAGCAGGACCTGACCGCCCTCCATCTTGGTGGTGAGCAGCACCCGGACCGTCTGCGCTCGGGCATGCTTACGAATGTTGGCCAGAGCCTCCTGGGCGATGCGGGTGACCTGCAACTCTGCCGCGGCCGGCAATTCAAAGGCCCGGAGATTATTTTGCATGAGGACTTTGAGCCCGGTGTCCTGGCGAAAACTGGCGGTGAGCCGCTCCAGGGCCGGCACCAGGCCGCGCCGGTCCATGGGAGCCCGGAAATTCACCAGGAGGCTGCGCAGCTCGCGATGGGCCTCGTCGAGGCCACTGCGCAGGCGCTCAATATCCACCCTGGCCTTATCCGGAATCGGGGCCTGGGCCAGGGAATCCTCGAACAGGTTAACCTGAAGGCGTAAGCTGGCCAAGGTTTGCGCCAGGGAATCGTGCAATTCGTTGGCCAGGGAGTTACGTTCCTCCATGATGGACAAGCGCAGGGCATCCGCATCTGACCGGTGCTTGGCCACGGCAATGCCCAAATGATGACCAATGCTGAACAGCAACTCGAGAATATCCTCGCGCCCAACGATGCCGGGCTTATCTACGAAAATAGTGTAGTACCCCAGAAGTTCGTCCCGATGCTCCAGCGGGATGGTCACCACCGCAATTTCATCCCCACGGAACATGCGCCGACCATAGACCCGGGAGCAATAGCGTTGGTCGTTATCACAGAGGATATCGCCAGACGCCAGGACATTGCCACAGAGGCACAGGTCCAATGGCGTCGCCGCCTGATCGCCAACCCGCGTCTCATCCAGGCCGATGGATCCCACCAGCCGCCGGCTACCGTCCGGCTTGACCAGGCGAGCCGTGGCCGCGCGACCGTTCACCATTTCCTTGAGGACATGCAGGAACCGCAACAGCAGGCCGTCCAGGGACTCGGCCTCATTGATACCCGCCGCGACATCGTAGAGGATCTTGATGGACGCCGTCTTCTGCGCCAGCCGCGTGGTCTGGCGGGCGACCCGGTTGTCCATGTCCTCGTAAAGATCCGCCAGTTCCTCGTTAAGGCTGTCGATGGCGCGGGTCAAATTAGCGAGAATCCCCGCCTTTTGCCCCAGTTCCCTGAGGACGCCACCCGCACCCGGCTCACCCTGACAAACACAGGTGACTGTCTCCTCCAGGCCGGCCAAAGGATTAAGCAGCCGGTCATACAGCCGCCAAGCCGCAAGACCCAGACCGCCCAAGGCCAGGAGCAGAAAGCCAGGCCAGAGCCACCACAGCGGCTGGCCCCAGGCACCTGATCCGGATAAGGGTAATGCCAGCACGGACAAGCCCGTCACTCCCGTGACCAAGGCCATCAGTGGCGCCACCAGGCCCACCTCGCCCACCGCCCCCCAGGCCGACCGGCGCCCTCGGGCCGCAAAGGACCGGGCCTGGAACGAACATGAGGATGGGTTAAACATATCAGGCCGCCCCTTTACCCAAGGCTTGCTCCCGCTCGCGCCGCTGCAACTCCCACATACCCGCATAACGGCCACCCATGGCCAGCAATTCCCGGTGGGTTCCCTGCTCCACCAGACACCCGGCTTCCAGCACCAGGATCTGATCCGCGTCCACCACCGTGGATAGGCGATGGGCAATGACCAGGGTGGTATGGTTCTCCGCCACCTCGGCCAGAGTCCGGCCTATGGCCTGCTCCGTGGCGCTATCCAGCGACGAGGTCGCCTCATCGAAGACTAGGATGCGCGGCCGCTTGAGGATGGCCCGGGCAATGGCCACCCGCTGCTTCTCGCCGCCGGAAAGCTTGAGCCCGCGCTCCCCCACCACCGTGTCCCAGCGCTCCGGCAAGCTCTCGATGAAGTCCCGGATATGCGCCATGGCCGCCGCCCGCTCGATCTCGTCCCGCGTCGCCTCCGGGCGCCCGTAGGCGATATTGAAATAAAGGCTGTCGTTGAACAGCACCGTATCCTGAGGAACAATGCCGATGGCCGCCCGCAGGCTGTCCTGGGTCAAGCCGCGCAGGTCCTGGCCATCGATCAGAATGCGGCCGCCCGTCACATCATAGAAGCGGAACAGGAGCCGGGAGAGGGTCGATTTACCTGCCCCGCTATGCCCGACCACGGCCACCTTCTGGCCAGGGCCAATAGTGAAACTCAGGTCGCGCAGGATGGCCCGCTCCTTTTGATAGTGGAAATCGACCCCTTCGAAACGGATGGCACCCGGTCCCAGGACCAGGGGTCGGGCGTCGGGGGCATCCCGCACCTCCGGCTCCCGCTCCAACAGCTTGAACACCAGGTCCATATCCGCCAGGGCATACTTGATCTGGCGATAGACGATCCCCAGAAAATTTAGTGGGATGAAGATCTGCAGCAGGAGGGCGTTGACCAAAACCAGGTCACCGATGCTCATGTTGCCCGCCACCACCCCTCGGGCGGCGAGCCAAAGGATGAAGGTCACACCCAAGGCGATGATGCCGCCCTGACCGAAGTTGAGCAGGGACATGGAGGTCTGGCTTTTGACCGCCACCTCCTCCCAGGCATCGAGGGTGCTGTCGTAACGCCGCGACTCCATGCCCTCGTTGCCGAAATACTTTACGGTCTCATAATTAATCAGGCTATCGAAGGCCTGGTTGTTGGCTTGGGAATCCAGCCGGTTCATTTGATGGCGGTAATCCATCCGCCACTCGGTCACGGCAAAGGTAAAGAGGGCGTAGAGGGCCACGGCGCCAAAGGTCACCAGGGTAAAGGCAAGTTCGTAGCGGGACAGCAGGATGGTTCCCACCAGGCCAAACTCCACCAATACCGGCAGTATGCTGAAGGCCATGTAATTGAGAATAGAGCTGACCGAACGCGTCCCCCTCTCCAGGTCCCGGCTGATGGCCCCGCTCTGACGCTCCAGGTGATAGCGCAGCGACAGCCGATGCAGATGCTCCAGCACTCGGGTCGAGAGCCGGCGCATGGCCCGATAACGGACCCGCGCGAAGACGATGTCACGCAACTCGTTAAACAGGGCCGCGGAAAGCTTAAGCAGACCATAGGCCAGCAGCAGGCTGACGGGCAGTATCAAGGCCTGGGCCTGGCCCGGCCCTAAGGCATCGACAACCTCCTTCAGCACCAGCGGCACCCCCACGTTGGCCACCTTCGCCAACACCAGGCAGACGAGGGCCAGCAGGGCCCGGCCGCGAAACTCCCACAGATAGGGCAGCATGGCCCGCAGGTTTTGGGCATCCCGGCGGTCCTTGTGGACCCGTTCGGTGGCGTTAGTAATCATGGGGCTCCGCAACTGGACTCCTTAGGCCCCCAACATGGGGCCCCGAGGGGGGTGATAATAGCCGAGGGCGTGACCTGAGATGGCATCGCCTCTGGAACCCGAACCGCCTTTTGGCTTTTAATGAGAGTTTAGCGCCAGCCCGAGATAGCCCCCATGACGGATGACACCTTCGATTTCACCGGTTGCAGCCTGAGCGAGCCCTATGCCCTGCAAGTCCTCGGTAACGAGATGGAGCCGGAATTTCCGGACCAGTGCATCGTGGTCATCCGGCCCGATGATCGCTGCACCGACGGCATGAACGTCTTCGTCGAGGTCGAGGGGGTGCGCTGGTTCCGCCAGTACCGCCGCGACGAGACCGGCCGGGAGACCCTGATCGCCCTCAATGACCTCTATCCCGAGATCGACCTCACCGGCCTGGAATGGCAGGTGCTCGGCATCATCATCCAGCGCAACATCCGCCGCCAGATCAAGCACTATCGCTATGAAGTCGCGCCACCGACCGAGACCCCAGCCACGGTAACCGTCGCCCCTCCCGTCCTGCATTGAGCCGCATCCCGCGGCCTGATGGCGCTTGTACTCAAACTGGCCCCGGGACTAACATCTTGCCTCCCGATCTTCCCGGGCACCGGGATTACCCAGCCATGCCCATGCGACCTTTGACCGCCCTCCCCCTGATCCTGCTGTCTCTGCTGGGCCTGGCCGCCTGCGGGCATCCGCCGCCCCCGGCACCGCCACCGCCCGTGCCCGTGGTCACTCTGCAAGTCGCCACTGAGGAGGTACCCGTGGCGGTGGAGGAGGTGGGCCGCGCGGAGCCGTCCAATTCCGCCACCCTTTTGCCACGGGTCGGCGGCCAGATCCTGACCCGCCACTTCGAGGAGGGCCAGGCCGTTACCACCGGGGATCTCCTCTATTCGGTAGACCCCGCCCCCTTCGAGGCCAAGTTGCGCTCAGCCGAGGCTCAATTGGCGCGGACCCAGGCCGAGATGAAATATGCCCAAGACGAGGCCGATCGTTACGCGGCCTTGGAAACCAAGCGCACGGTATCCCGCTCCCAGGCCGAACGGTTCACCAACGCCGCCTTGGTCCTGCGGCAGGCCATCCTGGCCCAGGAGGCGGAGGTTGAGCAGGCCCAGCTGAATCTGGAGTATTGTCGCGTCCAGTCGCCCATCCCCGGACGGGCCGGGGCCTACCTGGCCAACGCCGGGGCCTTTGTGGAGGCTTATCGGACACCCCTGGTAGTGGTCAATCAGATCGATCCCATCCTCATCGTCTTCGCCCTTCCAGAGGCGCGCTTGCCCGAGGTGCTGGAGGCCCTTAAGGCTGAGCGTCTGGAGGTGACAGCGACGGTGACGGCCTCGGGGGAGTCCCGGGGTGGCGGGGTTGTGCACTTCATCGACAATACCGTGGACCCGGCAACCGGGATGATCAAACTCAAGGCACGCTTTGACAACCCCGACGCCTTTTTCTGGCCAGGCCAGTTCGTCCGGGTGCGTCTGGTGCTGCGGACTATCGCCGACGCCCTGCTGGTGCCCAGCGAGGCCGTGGTGAAATGCCCTCAAGGGACTTGTGTCTTCCTGGCCGGGGCCGACGCCAAGGCAGAGCTGAGGCCGGTGAAGATCGGTAAGAGTCTGGAGTCGCGCACCCTAATTTTGGCTGGCCTGAGTCCGGGGGACCCTGTGGTGGTCGAGGGGCAGAACAAGCTCAAGCCCGGCAGCCCCCTCAAGATCGTGGGGCGGTGAGGGCCTGACCGGGTGAACCTCTCCGAACTCTTCATCCGGCGGCCGGTCATGACCACCCTGGTCATGCTGTCCCTGCTCTTGTTTGGCCTCATTGCCTACCACCGGCTGCCGATCAGCAATCTGCCGTCGGTGGACTTCCCGACCATCAGCGTGACGGCGAACCTGCCGGGGGCCAATCCCGAGATCATGGCAGCGGCGGTGGCGCTGCCATTGGAGAAACAGTTCGCGGCCATCAGCGGCATCGATTCTATGACCTCAACCTCGGCCCTGGGCACGACGACCATCAATGTCCAGTTTGCCCTGTCGCGCAACATCGACGCGGCGGCCCAGGACATCAGCGCTGCCATCGCCGCGGCCATGGGGGTGCTGCCCCCGGAGATGCCCAATCCTCCCACCTATGTGAAGGTTAACCCGGCGGACATGCCGGTCATGATGCTGGCCCTGACCTCGCTGACCTTGCCCCTGACGGAGCTGTCGGACCTGGCGGAGAGCCGCATCATGGCGAGCCTGTCGATGGTGGAGGGGGTGGGCCAGATCGACCTGGCACCCCCGCAGAAGTACGCGGTGCGGGTGCGGGTCAACCCGGATGCCCTGGCCCAGCGCGGCATCGGCATCGACGAGGTGGCGGATGCCCTGCGGACGGGCAATGTCAACCTGCCGGGGGGCACCCTGGAGGGGGACGTGACCGCCTACACCCTCAACCCGGAGGGGCGTCTGCTGGACGCGGCGGCCTATCGCGAACTGGTGGTGCGCTACCGGGGCGGTAATCCGGTGCGCCTGGAAGACCTGGGGGAGGTCGTGGATGGCGTCGAGAAGGACCTCACCCACGCCTGGTTCATCAAGAAGGGCGAGGTCCAGGACGCGGTCTTTATCCGGGTGAGAAAGCAGGCCGGTGCCAATGCGGTGCGCCTGACCGATGCCATCAAGGCCAAGCTGCCGGGGCTGGCGGTGGCCCTGCCAGGAGCGGCGACCTTAGAGGTGCTCTACGACCAGAGTGACTTCATCCGCGCCTCGGTGCTGGACGTCCAGTTGACCATGGGCCTGACCTTGGCGCTGGTGGTGGCGGTGATTTTCGTCTTCATCCGCGCCTGGCGGCCAACCCTGATCCCAAGCCTGGTGATTCCCCTGGCCCTGATCGCAACCTTTATCGTCATGGCCGTGCTGGGCTATAGCCTCAATACCCTGTCGCTAATGGCCCTGACCCTGAGCATCGGTTTCGTGGTGGATGACGCCATCGTGGTGCTGGAGAACATTATCCGCCGCATGGAGGGTGGCGAGGGGGCCTTGGAGGCGGCCCTACGCGGCAGCCGCGAGATCGGCTTCACGGTGCTGTCCATGACCATCTCCCTGGCGGCGGTCTTCATCCCCATCCTCTTCATGGAGGGCATCCTGGGGCGGCTGTTCCGGGAGTTCGCGGTGGCCATCACCGCCGCCATTCTGCTGTCGGGCTTCCTGTCCCTAAGCCTGACGCCCATGTTGGCGAGCCGCCTGCTGGCGGGAGCGAGGCTAAAGCCCGCCGGACGGCTGGCACGGGTCTTCGAGGGCGGCTTTGCCGGGCTGCTGCGGGGCTATGACCGCTCTCTGAGTTTCAGCCTGCGTCACCGGGGCCTGATGTTGATCCTGACCCTGGTGACCCTGGCCGGCACGGTGCTCCTGTTCCAGGCCCTGCCCAAGGGCTTCATCCCGACTCAGGATCAGGGCTTCTTCCGCATCTTCTCCCAGATTGACGACCGCACCTCCTTCACCGACATGCGCCGTCACCAGGAACAGCTTAACCAGGTGCTGCTGGCGAACCCGGACGTCCAGACGGCGAATATCGCCTCCATCGTCGGCCTCATGGGCGACAGCACCGGCATCGCCTTTCTCAGCCTGCCCCCGGCAGAGGAGCGAGACCACTCCGTCGATGAGATCATCGCCCGGCTGCGCCCGCCCCTGAACCAGATTCCCGGCCTGATTGTCTCCCTGGTGAATCCGCCCCTCATCACCATTGGCTCGCGCCTGACCAGCGCCCAGTGGCAACTGGCCCTCCAGGGCGATGACCTGGCGGAATTGCAGCACTATGGCGCGGTCATGGAGGACAAGCTCCGGGGACTGGACGCCATCATCGACGTCAAGTCGGACCTGCAGGTGCGCCAGCCCCGGGTCGAGATCACCCTGGACCGCGACAAGGCGGCGGCCCTGGGGTTGTCACCGCGCCAGATTCAGGACGCCTTCTACTCCGCCTATGGCCGCCGGCAGGTCTCGACCATCTATGCCGCGGCGAACTATTACTACGTGATCCTGGAGCTGGACCCGGCCCACCGCGAGGCCCCGGATGCCCTGGACCACCTCTACCTGCGGGCAGAGGGCGGCGCCCTGGTGCCCCTGCGGTCGGTGGCGCGCCTGACGGAGACCCAGGCGCCGCGCACGGTCAACCACCTCGGGCAACTGCCCTCGGCGACCATTTCCTTCAACCTCAAGCCCCAGGCCTCCATCGGCCCCGTCATCGAAAGCATCAACCACCTGGCCCACGAGACCCTGCCGGCGAGCGTCCATGCCGTCTTCCAGGGCACGGCCCAGGCCTTTCAGGCGTCGCTGGCGAGCATGGGCTTCCTGCTGATCATCACCCTGTTGATCATTTACATTGTCCTGGGGATTCTCTATGAGAGCTTCCTGCACCCCCTGACCATCCTCACCGCCCTGCCCCTGGCCGCCTTCGGCGCCTTGGCGTCCCTTAAACTGCTGGGGCTGGAACTGGATATGTACGCCTACGTGGGCATCATCCTGCTCATCGGCATCGTCAAGAAGAATGGCATCATGATGGTCGATTTCGCCCTGGAGGCGGAACGCACCCGGGGCCTGGAGCCGCTGGCGGCCATCCACACTGCCTGCCTGACACGCTTTCGGCCCATCCTGATGACCACCCTGGCGGCCCTGCTCGGCACCCTGCCCATCGCCAGCGGCTGGGGAGCGGGGGGCGAGGCGCGTCAATCCCTGGGCGTGGCGGTGGTGGGGGGCCTGCTGTTTTCCCAACTCCTGACCCTCTACGTCACCCCGGTCTTCTACCTGTATTTGGGGCAGTTCGCCCGCTGGCTGGCGAGCCGGCGGCGAGCACCCCAGGCGTCCTAGGAGCCACCCATGGCCTTCTCGCTGCTGGGTCCCGCCTTCCCCTTTGGTCCCCTGCTGGAGCGGCAGTTCAGTCTGCTGATCGCAGCCAGCCGGGAACTGGAGACCCTGCTCGCAGATCCGGCGGCCTCGGCCCCGGCGGCGGGTCGGGTGCGCGACCTGGAGCAGACGGCGCGCCTGACCTTCCGGGAGGTGGGGCGGGAACTGGGCCTGACGCGGCTCCTGCCACTCGAACGGGCGGACCTCCATGCCCTGAGCCTGGCCCTGGAGGAGACTACGCGTGCCCTGGTGGCGGTAGCGGCACGGGCCAGCCTCTACGGCTTCAGCGCTCCCCGTCCGGCGGCCCTGTCCCTGGCCGGCAGCCTGGGCGAGATGCTGACCCTGGCGGCGCGCATGCTGGAACGGCTGCGCCGGGGCGACAGCATCGCCACCGAGAGCGCCGAGGTCGAACGCCTCACTGAGGAAAGCGACAGCCTGCTGTTGGTGGCCTTGGGTGAGTTGTACGAGGAGGAGGCCGAGGCGGCCCATCCCCTGCCCCTGCTGCGCTGGTCCCACCTGCTGGACCGCCTGGAGACGGCCCTCGACGGGGCGGGACGCATCGTCTCCATTCTGGAATCCCTCGTCATCAAGCACGCCTGAGCGGCGGGAGTAGCCATGAGGCGTCTGTCGCGCTGGCGGATACTAACCCGCTGGATGCTGGGCCTGGCCCTGCTGCTAGGCCTGGCCGCCGCCTTGGGCGGGGCCTGGGCCTGGCGTGTCTGGGGTCTGGAGCTGTTGGAGTGGGGCAACCCGCGCCTCGCCCTCGAGGAGCTTCACCTTGACCGCCTGTCCCTGCTCCGGACCCTCCCCGGTGGCGGCCAGGTGCGTCTCGACGCCCTGGACCTACGCCTGACCTGGGCGGGATTCGGAACCGGAGAGCCCCGACTGGAACTCCTGGACATAGGCGAGCTCGATTTGGACTGGCGACCAGGACCGCCGAATCCGGCCCCACCCGCCGCGATGCCGCCCGACTTCCAGCCCCTCCTCGCCAACCTGGTGTGGCTGACACGCGTCACGCGAATTGAGAAGCTGCACCTGGATCTGCCCTGTCCCGAAGGCCCCTGCCATTGGGAGGCCGGCCCCCTGCGACTGGAAAGCGAGTTAGTCCCGGCGGCGTCCGGTAACACCTGGAAGGTACGGCTCCTGGCCCAATTGCCACAGGGAGTGATCGCCGGGGTGGCATTGCGCGACCTGAACGCGGACCTGCTGTTTCTGGGGGATCTGCCCGCCGGGGACCGGGTCACCCCCCATCCGGGCCTGGCCGTGCGTGGGCTGCTGGAACTGAGCGCGGAAGCTATCAACCACCCAGCACTGCACCCCCAGGCCTGGTCCCTGAACGGGGACTTCAACGCCAACCTCGGGCGGCTGGACTTCCGGGGCGAGATGAACGCCGCCGCCGGGCTCGCCGCCCCCCTAGCACTGACCTGGGACGGCCAGGAGGGGCTGACGATCCAGATCCCGGGGGCTGACCTCGACTTTGCTACCGGCAACCCCCTGCCAGCGCTAGTTCCCGATTGGCCTGAGCTGCTGAGTCTGGACCAGGGCCGGGCGCAACTGACCTTGGATCTGGCCATCCCGGCAACCGCGCCCTGGCGTGTGGACCTGGCCCTGGACCTGGACGGCCTGTCGGGCATCCAGGACCTCATCGCCTTCACGGGCCTCACCGGTCGCCTGACCGGGGTGGTGACGGCCGCGGAATTACGCCTGGACCTGCCCAACCTCAGCCTGCGCGAGGCCAACCCCGGCTTGACCCTGGGCCCTTTGACCCTGGTCGGCCAGTACCAGGCGCGGCTGAAGACACCCGGCGCCGGTACCCTGTCCTGGCGCCGGGCCGAGGCGGGGCTGTTCGGTGGGCGCGTCTGGCTGGAGCCGGGCGCCCTGACCCTGGGGAAAAGTCGACAGACCCTGCCGGTGCATTTCGAGGGCCTGGAGTTGGCAGCCCTGCTGGCGGCCTATCCGACCGAAGGGCTGAGCGGTGCCGGCACCCTGGAGGGGCGGCTACCGGTGCGTCTCGGCGCCCAGGGCCTGACCATCCAGGAGGGCAGGGTCTTCGCCCGCGCCCCCGGCGGTCAGCTCCAGTTCCGTTCCGCGGGCCTGCGCGAGTACGGCGCCGCCAATCCCGCTCTGTTACTGGTAGTACAGGCCCTCGACGACTTCCAGTTCACTCAGCTCGACAGCGACCTGAGCTACGACGAAGACGGCAAGCTCCTGCTCGCCCTGCACCTGAGCGGCCGCAACCCCGCCATCGAGGACGGACGGCTCATCAATTTCAACATCAATTTAGAGGAGAATATCCCTGCCCTCCTCACCAGCCTGCAACTCTCGGAGCGGGTAAGCGAAACGATACGCGAGCGGGTCCGGGAGCGGGTGGAGGGGAAAGCCGGTAAGCAAGGGAAGCAGAAGGCCAGGGATTAGCGGAAGGCGCCATCGCCCAACTCGCCCAGAAGGGTTTAAGCCTCCGCCGCAGCCAGCTATCGTCACAGCGCCAAGGTGTTGCGGTATTCGCCTGCCAGCTGGTCCGGAGTTGCAAAGCCGTCGATACGAACCCATTGGCTGCCTGGCGCGGCACGTAGCAGCGTCAAGGGTTGGTGATTCATCTTGTCGCTGTCGTAAGTGTCGAAAGCGCGCTGCACGGCGGCCACGTCCTGCACAGGTCCGGTCAGGAATGTCCAGTGCGAGTCGGCTCCAAATTTCTGCGCGTAAGCCTTCAATTGTGCGGGCGTGTCGTTTTCGGGGTCGATCGATATGGAGATCATGCGCAGGTTGTCGGCCTCCGAGCCGAGCCGGGTCCGTACATCGGCGAACACCTTGGTCATGACCGGACAGATGGTGGTGCAGGTGGTAAAGATGAAATTCAGCATCACCGGCTCATCGCCCGCCAGCAAGTCGCGCAGCCGCACTGGCTTCGCTTCGGCGTCGGTGAGCACCAGGTCCGGGATCTCGGCATAAGTTCGCAACGACTGCTTGTAGCCCTCGGTGCTTGCCGTGGCCGCCATCGCTGCGCAGTGGGAATGGTCCATGGGCATCGCGGCGTCAGCCGCAGCCACTTCTTGCCCGCTGTGGGCCAGCACCGCGGTGGACAGCAGTGTCAGGCTGCCAACCGTGTAGGCAACGCTCAGTACGTGACGTATGGATAATGCGAGGGTTATCGATTTCATAGCAGCTTCCTCCAGGTTCGTGAGTTCAACGTTAACGCAATTCCGAAGTCGAGACGGGATGGGGAGCGTCGAAGCGACGGGTTCCAACGGCGCCGGCACCCGTCCGCCGCACCAGTGGCGAGGGAAATATGACGGGTCCGTCGGATTCGCCAGCTGCGACGGCCCCAGCAATAAGGCATCCGGGACCGGCGCACATGCGCGCGATCCTTAGGGCACGATCCAGTCAGACACCGGCGCCAGGTCCCGGTCATTCGCGCCACCGCCGGCAACGATGTAACTACCCTTCGAGGCATACCGCTGACCGGGTCCCAGGCTCAGATGCGGATAGATCGACAGTTCGAGCGCGGTGCCCAGCCGGTGTTCCATGCGCTCCAGCAGGAATTCCCGCGAGAAAGTGTCCTTGCTATTCGTCACCAGCATGCCCGTGACCGTCGCTGCCAGATAGGCATTCATCTGCACCTTCTCGTCGGCGGGCACGATGCCGTTGGCGCTCAACCAGCGCTTCACCACCGCGAGCCGGCCAGCGCGCGATGCCGGCGGATCCTGCGGGTAGATAAGTCGCACGCGGCCGGTCGCGTCTACCGCGAGGCCGCTGCGTGGGCCAGCGATAAGGCTTGAGGAAAGGTAGATCGCCTTGACCTTCGCTCCCGTCGCGGCGAGCGCCTGCGCGAGCTCAAGGTCGGGCGAGGACAACCACAACACCAGTGTCGCGCCTCCGGCCTGCTCGGCGAGCCGCTGCCAGAACGCCTCATCAGGGTCTGAGTCGAGCACGATTTCCGTCGGCGCCGCGCCGGCTGCATCCGTCCACGCCTCGTCAAATGCGCCGGCGCCGGCCGCGCTTGCCTCGCTGCGACGGAAGACCTGCAGCACCGGGCCGCGCTCACCCGCGTCGCGCAGGAATTTGACCAATGCCTGCGCCTCAAGCGTGACGCCCCGGGAGAGGTAGACGGTGTAGAAGTCATGCTTGGCCAGCACCGGTACGTCGGTCTGCGGAAAGATGCACGGCACCTCGAAGTGCTCGCTGAAGTCGTGGATCGGCTGCCAGCTTCCGTTGCCCAGACCGCTCATCAAGGCAAAGACCGGCTGCGCCTGGTAATAGGCCTCCAGTTGCGCGGACCAGGTGTCACTCGGGCCACTCAGATCCCACACATGCAAGATCCAGTCCCGATATTTCCGACCCAGGCGCCTGGCGCCCCCTTGTTCACGCTGGGCCTGAGCCCGCAGCCCCAGGTTGCGGTCCTGTATGAAGGCCTGCAGAACGTCAAGTATGGCACGCCGCTGCGCCGGGTCACTGCCGGGCTGGATCACGGTCGCGAAATGAACCCTGTCATCGGTGACGCCCGGAGAGACCTGGGCCGAAAGCGTCTTCAGGTAGGCGGTGAGTGCCGCTTGACTGGCCAGGTCGAGCGCGTAGCGGGGCATCGCTGCATTCATACGGCGCCCCGTCACGTCGATGCCCTCCCGCACGGCGCGGATTAGGGACGTATCGTCGTAGGCAGGTCGCTGACGGGTGCCGAGAAACTGGGCCGCCCTGGCGTCGCGGAGTACGCGCGCCCGGTTATGTGCCCTTTCCGCGGCAGACAGACCGGCCTCGTCGACCAAGGCCACCGGAGCGGCAAGGCTGCCTGGTGCGGTCGGCGCGACCCGCTCACCGAACAGTGCTGGACCGGTGATGGCGCGGACCTCGATCGGACCCTCGCTGGAACCGTAGCCGCTGCGGCGATGGCAGGTTGCGCAGGCGGCTTGGTCACCTGCCAGCGTGACGTTAGCCTCGCCGAGGCCGCGCAGGGGTTCTCCTGAAGGCAGGATCCCCTCGCGGTAAATACGCCGTCCGATAGCCACCTGGTCATCGTCGGTTGTGCTGGCCTCCTGGGGCCCGGCGAGAGCCGGCAGGCTGACCAGAGCCGCCAGAAAGCACGCTGCCAGCTTCTTCATGCGTGATCGGCCCCGCTCACTGCAGGGTAACCATCACCGTGCCGGTGTTCGAGGTTGCCCCGAGACTATCCTTGACGCTGTAGCCGAAAGTCTCTACGCCCTTGTAGCCCTTTTTCGGCGTGTAAGACACTGTGCCGTTGGTCTTGACCGTCACAGCGCCGCCCTTGTTCGGCGACGAGACGATCTTAACACTGGCCGGGTTGAGGTTGCCGTCGACATCGCTGTCATTGGCAAGCACCGCAAACACCTGCACCAGGTAGCTCGTCGCCGAACGGTAGGGCACAGTGAACGCATCATTGACCGCCACCGGCGCGTGGTTGACATTGTTGGATACCGTCACCGTAGCGGTGCTGTTCGCGACGTTGCCCGCCACATCGGAGGCCGCTACCTTAAGAATATGCGAACCGTTGCTCGCGGTCGCAGTGTTCCAACTGAACGCATAGGGGGCCGTATTGTCGGTTGCGTAGAGGGCGCCGTCGAGGTAAAGGTCCACCTTCGCCACACCGACGTTGTCGGTGGCGGTAGCCGACACCGCAGTGGTGCCCGACACCGTGGCGCCGGCCATGGGGGCGGCGATCGAAACTACCGGCGGCGTCGTGTCGGGCGGCGTGTTGGATACCGTCACCGTGATCGACGCGGTGCTGGCGCTGTTGTTTGCCGCGTCGCTCGCTACGGCCAGCAGCGTGTGCGTGCCGTTGGGGATCGTGGTTGTGTCCCAGGCGAAGGAATAGGGTGCTGAAGTGTCGCTGACGAAGAAGGTGCCATCCAGGTACAGATCGACCCTGACCACGCCGACATTGTCGTCGGCCGTCACGTCAACCACCGCCATACCGGAAACACTGGCCCCATAGAGCGGAGCCGTCATGGCAAGGGTCGGGGGGGTGGTATCCGCCGGCGGCGTGAAGCCGACCGCGGCACTCACCGCCGCAGAAGCATTGATACGGCCATAGCCAAAGCTCGGGTCGTAGCTGCCAGAGCCAACCGCCGTTTCCTCCAACAGTTGCGTAACCAGCGCCGGTGTGAGCGCTGGATTGGCGGCGACCATCAGTCCAGCGACGCCGGCGACAATCGGGCTCGAGAGCGATGTCCCGGAAACCGCGCCATAGAGGCCAAACCGTTCCGTGGTGAGGATATTGCTGCCGGGAGCCGACAGGTCGACGAATGGCCCGGTGCTGGAAAAACTTGCCACGCCGTCGTTTTCATCTGTGGCTGAGACCGAGAGTATGAATGGGTTGTCAGGCGTCGAGTCCACGCAACCGCAATTGCCTGCGGCGGCGACCACCAGCGTACCGTGGTTGACGGCATATTCGGCGGCGGTGCGGATCGTGGTATTGCCGGCGACGCCGCTGAAACTCAGGTTGACGATGCGGGCGCCGTGATCCGCCGCCCAGACAATGCCGTTGGCGAGCGAGGCCGAGGTCGCTCGCCCCGTCGAGTCCGTGACTCGCACCGGCATGATCGGCGCCGCGCCAGCCACGCCGGCGATTCCTACGCCGTTGTCGGTCAGCGCGCCGGCCGCGCCCGCAACCTCAGTCCCGTGGCCATACTGATCCGAAGTGGTGGAGTTGTTGCTGTAGGTGTTATAGCCGGCCACCAGCTTGCCCGCGAAATCGGGGTGGGTAGCATCGATACCGCTGTCGAGAATCGCGATCACCGCGCCGATGCCCTGCGTCGTGTCCCACGCATCAGGTGCCTGGATCTGCGGCAGGTGCCACTGGGCCAAAAACTGCGGATCCGTGGGCGAGAAGGCCGGCTCGAGCACGAAGTTCTTTTCGACGAATTTCACCTCAGGTCGGCGCTCCAGACGGCGCTGGAGTGCATCCAGGGCCTGCGCGGGAACGCGAATGCGGACCACCCGCGTGTTCTGTCCAATGTCCTCGACAAAGGTCGCGCCGTGATCGCGGTACAGTTTGAAGCGTCCGGCCGGCCCGACGCCGGCCCGAAATCCGATCAGCAGCTCGCCGTCCACCCACTGCGTCGGCGGCTGCGCCTGTGCCGTTCCACTCACGACGAGTGTGGCGAGAGCTAAAGTCAGCGTCGCAACGATGCCCTGTGCGCACGACCGACGGGACCGCACGGCCCGGCGGCGCGCGGCGAGAAGCGGACTGAGCTTGGTCTTCATCTGATTCACCTCACTGCGCTTTCACGGGTTCGACCCGCAAGTCGCCAAAAGCGGCCGAAACCGGGGTACCGGGCTTTACCGCACCCCGAACATTGGGGTAAAGGGCATAGGACACGGCGTCCTTCTGCAGTCGGATGGCGTGCATCATCTTATGGGACGTCT
The DNA here is from genome assembly GCA_044228795.1 of Chromatiaceae bacterium. GTDB lineage: Bacteria > Pseudomonadota > Gammaproteobacteria > Chromatiales > Chromatiaceae > M0108. The sequence continues at coordinate 6,679 of JBGAUE010000030.1, read as the reverse complement.
CGAGCTTCAGGTCGCTGCCCGTGGCCACCAGCGCAGGCATGGTAGGCGGCTGGCCAACCAGCTTGCGGGCCTTGTCCGGATCAAGCACCTTGAAACGGAAATCGACCAAACCCCCGGCCCCGGTGACCGCGATCAGGGTGATCTGTATTCCGTACTGCTCGGCCAACTGAGTCAGCGGCATGGATTGGTTCTGGGCCTGGGCAGATTCCGTGGTAACCGCTGCAGGCGTGTCAGCCCCAGTGGTGCTTGCCTCCCCAGCGGTGGCCGCGGCGGGCGATGGATCCGCCGCGGCGGACTGCTCCACGGCTCCCACCGAGTAGGACAGCACCCCTGCGGCCAGTCCCAGAGCGAGCGCCGCCAGTACCGCCCGCCGCACGAGGCCCGTTCTACGAATTTGCGGCAGCAGTCTGGTTGTCTGTTTGTTCATGTGTCTTGTTCTCCCCTGGGGCGGATGAAGCCTTATCAGCTTCCCCGCCGACAAGGTTGGGTAAAGAGAAGGGGCTGGAGGCCACGGTTGGTCGGTTGACCAGTCCGCGCCCCCAGCCTAGGCTGGCTAGCTGCCAGTTACGGGCCGATCAGCGGCGACACCGAGCGCTTGGCTGAGAAGCCGTCGAAGTACTCGAGCGTGGGATTGCCGCCACTCGTCACAGAGCCCAAGCGAACTGCAGCTATGGAGCCGGTACCCGCCGTTAGCGTCTGCGACAGCACCCCGTTCACGTAGAGCTGTAGCGTGCTACCCGACTGCCACACCACCTCAATGACATTGCTGGCATTGTTGGTGATGTTGACCCAAGAGGTGTTAGGGCCCGTGCCAACCTGGATTTGCACCTGTGGGAACCCACCGTTCCAGCGATAGCGCGTACGGAACAGTCTGTTGTTGTTGAAGGCGTTATTGCCCGTGGTCGAAGCGGCGAAGATGTCCTGGTTGGTACCAGTGTTTCCGTTCGGATTGAAGTAGAACCTCGCGTCAAAGGTTGACCATGCGGGGTTGGCGGTGGTCCCGAAGTTGTACTGCACGTAGTTGATGTTGTTGCCCTGCGCCTGCAAGCTATATGTGCCAACCAGTGCTGCAGCAGTCGTCACATTCAGGCGCGTGGCGATAGTCGTCGAGCGACTGCTCCAGCCAGTCAGCGGGTTGAGCGTCCCCGTCTCGAAGCCATCGGAGAAGATGACGTCAGGTACCTGGACGACCAAGGTCGCGCCGTGGGTGGTGGCACTCCAGTTGCCCGCAAGGTCGCGGATGCGCGCGCCAATCGTGTAGGTGCCCTTGGCCAACGCGCCGACCGGGACGCTGGGCGTCAGACCGGTAAAGGGAGTCCCACCGCCAGGCGCCGGAGCAGTCGGGCCGATCCAGTACTCGCCGCCAGCGACACCGCTAGCAAGGCCAGCAAGCAACGGATCGGCGGCGCCATTCACGGCCATCATTACGCTGGCGGTTGCGCTCACCGTGCTCGGTGCAATCGAGATACCGGTGAACGTCGGTGCAGTCTTGTCGATGAGGATGACGACAGTGCTGGTCACACCCCAGTTGCCCGCCGCATCCTTACCGCGAACATAGATGGTGTGGTTCCCGGCCGACAGCGCATTGATAGTCGCGAGCGGGATGTCGGAGGTGCCGACCTCCGTCGTGCTGTTCCATGCGCCGTCCTTCGGAACGAACGGGAAGCCTCTGACGTTGACGCTGGCAGGAGGCGTGTCGATGAAGCCTTCCGCGCCGGCAACAGTGGATCCCACGCTGGTCATGGTCGCCGTGACCCGGACGACAGGCTGGCTGGAGTTCAGGGGTAGCGAGCCGTTGTTGGGATTCTTGTCAGCACTGACAAGGGACGTGAAGGGACCGCTGGCAACCACATTGAGCGTGATCGTCGCAAAGGGACCCCAGAGCCCCAAGGCATCCTGGCTATGCACCGACACCACGCCTGCCGCCACCGGGGCGGGGAGCGTTGCATCCAGGCTCGCAATCGTCGCCGCAACGTTGACGGTCATCGGTTTGCCGGTACCGTTCAAGCCTGGAGTGCCGATAAAGTATTCAGCGGCGGTGATATTCGATCCGCCGGTGGTCGTGTCGTTACCAGTGCCATGCAGAGCCACGGCTACCGTGCCGCTGCTCGGATTGGGCGTCAGCGTCAGACCGGAGGTGAGTGGTCCGCTTGTATCAACTAGGAACGCCACGGACCTGGGTGCACCCCAGATACCGCTGCCGTCCTGACCGCGCACATAAAGGGTATGGCTCCCCGTCGAGGCCGGAAGCGTCACGGGGAGGTTGGTGATGGTCACCGTCGGCGCAGGGGAAATCAAGATGGCGTTGTGCAACGCCGAATCGAACCAGTATTCCGCGGCAGCAACACTGCCGGTGCTCGCTTCGATCGTTGCCGACAGGTTGTTGCCCATCAGCGAGAGCGCGGTAACCACGGGACCAGAAGGGCCAGTACCCGACCCGGCGGTCACGAAGGTCAGCATGCCGCCGAAGCCAGCGGCACCGTTGTTGTGCAGCATCAGGCTGGCGTCATAGACGGCGAACTTGCTCGCGGTCGTCGCTGATGCCGGAACGGTGGCGATCGCGTCGCCGGTCTGCCCCGGAGCAAGCGTCTCCGCCGCTACGTTGTGGGTGAGCGTCGGCAGCAGGCTCGCGTCTTTGGCGACAAAGTTCTGCCGCAGGCCGAGCACGGCCATCGAGTGATGCTTGGCGCCGGCGTTGACGTAGCGCAGCAGCACCTTTTTTCCAGCGCCGCTGCTGTCGATCGGGGCGGTGCCGGGATAAGCCTTGCCGTTGATCAGGAAGTATTTGGGCGCGAAGTTGCGCATATCGAAGGCGGCTGGGTTGGCACTGGTGTTGAGCGCCGGGTCGATCTCGCTCAGGACCAGCACTGCTTCGTCGTCGAAGGCGGTCGTCGCGTCGGCGTAGGCCTGAGTCGTGGCCGCTGGCCTCACCACCAGTGCCCCGTAAAGCCCCATCGCCACCTGGTGCTCGGCATTGGGCAGCAAGCCCGCCTCATAAAGGTAGGTGCCCGGATGGCTGGCAACGAAGGTATAGGTTTTGTCGCCACCGGCTGCTACGCCCATGGTATCCGGCGCCATCGCCTGACCCTGGAACAACAGCCCAGTGGCCTCCGCGAGGTTATTGCGCAGCGTAACGGTGACCGTGTCGCCCTGATTGGCGATCAGGACTGGACCGCCAGGAAGCGTGCTCAACGCACCGTCCGTTGTATAACCCCAAATGCCGACCGATTGGTCGGGGAGCGCAACGCTCCCGCTCGTTGCCCATAGGGTGCAGGTAACGGTTCCGCCACCGGGGGCGGTACAGGCAGGGCTTGCCGGCAGCGTCGCCGCCGCTGCTGGCCATTGAGCCAGGCAGACAAGGCTCAGCAGTGTGGCGCGGGCCAGCCGCCGAGTGCTCGATCCGTAGGTGTGCCGCAATATGGTATGCATCATTAATTCCTCTTTTGCGCAAGCGCTCACTCGGCTACAGCGACGGCGGCGGCGGACAGTTGTTGGGCAGAGGCGGATCGACGCGCAGGTAGGTGATCGGCCCCGTCAAGTTCACGCCCCAGGAGGTGATCTGGTAGAGGGCGTGGTTGTGCGAAATGATGTAGTACTCACCGCACTCGTTGAGTGTCGACGCCCCCGGGGGCAGCGTGCCCTCCACACCCAGATAAGGACTGCCGCTGTAGAACATGCCGAACTCCTGGTTGTTCACCTGCGGAATGGTCACCGGCACCGGGTTGGTAGTCTCGTCGTAATGCTCGGCGTCATACCACTGGAACAGTACGTCCCAGGTCTGGCCGGGACCGAGGTTGATCGCGAACTTCTCGAAGGACAGATCTTGCCCGCCTGGGCCTTCCAGCGCCCGGCCATCGCGCCCGATTACCTGGCCGTTGTTGCCGTGCGGGGGGAACGGGAACTCCTCCGTGCCGACGTTGAGGTAGCGGATCGCGCCGGGGTAGGGGTGGCTTGAGGCGTCAAAGGGATGGATGCGCGCCAACGCGCCGTAGGGCTGGTCGGGCAGGTACGGCGAGAAGTTGTCGGCGATCGAATCCGGAAAACCGCGGCCGTTGATCAACCAATAGCGGGGCTGGTAGTCCTTCAGGTCGAAGGCCCCACCCCCTTCGGCCGCCCAATGCTGGTAGGGATCGATCTCCGAGAGCAGCACCATGTATTCTTCGTTCACCAATGGCCCGCCGTTGTAGAAGGCGACATCCGTGGTGAACTGGCTACTGTTGGGGCTGTTGACTTGGTTGTTCATAAAGCCGGCGCCCGCGGTGGGACGCACCACCAGCGCGCCGAACAGCCCCATGCGCACCTGCTTGGCTGGGCTGGTGCCGCTCTCGTAGATGTAGGTGCCCGGGTTGGACGCCTTGAAGCTGTAGGTGACGCTGCCGCTGGCGGGGGCGACGTTGGTTAGCGACGTGAGACCCGCGCCATCACCCTGCGGCTGTGCCGGCGCGCCGTTGGCAAGCACGTCCTCCTGACCGGGGAACATGATCGAGACGGCCTCAGACAGGGTGTTGTTGAGGATCACCGTGACGGTGTCCCCCTGGTTGACGCACAGCACCGGGCCCGGATGCTGGAAGGCGCCGCCACCGTTGGCGTATCCCCACATGTACATGGTGTTGCCGTCGGGCAGCTGGATGTAGCCAGGCTTGGCCTCGAGCGTGAAGGTCGGATTCGGGCTGCTGCCCGAGGTGCAGGCGATGCCCGTCGCTGGCGTCGTGGTTTGGGCGTTCACCGGCAGGGCCAGCAGCGCGACACCAGAGGTCAGGAACGTCAGGCCCAGTCTGAGGGCTTTGCCGCACCGGATTCGGTTGGAAATTGATTCTTGCATGGTGAGTCGCTCCTCGCGAGTCGTGCGGGTACGGGGCTAGGTGTTCGGCAGCGACTGCGGCGGCAGGGTGCCCGCCGCGTAGACGCGCACCTCGGTCCGCCGGCCGCCGCCCACATTGCCGTTGGCCAGGTTGTTCGACCGTTCGTAGGCGCGGTCGTAAAGGACATAGGTGTCGTACCCAGCTCCTGTCTTTGGAGGCGCGGTGAAGATGGCGTCGATGCTCTCGCCCGCGCCGAACGACACCGTGCTGGCCTCAAAGCTGGTATCGGTGCCATCACGACCTGCCATCGGCGTGGCGTCCTTGCCGACGACGCGCATCTTGATGCCCGCCAGGGTCATCGCCGCCTCCTTGAAGCCGAGGTTGGCGAAGCGCAATAGCACCCGCTCGCCGGCGTTGCAGGTCACCAGAGCGGACAGAGGCTGGTACTGAAGGTCCGGCCTGCCCGCAGGCGCGACGAGATCACCGCCCCCATCGACCTGCACAGGGAGGGCGTGAAGGGCAGCGAGTGTTGCCGGCGAATTGAATGCCGTTGGATCGAGGGGCGCGTTGGGTGCCAGGGTGTCCGGGTAGACGCGCCCGTTGAGCAGACAGAAGTCCGCACGGTAATCGCTCCACTCCGGTAACTGGATATGCGCATCGGCCCAGTGCGAGTCACCCCACACCTCGGAGCAGAACATCGCGAACTCGCGGTCGTAGCCGGTGGAGCCGTCGCCGTCGTTGTAGGCAAACTTCGTGTAGTTCCTACCCTGATAGGTCTTGGATGTCCCGTTCTGCCGCGGCCGCACGAACACCGGGCCGGTCATGCCCATGTGCACGTGCTCCACGTCTTCCACGTGACAGTGGAACATGTAGGTGCCGGGGTCGCGCGGGCGGTAGATGTACTGGAAGATACGCCCGGTGGTCACCGCAATCGAGCCAGTCGGCTCACCATCGAAGAAGGTGATGACGTTGCGGAAGCCGTGCCAGTGGATGGTGTGCGCATCGAACAGGTCGGGGCGCAGCGCCAGGCCCAGGTTGGTGAGCTGCATCCGAAAGTCCTTGGGATTGGCCGGATTGAACTCATCCAACCAGAACATCGGCGCACTGTGCTGCGCCTTGTTCTTCTGAGCCGCGCGCTGCGTATCGGTCAGCCCCGTGACGTTGCGGAAGCCGAAGATGTAGGTGCTGAATGGGTCCGGCGCCAGGGGGTCGGGATGGGTCTTTACCCCCAGTGAATTGGAAAAGATTGCCGGAGTCTTGGGCAGGCTGATCCAGCCGTCCGTTCCCGCGAAAAACAGGTCCGGAGGGGGATACGCCGTCTGCGCCTCGGCAAGGCCGATCGGCGACAGCAGCTTGTTCAGACGAGGTGGGAGCAGGCTTATCCCCGCCGTAGCCAACAAGCCGCCGCCGAGCCCCTTCAGCAGCAGGCGCCGAGTGCGATTGTGATCCGATGTCTTCGTGGTCATGGTTTTGATCTCCAATAGGCTCGTCGGGATTGGGGGCCGGTACCGACTGCTGGTCCGGCCGCCCAATCGGCTGCGCGTTGGCTAAGGCACTGTCCCGCCGCTGAAGTTGTCGACCCGGGCGCCAGTGGGCAGCGATATCCCGATCCGCCCTCCCCCGGTGTTCCACAGGGCGTTGTTGGGGAGTTGGATGCTACCGACGAGTACCGTGGTCGCCCCGCGCGTCCGCCACACGCTCACCAGGCCTCCCGCGTCCACCTGCGCCGTCAGCACGTCGCCGTTCGCGAAGGTCGAGTTGGCGTTGTTGAGGGTGCCGGCGCTAGCAAAGGCGCCCCCACTGTTGGTTGTGGTTTCGATGACCACCGTGCTGGCCGTCAAGCGCACGCGGGCGTAGTTCACAGGTGTCGTAGCCGT
>JBGAUE010000002.1:0-206032 GCA_044228795.1 Chromatiaceae bacterium | reverse complement strand
CGAATGCCTCAAAACTTGGTACCGCGACCACCCTGAACTCTTTCACAAGCGACCATACAATCAGCCGGGACTTGACAGATAGCTTTAAGATTCATTACGCTTCCCTCGTTCATGCTCCACAGTGATAGATATTGAATGCCCGGTAATACTTGTCGTCATGCAGCCGTCCGAAGAGGTCGAGCGAGGCACCGGACTCCAGGGTTTGGGTGTAGGCCCCGGGGAAAAACATGACAGTGGGCTTGTCCTTGGCGGTACTCTGTAGATTATTCAACACGTTGTGAGAACGGATGTAGGGGAACACCTCGCCGACACCGGACAGAAACAGGACATCGAATTCTGCATCTGCCAGCTTGGCGGCAATGGCGGGAACCATAACCGTCTCTATATCCAGTATTCCTTGCAATTCTTCCTGGAGTTTAATTTTCGGTAGGCTCTGTTCCTGTTCTATTAGCCATTCGAAATCACCTTCCGCTGTGAGAATTTCAATCGACAGGTCGTAGAGGTTGATCTCCAGAACCCGGATACCGGCCAGATTGAGGCTGTTGGCCAGTTGCCGTTGGAGCCGCACCATCTCCACCGCCTCTTCCGGCTTGTAGGGGCAGATGAAAAAGGGCACCTCGTTGCCGAGGCCCTGCTTGTTGAGGAAGCGCTGGCCGGAGATGACCGCTTGGAGATGATGGAACCGGTCCTGTATGGGCATGCGGGCGATATCTGCTGTCATGGCACCCTTCCCTGCAAATCAGATTCAAAAATAGGAAAATACAATACTTCCCGGCGGTTGACCTTTGCGATCAAGCTCAAGAATCCCGGGGTGGGTATGGCGGCGTTGATCCTGTTGTTGGATGTCAGGAGATCCGCCTCCCGTAGCATCTTAAACAGGACCTGCCGCAATCTGATTCGCGTCGCCGGGCTTATCCCCTCCAGCTCCGGATGCCATTCGGCCTTCCGGTTGAAGAAGGCGTCAAAATCCGCGGGAGACAGATCGGCCTTCAGGGTGATGTAGCGTTCCCGAAGGACCTCGATGGCAAATTCGGCGATGAAACTGAAGCGGCGGCACACGGCGATCCAGAGGAGATAGGCCTGTTCCTGATGTCTGGCCGCCACAAGAAACGCCAGCTCACCCGGATTCAGTGTCTGCAAGCGGGGGAAAATCTCTGCGCACATGCGGTGCAGTGAACTTAGGGTCCGGCTTTGCAGAAGGTTTTCAGAGACAACCTGGTCGCGGACAGGCTTCCAGTCGCCAAGGTCAAGATACAGCCCGGCCAGCTCCACCGATTCAGGGTGAAAAAGGCTGCCCGTTGTAAACGACAGGCTGTATCTACTGGTAGTCATTTCCGGGCCGGGGTTCTAATTATTTGCCGGTAGTGTGGTTAGACCCTGGATATTAGCAACCCAGGGAGGACAGGGCGCCTGCGGCTGGCAATCTCCTCCGTCAGCATCTTAATCAGGATAGACCAAACGACAATACCCGTTGGGCCTGCGAGGATAGGTCCCGTGATCCTTGCCACAATGAGGTAACCAAGATTCCCGGGAGCCCTGGTGAGTTCTGGTGGGCGGCGGCGGCCGGAGGAGTGGGTGGCTCCTGTTGACGGATCACGGCCAAGATCGCAGTCCACAGGGGAGGATACGCCCGGACAGAGTCTACGCTGAAGGTTTTTTCACAACCAGAGATCGGGGCCGCTGACCCGAGGCACGCGCGGGTGCGGGCGGGCGCCGGAGCTGATCGCCAAGGCTGAGGAGGCGAAGCTGGCGAGCTACCTGGAAAGGGTGGCCGGTCAGCGCCTGGAGAGGAGACGCCAGGCGGTGGTGCGCAACGGCTACTTGTCCGAGTGCCGGGTGTAGAGGGGTAGCGGGGAGGTGCGGGTGCCGAAGGGGCGTGGCTGCGAGGCCAAGTTCCGGCAGGCCATGGGCTGGCTGAGCAAAGATCGTGAAGGCTTGCTGGCGTTCGACGACGAACTCGCAGAGCTTGGGGTGCAGCCCTGCACCATCCCCCGGATTAAGTCGACCTTCCCCACGGTACATCTGCGCACCTAGTGCTAGCCTCCCTGCTGCGGCTTGGGAGATACGACCCTGGCGATGATCTTCACACCGATCCAGAGTGCTCAGAGGCGCTGGCAGCGCATCAAGGGCTTCAGGAAACTTGCGCTGGTCCCCAACAAGGTTCCGTTCCGCAATAGCAAGCTAGTCAACGATCAGTCCGCCAGGTTCGGGGCCTGATGGTATTCCCGACGGATACGCTGGCTAGTTGACTGATCGGCACCCCAGGGCCAAGAAATTATCCTATGCTTTATCAAGATATAAAGGCTTGCAGTGATGGGGATAGAACAAGGTTGACGAACGCAGACAAACGGGAAATTAGGCTGAGGTTAGGGTCAGCTTGATCGAGAAGCAAATCCGGCAATAAAAGGTGGGGATTTAAGATCAAGATCAGCAGCAAGCTATGCTGTTTGGAGTTTTAATAAGAACGGAAATAAGCATATATTCAGGAATAATAAATGTCTAACATCGTTACAGATATTTAAGGAGTATTAATTTTGTCAAATAAATATATGTTAATCACTTGCTAAACAAGACTTTCATCAACTTCGCTCTTGCTCTGTGTTTAGGACGGCTGAACATGGCGTCAGAGCCAGGGAGGACGATATGTCCGCTTATCCAACAACATTCCGCATCACGAATCAGAAAAAAGCCTTTCTCGTAGAAGAAATTACTGATGCCATTCGTAATACCCCGATATCAGAGTTAAAGGATTGGGGTCTGAGAATACCGACAACGATGTCAATGGTCACTGTTAGGAGAGGTAAGAATATCGGAAACCTAGTAAAATTTCTGGGAAATGCGGTCATCGATGAAAGTCAGGGATTTATTGATTCAATTCGTATTGGTCAAGTAATAGAGCACATTTCTCAACGTGGTAAGGTTGCCCGTGATTCATTGTTACAAACTTGCGATACCGCCACAAACGCATTTCTCCGGTTATCGACGGCAATAAATAATGAACCATCGGTATATGTTCCAAAATTGGCAGCCGGAGTGCTGGGTTTCTTGGGGGCTTCCGGTGGGCTTGATGGCGATGGGGGAGTGCCGGATCTTGATTTCTTGGGGGGGATTGGCGCCCATCGTTCAATATTTACCCATTCTATTATTGCCGGGATAGTCATTGAAACGATACTCATCAGTTTTTCTGACTTGACGAAGACTGTGTACAGAAATCTCCCAGAACATCATGATCAACTTTGGGACCGATTGGTTGTCGGCAATGGAGAAATAATGATGGCCCTATCTCAGGGCATCAGTGCGGGAATCGCATATCATCTTGGTGTGGACGCGACGATCGATGGTGATGGTCTCTATAGGGACCTGCCAGTTTCTATGCCGCAGGGTGCGCATGATTTTATTATTTCAACAAACGCGGTAACAGAGGGGGTCGATTCCATGCGGCGCGATAAAAGATCAGGTCAAGGATTTCAGCGCACCTTTTCTACGTTCAAGGAAGCCTCTGCGTTTGCGAAACAACATCCGGGATCAAAGTTAACACGCTCCAAAACAGGGACTGGATTTGTTGTTATATGAAATATCCTTAACAATCTATTCTGCTACGGTAAATATATACGCCTGTAAACCTAATTGCGCCTGTACGTGGTGACGATAGGTAAGGAATTTGCTTCGATAACCCGATGTTTATCTACCGCACTTAGTTGAAAAGCTCCTATTAGCCGCAGAACAAGGGAATTAATAACGTGACCACTGGACGCACGCTGTACTCCATCCTGCAAGTTACAGAAGATGCCAGTATTGAAGTAATTAAAGGTGCGTACAAGCATCTAGCTCAGAAATACCATCCTGACAAAAATACGATGAATAGGCAGCAGTGTGAAGACATGATGCGCCTGTTAAATAAAGCGTATATGATTTTATCCGACCAAGATAAAAGGAAAGTTTATGATTCCGCACTCTCTCGCGAAAGAGAGGAAATGCAAAAAGAAGAAGAGGAACGACAGGCACAAGAGAGAACACGCCAGGAACATTATTCCAGGCAACGTGAAGAGGAAAAAATTAGAAAAGATTTCGAAGAAAAGTTAAGAAAAGAATATGAAGAAAATGAACGGAAGCACCGCGATGAAGAAGCCAGAAAACAGCAGCAGGAAGAACACAGAAAAGCATTTGAAGAAAGGCAAAAGAAGGAACAAGAAGAAACCCTAAAACATAAATATGAAGAAACATTACGCAGGTCGGGAGGTTCCGTAACAAGGTAACGCAACAACAGAAACTGGAAGTCATCCCTACGGCAATGGGAATATTAATAATAAGGAGTTACTACATCGTTGCAGAAAGTGCGGTGAATATATTGAAAATGTATATTTAAAATGCCCAAAATGCGGAAAGGTTCAATTTAAAATAAAAAGCAAGATAACCACATGTATATTGGCCGTCTTATTTGGTCTCTGGGGCGCTCACAGAATATACTTAAGGCAATGGCGAGGATTTCTATTCCCCTTGGGATTTCTGGTTTTATTGATTGCTGGTGGGTTTTTCTTATCACCTGAAAATTTTGATATTTACGTTTTATATATCTTCTCGTTTATGTTAATTATTTCGTGGGCTGATGGCATTAACCTGATCAGGACGAAAAGGGAGTCATGGGATAACAAATATAGATTCAAGCCTAACAAGACTAACTGGCCTGCTTTTATTTATATTTTGTTCTTGTTGCCATTGGGAGGATCAAATAACATTTACAAGGAGTACAATGCAAATATAGAAAAACTTAACGCCGCATTAAACAAAGAAAATTATGTGCAAGCTAAATTTTACGCCGAAAAATTAGCGTACAACGGAAAGCCTGATATCCAAAACATTATTGGACAAATGTACGAAGCTGGGCATGGATATCCCCAAGATTACATCAAAGCGCGAGATTGGTATACGCTTTCAGCGAACCAAAACTATGCCGCCGCACAAAATAATCTGGGTAGATTATATTTAGATGGCATTGATGTACCTAAAAACTATGAAAAAGCACTTGATTTATTTAATAAAGCATCTGATCAAGGGCTCGCAGAAGCACAATACAACATAGGAGTGAAGTATAACAATGGGTATGGTGTAAATCCTGATCCAAAAAAAGCTAAAGACTATTACCAAAAAGCCGCTAATAAAGGGGTAGCCGCAGCCCAGAATGATCTAGGTATAATTTATATTTTGGGTGAAGGAATTGAGAAAAATGACGAAAAAGGCTTTTATTGGATTAATAAAGCGGCAAATGAGGGATTTCTCGTGGCGGAAAACAACCTTGGAATAATGTACAGAGACGGAGTTGGTGTCAGTCAGGATTATGCACAAGCAGCTATTTTTTTCAGGAAGGCAGCAAATAAAAATCATTCCTCTGCACAATATAACCTTGGGGCTTTGTATTAGGAAGGATTGGGGGTGATGAAGGATGGCTCAGAAGCATTCAATTGGTTTTTAAAATCAGCTCAAAATGAAGATGCTGATGCCCAATTTGAAGTTGCATGGAGTTATCTAGAAGGAAAAGGTGTCCAGCAAGACCCTGAGCAAGGCATTGTTTGGTTAAGGAAATCCGCGACAAATGGCAGTGCAAAAGCACAATCAATAATGGCAATATTTTATGAGACGGGTGAAAATATGAGTCAGGATTCTACCGAGGCAGTATCCTGGTACACTAAAGCTGCTAATCAAGATCATATATATTCGCAAGTTAAATTGGGAGACTTTTATGCTAACGGCACTGGAGTTAACATAGACAAGGGAATATCTCTATATTGGTATGACCGAGCAGCAAATCAGGGCGACAGTAATGCTCAGAAATGGGTAGGCTTGGCTTATTTGTATGGTGAGGGGATTTCGCGTGATGAACATGAGGCATATAATTGGTTTCTTAAATCTGCAGAGCAAGGAGAGCCAGTAAGTCAATACTTACTCGGATTAATGTATGAGGATGGCATCGGTATATCTAAAGATTCAGAACGAGCGTTTATATGGTTTAAGAAATCAGCCGATCAAGGTATTCCTGGTGCACAATATCAAATAGGTATGAATTATTATTTAGGAAAGAGAGTAGAAAAAGATTTGGATAAAGCAGCAGAGTGGATTGGTAAGGCAGCCTATGGAGGAGACGATGATGCACAATCTCTTTATGGCTCTATGTATTCAGATGGCGATGGGGTACCGAAAAATCCAATTGAGGCTTTTAATTGGTTTAAAAAATCGGCTGAGCAAGGCAATATCACTGCACAGTTTAATGTTGCTTATTCTTATCAAGAAGGCTTAGGTATTAAAAAAGATATCAATCAAGCAGTGTTTTGGTATAAAAAATCTGCAGAGCAAGGTGATGTCGAGGCTCAACAGGCCTTAGACAAACTCGGCAGAAAATTTTGAGAAGCCAATGGTAACTCGGCCAGGTCATGGCGTTAGGTGATCCGCGCACGGGTCTGGTGTAAGCGTGGCAGGGCGACCTGGCTGTCAGGTACCGAGGCCGAGGGGAGGATCGCGCTGATCGGGATGTCCCCATCCGCCGTGTCGATGTGCAGCTGGTAGCTGATCCCGCTCTCCTGGAAGCCCTGGCTGTGCTTCTTGGTCTCCACACCGCCGGTGGTCGGCTGCGCCGCCAGGGTTTGCTCCAGGCTCAGGGCCGAGCTGCCGTGCGATCAGGGTGGGCTCCAGGAGGCGCACCTCACCCCGGCTGGGACGGCCGCGCTGCTTGGGCTGGGCGTGCGTCTGCGAAGACGCCGCCGGCTTTGGCTTGGGAGCCGGCTTCTCCTGCGTATCGATCTCGGTAGCGTCCCGGGCGATAGGGCAGACCCGTTGGTCTCCCAAATGGCGGCGAATCAACGCATCACGCACCCGTGCCGACAGGTACTGGGCGCTGAAGTTGTCAAAGGCCCGCGAACAGCGGGAGGCAGCGGGGATTGCCTTGACCCGCTCACAGCTGCAGATGCGCCGCAGCGCCCGATCTGCTTTGAGCCGATCGATCAAAGCCGCGGTCGTCGGCAAGTCCAACACGGCCTTGGCGACGAAGGCCCGTGCCATGGCCACTCGATCCTGCGGCGGACGCCCGACGCACCCGTGGCTCGGTGGAAGAAGGCGCTCGATTTCGACTAACTCCAGCATCCGGATCACCTTTTCCAAGACCGTACTCAGGGACATGGACCCTGCCTCCTGGAACCCGAGGAACAGCTCGTGTTGCAGGTGATTCCAGAATGGCGAAAGACGGCAGTTGGCCTGCCTCTTGGTCGAAAAATCCCTCTCCCCCGCAATTTTGCAATTGTCTCGAAATATACGGTAATTCAATGAGATATATTGTTTTAGTGTTAGGGTGCGTTTATAATTACTTAATGATTTCGGTTAGTTAGGGCATGCCAATGGGGTACTGGCGGATACCAACCACTGATGACATTCTTCAACTAGATATACGATGTCTGAACCGAGGTGGGGTGCTGGCGGAACTCGGCGCGACCCATCAGCTTCAATGGCTGGTTATTAGTAAGCGCGTGCTATCGGCCAGCCTCCGCCTGGAACGGAACCATCTTGCGGTTGAGCATGACGGTGGCTGCCAAGTGGTCGGATTAGCTCGTACTCCGTGCCATTTCGGTGGTCAACGAAGTTGGTTCCTATGTCCCTGCTGTTACCGGCGCGTCGGGGTGCTGTATCTGGGTCAGTCCGGGTTTCTCTGTCGACACTGTTACGCCCTACCTTATGCCAGCCAGTTCGAGACGTATTCAGGGCGGATGATGCGAAAAGTTAGGAAGATTCGGCGGAGGTTAGGCACGTCAATCAGCTTGCTTGAGCCGATCAGGGAAAGACCGAAGGGGATGCACCGGGTCACCTTTCAGCGACTCGCACAAACCGAAGCTATGACAACTCAGCAGATTATTGGCGCCTACAACTAACTCCCTGGGTGTAGAGAGCAAGTAAACCGTCCGGACTTGTAGCACTTGATCTGTCCGGTTTGACTGGGTACCGAGGAGGTACACGATGAACCGAACGAAACCGTTGCAGGAGATCCTGAAGATTAGATTTGAAGAAGCCTATGGGGCTGGCAACAAGGTCGACTGACTCAAGAGGAAGCGGCCCGATTGCTGGGGGGGTGTGCGAACGGATGTTCCGGCGCTATATGGATCGCTACGAAGATGAGGGTCAGTCGGGGCTGATCGACAAGCGACTAGAACAGGTCTCGCACTGGCGGGCGCCGGTAGACGACTTGATGGCACGGGTGGACCATTACCGGAGCCGGCACACGGGCTAGAACATCAGACACTCCCATGCCTGGTACCGCAAGGACGGCGGCTCACGTAGCTACACCTGGGTGAAGAGTCGGCTGCAGGAAGCGGGGCTGGTGGAGAAAGCGCCGGGCCGGGGTAAGCACCGTCAGCGTCGGGAGCGGGCCACTTGGCCGGGAATGATGCTGCACCAAGACGCGAACACCCATGTGTGGGTGCCGGGGGTGAGGTGGGACCTGGTGGTCACGATGGACGATGCGACCAGCGAGCATACTCGATGCGTTTTGTCGAGGAGGAGGGGACGGCCTTCTGCTTCCTGGGGGGTGCGGGACGCGATCGAGCAGCGTGGCCTGTTTGCCTTCCTCTAGACGGATCGGGGCAGCCATTACTGATATATCCCGAAGGCAGGTCGCTAGGGGGACAAGGAGCATCTCACCCCGTTCGGCAAGGCCATGGCCTGCTTGGGGATCGCCATGATTCCGGCGTACTTACCCGTGGGCCGCGGGCGCTCAGAGCGCCAGTTCCGCACCCACCCAGGGCGGCTACCCCGCGAGCTGGTTGCCGCGGGCATCACCGACCGGGTGGCCGCCAACCATTACCTGGCTGAGGTCGACCGGCCGGCCTTCAATGCCGAGTTCATGCAGCCGGCCCTGGAGGAGGGATCGGCCTTTGTGCCTTGGATTGGCGGAGACCTGAACGATACCCTGTTCGAGGTCTACGAACGGGTGGTCGGCAAGGACAACGGTGTGGCCTTCGGGGGGATGGCCCTGCAGATCCCCAAGGACCGCCATCGGGTGCACGAAGTGAAGGTCCAAGTCCGGGTACACCGCTACCTGGATGGGCAGCCCGCTCTGTTTCACGGACCGCGTTGCCTGGCCCACTATGACACCCAGTGACGCCTGATGGTACCGTCGTTGCAGGCGGTCACCTAGGTTCGCCGGGCGTTGGGTAGTCGTTTCGGGCTATAGCCATTCACGACTTCCCTCCGCGTAATCCAAAGGGGACAGGTTATGTGCTACTGAACCGGACAGATCAATTTGTTGCCAATACAACTAACTCCATGAGGAAAGCCCCTGGCTTTGCCGGGGGACTCACGTAGGTTTGACCGTTCCTGCGGTCGGCGTGAATTATCTCTCTCCGCCAAGAGAAGAGGAAACTCACGCATGAAAGAATACCAAACTCTGAGCCACACGAGATGGGACTGTAAGTACCACATTGTCTCCATCCCCTAGTGGCGCAAAAAACGTTTTTTTTCGGGGCGCTGCGCCTGCATCTAAAGGAAATCTTCCATGAACTGGCTGGGCATCGGGAGTCCAAATCGCGGGTCGGCAAAGAAACCTCACCGGCGAAAACTTCCGGGCTCGCGGTTACTTCGTTGCCACCCTCGGCCTGAGCGAGGACAGGGTTCGAGCCTACATCCGAAACCAGGAGCAAGAAGACAAGCGCTGCGACCAGATGAAACCCGGAGTCTAGTCAGCCGCCTCAAGGGCGGCTCCCGGTGTTGTTCCGCCCTTGAGGCGGTCACCCAATAATCCTCCAGCTCTGCCGGGGGTAATTTAACTGTTAGATCAGATCTGAACTTCTACACTTTATATCGGAATTCAGCCTGTTGGTCTCTCTCCTCGTAGCTGTAGTCGATCCATAAACTTGTGTCAGGTTTGTGTCCCATGATATGCGACTATATGCGCTGAAGAGTGCGGACGCCAGCATTGAGGCCGTTAATAATCAATCATTTAGCTCTTCAGCGGAGCGTTGCCAAGGTTGGGGTCGCGAGTTCGAGCCTCGTTTCCCGCTCCATTTTCTTGTAAGCATGTGATTTTCTTCCGGTAGAACGCCCAAACGGTGCATCCAAACCCTGGAATGAGGGTTTTGGTCGCTATGTCCCCCGGAATCACCCTGCCAACCATTCAGAATGGCCATCAGCGCCTTGGTGCCGTTTCGCGTGCGACTACAGGATCTGGGCCGTCGCGCCTTTTGGGACCATCAGGAACTGGTCGCCCTCGCCCCGGGAAGTCCCCGGAGCCCACCGATTTCAACCGCTATGTGCAGCCCGAGGAGGTCGAGCGCCTCCTACACGTCATCTGCCTGCTGGATCGCACCTGGGCCAGCAAGCGCTTGAGTCGCGTCACCTCGGCAGCTCGCCCGGCCTCCGTGCCATTCCCTGGACGATAACTGCCCCACTGTTATGCCTGTCCCGTTGCCCCGTATCTTGCCTTAAACTATACCTTCTTGCTAATGAATGAAGGCCATCGCGATGACCTATTGTGTGGGTATTTCTGTGGATGCCGGTTTGGTGTTTGCCTCGGACTCCCGAACTAACGCCGGATCGGACCAGGTGAGTTGCTACGGCAAGATGCACACCTTGGGTATCCCCGGGGAACGGCAATTCGTGATCTTGAGTGCGGGGAACTTGGCAACGACCCAGGCGGTCATCGCCCAACTTCGGCATGAATTGAAGGATGACCCCGACTGCCCACTGAACAAGGCGCGATATATGACTGAGGTGGCGGATTACATTGGCGAGGTAAGCCGCCAGCGGCAAATGCGGTATAGGGACAAGGAGTCCCCAAACGCGGGTTTCAGCCCCGCCGCCAGTTTTGTCCTGGGGGGACAGATCCAGGGAGAGGCACCCTGCCTGCACATGATCTATCCCGAAGGTAACCACATTACCACCTCCCCGGCGACGCCCTTTCTGCAAATCGGGGAGGCTAAGTATGGTAAGCCGATCCTGGATCGCATCATCGAGCAGGGTTCGTCCCTGGAGGATGCGGCGCGGTGCGCTCTGGTCTCCATGGACTCGACCATGAAGAGCAATGTTACTGTGGGGCCACCGGTGGAATTGTTGCTCTACGAACGTGATTCCCTGGAGCTTAGGATGTACCGCCGCCTGGACGAGCAGGACCCCTATCTCAACGCCCTGCGGGCCAGTTGGGCGGAGAATATCCGCCTGGCCATAGCCGCCCTGCCACTCTTCAGGCTAGAGGCGTCTGGCCGGCCACCTGGAGCATGAGGTCTGGACGACTGCCGTGGCGCTAAGAGTGCGTGAACCAGGTCTTGCGAATGCCTGCGTGTATTGCGGATATGCCTATTTGCAGGGCGTCGAGCCCCTGGTGTAGGCCATGCCCGTCCAGCTCAACGGGCTTGATGTCATCGAGGTATTGGCGCGCCGCTCGGACCCGGCGGAGCATGTCCCCATGGAGAGGCAGATTCCCCAGGCATGTCTCGGCCTCATCGAGACAGTGGCGAATAGAACGGGGGAAGTTGCCGTCATGGAGCAAGTAGGCGGCTACATCGGTGTCGTTGACGGCGATCCGTAGGTTCTTGCGGTACATCTGATAGGCCGAGAGGGCACGCAGGATACTGGTCCAGACATGGACATCGATTTTTCCCGTCTCGTCGCGGGCCTGATAACTCAAGGGGTGGCTCTGGGTGCCGATATCAATGACACGGGAGGTCATATCGGCCCTTTCCAGGTAGCGGCCCAAATCGATGAATTCGTAGGCGTGACCCCGACTCATGACACTGTGGAGCAGGCCGGTCAGTTGTTGGCAGCGGCGGATGACTCCTGTCAGGAACACGAAACGGCCACGTCGGGTCAGGGCCTCCATTATCTGGTCAGCGACGAAGAGGTGGAACTCGTTGATCTGTTCCCAGGCCGCGCCCGGTAATTCCTCGCGAGAAGTCCGGCAGTTCTCCCGCGCCCAGGCGACGGAATTGATCAGAGAACTCGGGTTGAAGGTATCCGCGAGGAGGAACTTGACCGTGTTGCGTTCATCCTGGCGCAGATAGTGCTCGGCGAAGAGTTCCTGTCCGCCGGTAATGACGGGCAAGGCCTTCCATCCTAATTGGGCGCCCCGCGGCAGGTCCATGAGCAGAAAATGGTAGGTACTGACCAGGCGTGCTGTATTTTCAGCGCGTTCGAGGTAACGCGCCAGCCAGTAAATGCGTTCAGCGACTCGTGAGAGCATCAGGCTATCTCGCTATCGACGACCCAGGTGTCCTTGCTGCCACCACCCTGGGATGAATTGACCACTAGGGACCCCCTTTTCATTGCCACCCGCGTCAAGCCGCCAGGGGTGACGTGAATGTCGCGGCCCTGGAGGATGAAGGGCCGCAAATCCAGATGACGCGGCTCCAGGAAACCATCGCAGAGTGTTGGCGCCGTGGAAAGCTGGAGGGCGGGTTGGCCGATATAATTGCGTGGGTTGGCACGCAGCAAGACGGCGAACTCTTCTCGCTCCCGGGCCGTGGATTGAGGCCCCACCAGCATGCCATAACCACCAGATTCGTTGGCTGGCTTGACCACCATGGTCTCCAGGCTGGCCAAAACCAGTTCCCGCTCCGCCTTGATATGGCAACGGTAGGTCGGTACGTTGGGTATCAGGGGTTCCTCCGCCAGGTAATAGCGAATGATATCGGGTACATAGGAATAAATGACCTTGTCATCCGCCACTCCGCAGCCGGGGGCATTGGCCAGGGCTACCTTGCCATGCCGCCAGGCCCGCATCAGGCCGGGAACACCCAGTACCGAGGCGGAGTTGAAGACCTCCGGGTCTAGGAAGAGGTCATCCACCCGTCGATAGATGACATCCACCCGCGTCATGCCCTGAATGGTCTTCATATAGACGCAGTCATCCTGGTCCACCTGGAGGTCGGCCCCCTCCACCAGTTGGGCGCCCATGCTACGGGCCAGGAAGGCATGCTCGAAGTAGGCGGAATTGTAGATACCGGGCGTGAGCACGGCCACCTGATGGCGTGGACCCTTGGCGGGGGAGATAGATTGCAGCATCTCCAGCAGCCGATCGGGATAGTCATCGACGGGAAGAATGTTGGTGTTTTCGAAAAGTTCTGGTAGTACCCGCTTGGTTACCTCACGGTTTTCAATCATGTAGGAGACGCCCGAAGGTACCCGTAGGTTATCCTCCAGGACATAGAGAGTACCGTCAGCATCCCGCACCAGGTCGCTGCCGCAGATATGGGCCCAGACGCCGTGGGCGGGGTGGGTACCGACGCATTCCTGACGAAAACCCTTGGAATTAGCAATGAGTTCTCGGGGCACCACGCCGTCGTCCAGCACCTTTTGGTCCTGATAGAGGTCGTCGATGAAGAGGTTGAGGGCCCTGAGCCGCTGTTTGAGTCCGGCTTCGACCCCCAGCCACTCGTTGAGGGGTAACACGCGGGGGATAATGTCGAAAGGCCATGCCCGATCAATATTTTCCCCATCGCTATAGACCGTGAAGGTGACACCCTTGTCGATAATGGCCAACTCCGCATCAAGCTTACGCATCTGTAGCTCTTCGTCCGACAGTGAACGCAGCCAGGCGGTCAGGTTGGTGGCTGAGGGGCGAGGAATACCCGGAGAGCCAATGAGTTCGTCATAGTTCCCCTTGGGGTCGTAGAGATTCCAATCGATAGCCATGGTGACGTCCCACTCAGTAGTCGAAATTACCGGGGGTTTATTACCCTCTTAAATAGTCTAAGGCAAGAGATGTGCCAAGATGTGGAGTCGGGAGTAGGGTGGTCGATAGGCACCCAGTGAGAGGGGTCGGCGTTGCAGCAGTAACTCACTCACATCAGAAGTCGTAAGCAGTTTATCCCAGGTCGCACCAAAGGAGGGGTATCCAGGGAAGGTTGCGCCCCAAATTCGTGCAAGTAGTATTCTTTTGTGGAGCAAGGCGGGAGCCAGGTCCGCAACCAGGCATGGTGGTCGTCATTCTGGGTATGGGCATTGTTGCCCGTCCCTCATGATGGCCCGGATCTTGCCTTTAAATGCTCGTAGGTACCTTGCCTGCCTGATCGGGAGAATCAATTGTCCATTCATGTCGCGCTCAATCACGTCACGCACTACCGCTACGACCGTTTGGCGTCCCTGTCGCCTCATATCGTGCGTCTGAGACCAGCGCCTCATTGCCGTACCCCCATCCTCAGCTATTCCCTTCGCGTCGAGCCGGCGGGGCACTTCATCAACTGGCAGCAGGATCCCTTTTCCAACTATCTGGCCAGACTCGTTTTTCCAGATCGTACCCAGGAGTTTAAGGTCACGGTGGACTTGGTGGCCGAGATGTCGGTGTTCAACCCCTTCGATTTTTTTCTGGAGCCGGAAGCCGAGCGTTACCCCTTCCATTACGCGCCAGAACTGGAACACGATCTGCTGCCCTATCTGGTCAAGGGTGACTTGACCCCGCGCTTCAAGGCCTTCGTGGCCAGCATTCCGCGCGATGAGGTACGTACGATTGACTTTCTGGTGGAGTTAAACCAGCGCCTGCAACGGGATATCACTTACCTGATCCGCATGGAGCCCGGGGTGCAGACGCCCGAGGTGACCTTGGCCCATGGTTCCGGGTCTTGCCGTGATACCGGCTGGCTGCTGGTACAAACGCTGCGCCAGATGGGTTTGGCCGCGCGCTTCGTATCCGGCTATCTCATCCAGCTCAAGCCTGACGTCAAGGCCCTCGATGGCCCTTCTGGGGCCGAGGTCGATTTCACCGATCTGCACGCCTGGTGCGAGGTCTATCTGCCGGGGGCCGGCTGGGTGGGTCTGGATCCTACCTCTGGCTTGCTGGCGGGGGAGGGACATATTCCGGTGGCCTGCACCCCCGAGCCTTCGACGGCGGCCCCGGTATCCGGGGCGGTGGATGAGTGTCAGGTCGAGTTCTCCCACCAGATGCAGGTCACGCGCATCCATGAGTCTCCCCGCGTGACCAAGCCTTATACCGATGAGCAGTGGGAGAAAATCACGGCACTTGGCCAGGCGGTGGACGCCGAATTGGAGGCAGGCGATGTGCGGCTGACCATGGGTGGTGAGCCGACCTTTGTGTCGGTGGAGGACCGGGATGGCGCTGAATGGAACACGGATGCCCTGGGCCCGACCAAACGGGGTTTGGCGACCGAGCTTCTGCACCGGCTGATGGGACGCTATGCACGGGGCGGCTTCCTGCATTTCGGTCAGGGTAAATGGTATCCAGGGGAGCAACTCCCGCGGTGGGCGCTATCGATCTACTGGCGCGCCGATGGCCAACCCTGCTGGCATAACCTTGCGCTCCTAGCTGACGAACGCCATACCCATTGCTATACCGCTGCCGATGCCAAGACCTTCATCATGGCCTTGACGCGGCGCCTTAACCTCGATACCCAGTACATTCAGACCGGTTACGAGGATACCTGGTATTACTTGTGGCGCGAGCGGCGGCTGCCGATTAATGTCGACCCCTTTGACTCCCAGCTCGAGGATGAGATTGAGCGGGTACGCCTGCGGCGTATCTTCGACCAGGGATTGGATAGCGTGGTGGGCTACCTGCTGCCCCTCAAGCGCGAGATGATCGCTGGCGAATCCCGACCAAGCTGGATCACCGGACCCTGGTTCCCTCGCGACGACCGCCTCTATCTGATCCCCGGCGATTCGCCTATGGGGTATCGGTTGCCACTGGACTCCCTGCCGTGGGCCAGGACCGAGGACCAGCCTTTTTCGATATCGCAGGACCCCTTCGCGCCTCCCACCCCCTTGCCGAGTGCCGCGGTACTCAGATCCCAGACTCGGTATGACGCCCGCCATCTGGGTTTCGGATTTGCCGAGGGCGGCGCTGTCGCCCTGCAACGACAGGAGTTACCTGGATATTCTGGGGCAGGAGGTGGTGCCGGGAGCCAGGGTTCGGAAGCTGGCGATGGCCGCGCCACTCCCCATCAGCCTACCGCACCGCGTTCAGAGGCACCGGACACCTTGCCGGGCCGTCAGCAATCAGCGGGCTGGATCATCCGCACCGCGCTCTGTGTCGAGGTGCGGGATCCCCAGCGCGCCAACGGCACCAAGGCCGAAATGGAGCTTGGGGGTAAGAGCGCGGTCATGTTCGTATTCATGCCGCCTCTTGAACACTTGGAGGACTACCTGGAATTAGTCACGGCTATCGAAGCGACGGCTGCCGAGCAGGGCGTGAAGGTTGTGCTGGAAGGCTATCCTCCACCGCGAGATCCGCGTCTCAAAGCGCTGCAGGTGACCCCAGACCCCGGTGTCATCGAGGTCAATATCCACCCGGCCCATAATTGGGATGAGCTTGTTGATCATACCGAGTTTCTCTACGAGGCAGCTCATCAGACGCGGCTCTCCACCGAGAAGTTTATGCTGGACGGTCGGCACACGGGCACGGGCGGTGGCAACCACTTTGTACTGGGTGGCGCCACCCCCGCCGACAGTCCCTTCCTGCGCCGGCCCGACCTGCTGGCGAGCCTGCTGAGCTATTGGCACAACCATCCCGCGCTCAGCTACCTCTTCAGTGGGCTCTTCATAGGCCCGACGAGCCAGGCGCCACGCATTGACGAGGCGCGCAACGATCAGGTTTACGAGATCGAGATCGCGCTCGACGAGCTGGAGCGGCGGGTGGGCCCTGCCGGTGGTGCGACCGGCGGTGCGCCGCCTTGGCTCGTGGATCGTTCACTACGCAATCTGCTGATCGATGTCACGGGCAACACCCACCGCAGCGAGTTTTGCATCGACAAACTGTATTCGCCGGATGGGCCCACCGGACGTTTAGGCCTTCTGGAGATGCGGGCCTTCGAAATGCCGCCCCATGCCCGGATGAGCCTGGCGCAGCAACTCCTCCTGCGCGCCCTCCTGGCCTGGTTCTGGCGCGAGCCCTACCGGGGTGGGATCGCCACCCGCCTGACCCGTTGGGGTACCAGTCTGCATGACCGCTTTCTATTGCCTACCTTTGTCGAGATGGACTTCGACGACGTCATGGTCGAATTGCAACAGGCGGGTTTTGGCTTTGACAGGGCCTGGTTCGCGCCACACTTCGAGTTCCGCTTCCCAGTGATGGGCGAGGTATCAACCTGGGGTATCGGCCTGACGTTGCGAAGCGCCCTTGAGCCTTGGCATGTGATGGGTGAAGAGGATTCTGCGGGTGGCACGGTGCGCTTTGTCGACTCATCCCTGGAGCGACTGGAGCTCAAGGTTACGGGACTTAACGATAACCGTCACGTGGTCGCCGTCAATGGTCAGGCGGCGCCGCTGCAGCCGACCGGGCGCGCTGGCGAATATGTCTGCGGGGTGCGCTATCGGGCCTGGCAACCTTCATCCGCCCTCCATCCCACGATCGGGGTCCACGCCCCGTTGACCCTGGACATCGTCGATAACTGGCTAGGACGTTCCCTGGGGGGCTGCCAATACCATGTAGCCCACCCGGGCGGGCGCAGCTACGAGACCTTCCCGGTTAACGCCTATGAGGCGGAAAGCCGGCGCCTGGGCCGTTTCTTCCGCATTGGTCACACCCCTGGCACCTTGAAGGTGGAGCCGGCGCGACCCAGCCTAGAGTTCCCCTTCACCCTGGACCTCCGCCACCGGCGCTGACGGGCCTTGTCATACCGGAGCAAAAGCCACTCGCCCCTGGCGACGGCGGTGAACCTCGCGCCCAAAGGGCCGGACGTCGGCGCTCTGTTGCCCACGACACCGGTGGAGGCAACGGTCTGGGACGAATTGCGCTTTGCCAGCGGAGCCCTGCGGCCCCTTTGGTCCCGTTTTTTAGGCCTGCTGCCCGCCCCGCAGGCGAGTCTCGACCTGCCGGCGGACCTGGATCGCCGCCTGGCCCAGATCCATGAGCAGATTCAGCGGGATGGTGTTACCCACAACGTCTTTGGTGCCGATGGCATGGCTACGCGCCCCTGGTCGCTGGAGCTTTTGCCTCTCCTGATCGGGCCTAAGGACTGGGCGGAAATCGAGTCGGGTCTCGTGCAGCGCGCGGAATTGTTGGAGGCGGTGCTGGCGGACCTTTATGGGGCCCGGCAACTCTTGCATAAGGGCCTGTTGCCCCCCGCCCTGCTGTTACGCCATCCAGGCTATGTTCGCCCCATGCACGGGGCCCACCCCGCGGGTGGCCAAAGATTGCTGATCGTGGCCTTTGATATCGCCCATGGGCCCGATGGCTGCTGGTGGGTCGTCGCCCAGCGTACCCAAGGGCCTCCGGGCCTGGGGTATGTGCTGCACAACCGCATGTTGGTATCGGCGCAATTTCCCGACATCTTTCGGGAGATGCGAGTGCAGCACATCGCCAGCAGCTACCAGCGGCTGCTGAATGCGTTGGAGGGTCCCGCGCGCGAGGCCGCGGGTGGTCACACGCCCCGCATCGTGCTCCTCACGGCGGGGCCTTACAGCGAGACCTGGTTCGAGCAGGCCTATCTGGCGCGTTATCTGGGCCTGCCGCTGGTAGAGGGCGGAGACCTGACCGTGCGTGGAGAGCGCCTGTATCTGAAGACCGTGGAAGGATTGGAACCCGTGCATGGTTTGCTGCGCCGCCTGGACGATGATTGGTGTGACCCCTTGGTCTTGCGTCCGGACTCGGCCCTTGGCGTCCCTGGGTTGGTGGAGGCCGCACGCGCCGGCCATATCGTCATGGCCAATGCCCTGGGCAGCGCATTTCTGGAATCGCCCGCCATCCAGGGCTTTTTGCCGGGTATTGCGCGGCAAATCCTGGGGCAGAAGTTGTTGATGCCCTCCTTACCGACCTGGTGGTGCGGAGAGCCGGCGGCCTGGGCTGATGTCAAGGGGCGCCTGGACGGCAAACTGCTGCGTAGTACCTTCCCTGAGGCCGGCAGGACATCCAAAGTTTTCGTTTCATCCCAGGCGTCCGTTGACTTGGATCCGGATGCCTGGACGGTGCAGAGCCGCCAGCCCTTCTCGCGCGCACCCATCTGGGGTGACGGTACCCTGACGCTGCGTCCGGCCCTGTTGCGTGTCTATGCCATCGCCGATGGCCAGGGGCGCTGGCAGCTGTTACCAGGCGGTATGACACGCGTTGCCAAAGGCGAGGAGGCCAGCGTCTCGATGCAACGCGGCGGTACCAGTTTGGACACCTGGGTCCTCACAGACGGGCCGGTGAATCGCTTCTCCTTACTGCCGGGCCGGTTGTCGGTGGATGATGTGCAGAGTCGGCGTCGCCCCGTCAGTAGCCGTACGGGTGAAAACTTGTTCTGGCTGGGACGCTACACGGAACGTACCGAACATCTGGTTCGCCTCGCGCGTGCCACGCTGCGTCTGACCGCCGCCGACGGTACCATCCGAGGGGCTTTACCACGCGCCTTGTCGGCGCAGGGGGTTCGTGTCGGGCTGGTGCCCCCGGGGGTGCCTTCACTCGTAAAGTCCCCTCGTCTCTACGAACGGGCCCTATTGGCGGGCTTGGCCGATGAAAAAGGGGCCTTTAGCCTTGCCTTTAACCTGGTTGCGTTAGAGCGCACCTCGCTCGCTTTGCGTGACCGGCTAGCACCGGAGCAGTGGGGACTGTTCCGCAGGATGCGTTCGACCTTTACCTCGGCGCTCGACCTACCCGGTGGCGAATTGCCCCCGAGGTCGCGGGTGCCCCCGGCGTTGGATCGGCTGGCGTTGCAATTGGCCGCGGCCACGGGCGCCCAATCCGACCGCATGATCCGCGATCATGGCTGGCGGTTCCTCACCGTGGGACGCCTATTAGAGCGTCTGGTCGGCCTCACGCAGTGCCTGGATGATTTTCTGGAAGCCGGCGCGCAGAGTGGTGCCGTTGGCGTGGAAGTCCTGCTCGACCTTTTCGACAGTACCATCACTTACCGTGCCCGCTATCAGCGGCATGAAGACCTGTTGGCCTTGGTGGATTTGCTGGTGCTTGACGACACCAATCCCCGGGCCTTCGCAGGTGTGCTGCGGCGGTTACGGACCGAACTGTCGAAGTTTCCCGATAGCAATCAAGCCCTCCCACCGATGCAGGCATGGCTGCCGCAGGCGGGAGTGGGGATCACCTTCCATGATCTGCGTGATCTTGATGATGCTGGGCTCGTCAAGATCTTGCTTGAGGTGGCGCGGCGCCTTAATCACTTGGCCCTATCCCTGAGCGAAGAGATTGGTCATCGCTATTTCGCGCTGGCCGAGGGCCCTGATCAGGTGCGGCACACATGAGCCAAATAGATCCCATGCCCGATATCAGCGGTGCTCGGCCAGCCGGGCCTGACCCGGGCACCCTGGAGTTGGAGGTCTTGCATGAGACTTGCTATGAGTACGATACGCCGGTCTCTTTCGCGCATCACCTTGCCTACCTGCGGCCGCTGACCGATGCCTACCAAGTGCTGATTAACTACGCATTGGAGGTGGAACCCGCTCCTGCTCAGCGTCGCGATGGCACTGACGTGTTCGGTAACGCCTGTAATCACCTGACGATCCTGCAACCACACCGGGAATTAAGGGTGCGAGCCCATGCGCGACTGAGGGTGTCGCCACGCTTCACGTCGCTGGATCCCGAGGCCGCGCCCAATTGGAAGAGGGTGCGCGATCGGCTGCTGTACGTCGCGCGCGCCCCCTTTGATCCGGCGGTGGAGTTCGTGCAACCCTCTCCCTATGTGCCGAGGCTGGAGGCGCTACGGGAGTATGCACTTCCTTCCTTTCCCAGCGGCCGGCCAGTGGCGGCGGCCGCGCTTGACTTGATGCATCGTATCCATGCCGATTTTCGTTACGAAGCCCGCAGCACGGAAATTGACACGCCCTTGGAAGAGGCCTTTACCCAGCGCCGGGGCGTGTGCCAGGACTTTGCGCACCTGATGGTGGGTTCCTTACGCATGTTGCGGCTGCCAGCTCGCTATGTCAGTGGCTACCTGCGCACCAGTTCCGGGGATGGTCCCCTGTTCGTCGGGGCCGACGCTTCGCATGCCTGGGTTCAGGTTTATGCGCCGGGTACTCCCGGCGTGCCTGCCGATGGTTGGCTGGACCTGGATCCGACCAATGACCTGGTGCCCGCGAGCGGCCATGTCCGCCTGGCGGTTGGCCGGGATTTTGGGGATGTCGCGCCGCTGAGTGGTGTGATTCGCGGGGGTGGCCATCATAGGCTGACAGTGGGGGTTACCACCCGTTTGTTGGGGCCGGCCTAGGCGTTTAAACCCAACCTATGATAATTCGGTTTCCCGGTCCGGGTGGCGGCAGGCGGGGGACGCCGAAAACCTCTCTCTGTAGGCTTGGCGACAGCCTTCCGGTTGTCGATACCCCCATCAAGCCTTCCCCTATAGGCGCAGATTGACGGGCTCTGGGAATATGACGCCTTGCCAATCCTTCTCATTGATGGGTTGCCCCCGTTCGAATGCTTGCCACCGTTCCCCGATCAGGGCCTGGATGGGCCGGTACCTGTCCTTGTAGGCCATTTTCCGACAGTCCTGGATCCAATATCCCAAGTAGAGGTACTGGAGCCCCAGGCGACGGGCGAGTGCAATCTGACTCAAAATCGCATAAGCGCCTGGGGCGCGGGTGGCGACAGCGGGGTCGAAGACGGTATAGACAGCTGACAGGGCGTTTGGGAGCCGGTCGGTAACAGCCAAGGCTATCAGGCGCTCCCCGAGGCGAAATTCCAGCAGGCGGGTTTCACCGCCCCAGGGTTGGATCAGGTAATCCTGGTAGCTCTCAGGGGTCAACTGGTCCGCCATGCCACCGTCCGGGTGGCGATGGCGGATATAGGTGGCATAGAGGGCGAAATGCTCGGGCGCGAACTCGGCGGGGTGGTCGCTCAGTATCAGGTCACTGTTTTGGCTGTGATTGCGGCGTTGGGACCGGTTGAGGACGACATGGTTGACCTCCAGGCGCACGGGCACGCAACTCTGACAGGGGCCGCAGGCGGGGCGATAGACGAAGCGTCCAGCGCGTCGGAAACCCTTCCACAACAGGGAGTCGTAAAGAGGACCGTTCATGGGAACCCTGGGATCGACAAAGAGGACGCGCTCCTCCCGTTCCGGCAAATAGGCGCAAGGGCGGCTCCCCGTCAGGAAGAGGGTTAGACGCTGCTGGAAGCCGAGGTTGGTCATGACTCCGCCCCCACCTGGGATGAAAAGGTGGGGACGGGCCCTGAGGAATCAGCTTCCTCCCTGTCCGCGTCCATAGAGTTCCAGAGCCCGGGAGTACCGGGATCGGCGCATAAGCGATCAAGGGTGGCGGTGAACTCGACGCGTGGGATCTGAAACGCCCCCAGGCTCAGCAGGTGATCAGTCGCCATCTGGCAGTCGATGAGACCAAACCCCCGTTCTTCCAGGGACCGGCACAGGTGGACCAGGGCCACTTTGGAGGCATCGCTGACGAGGCTGAACATGGATTCTCCGAAAAACATGCGACCAAGGCTGACGCCGTAAAGGCCACCCACCAGGTCGCCATCTCGCCAGACCTCCACCGAGTGAGCCCAGCCAGCGCGATGGAGCCGCTGATAGGCGTGAATCATCCTGGGTACCAACCAGGTGCCCTTGCCTTGACGGAGACCGGCACAGGCGCCAATGACCTCATGAAAGGCCTGATCCAGGGTGATCCGCAGCTGTCCCCGGCGCAGTGTTTTGGCCAGACTGCGGGAGATGTGGACCTGGCTCGGTAGCAGTACGGTTCGGGGGTCCGGGCTCCACCAGAGAATGGGATCGCCCGCGTTGAACCAGGGGAAAATGCCCTGGCGGTAGGCGTTGAGCAAGCGCCGGGGGTCCAGGTCGCCGCCAATGGCGAGCAGGCCATCGGGCTCACGCTCCGCCAGGGAGACATCGGGAAAAGGCGCGGTCGGATCGCGCGGGTCAAGAAGATGCAGCATGGGTCAGGGTCCCTGTGCCGGCCCCGCTTAGCTCCGGCCGCTGGCGCGGGATCAAAAACTTGAGGTGATTAAGGAAAAATTTGCCCGTGACGGTCCGCATAGAGTAAAAGAGAGGATTGTTCCTACCCATACCGGCTTGACCGGAGCGGAAAATGCAAATAGTAGCACGGGGCCAGGCCGGCCCTGGTCGAGCCCTTCTCCATCTTTGCCAGCCTTCCAGGTCGTTGCGCGGGGAGTGAGGTAAATCAGCCATGCATTACAGAGTCTTTTACTACTTTGAACGTTCTGGCGATGCCATTTCCTCAATCAACGCCGTCGAGATGAGCGCCCGCGATATCCACCGCCAACTGCTGGGACGCTTCCATGGTGGTGACGACTATCTGGGTCTCATCGATGCCCAGGATAATATTCTGCAGATCCTCTGCGAGCCAAAGTTGGCGCGTTTTTGGGTCGAAATCCCCATGGAAGCCGCCAAGGCCTCCTGGGGCTGCTACATGAATCTGGATGAGTTGGTGCAATTGGTTGAGACCCTGCCCGCCATCTTCGATCGCGATAACCTGCCGGGACTGCAGTACAAGCCCTGGTAGAGGGGATTGGGAGCATGGCTGTTTCTATCGCGGGTCCTTTGCGGGTTAATCCCCCGCGCCCAGGCCTGTGTGTCTGGGCGGTCACACCTGTCACACCCTGCTGGATTTGATACTCCGCGCCATGGGCGCCGCGTTGGCGGGGTCCTCGGGCCAATGGTGCTTGGGGTAGCGGCCACGCATTTCCTTACGCACCTGGACGTAGCTGCCGGCCCAGAAGCCCGGGAGGTCTCGGGTGAGCTGGAGGGGCCGACGCGCGGGACTGAGCAACTGTAACAGCAGGGGGACCCGGCCATGGGCAATGCTCGGTGTTTCCCGAGCCCCAAGCATTTCTTGCAGGGGCACGGGGAGGATGGGTATGTCGCCAGCCAGGTAATCGATGGGGCGGCGGGCGCCCGCAGGGGTGACGAGGCTGGCCGGGGCCTCCAGGTCCAGGCGCTGGCGTTGCTCCCAGTCGAGTTGGGTGGCGAGGGTGGCGGCCAGGTCGAGGGCCTGCACCTCCTCGAGGCGAGTCTTGCCGGTCAGCCAGGGTCCGAGCCAGGTTTCCAGGCTTTGCTCTAATTGGGCGGACGTGAGGTCCGGCCAGTTGGCATCGGGTTCCAGGGCGCGCATCAGGACGACGCGGGCCTGGAACTGGCGGGCGGCATCGCTCCAGTTCAGGGTCTGGCCAAGGTCGCGCCGGATGCGCGCCAGCAACAGGTCCGTGACCGGATCCGAGGTCAGGATGGGTACCGGCTGGGCGATCAGGGTGATGGCGCCGAGTCTCGTAACCTCCTGGGCGCTCGCGGCCTCGCGGCTAGGGTCCCAGGTCAAGACCCGTTCGCGTTGGATCTGATCCGCGAACAGGGCCTGGATCTCCGCCTCGCTGATGGGCAGGGCGAGTTGAATGCGGCCGTCGCGCCCAGTGGCATCCAGGCCAGCGGCCACCAGATAGGGGTGACTGGCGAGGGGATCGCCCGGCGGCAGCGCGACGCCGGAACCCTGGGCCAGGAGGTAGCGGCGCTCCCGCTCAAGACGTCGTTGGGCGATCCGGTCCGGATAGGCCAAGGCGAGCAGGCCGCCGCTGGTGGCAATCGCTCGCTGTTCATGTCCCTTCGATCCCTTGACCAGACGGTGCAGTTGCGCGGCCGCGCGGTCAATGGTGGCCAGCCGCCGCCCGTCCATGTCGCCAGGTCCCTGGCGGTCGCGGAAGGCTTGCAGGGCGAGCAGGCGTAGCCCCAGGTCCGCCGATCCGGGCTCCCCGGGCCGGCGAATCCAGGGGTCGCGTTCCGAGAGGAGGGCGCAGAGATCCGCGGCCTCCCCGGCCAGGTCAGGTGGCGACCCCAGCAACAGGGCGGCCAGGCGCGGATGGACAGGCAGTCCCGCCATGGCGCGGCCAAGCCGGGTGATGTGGCCACCCGGGTCCAGCGCACCCAGACGGACGAGCAGGGCTATCGCCTGCTCCCAGGCCGGGCGCGGCGGGGCCTGGAGCCACTGGAGTTCCGCCGGATCGCGCACCCCCCAGAGGGCCAGTTCCAGGGCCAGGGGGGCCAGATCGGACTGCAGGATCTCGGGGGTACGATGTTCGGGGCGGCCGGCCTCCTGGGCCCGGGTCCAGAGCCGGAAACAGATGCCGGGGCCGAGCCGCCCGGCGCGCCCGGCGCGCTGATCCGCCGAGGCGAGGGGGATGGCCTCCGTCACCAGTCGGGTCAAACCCGATCCCGGTTCAAAACGCGGCTTGCGGGTCAGGCCCGTATCCACCACCACGCCAATACCGGGGATGGTGAGGCTGGTCTCGGCCAGGTCCGTGGCCAACACCAGGCGCCGCCGGCCGGCTCCGGGCCCCCTCAGCACCCGATCCTGTTCAAGAACGGGCAGGGCGCCATGCAGGGGCAGGATCTCGACGCCCTGCTCACCCAGGCCAGCGAGCCGTTCCCGGACACGTTCGATCTCCCCGGCGCCGGGCAAGAAGACCAGAAGGTCACCCTCATGACAGGCCAAGCCCTGGCGAATGGTGGCGACGAGGGCCGGTAGCCAATCGCGTCCTGGGTCCCGTTCCGCGTAGCGGATCTCGACCGGATAGGGCCGGCCGCTGGCCTGGATCAGGGGGGCGCCCCCCAGCAAGGCCGCTAGGGGTCCGGCGTCCAGGGTGGCCGACATAGCCAGGATGCGCAGG
Source organism: Chromatiaceae bacterium (assembly GCA_044228795.1). Lineage (GTDB taxonomy): Bacteria > Pseudomonadota > Gammaproteobacteria > Chromatiales > Chromatiaceae > M0108. The sequence goes on along the minus strand of JBGAUE010000002.1, from coordinate 180,501 downwards.
TCCGGGCGCAGGTTGGCGACTACGTCCAGGGTCAGGGCCAATCCCAGCGCCGCTGGCAAATTCATCTCGTGGAGTTCGTCGAAGAGGACGATACCTACGCCCTCCAGGGCTGGGTCCGACTGGAGGCGGCGGGTCAGGATCCCCTCGGTCAGTACCTCGATGCGGGTGTGCGGCCCAATTCGGCGCTCAAAGCGGACCTGATAGCCCACCGTCTCGCCCAGGTCCTCGCCGAGCAAGGCCGCCATGTGCGCGGCGGTGAGACGGGCGGCGGGGCGGCGCGGTTCCAGCATGAGGATGCGTTGGCCCGCCAGCCAGTCCTGGTCGAGCAGGGCCAGGGGGACGCGGGTGGATTTGCCCGAGCCCGTGGGGGCCTGGAGCAGGGCATGACCCCTCCTCAAAGCGGCGATGAGATCATCCATGACCCGGGCGATGGGTAGAGGTCCCGCCGTACCTGGGGTCACTCGCCAGCCTCCAAGGTCTCCCGGTAGCGGGAGGCCAGGATGTCGAGCAGGTCAGGGTGGTCACCCACCAGTCCCGTCAGGGCGATACGCAGATCCGGGTACTCGGCCCTGACGGTGGCGGCAATCTCGTCCAGATCCCCGCCAGGACCCGCATGACGGCCGGCGAACAGAAACAGGGGGACGACGAAGACCGGACTTCGGCTGTCCGTGCGCGCCAGGCGGCGCAGGACCTCCAGCAGGAGTCCGCCGTTGAAGTCGTATTGGGGGCCCGCGCGACGTTCCATGGCGGCCTCCTCGACTTGAATGCCGGCCTCCAGACGGGAGCGCAGGTCCGCCGCCAGCCAGCGCCGGGCAGCGTTGACCTTGGGGCTGGGGGAGCCGTGATCGACCAGGATCAAGCGCCGAGGCTGGAGCTGGGTCTCCCGGGTAGCGGTTGCAATACGTTCCAGGAGGATGGCGGTGAGGCGTGGCTCGCCTTGGGGCAAGGGGCAGAGTGGGGCGGTCAGGCGAATATCCAGAGGGCCCAGGTTCGCGCTGAGCCTGGCCGCCAGGGCTGGAATGGCCTCGGTGAGGGCCCCGCTCGGGCCGAAAAAGAGGGGGATGATCAAAAAACGCCGGACACCCCGGTGCAGACGGTCAATCAGCCAGGGTTCCAGGGTGACGGCCGGTTGCCCAACGAGTTGGTTGGCGCTAATAAGGTCGGAATGGGCCAGGGAGACGGGCTGGACGGGTTCAAGGAGACGTTCCGCCAGGCGCGCGGCCAGGTCCCGCAGGGCCAGGGTGGACTGGGGGCGTCGCGAGCCATTGTCGAGGAGCAGTATCTCGCGCATGGCAATTTTGCCTCCCAGGGTCAGACGGGTGCCGCGACGGGGCGATGACCGGAGTCGTCGTCCCGCCGCGGTGGGGAATCGCTCAGGGAATGGATCGAGGAGGTGACTCAGGGCTCGATGACGTAAACCTCGACCCGGCGATTTTGGCTCCGTCCGGCCTGGGTCTCGTTGGAGGCGATGGGTTTGGCCTTGCCGAGGCCCGCGGCGGTCAGGCGTTCGGGAGCGACGCCCCGTGCGACCAGTGCCTCCAGCACCGCCTCCGCACGCTGCTGCGATAGTGCCAGGTTGGTTTCATCGCGCCCGGTGCTATCGGTGTGGCCCTCGACACGGACCTTAAGTTCGGGAAACTCAACCAAAACGGCGGCGATATGGTCCAGCCTGGGGATTTCACCCTTAGGAAGTAGGGCCTGGCCGGCCTGGAAGCGGATATCGTCCTCGTTCAGGTCCAGCAGGGTACCCTGGTCGGTGGCGCGGCCGTTGAGAGTGCCAAGGCGCTGATGCAAGGACTTGAGATGATCGAGGGCTTGGTCTCCCCGGGAGCGGGCAGCTAGTAAATCGGACTTGGCCTGCTGGCGAAGCCGATCCAGTTCCTTATTCAAGGTCGCGATTTCCTCCTTGCGCGCGGCCAGGTCCTTGGTCAGGGCGGCCTCCTTGGCGGTTGCCGCCTGGGTCAGCTTCTCAAGCTGGGATCGGGAATCGGCATGAGCCGCCTGGGTGTCCTGCAACTTGCCCTGCAGGCCCGCGTGCTCATCCCTCAGGTTGGCGAGGGCCTCGCGCTCCTTATTCAAGGCAACCTCGGCGGCCTCGATCTTCTGGCTAGCCTCACTCAGTTCCTGTTTTAGTCCCTGGTGGTCACCCTGCAGCTTGGTGAGGGCCTCGTGTTTCTGATGCAAGGCGGCCTCGGTGGCCTCAATCTTCTGGCCAGCGTCGCTCAGGCCCTGCTTGAGTTTCTCGTTCTCATGGCGCAGCTTGGTGAGGGCCTCATGCTCCAGGTCCAAGGCGGCTTGGGTAGTCTCGGTTTTCTGGCCAGCCTCGATCAGCTTCTGCTTGAGTTCCTCGTCTTCATCACGCAGCTTGGTGAGGGCCTCGTGTTCCAGATCCAAGGCGGCTTGGGTAGTCTCGGTTTTCTGGCCAGCCTCGATCAGGTTCTGCTTGAGTCCCTCGTCTTCATCACGCAGTTTGGCGAGGGCCTCGCGTTCCTGATCCAGTGCGGCTTGGGTGGCCTCGGCCTGCTGGCCAGCCTGGGCCAGGCTTTGCTTGAGCTCATCGTTGAGTTGCCGAGTCTGGGACAGGGCGTGCTCCACGGTGATCAGGTTTTTCTGTTCGGTTTCCAAGGCCTGGTGCGCCTTGAGCATTTCCGATTTGGCGGCCAGGATACGCTTCTCCCAATTCGCCGCCATGGCCGCCCTGTCGGGGTCACTGCCGACCAGGAGGGTCCGGAATTTGATGATCTCTTCCGTGAGGTCCTCGGTAATTTGCTGGACATGTGCCTCGTGACTGGCGGCGGCCTCGGTGGCGGCTTGGTTGAGGTTCTCGATATCGGCCTTGAGGGCGGCAATCTCGTCGTTAGCCCCTTGAAGGCGTTGTTGGAGGTCGGCCTCGATCGCCTTGGCCTCGTCGCCTAACTTGGCGAGGGCGGCATCATGCTGCTTCTGCTTGGCCTGCATCTGGGCCTTGAGATCCTGCTGGCCCTTGGTAGAGGTTTCCAGGTCACCAGTGAGAGCGGTGACCTGGTCCGTGAGATTGGCGTTCGCCGTCTGGGCAGCCGCCAGGGCCTGGCTCTTCTCGCCGATCGTCGCCTTATGGGCCTGAATTTGCTCATGGGTATACTGTTGGTACCAGATCAGGAGCGCGCCTAGGCCAACGACAAGGATGGCCAGAAGCCAGATCCAGGTGCGCATGGGAGAGGCAATCTTCGGTGCGGTCATCTTCTCCTCCATTGAACTTTTAGTGCCGGGTCATCTTGGTGGGGACTTGCCCAGGGGACGGGTCGCGCATCGCCAGTTTATCCCATGGGCAGGAGGGCGGGCAGTGTTAATTCGGGGTCTGAGCGTGGCGCTGAATTCGCTGCCACCCTGATCAAAAGATGGTTCGGCGCGGATGACAAGGTTCCGCCGCCCATGCAGAATAGGAAAGTTTCCTGGGTTTGTTGCCCAGCCCGTTCCCCCACCCAATCGTTGCGGGTGGGGAGCGGGTTTTAACTTTACCAAGTTCACCTCGGGACCCTACAGCCATGCGTCAGTTCCTCATGAAGATTGCCTTGATCACCCTGCTCTCCCCAATGGCGGTGGGCGCGGCGGACGAGATCGTCCACATTTACAACTGGAACGACTACTTCGCTGAGGACACCTTGTCGGGCTTCCTGGAGCGCACGGGCACCCGGGCGGTGCTGGACCTTTACGACAGTAACGAGATCCTGGACGCCAAGCTCCTGGCGGGTTCCAGCGGCTATGACCTCGTATTTCCCACCGCTCGACCCTTCGCCGCGCGCCAGATCAAGGCCGGCATCTACCAGGCACTGGACAAGTCCAAGTTGCCGGGCCTGAAAAGCCTGGACCCGGAGATCTATGGTTCTCTAAAGGATATAGATCCAGACAACAAATACCTGGTGCCCTATATGTGGGGCACCACTGGGCTCGGAATCAACGTCGATAAGGTCAAGGCAGCCCTGGGTGAGGAGCCGGTGGCGAGTTGGGCCCTGGTCTTCGATCCGGAAAAGGCTAAGAAGCTGGCCAGTTGCGGTCTGACCCTCTTTGACGATCCGACCGAGGTCTTCGCTGCTGCTCTACTCTATCTGGGCAAGGATCCCAATAGCCGCGATAAGAAAGACCTGAAGGCGGTCCAGGATCTCATCAAGGCCGTGCATCCCTACATCCGCTATTTTCATACCTCCCAGGTCATCAGCGATCTGGCCAACGGCGACATCTGTATTGCCCAGGGTTATTCCGGGGATGTGCTCCAGGCCCGGGACAAGGCCATAGAGGCCGGCAATGGCGTCAAGGTGGCCTACTTGGTGCCCAAGGAGGGCGCTGTCCTGTGGGTGGATGTCATGGCCATCCCCAAGGATGCACCCAATCCCGCCCAGGGCCTGGCTTTCATCGAATATCTCCTGGACCCCAAGGTGATTGCCAACGCCTCCAACTTTGTCAATTACGCCAACCCCAACTTGGCAGCGACGGAGTTTCTGGACGAGTCCGTACGCCAGGACCCCGGCATCTACCCCTCCAAGGAGACCCGTGCCCGCTTGATTACCCTGAAGGAGCCCAGCGACAAGGAGATGCGTGAACTCAACCGCATCTGGACCCGGCTCAAGGCCAACCGCTGATCCGGGCCGGTAGGCGGGAAGCCAGTGTCTAGCCTAGAAGACCAGGAACAGGGTGTCCTGGAGGCCTGGCAGGACCCCAGGGCCAGGCCCTATGTGCGCATCGAGGGTGTGAGTCGTCGCTTCGGCGCGGTCCAGGCGCTTAACGGCGTCAGCCTGGATATCTATCAGGGGGAGTTCTTTTCCCTCCTGGGTGGTTCCGGCTGTGGCAAGACCACATTGCTGCGCCTGCTGGCCGGGCTGGACAGCCCCACGAGCGGCCGTCTCTGGATCGATGGCGCCGATGTTACCGATATCCCGGCCTATCGACGGCCCGTGAACATGATGTTCCAGTCCTATGCCCTCTTTCCCCACATGAGCGTGGAGGCCAACATCGAATTTGGCCTGCGCCAGGAGAAAATGCCCCGGGCTGAGCGCGTCGAGCGGGTCGGCGAGATGTTGGACCTGCTGCACATCGGCGACTTGCGCAAACGCCGGCCAGATCAACTCTCCGGAGGCCAGCGCCAGCGCGTGGCCCTGGCACGTTCCCTGGCCAAGCACCCCAAGCTGCTCTTGCTGGATGAGCCCCTGGGTGCCCTCGATAAGAAGCTGCGCGTCCACACTCAATTCGAATTGGTCAAGTTGCAGGAGCGCATCGGTATCACCTTTGTGACCGTCACCCACGACCAGGAAGAGGCCATGACCATGTCCAGCCGCATCGCGGTCATGGACGCGGGTCAAGTCGTGCAGGTCGATACCCCCACGGGCATCTACGAATACCCTAACTCGCGTCTGGTGGCGAGCTTCATCGGTTCGGTCAATCTCTTCGAGGGCAAGGTGTCTGCCCGGGATGGGGATGAGGTTCTGGTAGCGGGGGAGGGCGGACTGACCCTGCGCGTGCGCTGCCGCCAGCCTCTGGCTCTGGGGACGCCCGTGGCGGTTGCCGTGCGGCCGGAGAAAATGCGTTTGTGCGAAGAGTGCGCGGACCCTGGCGAGAATTGCGTCACGGGTCAGGTCCAGGATATCGCCTATCTGGGGGATGTCTCCATCTACCACATCCGCGTCTCGCCGGAGCGCATGGCGACCATGACCCTGGCCAACATCCACCCCCGAACCGAGCAGAAGTTGACTTGGGGCCAGGAGGTGACCATGGCCTGGTCACCCCTCTGCGGCGTGGTCCTGACGGATTAGCGCATGACGAGCCGCGCCCGCCAAGGGTACAGGGGAAGGGCCTCCCTATGAGCCAGAATTACCATACCCGGGCCGAGGGCTGGCGGGGCTGGATGCCGCGCCTGGGGCACTGGCAACCGGGGCGCTGGGTCAACATCGGCTTGCCTTATTTCTGGCTGCTGCTCTTCTTTTTCCTTCCCTTCGTCATCGTCTTCAAGATCAGCCTGGCGGAGCCCCTGTTAGCCCAGCCACCCTATTCGGATCTACTGGACTGGCTGAACGATTCGGTACTGCAGATTCGCATCAACCTGGGTAACTACAGCTTGACGTGGGAGGATGAGCTTTATCGCGCCGCCTTCCTCAATTCCCTCTGGGTCGGACTGGTTTGCACCTTCCTTTGTCTGGTCATCGGCTATCCTATGGCCTACGCCATCGCCACTGCCCGGGAGCGCTGGCGGGTCCCCCTGCTGATGCTCATCATCCTGCCCTTCTGGACCTCCTTCCTGATTCGCGTCTATGCCTGGATCGGTATCCTCAAGAACAATGGCCTGCTTAACAACTTTTTGATATATCTGGGTTTGATCGACGAGCCCCTGACCATCCTGCACACCTCGCTGGCAGTCTATATTGGCATCGTCTATTCCTACCTGCCTTTCATGGTCCTACCCCTCTATGCCACCCTCAGCCGCCTTGACCTGACCCTGCTGGAGGCGGCGGCAGATCTGGGTTGCCGGCCCTGGCGGGCCTTCATCCGGGTGACTCTGCCCCTGTCCCTGTCCGGCATCCTGGCCGGGAGCCTGCTGGTTTTTATCCCGGCGGTGGGTGAGTTCGTCATCCCGGACCTCCTCGGCGGGCCCGATTCTCTCATGGTCGGGCGTATGCTCTGGACCGAATTCTTTGCCAATAAGGATTGGCCTCTGGCCTCGGCCCTGGCCTTGGTGTTACTGGCGGTGTTGGTGGTGCCCTTCGTCGCCCTGCAACGCTGGCAGTCTAATCTGGAGGGCGAGTCATGAAGGCCCGTCGCTGGCCCCTCCGCAGCCTCTTGGCCTTCGGCTACGCCTTTCTCTATGTGCCTGTGTTGCTGCTGGTCATTTATTCCTTCAACGCCTCGCGCCTGGTGACCGTCTGGGGCGGCTTTTCGACCCACTGGTATGGCGAGTTGCTGCGCAATGACCAGATCCTCGACGCCGCCTGGTTGAGCGTCCGTATCGCGACGGTGAACGCCACCCTGGCGATGATCCTCGGCACCCTGGCGGCCATGGCCCTGGTCCGCTACGGGCGCTTTCGGGGGCGCGGCGGTTTCGAACTCCTGCTCACGGCACCCCTGGTCATGCCGGACGTCCTCATCGGTCTGTCTCTCTTATTGCTCTTTGTCGCCATGCAGCAAGTGATCGGCTGGCCCGATGGGCGTGGCTTTACCACCATCGCCATCGCCCACATCACCTTTAGCATGGCCTATGCCACCGTGGTGATCCGCGCGCGACTGGCGCAAATGGACCGCTCCCTGGAGGAGGCGGCTTTGGATCTGGGCGCACGGCCCCTGGTGGTCTATCTGCGCATCACCCTGCCTCTTATGGCACCCGCCCTGCTGTCCGCCTGGCTGCTGGCCTTCACCCTGTCCCTGGACGACCTGGTCATCGCTAGTTTCGTCGCCGGGCCAGCCTCTACCACCTTGCCCATGGTCGTCTATTCGAGCGTGCGCTTGGGTCTCTCGCCCCAGATCAATGCCCTGGCCTCCCTGATCCTCCTATTCGTGTCCCTGGCGGTGATCATCGCCGGCCTGGCCATGGCGCGCCGGCGAGTGTGACGGGCGCCGGTGCCTCGATTCGTTGCAAAACCCAGGTATTGACGAGGTGGATGGTGTCCGCGGATAGAAGGCAATTTCTGCGCTTAGCGGGTTTTGGTGTTCTCGGCGGTGCCACTGGGGTTGGCCTCTCGGGGCTGGCGGGTTGTGGCGCCCAGTCCGGGGAAATCGTGAGTAAGCGGGTCCGTTTCCCTGCCCCCCTCCGGCCGGGTGATGTTATGGGTATTACCTCCCCTTCGGCGGGGGTCAAGCCCCAACTTGAGCCGCGCATGCGGTTTGCTTATGGGACGCTGGAAAATCTGGGCTACGGCTTTCAGGAGGGAGACTGCCTCTGGGGCGAGGGCTTGCTGAGCGCCCCGGCGCCCGAGCGCGCTGACGAACTCCAGCGCCTGTTGCTGGACCCGGATATTGGGGCGGTATTCCCTCCTAATGGCGGGGAACTCCTCATCGATATCCTGTCCTTCCTTGATTTCGAGGTCCTGGGCGAGGCCCGCCCCAAATGGATCCTGGGCTACTCGGATCTGAGTACCTTCATGCTCCCCTACACCCTTATGACTGGTATCGCGACTCTGTCCGGCACCAATTTATGGGAGTGTCCCATCTACCCCACTGCCCCGGGCCTGGCCTATTGGCACCAGGTTGTGACCCTGGCGCCGGGTTTGACCTTCTCCCAGCATGCCGCTGACCGCTATCAACCGCACGACAGCGACTGGGAACAGCTACCACCTGACATCACGCACTTTGATCGGACGGCCCCGGTCCAATGGCGCTGTCTGCATCAGGAACATAACCCGGATTATCAGGTCCAGGTTTCGGGCCGTCTCATCGGCGGAACCCTGGACGTGATCGGTATCTTGTGCGGATCGGCCTATGGCGACCTCAGGAAGTTCTCCCTCTCTTATGCCCCGGAGGGTTTGCTGATTTACCTGGATAGTTGCGACTTCAATACCGCCCAGTATTGTCGCGCCCTCCACCAACTGAAAATGGCCGGTTGGTTCAATAATGCCCAGGCAATCCTGATCGGACGGACGGCCGCCGAAACTATCGAAGGCTTCACCCAACGGGACGCCCTGCTCGATGCCCTGGGTGACCTGAGCCTTCCGATTATCTACGACATGGATATCGGGCATCTGCCACCGCAACTCATCCTCGTCAATGGCGCCCTGGCTACCCTGGAATTTGGGCCCCTGGACAAGAGGATCGACCAAACCCTGGCCTGATCCAGTGACTTAGCCCGGGATCAACCCCATGCGCAATCGCCATGAAAATCCTTCTCCTTGGCCCATGCTAGGCCTGTTGCTGCTGGTCCCCCTGTTCTGGTCTTGCGCGGATCAGGACGATTCGGACGGCCTTGGCTCATCCCCCCGGGTATTGCTGATCACCGCCCATCCCGATGACGAGACCTTATTCAACCTGGGTCGCTTCAAGGAACGTGGCTGGTATGTTGCCGTCGCCCTGGTTACCAACGGCGAGGGTGGCAGCGTGGTACAGGCCATTCGCCACGACTATGATCCCGACCGGGATCAAGACATTCTCATCGAACAGGCTCCAGGCCCAGACACCTGGCTGACTCAGCCACCAGATGGGCCACATCTGCGTCAAATCGCCTCACCCTATCAACTGGCCGAACAAAGACGGGTTGAATTTCTCTCCGGCATGGGCAGGCATGGAGTCTCCGCGGTCTTTTTCTTGTCCACCTTGATCGACGCCGATTTCGAGGATAGTTGGGATAAGGGTGTCAACAACTGGGACCAGAACCTCCTGGTCCAACGGCTGGGAAAGGTCGTCAGCCTTGCCCGGCCGGACATCATCATCACCATGAATCCGGACGAGACCTGGGCCCATCCCCAGCATCAGGGGTTGGGCCAGATCGTCCGTGCATTGCACCGGGGCGGGTTTTTCGATCGTCCCGGCTTACCCCGTCCCCCACTTTACGGTCTGCGTGAACATGGTTGGTACTTCAAGTCGTTGGAGCGCCAGGTGGGAGATCTGACCTTCGATCGTTCCGACTGGTCCAGCGTCCTGGAGACCACCTATGCCGACTACTGGTGGGGCGTTACCAGTACCTATGTCAGCCAGAGTTCTCATCCCATCTGGTTTGAGGCCAGGACGGGGATTGGAATTTTGCCAGGTTATGCCGAGATCGACCTGATCAGGCGCCTTACTTGCGGGGACTGCTCCGATGGTTTGGAGGAGCAGTTTGAACGTTATCCACCGACCCGTCCTGGCATGAACCGCTTGCCTGACAGCCCGAGCGTTTACAGCGTCCCTTGATTGTGAGAATGCCATGCGTCCCGCCCTTGCCGCCCTCCTGTTAGTCCTACCGTCGCTCACCACCCTGCCGGCCCCGGCTGGGGAACAGTTGCTCTCCGGCGCCATCGAGGCGGTGGCGGAGCTGCCCATCAACCCCGGTAATCTCGCGGTCACCGGGTCGGGGCGCGTCTTTGCCACGGTTCACCAATTCCGCCGCGCCGAGGCCCAACTCATCGAGGTTACCGGGCCCAATAGCTATCGGCCCTGGCCGGACTCGGCTTGGAACGGGGCCTTCGGCTCGGGTCCGGAGGTGTTGAATAGCGCCCTGGGCATTCGGATCGACGGCCAGGACCGCCTGTGGGTGCTCGACAATGGCCTGGGAGACCCCACCCACCAGCCTGATCAGCCGCCCAAGCTGCTGGCCTTCGCCCTCGCCGACGGCCAGCTGGTCTTTCGCTATGACTTTCCGGCCGAGACCGCACCTGCGGGTTCCTTTCTCAACGATCTGGCCGTGGATGCGGAACGGGGCTTTGTTTACATCGCCGACCCGGGCGGCAGCCATGAGCCCGCGCTGGTGATCCTGGACCTCGACAAGCGCGCCTCCCGGCGCTTTACCGCCTCGCCGGCCTTGCAAGCGGAGAATCTGGACCTGGTCGTCGCAGGTCGGGTCGTCGGAGGGCGCGGGCCAGACGGCAAGGTCAAACCAGCCCGTATCGCGGTCAATCCCATCACCCTTTCCGCCGACGGCGAGACCCTGTACTTCGGGGCCATGAACGGCACGACCTGGTACCAGGTCCCGGCCCGGCTGCTGCGCGAGGGGGCGGACGACGCATCCATCGCCGCCGCCATCGCCAGAGTCGGACCCAAACCCCTCTCAGACGGCGCCGCCACCGACGCCGCCGGCAATCACTACTTCACCGACCTGGGTCGCAACGCCATCAGCATCCTGAGCCCGGACGGCAAGCTGGAGACCCTGGTCGTGGACGATCGCCTGCAGTGGCCCGACGCCTTGGATTTCGGAGAGCCTGATTGGCTCTATATTGCCGTGAACCAACTCCACCGCGCCCCACCCCTGAACGGCGGAGTGGACGGCGCCAAGCCCCCCTTCCGCATCATGCGCGTTTACACCGGGAGCGAAGGCGACGATTAGCCGCCTTGTCCAGTTTTGTAAGCACTATTCTCCACGCCCAGGCGCACAGGGTCACCCTGGCGCTAGTGGCGATGGTGTTTGGGCCTGCCTGGTCGGCCGGTATGGTGGACTTTAAGTTGTTCACATGGCCCGGTCACTGGGTCTAGGCGGAAAGCTTAGATTCCGAACGCCTAGGGTCACCGTCACCATCCTCGGCCTCAAGCACCACCTCCATCTGCGTCAGCCTAGAGGTCAAAATACATGACGTCCTTGTCGAGTTGATAGGTCCAGGGCAGGCCCGCGTTCTTCCAGCCGTTGACGACGCGCTCCCCTTTGCGCGGGCCTTCCTTTATTTGGCCACCCTCAAAGCCGTCGGTTACGGTGTAGACCTGCTTATACCCGGCCAGCCCCAAGAGGTTGGCGGCCTTGGCGCTACGGCTCCCGGAACGGCAGATGAGGAAGATGGGCGTATCCTTGCTGAGCCCGCGTTTCGATAAGAGTCCCTCCACGCGGACGGTAAACTCGCTGTTGGGGACCATCTTGAAGTTTTGCTTTGCCTCGTCCCAGGTTTCGAAGTCCGGCTTCATGTAAGGGATGTTGGCGGCAGCGATGGTCGGCATGCCTAGAAAGGCCACCTCTGCCCGGGTGCGCACGTCGATCAACAGGGCCTTGTCGCCCAAATCTTGGAGACGCCTGTAGGCATCTACGGAGGTTACATAGAGACCCAGCTCGGTTTTGTGCTTCTCGGACAATGCCTTGTCACCGCCGAGCCAATCAGCGATCAGGCGCAGGTCGGCCTGATTTGGGGCCGGATAGCACCCTTCTTCCTTGGCGTCGCCGATGCAAAATTGATCGTGCATAAAATGGGTCTTCTCGGACTTGTGCTGTCCACTGAAGATCGCGGAGGCGTTCTCAAAGATGTATCCGGCAGGTTTACCTCTGAGGATAGGGACGTACCGCGACGTTGGGTGGACGCCGTCGGCTCCGTGGCAGTTGGTGCATCCATGTTTCTGGAACAGTTCCTGGCCTGCGGGTGTCTCCTCACTGTGGCCAACCCCAGGCAGGCTGAAGGCTAGGGCCATGATCATGCTTGCAAAGGTCAAGTGCTTCATGGTGTCACTCCGTATGCGAGCGGTAAGCTGGTGTCAGGGCCAGCGGGTGCGGACCCCACCCATGGGCAGACAACTTCTGATACCCGAGTAAAACCGTACAAAATTATCCGGCCTCGGTCAATAAAGAGGTTTGATAGCCGTATCAGGCTTGTGTAACTGGCCGTGGTCAGGGACTGACGTCCCCTAGGTGGAGGGCAGGTCGTCGGGGGGCGATTGGAACAGCACCTGGGCCAGTGATGCGCTGCAGTTAGTGCTCTAGCGGCGCCGGCCGCCGCAGAGGCCCGTGACCCACCCTTCGGATCAGGGGGTGTGCTATGCGCCAGCCACGACTTGTGGAAGCTGCTCAAGGCCCACGTTCTCAAGGTCAGCATGAGCCGCACAGGCGATGGCTAAATTAACGCGGGAGTCGAGGGCTGCTTCGGCCCCTTGAAGTCTGAACGGGACCACTGGCACCGGTACCCAACTTGGCAGAAAGCTCGGGCAGACCTCGTCGAGGACATCACGATGTTCGAGGACATAGCCCCAGATTTTTGCCTTGCCGCTAAATCAACTTCATGATTTTGTTGCACTCAAGCCGTAGCCGAATTCATACAGAAGGCCCGGCTGGCGCTCCGCTGGGGAGGCGTTTGCTGGTAAGAGGCTGTTGGCGTCGCGCGGCCAGGCATAGGGTAACTTGCCGGTGAAGAGGGCGTCGCCGAACAGGGTGTCGGCGACACCGGCACCCTCGCTACCGGGCAGCCAGGCCGCGACTAGGGCGTCGCTGGCCGCGAGGGCCTGATCGAGGATGAGTGGCCGTCCGGAGACCATCACCAGGACCAACTTGCGCGCCAGGGGGCGCATCTTGGCGATGAGGGCCTGATCCTGGGGCGAAAGCCGCAGGCCCTGGTCATCGCGGTCGCCTAACCACTCGGCATAGGGCGGCTCGCCGACCAGGACCAGGGCCACGTCGGCCGGGGGGCCGGTAAAGTCGCCGTTCGCTGAATAGTCAATCCGGGTGGTGACCCCACCGACCTGACGCAGGCCGGCAAGGATGCTGGTTCCCCCGGGCAGGCGGGCGTTGTCGCCCTGAAAGCCACTCCAGGCGAGGGTCCAACCCCCGCTCTGCAAGCCCAGGTCGTCGGCGTGAGCCCCAGCCACCCGGAGGTGCTGGCCGCGCCGCAGCGGGAGTGCGTCCTGGTTTTTGAGCAGGACCTGGGACTTGCGGACCGCCTCCCGGGCCAGGGCGCGGTGTTGGGGGCTGCCGATCTGCCCTGCTGCGGCCGTGACCGGCCCTGGGTGTTCGAAGAGACCCATGGCAAATTTCACGCGCAGGACATGGGCGACGGCCTCATCGATACGGTGAGAGGAGATCTGGTTACGGGTGACGAGCCCGCGCAGCAGACCGATGACCTCCGTGCTTCTGGCGGGCTCCATGAGGATATCCACGCCCGCGTTGACGGCCATGGCCACTTGCTGGTCGAAGCCTGGCGCCGGGAGCAGCTCCACGGCCTCCCAGTCGGAGAGCACCAGGCCCCGGAAGCCGAGTTGTTGGCGCAGGACTCCCTGGATCAGCCTGGTATGGCCATGCATCAGGGTCCCGTTCCACTGGCTGTAGGAGACCATGACGGCTCCGGTTCCGGCCTCGACCTGTGCCTGGAAAGGCGGCAGGAAACGCGCCAGGAGGGTGGATTCCGCGCCGCGCGTGTCCCCCCGGTCCAGCAGCGACCAGGCGTCCTTCATCTCGAAATGGGAACTGCCAAAAGTGACACCGCCATCGCCCAGGAAATGTTTGGCGGTCAGCAGCGGACGGGGGAGTCCCGGCCCCAGCTCCGCCAGACCGCTGTGGTAGCCGGTGGCATAGGCCAGGGCGAGTCGGGTGACCAGCTCGGTATTCTCGCCCAGGGATTCGTAGGCGCGTCCCCAGCGGATGTCGTTGACCACCGCCACCAGGGGTGCGAAGTTCCAGTAGAGACCGACGGCGGCGAGTTCGCGGGCCGTGGCCGCGCCGATGCGGCGCATCAGGTCTTCGTCTCCCGCCGCGGCCAGTGCCACCTGGTGGGGGAAGACGGTCGCTCCGGGCAAGGCGCCAAAGCCATGGACCGCGTCGATGCCATAGAGGAGGGGGATGCCGAGGCGGGTGCCCAGGGCCGCCGCCTGGTAGTCCTGAATCAGGGTTGCCCAGCCGTCTGGGGTGTTGGGGGTGGGGGGCGGGCTGTCGCCGCCGGATAGCATCGCGCCCAGGTAGAGTGCCCCGACCTGGGTTGGTGTCACCCAGTCGCGCCCACCCATGACCATCTGGCCCAGCTTTTCGTCAAGCGTCATGCGCCCGAGCAGGTCGGCAACCCGTTGTTCGACGGGCAGGTCCGGATTGCGGTAGGGGAACTCCGCGGCTTGGGCCGTCAGGGGGCCGCAACTCATGGCCAGCGCCAGCCAGGTGGGAAGCTTATCGTACATGGTCCATACCTCATTTCTTTTGCGGAAGCCTTAAGGGCCAGAGGTCAGTTCTACTTTGTCAGATTACAAATCAGTAACTGTTATGGATAGCTCGCTTGGGACCAACTCTGGAAGGCCCGGGGTTGCTCGCTTTGTGCCGGCCGCGGTGCCTGTACTGCTCATCATTGGGAACTGCACCTAAAGGCCGTTCAGGCAACTCCAACAACCGGTGTGGTGAAGCGATACACTGTCTGGGCTGCCCGCTCCATCTATCGTATAATCAAACCTTTAAGATGATAGCAAGAGTAATCCGCCATTGCGTCACTTCAGCAATCAGTCACTTTGTATCTGCCTACTTGTTGCACTCACCGCGCTGGTTGCGGGCTGTAGTTCCTCAAATAACAGCCCCGAGGTAAAACATCCGCCCAATATATTGTTCATCGTCATGGACGATGTCGGCATCGACCAGATGACGGTGTTTGGCTACGGCGGCCTGCAGCCCTTCGACCAACTACCCATTCCACCGGAGCAACCGGAAGACCGGTCTCCCGAATTGCCGAATATCAACACCATCGCCAGCCAAGGGATTATGTTTCGCAACACCTGGGCGATGCCTGCATGCTCCACCAGTCGCGCCGTATTTTTTACCGGTCGCTACCCGCTGCGCACCCAGGTGCTGGGTGCACTGGGCCAGTATGATCTCGCCAACTATCAGGTTTCACCCTACGAAGTGACGCTGCCGAAATTGCTGAAACAGCGCGGCTACCAGAATGCGCTATTCGGCAAATTCCATATTGCGTTGCAGCAAAACAATCCTTACAAGGAAGCGATGGTAAGCGCGCTTGGCTGGGATTACTTTTATGGCTGGCTGGACGAGACCGGAGACCCTTCCTCGATTGATTCCTCTGCCGGACTGGGTGAAGCCTTTAGTGGTCGCTACCTCTGTGGCTTCGTGCCCGGCAAGGACCAGGACCCGGTATTTGGCGCTGACCAAGGCGCGTGCTACACCGCCGATGGGCATTGCACCAATATGGGTACGGCAGGAGGGATTCCTCCGGGTCGAGCCTGCCGCGACAATGGCGGCATTCTGGAGCCGGGCCTGCAATGTAAAACCACGGTGCCCGCGAACATCCAGGCGGGTTTCAGCAAGTACAATGCGCATTACGTCTCTCCGCTGTGGATCAACGATGAAAATGGCCAGGCCATCGCCGTGCCGACGACGGATATTCGCGCGCGCACTTATCGTGGCATTGTCCCGGTGGACGGGGCGATTGACTGGATAACGAGCCAGTCGGCGGATCAACCCTGGATGGCGACCGTCAGTTTCTCCTCCGCGCATACTCCAGTGATGCAGCCGCCACAGGCGGTGTTGACTGCGAAATCCGCGCAACCGGAGGAGGTCAGCCGCTTGTTGTGCGCAGCCCCGGCGAATGCGCCAACCGATGTAACGGACCAGGTGTTATTGGACCAGCGTGAGCTAACCACCTTGATGATAGAGGCGCTGGATTTCGAACTGTCACGACTGTTGGTCTCTACCGGAGTGGCAACGCTTAACGACGATCAATCCTTGGTTCTCAATCCGGACAGCAATACCATGATCGTCATTCTCGGTGACAACGGTACGCTGGGGTATTCGGTGAAACTGCCTTTCGATACGGGTCGCGCTAAAGGCACGGCCTACCAGACGGGTGTCTGGGTGCCACTGATCGTCGCCGGGCCTCTGGTTAATCAGCCCAATCGCGAGGTTGGGAATATGGTGAACATCGCCGACCTGTATGAACTGTTTGCCGAAATCGCCGGTATCAAGAATGTGCATGAACGCGTACCCCGCGCGCTGGATTCCGCGTCTATGCTGCCCTACCTCACCACGCCGGGCGCGGCCAGCCAGCGTGAGTACAATTTTACCCAGGTGGGCAACAACCAACAGGCGGGTGGTGTAATCAACCCGCCCTGTAGTCTGGCTACGAGCTGTAGCCAGATACCCGTATCCAAAACGGTTTGTCATGACAACGGCGGCATTTGGTGGGGACCGGAGCCGGACATGGCCGATGTGCCCGCCGGTGGATACACACAGTGTTGCGAGGTCAACCAGTATCTGTACAACAATAATCAGGCGATGCTCAGTCTGCAGCCACTGTCTGCCCAAGCGATGCGCAACGATTCCTATAAGGTCGTGCGTAACCACTACGTGGGTGATCCCGCGCCACCGGCGGACGAATACCCCAACTGCAATGAAAACAATACAACCGAGTTTTACCAGATTGATGAAGCCGAACGCGACCCTGCCATCGATCGCGAAGGGGACAACCTGATTAATCCGGATACCGGGTTGCCCGATGGCGCTGAACTGAAGGCGATCTTCGCGGAACTCGTGCACCAGTTGAACCTGGTGATGAATGGCGTCCAGCCCTGCCCGCCAGGTCCACCCGAAGGTTACATCGCCAGCATTGATGGCAATCAGGATGGGATTGTCAATAATGACGACCTTGACAACCTCAATGGCTTCGCCGAGGCGGGAGGCAGCAGCTGGTATGACATCGATGAAAGCGGTACGACTGACTCGACCGACTATACGCTGGTCAATAACTACTTGGGCATTGAATGCCACTACGAATAGGTGGGCCGACTGTGATGGCTCGCCATACACCGTCTATAACTGCTGTACTTCGGCTTTATTCTGGTTCTCGCTTGTTATTTTTAAACAACCTGAACAACGATGTTCGCTTAAGGTCATAGGTGCCTGAACATTCTCGGATGTTGGCTATGGCTTCGAAGTGGATTCTTTGCGCCTGCTGATACGTTATGCCCAGGCGCGGCCGGCATGGCTTGTTATAGTATCGCCCCAGCGAATTACACCGGATTGCCATGCCCTCTGACCCCCTATCCCACCTGCTCGAGACTGTCGACTTCGCCTGGCGGCGCGCGTCGGCCTGCCCCGCGACCCTGACCAACATCCAGTGGCGCGCGGACGCTTGCGATCCGGGCTCTATCCTCTTCTTTCAGCGCTTTGCGGACGGCAGGAGCGATCGGGAGATCTATGAGCGCTATCTGGCGGCCAGCGCCTGCGCGGTTCTGGTCACCAACCAGATGCTCGACTGCCTTGACGCCCTGCCGGGCAAGGGGATCTACGTCACCCGACCCGGGGACTGGGCCGAGACGGTGCGACGCTTCTGCGACCTGGTCTACCCGCTGGCTCCGGGCTCCCCATGCTTCCTAGGCGTCACCGGGACCAACGGCAAGACCACTACCGTCAAATACCTGGAGTCCATGCTCGCGGCCCAGGGGCAGCGGATCCTGACCATCGGCACCCTGGGCGTCTCCCGTAACGGCCAGCTTCTTGCTGAGACCGGCTTCACCTCACCGCCCCTGATCGAGCTGCGCCGGTTACTCCACGCGGAGCAGGGAAGGTGTGATGTGGTGGCCATGGAGCTCAGCAGTCATGCCTTGGACCAGGGGCGAGCCCAGGGTATCCCCTTGCAGAATGCCGGCTGGACCAACTTCTCTCAGGACCATTTGGATTACCATCGTGACGAGGCGTCGTACTTTGCCGCCAAGGCCCGCATCCTGGATTTGATTCAGGAAGGGGGGCGCCTCTTCTGCTCCAGCCCCGAGGTTGCTAACCGCCTGCGGGCGCGCGGCGAGTCGCGGGTCCCGATCGACATCCTGGCCCCCGCAGCCCTGAATCCAGAGGCCATCGCCGCCAAGCCTTTCCTGGCCCTGGAGTACAATCGCGCCAACTATGCCCTGGCCGCGGCCCTGGCGGATGGCGTCCTGGGCCCGGGGGAGCGCCCCTACTGGCAGAGCCTGAAGCCGGTGGACGGACGTTTTGAGTGCCAGGTGATCGGCAACCGGACCCTGGTGATCGACTTCGCCCATACACCGGACGCCCTGGAGACCATCCTGACGGCCATCCGCGCCGCCTGGCCCGGCGCCAGGGTCGTGACCCTGTTCGGCTGCGGCGGGGATCGCGATCAGGTTAAGCGCCCCCTCATGGGTGCCGCGGTGGCGCGCCACTCCGATCGGATCATCGTGACCTCGGACAACCCCCGTACCGAGGACCCCGAGCGGATCATCGCGGATATCCTGACCGGCATACCGGGTCAGGCCCCGGAGGTGGTGGTGGATCGTCCCGAGGCCATCGCCCGCCTCTTCGACCTGCTAGCCAGTTGCCCTGCGGATGAGCCCTGGGTGGCCCTGATCGCCGGCAAAGGCCACGAGCGCTACATCGACCGGGGTGGTCACAAGACCTACTACAGCGACCAGGACGAAGTGGACCGCAACCAGCGGCGCCTCGGTTGGTAGGTCGGGCTCCGCCCCCAGGCGGGTCACGCGGACGAGTCCTAACCATCCCGGTCGGATTGCAGTCCGAACTAAACCATTCCGGAATCCGCCATGCCCCTGCGTTATCTCTACTCCATCCCCGGTGGGCTCCTGCTGGGCATCGCCCTAGCCCTGTTCTTACCGGCCGGGGGATCCTATGTCGCCTGGCTGGGGCAGATCTTCATCTCCGTCCTCAAACTCCTGATCTTGCCCCTGATCCTGGTCTCCATCTATGCCTCCCTGGCGGGCGGGGACAATCTCCGGCGCATCGGTGGCCGCACCTTCATTTACTACCTCGCCACCTCCGCGGTGGCTGCCACCATCGGGACCTTGCTCGGTCTAGCCCTTTCCCGTGACGTCCCCGCTGGCCTGCTGAACCTGCAGCAGGCAACCCCGAGCGCGTCCGGCTTCAGCCTGGATCGGTTGGTGGATAACTTCATCCCCAGTAATCTCTTCGCCTCCCTCGCCGCGGGCAACGTCCTGCACATCGTCTTTGTCGCTGTGATCGCGGCCGTCGCCTCCCGTCGCCTCGTCAAGCACCAGAGGACCACCCTGGTTGGTGCTGCCCAGGCCCTGGACGCCCTGCTGATGCAGACCCTGAATGGGGTCCTGGCCCTCGCTCCGCTCGGTATTTTCGGCCTGGTCTATGCCAGCCTCGCCACCCTGGACTGGACCGGGGTCTTCCAACTTCGCGCCTTCGTCTGGGCCGTGGTTTTGGCTGCTGTCCTGCACGGCGCGGTGGTCATGCCCGCCCTTTACCGCGCCCGTACCGGTCGCCCCCCCTGGGCACTGGTAACAGCCTGCCGGGAGCCTCTGCTCACCGCGCTGTCCACGGCCTCCAGTAGTGCTACCTATCCCATCTCCAAGCGTGCCCTGGAGGCCTTCGGGGTTAGCGAGCGGATCACCAGCCTGACCCTGCCCCTGGGGGCTACGCTGAATATGCACGGCTCGGCTCTCTACCAATCCATCCTGCTGATCTTTATGTCGCAATTGGCTGGCGCTGATCTGAGTCCCTGGCAGACGGTCTTCATTGTCCTGCTGACCATGGCCTCCTCCGCGGGCACCGCTGGCATTCCCGGGGGCGGTATCGCCATGATGGCCTTCATGCTCGATCTGCTCGGCCTGCCTCCGACCTACCTGGCTCTGTACCTGGTGGTGGATCGCTTCTTCGACTATCCCATCACCGCCCTCAACGTCTGGGGCGATCTGGTGGTGGCGGCCATCGTGGACAAGGAACTCAAGGACGACTGATGCGATCATGGGCCTGCTACGCCGCCTTTATGGCGCCCCTCGGGGGGCCAGACCCCGATGCGGATCATGACTTGGTTATCTCCACGCCCCTTGGGGCGCTCCCTGGGCTTAGTCCCCTGGGTCCTCGGGGTACCTCAGTCGCGAAAGTGTCCTCTATCGCGCTACACTCCCGCTAGCCCGGGTTCAGTTCGAGAGGTTTCTATGATAGCGCGTAGCGTCTTCCTTGCCCTGATGGCCGCGGGCTTGCTGGCTATGGGTCTGATCTCTCCGGCTAACGCCCTGGCCGCGTCCTCCTGCCGGCAGGGGGACCAGGCCTGGGTCTGGACCGCCCCCTTGCAACCGCAGCCTGGGGAGCCGCTGGCGGTCCTGGCGGTCGCTACCAGCGGTGACCTAGATCAAGTCCAGATCACGGACCCGGATGGGCGTCGGACCAGCCTGCGGACCTCCCGGGGCGGTGGCCCGCCCTGGAACCTCCTCGGGAATCTCTTCGAACCGAGGCCTGGGACTTACCGGGTCGAGGCGACGCGCGGTGGCCGGGTGCTGGCCTGTGCCGAGGTCCAGGTCGGTGGTGGCGCCGGGGACCGGGGCAGCGGTGAATGGGATCTGGCGGCCCAGGCCCTTTATGCGGTCTGGATCGAGCGCCTCTTCGATGCGCCGCCGAATGAGTCTCTGAGCTTTCCATCGCTGGCCCCAGTGCTGGCCGACCCCGGGCGCAACTTTCTCCATGACTATTTGGGTAAGGGGGAGGATAGGGGCCTGCCTGCCGAGCCGGACTGCGCGGACCTGTCTTATTTTCTCCATGCCTACTTTGCCTGGAAGCTGGGCTTGCCTATCGCCTACCGTTCCTGCAGCCGCGGCAGCCGTGACAACCCGCCCCGCTGCGAGGCCCCGATCATCGACCGTGCCTTTGCCGGCCTTCCCGCACCGGCCGGAACCTTCCGGGACCTTAGCCGGCGGCTCATGGACAAGGTCCACTCCGGTAGCGGACGCACGGCCTTGCGGGATGAGGCCACGGACTTCTACCCCGTACCCCTGGAGCGTGCGACTCTCTGGCCTGGCACTCTCTATGCCGACCCCTATGGCCACACCCTGATTCTGGTCAAGTGGGTTCCCCAGACCGCCAGACACAGTGGGCTCCTGCTCGCGGTGGACGCCCAGCCGGACAACTCGGTCAGCCGTAAACGCTTTTGGGAAGGGACCTTCCTCTTTGCCGAGACGCCTAGCGCAGGTCCTGGGTTCAAGGCCCACCGCCCTCTGGTGGCCCGCGGCCCCGGGACGCACCTGCGGCCCAATGGCGACATGAATGGCCGTGACGGCACCCCACCCTATTCGGCGGAGCAGGCCAACCTGTCGCCGGAGGACTTCTATGCCCGCATGGAGCGCCTCATCAATCCCAGGGGACTGGACCCAGAGGCTGCCTATGATGCTACCCTGGCGGCACTGATGGAACAGATCGAAACTCGGGTCACCTCGGTGGACAATGGCGAGACCTACCTGCGCGCCCATCCTGGGACCCAGGTTCCCATGCCCAACGGCCCGGCCATCTTCGAGACCACCGGGCCCTGGGAGGACTACGCGACCCCCTCCCGGGACATGCGCCTGCTGATCGCCCTGAAGGTCCTAGCCGGGCTGCCCGAGCGGATCATTAGCTATCCGGAACTCTATGTCCTGCGCGGCGAGAGACCGGCCACGGCCGCCGCCCGCATCGAGCGTCTGCATGCCCGGCGCATCCAGGAGCGCTTCGTCACCTATAGGCGCAGTGACGGTAGCCCCTGGCGCCTCAGCCTGGCCGACATCTACGCCCGCAAGGATGGGCTGGAGATGGGTTATAACCCCAACGACTGCGTGGAGAGGCGGTGGGGGGCATCCCCTGGGACCCAGGACTATGCCACCTGCCGCCGCCAAGCTCCCGCGGAACAACGGAAGCGGATGGAGGAGTACCGTCCCTGGTTCCGCGAGGCCCGCAGGCCGCCGCGATAATAGCCGGGCCCTTTCTGGTCCCTATAACTCAGGCCCCACGCCAACCGGCGGCTGCGTAGCCCATGCCCATGGCGGTTGGCCTGATGCCCACCGACCCTTTAGCCCCGTCTAGGAGACGATGTCGTGCCCACCCAACCCCCCGTCCTGGCCATGCCGGGATCTGTTCCCGCATCCTGGGTTACAACACCCAGGCTGGTCATCGGCCTCCTGCTCTGTCTCGCCCTTATCGGCTGTGCGACAGCCCCCCCGCCAGATGAAGGCGCTAAGACCTGGGCGGGGCGGCCTATTGGTCCCCCGCCGGCGCCTAACCCAGGCGTCAAACAGGCCATCATCGCCCGTGCTAACCAGGAGTGGGACTTCTTCGGACGCCAGACTGTGGTCTTCAAAGGCGGCGAGGAGAGTATCCCGCATGTCGGGGCCTGGGAAGACGACGATGGACCCTATAGCGGCCGGGTCAACTACTACTGGCGCGCGGCGGGAAAACCCAGGCTGGATGGCAGGGATTGCCAGCAACCCTGGTCCGCCGCCTTCTTGACCTGGGTCATGCGGGAGGTGGGTGTTCCCGAGAGTCAGTTTCCCCCGGCTTCAGCCCACTGGGTCTATCTCGCGCGCCTCATCGATCAGTCCGACTACCCCGGGCGCTACTTCGTCCCCCGGCGGGTTGCGGACTACAGCCCGAACCCCGGTGATCTGATCTGCTCCTCCCGGGGCCCTTATCACCTTGCCACCTTCAATGGCTACACCAGTCCTGAGGCCCTCAAGGGGGCCAACCTCCATTGCGATCTCGTGGTCGGGAAGCAGGACCAGAGCCTGGAGGTCATTGGCGGTAACGTCCGCAATTCCGTGTCCAAGAGCACCCTGGAACTCGACGGCGCGGGCCACCTGCAGGAGGTGCCCCGGCGTCCCTGGTTCCTCATCATGCAAAATCAGCTGTGAAGCAGCGGCTCACCTATCCGCGCCTAACGCCGACCAACGGCGAGGGTGGCGGGGTGGTGAGGCAACTTTTTGTTCAAGCACAAGGTTGCTGACAACAACTCAAGAAGTCTGACCCTGAGCATGGGACTTGCTGGCGGGTAAGTTGCCGCGCGCTTTCCGAGACGTGGAGCCTGCCGAGGTGGCGCTAATTTGACCTGGCGGTAATTTGCCCGTGTGTCCCTCGCCAGATCGTGCTAATTTAATCGGTCGAATTCGGACTGCTGCCATGCGACGGCTTGCCCTAGCCGGGACCGGCTGCTGTCCGCGTCACCGTCTCTCTATTTCCATTCCCAGGTCCCCGAGGTGTATCCCCCATGGAATCCGCATCCACCATGGAACCCCTAACCGAGTGCGAGGGTTTCGATCAACTCGGGCTGGCTCCAGCCGTCCTGGCTACCGTTCAGACGCTCGGCTACGAGACCCCGACGCCCATCCAGTGCCAGTGCATTCCTCACCTGCTACAGGGGCGCGACCTCCTGGGCCAGGCCCAGACGGGCACGGGTAAGACGGCGGCTTTTGCCCTGCCGCTCATCAGCCGGGTCGAACTGGATACCGGGCCCAGGCCCCAGGTGCTGGTTCTGACACCGACCCGGGAATTGGCCCTGCAGGTGGCGGAGGCCTTCCAGACCTACGCCCGCGGCCTGCGCGGCTTTCATGTCCTGCCACTTTATGGCGGCTCGAGTTTTGGCCTCCAGGCGCGCGCTCTGGAGCGCGGCGTGCATGTCATCGTCGGCACCCCGGGGCGGGTCATGGACCATCTGCGCCGGGGCACCCTGGACCTGATGGGCCTGAGCACCCTGGTGCTGGACGAAGCCGACGAGATGCTGGACATGGGCTTTGCCGAGGACATCGAATGGATTCTCGAACGGACCCCAGCCGAGCGGCAGATGGCCCTCTTCTCCGCCACCATGCCCAGCGCCATCCGCCGGGTCGCCCATGCCCATTTGCACGATCCGGTGGAGGTGCGGCTGGTGGCGGCCACCGAGACGGTGGACACTATCGATCAGTATCACTGCCTGGTGACCCGCTTCCATAAGCTGGATGTGCTGACGCGGGTGCTGGAGGTGGAGAACTTCGATGCCATGCTGGTCTTTGTGCGTACCAAGCTCCAGACCCTGGAGGTGGCGGAAAAACTGGCCGCCCATGGCTTCAACGCCGAGCCTCTCAACGGCGACATGACCCAGTCCGAGCGCGAACGCACCGTGGAACGTCTCAAACGTGGCCGCCTGGACATCCTGGTAGCCACCGATGTGGCGGCGCGGGGCCTGGACCTGGAGCGCTTGAGCCTGGTGGTCAACTACGATATCCCCACGGACCCAGGCGCCTATGTGCATCGCATCGGCCGCACCGGGCGTGCCGGGCGCGAGGGCCGGGCCCTGCTCTTTGTCGAGCCCCGGGAGCGTCATCTGCTAAAGGCCATTGAGCGCACCATTCGCCGCAGTATTCCTGAGTTGGCGGTACCGACGGCAGCAGACCTCAGTGCCCATCGCATCGAACGTTTCACCTCCATGGTTACCAAGACCCTGGCGGAGGCCGATCTGGACTTCTTCTACCGGGTCGTGGCCCGCATGGCCCGCGAGGGCGAACTGGAGGCTATGGATATCGCTGCCGCCCTGACCTTTCTGGCCCAGCGCGAGCGCCCGCTGCAATTGGAGGCCGAACTGGAGCAGGCGCCCAAACCTAAGTTCAAGCGGCGCGAGGACCGACCGGAACGATTTGAGCGCGGTGAGGGGGCTCCCGAGCGAGGCGGGCGCTTCGAACGAGTGCCGCGCTGGGAGCCTGCCGGGCGTTCAGAGCGCGGGCCGAGTCAACCACCGGGACGACCGGAGCGTCCAGAGCGCTCGGAGCGGCCTGATCGCCAAGCCCCGCCTCCGCGTGAGGGTGCCGCTGGTGAGCATCCGAAGCATCAGGATCGCCCGGAGCGCCCCGCGCGTCCGGAACGGGCCGTACGCCTCGAAAAGGGCGAGCGGCCGCCGCGCCCGGTTCGTCCCGAGCGTTCCCCTCACCCCGAGTCGCACCTGGAGCGCCCGGCGGCGGGCGGCTTCGGTGACAAGTTAGAGCCGCGGCGGGAGGCAGGCCCAGGCGAGGATCGGGGTTTCGGCCGGCGCGAGCGTGATAACGCGGGCCTGGTGAGTTACCGCATCGAGGTTGGCCATCGCGATGGGGTGGCCCCGCGCGAAATCGTGGGCGCCATTGCCAACGAGGCCGGGCTTGAGGGTCGCTTCATCGGCCGCATTGCCATCGAGGAGGACCATAGCCTGGTCGATCTGCCTGAGGGCATGCCGCGCGAGATCTTCCAGCATCTGCGCGGTGTCTTCGTGCGCGGGAAGCGGCTGAATATCAGTCTGGCTGGAGTTGGGGCGGAGGACCGGGGTACGGGCAAGCGGCCCTTCAAGCCCCGCGAGTTGAGGCCAGAGGGACATGATCCGGGAGGGGATCGCCGCCCAGATCCACCCAGGGGACTCAAGCCCCGTCGACCGCCCTCTTCCAGTTAGTTGTAATCGGGGCTGTATATCAGTAAACCAAAATGTACTGATATTGATTGATGTCAATATCCTCTGGCAGGGGTGATAGTATTCTTTTTAGCGACGGACCTCGGCAATGGTGCATGGGGACCGCGCTTTTCACTCCAGATCTTGAGGAGACACAACCATGTCGATCAACAGACGTTTGCTGCTTGCCGCCGCCATCGCCGGATCCTCTGTCATGGCATCCTTCTCCGCCAATGCCTTCTTTGGTCCCTTTAACTCCATGCGTAACTGGGGTGGTGGTGGGCCTTGGGGTTGGGACGAGCCCTGGTATGGGGGTGGTTATCCCTATTATGGGGGTTATCCTTATTATGGGGGCTATCCCTATTATGGGGGCTGGGGCAACCCCTACTACGGTGGCTGGGGCAGCCCTTATGGCTGGGGCTATCCTGGCTATGGCTATCCGGGCTGGGGAGCTGCTGCCCCCGCGGCTCCGGCCGCCAAGACCACTAACTAGCCTCTGAAAAAGCCCTGCGCCGCTCCGGCGCGGGGCGCGCCCACCAGAGCGCACCTCCGCTCCCTGCCCATTCCCTATATTCGTCCCGGCGCAACCTTCGCAACGCGATGGCCCTCTAATAGCAGGGTTGTAGTCCGCGCCCGCTGGAAGTTCCCACAGCCTGTTAGCCCCTTGTCGGGTCGAGCAGTTTGGCTCGTCCCAGGTATTCCTGGCCTACCAGGCCGGGTTAACATGTCGCTACCCTCTCATGCCTCCCCGCCGGTCTAGGCGGTCTGGAACCCCAGATGGATCACCAAGCCTCCGAAGACGATCTACGGCGCGATATCGATTTGTTTACCGCCCTCTTGGGCGAGGTCCTCCGCGAGCACAGCCCTAAGCGAGTGTTGGTGATGGTGGAGCGCCTGCGGGAGGGCTTCGCCCGGCTACGCGAGCGTCCTGATCCGGCGCGGCTTGATGAACTCCTGCATAAGATCGAAGGCCTGGACCCTCAAACCCTGGCCGAGATTATCCGCTCCTTTACGATTTACTTCGGTCTGGTCAGTACTGCCGAGGAGGTACATGGTTACCGGCACCGCATGGACCAGGTCAGCGAGGGCGGCCCCCTGTGGCTGGGTTCCTTCGATCATACGGTGCGCGAGTTCAAGGCCGCGGGGGTCAGCCCTGAGCGTTTTCAGAGCCTGCTCTCACAATTGGTTTATTTGCCGGTATTCACGGCCCATCCCACCGAAGCCAAGCGCCGCACCATCCTGGAGACCTTCCGCCGCATCTTCCTCCTGGCTCAGGATTTGCGAACGCGTCGCCTTAACGAGGACGAGGCGGAGGAAAAGCTCGGCGCCATCCTTGCCCAGATCCAGATCCTCTGGAAGACGGACGAGGTGCGGGTGCATAAGCCCCAGGTGACGGACGAGGTGCGCCAGGGGCTCTATTTCTTCCGCGAATCCCTCTTCCAGGCCGTGCCTCGGGTCTATGCCAACCTAGAGCGGGTGATACGGCGGATGTATGGCGCCGAGGCCGGTATCCAGGTGCCCAGCTTCATCCGCTTCGGTTCCTGGATTGGTGGCGATCGTGATGGCAACCCCTTCGTCAAGCCCGAGACCACGGCCCTGGCCGTGCGCATGCATCATGAGTTGGTGCTCCAGGAATATATCGAACGGGTCGGCGACCTGGGTCGCATGCTCAGTCACTGCGACACCCTCTGTCAGCCCGCGCCGGCCTTTATCGATGGCCTGGACGCCGATGAGGGCTACTGGGTCGAGACCATGGGCGAGAATCTGCGCCGCTTCATTCACGAACCCTATCGGCGCAAGCTGGCTATCATCCGCCATCGCCTGCGGACGAATCTGGCGCGGGTGCGTGCCCGCATCGCCTCCGAACCCGAGGACCTGCCCCTGGGTTATGCCGATGCGGCGGATTTTCGCCAGGACCTCTACCTGATTCGTGATTCCCTGATAAGCCACGGCGATGCCAGTGCCGCCGCCGGGCCTTTACAGGATCTGATTCGCCTCGCCGAAAGCTTCGGCTTCCACCTGATGCACCTCGATCTGCGCCAGGAATCCTCGCGCCACACTGCAGCGGTCTCTGAACTCTTTGCTCGCCAACCCGGCGCCCCCTATTACCAGGCCTTGACCGAGGATCAGAGGCTGGTGGCCCTGGCGGAGGCCATTGCCCACCCGCACCCCTTCCATATCGACAAGCCTACCCTAACCGCCGAGACCCGGGAGACCCTGGAGGTCTTCGAGGTCATGGCGAGGTTGCGGGCGGAGATCAGCCCCGAGGCTTTCGGCGAGTACGTCATCTCCATGACCCACTGCGCTAGCCATGTGATGGAGGTCATGCTGCTGGCTCGGTTGGCGGGCCTGGCGGGGCGTGATAATCGCGGCTGGTTCCGTGACATTCGCGTTAGCCCGCTCTTCGAGACCATCGAGGATCTGGGTCACATCGACCAGGTCATGACCACCCTCTTCGATGATCCGACCTATGCGGCCCTACTCAAGGCCTCCGGTAATCAGCAGGACGTGATGCTGGGGTACTCGGATTCCTGCAAGGATGGCGGCATCCTCGCCTCCACCTGGCATCTTTACGAGGCCCAACGTAAGCTCATCGCCCTAGCTAACGAGCGAGGTATCTCCTGCCGTCTCTTCCATGGCCGCGGCGGCACCGTCGGGCGCGGCGGTGGTCCTACCTACGAGGCGATCCTGGCCCAGCCGCCGGGCACAGTCCACGGTCAGATTAAGTTTACCGAGCAGGGCGAGGTGCTGTCCTACCGCTACGCTAACCCAGAGACGGCCCGCTACGAGTTGACCATGGGTATCAGCGGCCTCATTCTCGCCAGCCGCTGCCTGATCGAGGAGCCAAATCCCGATCGCAACGACTATATCGGCATCCTTGATGAGCTGTCCCGGTTTGGCGAGGAGGCCTACCGGGATCTCATCAAGGCCCCGGGCACCCTGGACTACTTCTACGAAGTCACGCCGATGGACGCCATCGCCCTGCTCAACATCGGCTCCCGGCCCTCGCACCGTAAGCAGGCCGACCGCTCCCTGACCTCCATTCGCGCCATACCCTGGGTCTTTGGCTGGGCCCAGTCGCGTCATACCCTGCCGGCCTGGTATAGCCTGGGTACCGCTCTGGAGCGCTGGCGCGGCGATGGATTGGAGCGCCTGGCCAAGTTACAGAAGATGTATCAGGATTGGCCCTTTTTCCGCGCCCTCTTGAGCAATACCCAGATGGCCCTCTTCAAGGCTGAGCCGCACATCGCCGAGCAATATCTGCGTTTGGCCCAGGACCGCCACCAGGCCGAACTGACCCATCGCCGTATCCGCGAGGAATACAATCGCACCGTCTTCCAGATCCTCAATATCTCCGGACAACATCAGTTGATGGAGGAGACCCCGGAACTCCAGCTCTCCCTGGCGCGCCGCAACATCTACCTGGACCCGCTTAATCACATCCAGGTCGTTCTCCTGGAACGCTACCGTCATGGACCTACGCCCGAGGAGCGGGAGCAGTGGCTGGATCCCCTGCTCAGGTCCATCAATGCCATTGCTGCCGGAGTGCGGAACACGGGTTAGCCCCGGGTCTGGTGAGGCCGGGGAGTAAGGCGATTTCCTCGCCCCTCCCGACGGGATGGGTTAGACTGCGCGCGGTCGTCATCGGCCTAAATTCCCCTGTCTAGCCCATTCAAAGGAGAGCCATGCCTGCCCAGACATTGACTATCGTGAAGGCTACTGGCCAGGATGAATGCCTGACGCCTCTTACCCTGCATCGGGCCAAGGCCGCCGTGCCCTTCGGCGGCAAGTTTCGCGTCATCGATTTTACCCTCGCCAATTGTCTCCACTCCGGGCTGCGCCAGATCCTGGTGCTGACGCAGTGGAAGTCCCATTCCTTGCAGAAGCATCTGCGCGATGGCTGGTCTATTTTCCACCCGGAACTCGGGGAATACATCACCCCCATTCCCCCCCAGATGCGTGAGGGCTCTGATTGGTACGGGGGTCTTTTCAGCGCCATGCGCCAGAATCGCTACCTCATTGAACGTAACGCCGAGCGCTTCGTGCTGACCCTGGACGGTGATCTTATCTATCGCATGGACTATGCCGAGTTGATCCGGTACCACCGGGAGCGCGGCGCGGTCATCACTGCCGCCTGCCGCGGCCCGGATAGTGGGCCCAAACCCGCGATGGCCTTTGATCTGGCCGGCGAGGACCGGGTGAGCGGTCTCACCCCGGCGGAGGCCGTCGCCTCGGGTGCCGGTTGCGCCCCCATGGGGGTCTATCTCTTCGACAAGGACTTTCTGCTCGGCATGCTGGAGTCGGCGGAGGCCGTGGTCGCTGCCGATCAGGTCCCGGTGCCCGCGGCCGTCGCCAACCTGGCGGGTAACCACGAGGTCTGTGTCTATCGTTTTGGCGGTGAACGCGGTCGGGTTTCTCCGGATCGCTACTGGAATGACCTGCGCAGTATCGATGAATACTACGATGCCAATATGGCCCTCCTGGAGCGTGATCCCCCCCTCAACCTTTACCAGCATGATTGGGAGATCTTTACCGCCCAAGGCCAGAATCCGCCGGCACGCACCGTGCCTGGCCTGTCCGGTACCGAGGGGATCTTCGTCAACTCCATGCTGGCGGCCGGTACCGTAGTCAGCGGCGGTGGTGTCAATCATTCCATCCTCTTTACGCGGGTGCGGGTGATGGACGGCGCCATCGTCGAGGACGCCATCCTGTTCAGTGGCGTTTCGGTCGGGGAACGGTCGCACTTACGACGCTGCATCATCGATAAGGAGGTGGAGGTGCCACCGGATACCAGTATCGGCATCGATCCCGCGGCGGATCGGGCGCGTTTCCAGATCACCGCGGGTGGCCTGGTAGTCATCCCTAAGGGCTACAAATTCTGAGTGAGATGACATTGAGCATGGAGCGGGACCGCCTGCTGGCGGTCTTCGAGGCCCTGCTCGCCACCTATGGCCCCCAGAATTGGTGGCCGGCTGACACGCCCTTCGAGGTCATGGTGGGAGCCGTGCTTACCCAGAATACCTCCTGGACGAATGTCGAGCGCGGCCTGAAGAATCTCGGCACCCTGGGGGCCTTGACGGCCTCTGCCATCCTCGCCCTGCCTGAACCGGAACTTGCTGAACGCCTAAGGCCCGTGGGCTATTTCAACCTCAAGGCCCAGCGATTGCGGGCCTTCTGTACCGCCTATCTTGCCCATGGGGAGCTGGACGGCCTATCCCGGCTCGCCACGTCCGAACTGAGGCACCTACTGCTGACCATTAAGGGCGTTGGCCTCGAGACGGCCGACGACATGCTCCTCTACGCCTTTGACCGGCCTGTCTTTGTCGTCGATGCCTATACCCGGCGACTCCTCGCGCGCCTGGGCGAACTCGATGGTAACGAGGGCTATGAGACCATTCGTCATGGCCTTCAGGTGGCTCTGGGACCGGACCTTGCCCTCTTCAACGAATACCACGCCCTCATTGTTCGCCACGGCAAGGAGACCTGCCGCACCCGGCCCCGATGCGGGGTTTGTTGCCTGGCGGAGTTGTGCCCGGGCCACCCGGATTAGAGGATACCGGGTCCGCCTCCTTCTACCCCTCAGCCCTCGCCCAGGGGCCCAGCGCGTCGCTGCTTGGTCTGGGCACGCTGGTGTTTGGCCTCCATCCGCCGTTCCTTGGCGGCGCGGCTGGGTCGCGTGGGGTAGCGGGGCTTGGGTACCTCGGTAGCCTGAATCAGGAGTTGGGCCAGGCGTTGCCGGGCATCATCCCGGTTGCGCTCGCGGGTGCGGTAGCGGTGTGCCTCAATGGTGATGAAGCCATCGCTCCCCAGGCGCCGACCCGCCAGGCGCGACAGGCGTTCCCGCATCGCCTCGGGCAGGACCAGGCAACGGGCGGCATCGAACCGCAATTGCACTGCCGTGGCCAGCTTGTTGACATTCTGCCCACCCGGACCAGGCGAGCGGATGAAGCGCTCTTCCAGGTCCGTCGCGGGGATCAGAATCTGGTGATTGATGCGCAGGCTGCCGGATGCGGTTGGGGCGAGGCTCCAGGTGACCGGTTCGTTGGGATTGTTCACAGGACTGGGTTCTCCGGGTGGGAGGTGGCATCGGATCAGGCTCGCGCCGGGAGGCTCGCCCCCTTGGGCGCCAAGGGCCAGGCAGGGTCGGGGGGCTTCAACCTCTGCGAGTGAGCCTGGCGGCGAGCCAGGTGATGCCCAGGGCTATGGCCATCAGCAGGAAGGCACTGCCGACCTGGCTGAGAAGTCGGGGGGCCAGCAGGAGCAGGGCGCCCAGCCCGAGCATCATGATGCCAGATAGCAGCTTCAGCAGGCGTCCCTCGCGCTCGCTGAGCTTACGGGCCCCCAGGTTGCGGGCGAAGAGGATGACAATCAGCCCCAGGGGCATCACGTAGATGAGATTATAGGCGGCCAGATAGGCGAAACGGCCCGCTGGGGTCAGATCGGCCAGGGTCAAGAGCCGGGTATAAACCATGGGGAACCCCGCTGTGCAGAGCAGTTCGTAGAAGTTCGCGGCAAGGGCCAGCAAGACCGTCGCGGCCACCATCGCGGGCAGGTTATCAGCGCTCAGGATGGCGCGGGCGCGACGGAAGATGTCCGGTTTTTTCGACTCCGGGATGGACAATGAAGGTCCTTGATCGAACAGAAAGAAGTCTTTGATGTTGAGTGTGCCTACCAGCACCGCCAGGGCGCCTGCGGCCAGGGTCACCCCGTCGAGGTGACCCAGCAACTGGAAGATGCTCAGCCAGGCCGCCATGAAGGCGAAATACATGAGGCCGGATACAGCCACGAAGATGCCCCCGATGACCAACATGCGGGTGCGGTTCCGCTGATGGACCATGAGGGATAGCAGAAACAGCAGGACGAAGAAGGCGCAGGGGTTGAAGGCGTCCAGACCGGCCAGCACCCCTGTCAGCACCGGCAGAGAGAGGCGAGCAGGGTCGAGGGCACCGATCACCGGCAGCTCGAGAAGAGGGGCGGCGGCCTGGGTTGCGGCCTCCGAGCTGGGCCTGGTCGTCGAAGCTCTGGCCCGGCAGTCATCCAGACGCTGACGAAGCCTGTCGCCCGTGGTGTCATCGCTGTCCCAGCCCACCTGTAACTCGCCACAGAAGAGCAGGGCAGGCACTGCGGCCGCCCCTTCCCCCAATTTTTCCGCCATGGCCTCATAAAGCTGAGCGTTTTCCGGATGACGGGTAAGCTCCAGGGCATGCAGCTTCACCCAGGGCCGGGCCTGAGGAATGGCCGCGATCACGGGCTGGGCCTGGATACAGTGGGGACAGGTCAGGGCCCAAAAGAAATAGAGGTGGACCTCGGGCTGGCCATCGGGCCCGGTCGTGACCCAGGGCTCCTCGGCCTGAAGAGGGGCCGGTGAGAGGAGGCAGAGCAGTAAGATAAACAACAGGGTACGCATGGTCCCCTCCGCGAAAAGAAATCTCTAAATGACAACCGCGAATCCCCTGATTTTCGCATGGCCCCTTGCCGCTGTCGCGAAGGACCGATTTTGATTAAGATGTTGCCATCATGGATCTAAACTTTCTTGAATTTGAACAACCCATCGCCGAGCTCGAGGCCAAGATCGAGGAATTGCGGCTGGTTGGGAATGACAGCGCCATCAACATCGGCGAGGAAATCGAGCGGCTGCAAACCAAATGTCGCACGCTGACCGAGAGCACTTTCGCCGCCCTCACCCCCTGGCAGATTTCCCAGCTCGCTCGCCATCCCCAGCGACCCTACACCCTGGACTATGTGCCGCGTATCTTCGAGGGTTTTCAGGAGCTGCACGGCGATCGTACCTATGCCGACGACCCGGCCATCGTCGGTGGCCTGGCCCGTCTGGATGGACGTCCGGTCATGGTCATTGGCCACCAGAAGGGCCGAGATACCAAGGAAAAGATCTATCGCAACTTCGGCATGCCGCGCCCGGAGGGCTACCGCAAGGCCCTGCGGCTGATGGAGATGGCGGAGCGCTTTCGCATGCCGATCCTGACCTTCATCGACACACCCGGCGCCTATCCTGGTGTTGGCGCCGAGGAACGTGGCCAGAGCGAGGCTATCGCCCATAACCTGCTGGTGATGGCCCATCTGCGCACCCCCATCATCTGCACCGTCGTTGGCGAGGGCGGTTCGGGCGGGGCCCTGGCCATCGGCGTCGGCGACCGGCTGCTGATGCTTCAATACGGTACCTACTCCGTTATTTCCCCCGAGGGTTGCGCCTCCATCCTCTGGAAGAGCGCGGAGAAGGCGGAGCTGGCGGCGGAGGCCATGGCCATCACCTCCGACAAGCTCAAGGAAAACGCCCTGGTGGACGAGATCATCCCAGAGCCTCTGGGTGGCGCCCATCGTCACCCGGCCCAAATGGCCGCGAGCCTCAAGGAGGCCCTGAGCCGCCACCTCGACAAGCTTGCCGATCAGGACCTGGACGATCTGCTGGCGCGCAGGTACCGGCGTCTCATGGGCTTCGCCCGTTTCAAGGAGT
Source organism: Chromatiaceae bacterium (assembly GCA_044228795.1). Lineage (GTDB taxonomy): Bacteria > Pseudomonadota > Gammaproteobacteria > Chromatiales > Chromatiaceae > M0108. The sequence continues at coordinate 146,538 of JBGAUE010000002.1, read as the reverse complement.
AGGCGGCGGGACCGACCATCTCCATGGCCGTTCCGAACCCCGAGGGCCTGCTCCGGGAACTCGACTCCCTTCCCCCCGCCCCGCGCCTGTGGGTTGCCTTTAGCGGTGGCCTGGATTCCACGGTCCTCCTGCATGCCCTGGCCGCCGCGCGGGAGTTGAGGCCGCTGGCACTGGCCGCTATCCATGTCGATCACGGACTGAGCCCCATCGCCAGCGATTGGGCCGACCACTGCCGTCGCCAGTGCGCCGATCTTGCCGTACCTCTGACTCTGCGCCGCCTGGAACTCCAGCGCCGGCGCGGCGAGAGTCTGGAGGCCCTGGCAAGGGCAGGGCGCTATGCTGCTCTAGGCGCGGTTGCCGGTCCCGGTGACCTGGTGTTGACCGCCCACCACCAGGACGACCAGGCCGAGACCCTGCTGCTAGCCCTGTTGCGCGGGAGTGGCGTCAAGGGCCTGGCGGCCATGCCCAGGCTGGCGCGATTGGGCGGGGCCTGGCTGTTGCGGCCCTTGCTGGGTTACCGGCGGGCCGAACTACTGACCTATGCCCGTGCCCAGGGCCTGACCTGGATTGAGGACCCCTCCAACGGCGATCTCGACTTCGATCGCAACCTGCTGCGCGCCCACATCCTGCCGTTACTGGTGGGGCGTTGGCCCGCCTGCGCGGCCAGTCTGTCCCGCTCGGCCGCCCATTGCGCCGAGGCCCAGGACTTGATCACGGGGCTGGCGGAGAGGGAAATCGCCGTCATCGGGGGCAGCCGACCCGGAACCCTCTCCCTGGCGGCATTAGCGGTCCGCCCACCCGCCCTCCAGGCCGCCGTGCTGCGACATTGGCTCTCCGATCTCGGACTACCGCCACCCGACAGCCGTCATCTGGGGCGTATCCGTGAGGAGTTGATGCGGGCCCGCCCGGATCGCATGCCCCTGGTGACCTGGCCTGGCTGCGAGACGCGCCGCTATCGCGATGACCTGTTTGCGATGGCCCCGCTTCCCCCGGTCCCGGGGGAACAGGTGCTGGAGTGGCAGGAAGGGCAGCTGGTCTTGCCGACGGGGCTGGGAAGGCTCCGGCTCACGAATCCAGCGGGGGCAAGGCTGGACCCGGCTGTCTATTGGCCCTCGGGTCTGGAGGTCCGCTTCGGTGTGGAGGGCTTGAGTTGCCGCCCCGAGGGTCATCCCCACCAGCGGCGGCTCAAGCACTTGTTCCAGGAGACCGCCATTCCCCCCTGGCTCAGGCCCTACGTGCCCTGCCTCTTCGACCGCGCCCATCTGGCGGCGGTGGGGGATCTCTGGCGTTGTGCCCCGCTTACCGGAGCCGATGGCCTCCGCATCCACTGGGAAGCGGGCATTCGCGATCACCCGGGATTTCAGGAGTCGTGCGGTCATCCTTTTGGGCGCCGAGGCCCAGAAGGATGCTTTGGCCGAGGGGGGCGGACCCCACCTACCCTAGTAATGGAAGATGAGGGAAGCGATGATCAGGTAATTGATGACGCCGAGGACGTCGATGGAGGTCAGCACAAAGGGTCCCGAGGCGAGGGCCGGGTCCGTCCCGAGTCGCTGGAAGAGCATGGGTAGCGAGGAGGCGATGATGGCCGCCAGGCAGATGTTCATCAACATGGCCACGCCGACAGTGAGCATGAGTTTGGGGATGAAGGTGACCTCTTGGTGGAACATCACGAAGGAGACTAGGGCCAGCAGGAACCCATAGAAGGATCCCAACAGCAGGCCGACGGACAGTTCCTTGATGAGCAGTGACTTAAAGTGGGATAGCTTAAGGGATCCCGTGGCCAGGCCGCGCACGGCGACGGTGGCGGCTTGGGTTCCGACGTTGCCGGCCATGCCCATGACAATAGGCAGGAAGGCACTCAACTGAATGATCTCGGCCAGGGTCGCCTCGAACTTGTCGAGCACGAAGGCCGCGCCGACACCCCCCATAAAGGCGGCCATCAGCCAAGGGACGCGCAGCTTGAAGATGCTGAGGGGCGACTGGGTCAGCAACTCGGAGCTGCTGGTACCGGCCATGGCCAACATCTCACGGGTGGTTTCGTCCTCGATGACGTCGATGACGTCGTCCACCGTGACCATGCCTAGCAGGATGCCCTCATCATCCACCACGGGGATGGCCAGCAACCGGTATTTATCGACCAACTTGGCTACGGTTTCTTGGCTGTCGCTGACGAGAGTGCGGATGATGCGGGAGTTCATGACATCCCGCATTAGCTTGGAGGGATGCGCCAGGAGGAGTTGGCGCAGGGAAACGACACCCATCAGGCGGCCATGGCTGTTGGTGACATAGATGTAATAGACCATCTCCACGTCTTCCATGTCGGCGCGTCCACGGATGGCCTCCACGGCCTGCTCCACGCGCGAATCGTCGGTCATGGAGAAAAATTCGGTGGTCATGATGCCACCGGCCGTGTTCGGGTCGTATTGGAGCAGATCCTCCAGTTCGTCCTGACTATCCTTGGTCAGGGCCGAGGTCACCTTGGCGCCCAGTTCTTCGTCCAGTCTGCCAATGAAATCCACCAGGTCGTCCGGGGCCAATTGATCCAGGATGGGGGCCAGTCGTTCCACGGCCGCTTCGCGTACTACATCCGACAGCATGCGCGGTGACAGGGTCGCCATGACCTCGGCGGCCACGCTTGGGTTCGGGATACTGAGGAAGAGAACGGTGACATATTCCTCCGGGATGCCCTCGAAAACCTGTCCCAGATCCGCCGGGTGAATCTTGGTAAGGATCTTTTCCAAGGGTTTTTTCGCGTCGCGCCGCAACAGGCGTTCGATGGCATCCCGCAGCTTGTTCAGTTTGCCGCCCGAGTCGGCGACAGGTACGTGGGTGTGGGTATCAATCATCATGGTGGGTAGTCCCCTGGCCAATGCCACGACGGAATCAAAGGCGCGTGCATAGGTATGTGACGCGGATAAATGCAAGACCTGGTGACGGGACCTTAAAAGTCACGTGAACGCCAAGGTTATTCACCTTCCAGGCAGACCCAGAAGATAGTAAATGGGGCTAGTCTGCACCGAGACGGCAAGTTCAGGCTGGGTAGCAGGCATTGCGTTCGGCGGAACCCCGAAAACACCCGCTAATGATAGAGGCTGAGAGATCAAAAAGGGTGGAAAAGATCAAAAATCATCACAAGAATTTTACTTTTTTGTGACGGTTGGGATGCTGGGGTAAAGCATCAAGGAGAGGGGCCACCTAGAAGGGCAAGTTTGATATGCGGCTTGTGGTTGACCTCTGAGAGTGGCGAGTGGCCGCTCGGTCGAGGTTGCCTGTTGCAATAGGCATCGCATTATTAGCTGCTCGTGATCGGGAAATCCGGTAGTGAGGGGGCGTTTGCCCTTGGGCGAGGGACTGGCGGACCGAACCAGAGCGGTGCTTTGGCGGCAACAGAGCCTGACTGCCGAGAGGGGCGGCCCCCTAGCACCCGCTACAAGGTGCCTGAATTTTCTAGGGTTGCCAGGAAGACAATATGGATGACTTCGATCCAGCAATAATTACAATACGTTTACTATTTTGTAACAATTCCTTTATAAAATATGGCTGCGCTAAAGTGGGCAGTAGGCCTGGACTCGGCTGGGTCTGGGTGAGCAGGGACCTCACGAGGCCGCTCCCTGACCCCGCAAGCGCGGTCGCCTAACACTCTTCCACTCATTTTGAGGAGTAATCTCTTGAAAGGTACCAATCCCATCGCCTCACTGTTCGGGCATTCTCCCTTCAAGCCAGTGCAGAAGCACATGGTTGTGGTTAGCGAATGCGTCGCCGAGGTTCCAGGCCTGTTCGAGGCCCTGATCGCCGATGACAAGGCGGGCATCGTTAAGGCCAAGGACATCATCTTTGCCAAGGAACATGAGGCCGACGTCATCAAGAACGGGCTGCGCGCCCAGTTGCCTAAGAGCATGTTCATGCCCGTGGACCGGCGCGATCTGCTTGACCTCCTTGGCATGCAGGATTCCATAGCTGACACCGCCCAGGATATCGCCGGTCTGCTGGTGGAACGCGACATGCAGGTACCCCCTGGCATGGCCGACGACCTGCGCAAGTTGGTGGCGCGCTGCGTCGATGCCGTCACCCAGGCTGGCGTGATCATCGGCGAACTGGACGAATTGGTGGAGACCGGTTTCGGCGGCCGCGAGGCCGAGACGGTCGCGGGTATGATCGAGAAACTCAACCTCATCGAGGACGATACCGACAAGCTCGGCATGGCCCTATCCCAATCCCTGTTCGCCCAGGAAGATAGTCTCAAGCCGGTTTCGGTCATCTTCTGGTACGAGCTGATCCAGTGGATCGGAGATTTGGCCGATTATGCCGAGAAGGTCGGCGATCGCCTGCGTCTGCTCATCGCCCGCTGAGCGCGGCTCCCGACCGGCGAGACCCGTGATTCCTACCCAGTCATTAGTAGATGCTGGAGTGGCCTCATGGGGTGACCGATTCCTTTGACCTAAAGTTTTCTGGGGGATTTATGGAAAGTCAAATCATTGCCGAATACGGCATTTGGTTTATTGCCTTGGCCTTTGTCTTCGGCCTGTACATGACCTGGGGCATCGGTGCCAACGACGTCGGAAATGCCATGGGCACCTCCGTGGGCTCCGGCGCCATCACCGTCAAGCAAGCCGTGATCATCGCGGGTATCTTCGAGTTCGCTGGTGCCTTCCTCGCGGGTGGCACCGTGGCCGGCACTATCAAGTCTGGCATCATCGATCCAGCGGTTCTGGCGAGTACGCCACACCTGCTCATCTATGGCATGCTGGGCTCCCTGCTGGCCTCAGGTATCTGGCTCATGGTCGCTTCCGGTCGCGGTTGGCCGGTTTCCACTACCCACACGATCGTGGGTGCCCTGGTGGGGTTTGGCGTCGCGGGTATTGGCATGCACGCCGTCAAGTGGGACGGCCTGGGTGAGATCGTCGCGAGCTGGTTCATCTCTCCCGTCACTGGTGGCATCATCGCCCTCGTGCTCATGCTCAGCGTTCGCAAGTTGGTGTTCGAGACCGATGACCCCTTCGGCAGTGCCAAGAAGTGGGCCCCCTTTTATGTCTTTCTGGTCGGTTACATCGTTGCCCTGGTGACCATCTCCAAGGGCCTCAAGAACTTCCATCTTCACTTCAGCACCCTGGAAACCCAGATTGGCTCTATCGTAGTGGGCATCCTCTGCGCCATCCTCGGCGCTATCATGGTCAACAAGGTCAAGGTTGATGACAAGGCCGACAAGAGTTTCCACTACGCCAGCGTCGAGAAGGTCTTCACCCCCATGATGATCTTCACCGCCGCCGCCATGTCCTTCGCCCATGGCTCCAATGACGTGGCCAATGGCATTGGACCTATCGCCGCGGTTCTGAGCCTGGTCGATACGGGCACTCTCGCCTCCAAGGCCCCGGTGCCCTGGTGGGTACTCCTCGCGGGTGGCGTCGCCATCGTCATCGGCTTGGCGACCTATGGTTATAAGGTCATGGAGACCATCGGTACCAAGATCACCGAGCTGACCCCCAGCCGCGGTTACTGCGCCACCCTGGCGTCGGCTGCTACCGTTATCGTGGCCTCCGGTCTCGGCATGCCCGTCTCCACCACCCATATCGCCGTGGGCGCGGTCATGGGCGTAGGCTTGGCGCGGGGCATTGGCGCCCTGGATCTGCGGGTGTTCGGCAACATTGTTTTATCCTGGTTCATCACCCTGCCGGTAGGTGCCGCCTTGGCGGCCATCTTCTTCTTCCTCTTCAAAGGTATCTTCGGCGCCTAGTTCGTCACTGCTGGCGGCGCTTTTCCTCGCTTTAGGTGGGGCGTCGCCACCTCCTTCCCCACGGGCAAGGAGGTACAAAGAAGAGGACGCCTGTTGGCGTCCTCTTCTTTGTACTTAGATTTCTATTGGATGCAGTTATAAAGGAACCCCGTTAGGTCCAGGGCGATTTCGATTTCGGGGACTGGGTTAAGAGGCTAGGCTAGGGTTGAGTGGAAGGCGATGAAGGGGGCAATTTATGGCCTGACGCTGGTGCCTTTCGAGGCCTGCCAGGATATCAAGGGCGTGCAATTTCCGCGGGACCTAAAGTTCCGGCAACTGGTGGTGACCGGGCCACCGGGCTCTGGCAAGACCACCCTCATTAAGCGGATCAGGGGCTGGCCGGAAGAGGGCTATATCGATATCAGCGTCGCTGGCTGGTGGAAGTCCCAGGCGATGGCTCTGAGGCCGCGTGAGGTTCAGCTTGGCCTGCCCTTCGTGGGCGTGAAGGAGGGCCTGGCCCTGTTCGAGCCGAAATGGTTATCGGGCTACCAAGACCTGGTCCTGGAGACGGGGCGCATCCGGTTGCCGCCCCGCAAGCGGCATCTTTGGGATCCGGACTGGGCACAGCGTTTTGTCTTTGAATTTCTCTTGCCGTCCCCTGAGTTGGTTCTGGAACGGCGTTTGGCTCGGGCCCGCCTGGGCACCCACCCGGTGGACCAGTTTCTTGATCTGGCGCACATTCGCCGTCAGATGGAAATATTCGCAGAGGTTGGGATGCACTTTCAACGTTCTGGTATCCATGTCTATGTGCGGGAGGACCTGGATGCCGCCCCCTGGCGGATTGCCCTGGAAGCAACGGGAGGCCTGAGATGAATTTTCCCACCAAGAAATCCTCAAGGGGATTCCTTAGCCGGTTCGGCGATCTCGTGGAGGAGTTTGGTGTCTGCGAGGAGATCGAAATCGTTGGTGCCGTGAGTCTCGGCGAGGCCAAGGTGCGTTTTTCCTGCCCCCTGGTACCGATCCTGATGCAATTGGGTGGCGATCAGGGTAAGCGCTTGCAACTCTATCCCGAACCCATGCTGACGGCCGAGGGTGGAACGGTCCCTAGCGGGGCCTATCTGATCGAGGATCCGGAGAATCCCGTTGATACCCTCCATGGTTTTCTGCGCCTGGTGCCCGGTGATAGCCTGGTGCTGGGGCGGGAGCAGGACCAACAGCAGGATTTATTGGACTATCCCGAGACCGTGGCGAGGCGTCATCTGCGCATCAAATTGACCACGGAGGGTCTGACCCTCAAGAATCTGGCACCGACCGAGGGGACCTGCCTTTCGCCGTTGGCGCCCAAGGCGGGCTGGAAACCCGCCGCCGACCTGCGCCTGGCCAAGCTGGAACGTCTGGCCAGGCGTTTGGGGGCCCCGATCGCCGAGCCCTCCCCAGCGGAGGCCCTGGCCCTGATCGAGGGCGTCATCGCCTGGATAGAGTCCGATCCTAACCAGCCCAAGGATGCCGAGGGCCGCCCGGGAGGGCTGGTCAACTTGCCATCGGAACTGGACCCGGTCTTCGTGGGCGACCTGCATGCCCGCATCGACAATCTGCTGGTGGTGCTGACCCAGAATGCCGTTTTCGAAGGACTGGAGGCAGGTAAGGTGGCCCTTGTCATCATTGGCGATGCCCCCCACCCGGACGAGGAGGGTCAAGAGGCCTTCATGGGTACCTCCATGCTCCTCATGGACTTAATTTTCCGTCTCCAACTGGCCTTCCCCGGCCAGGTCTATTACCTGCGCGGCAACCACGACAGCTTCTCCGAGGAGATCAGCAAGAACGGTGTGCCCCAGGCCGTCCTTTGGGAACAGGCCCTGCGCGATGATCGAAGCAATGCTTACTTCGAGGCCATGACCCGACTTTACCAGCGGATGCCCTATGTCGTCACCTCGTCACGCTTCGTCACCTGCCATGCCGGTCCCCCGACATCCACCATCACCCATGACATGCTGATCAATATTCGGGATAACCCCCGCCTGGAGCGCGAGCTTACCCGGGTACGCCTGCGCAAGCCCAATTCCCCCGCCGGTTATGGTCCGGGAGATATCAAGCGCCTGCGCAAGGCCCTCGACCTGGGCCCCCAGGTTCCCGTCTTCGTTGGTCACACCCCCCTATCCCATGACGATACCCTTTGGTTAGAGGCAGGGGGTATCAGTAACCATCATGTTGTCTTTGGCGCCCATCCCGAGTGGATTGGTATTGTGGCCCTTGCAGGCGAACGCTTCCTGCCCCTCCGTTACCCTGTCGAACCTCTAACCGGTCTGTACAATCGCGCCTTTTCCTCCTGAGGCCCCGGTCGCGGCGCCGCTAGTCGGACCCAGTAGTCCTCTCCTCCGTTCCCCTGTCGAATCTCTAGCCGGTCCGTACCATCACGCCCTTTCCTGCCGAGGCCCGGCCGCGGCGCCGCGGGTCGGACCGTGTAGTAATAATTCCGTAACAAATAATTCATAAAACGATCGCATTTCAGAAATATTTCTGTAACACTGCGCCCCGCTGAGGCCTTGGCGATGTGGGGAACCTGAACTCTGGCGAGGATTCTGGCGAAAGCCCTGAGGGGCTTCTTGTCGTGACTCCGCCAAAACATTTTGAAGAATCCTGGTCCAACGGCCGCTCGGCCTCATGCCAACGCCTCGCAGAGGCGCGTGGGCAATTCACCCGGCATGGGCGGGTTTCCACCGGAAGTATCGGGTCTGGATCCCAGCAACAACCAACAACCTAACAGCCAGGCATTCAATGGATACTGTAACCATCTTCGCCATAACGGCCATCGTGATCGTCCTGATCTTCGACTATACCAACGGCTTCCATGATGCGGCCAACATCATAGCCCCCATGATCGCCTCCCGTGCCATGACACCCGTGCAAGCGGTGGTCCTCGTCGCGACCTTCGAGTTTCTGGGCCCCTTGCTCGGCGGCACCGCCGTAGCCAACACCATCGGTAAATTTATTAACATCAGTGATGTGTCTGCGGTCTTATCGGTCGCCATAGTGATGTGCGGGGTCTTTGGGGCGATTTTCTGGAACATCCTGACTTGGTGGTATGGCATCCCTTCCTCCTCCTCTCACGCCCTGGTCGGCGGGTTGGTGGGCGCCGTCATAGCCGCGGTCGGCTCCTCCTCCGTCGTTTGGGGATTCACCGAGCTGGCCACGAAGGGGCAAATGACGGGCGTAACCAAGGTCCTGTTGTCCTTGATCGTCTCGCCCTTGCTCGGGTTTTGGGTTGGATTCCTCATCATGCGACTGTTGAGCATGGTTCTCGCCAGCGCCAAGCCCTCGGCTAACAAGCCGCTGCGTAAGATGCAGTTCATAACCGCGGGGGCTCTGGCCTTTTCCCACGGCGCCAATGACGCTCAGAAGAGTATGGGCATCATTACCCTGGTACTGGTGCTCGGCCATTTCATTGATAAGTTCGTCGTGCCCTTCTGGGTCATTCTGGCCTGCGCTACCGTCATCACCCTGGGGATACTCTCCGGCGGCTGGCGCATCGTGAAAACCGTTGGCTTCGCCATCTTCAAGCTACGTCCCATCCACGCGGTCAGTGCCCAGCTCACCTCCGCGCTCGTCATTTTCGGGGCCTCCGCCCTGGGCGCGCCGGTATCCACTACTCATGTGGTCAGCTCTTCGATCATGGGCATTGGCTCCTCGGAACGCCCCAAGGCGGTACGCTGGTCAAAGGCCCGGGACATCGCCAGCACCTGGATTATCACCATTCCGGGTTCGGGAATGGTGGGGGCTCTTACCTATTACGTCATCGCCTTTATGGGGGTCGCAAAGTGATTATTCCGGAATCCTAGGCCCGGTAACTTGCCGGCTTACCTGACCCCTGTCTAATTTTCGTTTTGCATCGAGGAACAGAACCATGAGTGGCAATTCCAATTCAACGGTTGGAAAATTAATGGACCGCATCTTCCCCGTCATGCCGGACTTCTTCCGCATGATGTGCGAGCAATGTAATGTGGCTGTGCAATCGACGGCGACCTTCGTCCAGTTTATGGAAACGGGCAGCGAAGAGGCTTTGAATGAGATTCGTCGCCTTGAAAAGGAGGCGGACGAGCTCAAAAATCGCAATATCGACGCCCTCTACAAGGCCTTTGCAACGCCCATGGATCGCGAGGATATCCTGCGGGCGATCCAGACCCTGGACTATGTGATCAACTACACCAAGATCACCGCTCGCGAGATGGGTGCCCTGGATTTCGACTCAGACAAGTACATCCTGGAGATGGCGGTTCTGTTGAAGGAGGGAGTGGAGGCCTTGAACCGGGGTTACGCCAAGCTGGGGAGTAACCCGGCCCTTGCGGATGAGGATGCCACCTTTGCGCGCAATGCCGAGCGCAAGATGGAGCAGACCTATCGCCGTGCCCTGGTCCATCTTTATGACAGGGACGTCAACCTGAAACTGCTGGCGCAGAAGGGTGACGCTACCGCGCAGGAGGCCCTGAGCATGTGTCTTGATATCTTTCGGACCCGGGAAATCTATCGAGACATGTATGGGGCAGCGGACCAGTTGCTGGAGGCCAGTCGCGTTCTGCATGACATCGTGGTAAAGATCGCTTAAACCCACCTCCCTAAAGTCAACCGCCAGCCGCGTGATGCGGTTGGCGGCCAGGTGCCCAGGTCATCATCCTCCCATCTTACCCCTGGATGGAAGGCCTGAGCCCACCGGTGGCGGTAAGCTTTTGTGTGCCCACCCGGGGACTTAGGGCGAGGTTGGAGGCTCTTCCTCAGCCACCATCGCCTGGATGATTTTTTCGCCCTTTTGCCTTTTGGCCGAGACGACCTTCAACTGCTTGGCGAGTTTGTTGCGGGCCTTGTCGCTGTGATCATCGGCCAGGCGGGTCTCCAGTTCCGTCTGGCGTGCCTGGAGGCGGGCAACGGCCTCCTCCATACAGACCTTCTTGTCCTTGCACTTGCGTTTGCCGATGTCGAACAGGTTGGCTACCTGTTTGAGGAATTTCTTGACCGCCATTTTCGTATGCCCCCTAGCTAGGGTAAGAGTTGCCGCGGCGGCAAGCTGCCGCCCACCTTTCCCAGAGTATCAATTTAGTTCGGGTCGCGCATCAGATCGTTCATTTCATCTTCGTCCAACTCCATGTCTCGCGCCGCCTGCCGCATACCCAGGTCTTGGGGACCGAAAAGGCTTTCGCCCGCTGCGATGAGGTTGCGCGCCACGTCGTAGGCGTAGCTACTGTCGTTCATCAGCGAGGTGGCCATGGGTGCCGTGATCCTGCCGTCGCGAATGAGGTGGTCGAGGTTCCCGTTGAGGGTGCTGTCGTTTTCTTCCATCTGGAGGCGCAAGCCATCCAGGGCAACCAGATCGGCATCCTCGCCGGCATCGCGCAGAGTCGTGAGTTCGCGCAGAATCTCGCCTAACTGGGCGCGGATCCTGTTGTACTCGGCCTTGATGCTGGCATTGCTGGAGACGATGTAGGTTATGAGGTTCTTACGCATGTGCTTCACATCCTTGATGGCCTCCACGATGTCGCGGGCAGCGTCGCGCAGCATGTTGACCCGTTCCATGTGCTCCTGGGGTAACTGGCTCTGGTTGCGGCTGGTGAATTCGACGATGGCGTTGTAGAGCACCTTGACCTTGCGGCCATAGATGTCGTCAATGTCGAAGGCCATCAGTTGGTCCGGGCGCTGGGTCAGTTCGGCCAGGTCCGCATCCGAGCGGATGTCGTGCCGGTGCAGGTTGAGGCCATGGGCCAGAACTTCGAAGGCATTGTCAAAGAGGTGCAACACCTCCTTGCGCACCGTCTCTACCAGGGTATCGGGGAAATCGGCAACGGCGTCATTGAGGTAGAGGGGCGCCGCCAGGTCCGCCTTGGGTTGCGGGAAGATCTGGTATAGAACCTTAACCAACTGGTTGATCAGGGGGACCATGATGGTGATGCCCAGCGTGTTGAAGAGGGTGTGGAAGACGGCGAGTTTGAGGGTCCAGTCGTCGTTGGCGATTCCCGCCAGGCTGCTGAGTGAATCCACCGCCACGAGAATATACTTCATGAAAATGATGGCCACCACACCGGTCGTCACATTGAAGATGAGATGGGCGGCGGCGAGGCGCTTGCCATCCACATTGGCGCTAATAGCTCCCAGGATGGCGGTGATGCAGGTGCCGACATTGGCGCCGATGGCCAGGGCTAGGGCGTTCTCATAGGTGATTTGGCCGGCGGCCAGGGCCGTGATGGTGATGACGAGGGTGGCGTGGCTGGATTGCATTACCACGGTGGCGAAGATGCCAATGCCGGTATAGATGAGGAGACCGGCCAAGCCCGGCACCGCGAACTGGGCCAGATCGATGGTGCTCTTGAAGGTCTCGAAGCCCTCCTTCATGTGGTGGATACCCAGGAAGAGAAAGCCGAGACCGGCGAGGATGTAGCCTAATCCCTTGGCGGCCTTGGAACCTTGGAAGGCGAGGATGATGCCGAAGACCAGCATGGGCATGGCGTAGGCGGCGATGTCGATCTTGAGGCCGAAACCGGCGATGAGCCAGGCGCCGGTGGTGGTGCCTAGATTGGCGCCGAAAATGATACCGATACCGGCGGTTAACCCCAACAGGCCGGCGCTGAGAAAAGAGATGGTGATGACCGACACCAGGGAACTGGACTGCATGATGCTGGTGGAAACCGCGCCAAAGGTCATGCTTTTCCACAGTTTGTCGGTGGTGCGCTTAAGGATCTTCTCGAGTATGCCGCCGGTGAAGACCTTGAAGCCGTCCTCCAAAAATAGCATTCCAAACAGGAAGATGGCCACACCCGCCGCGATTTGCTTGAAATCCGGGCTGACCCAAAAGCCATAAGCCAAAAGGGCGAAGATAATGGGAAGGATGATCTTTCTCAGCATGGTGGTTGCTCTCGGTCTCTCGAGGAGTTGGAAGCCCTCGCCCCCCTAGTGCCAAAACCCAAGGGATGACCCTTCTGCTCCAACGCGGGTGTGGAAGGTTGCCAGTTGCGGGTCCGGTCCAGGGAAGGCGGAAAGACTAAGCCGGTGTCTTTCCATTTCGGCGAGTAACAAAGGTGTCATCTCAATACAATAATATCGATCGATCGAATTGTTGAAAATGACATCATGGCTATCAATCACCCCCGCTTCACCATCAGCCCGGAGAGTCTGCGCGAGCGCAGCCGCAACATCGCTTTTGGCCTGGTCCTCAGTATTGGCCTGGCCTCGCTAATATACTGGGGCCATATCCAGTTCCCCCAGAGCTTCAACAATACCCTCCTCGTCTCCGTCACTCTCTTTTTGGTTGCGGCCAACCTGATCAACTATGTCCGCCATCGCCGCTATCTCCGGCTGGTCAAGGATCACTGGGTACAGATCCAGCCCGAATACATGCGCTTTCACGCCGCTGGCACCATCACCGAATTGGACCTAGAGGAGGTCGCAGCCGTCAACGTCTATCGCCGTCGCGGTGCGCCGCGCCACATTCAAATCAAGCGTAAGGACAATCGCGGCATCCGTCTGGAGGGCTATGGCGACATGGAGGGCCTGGTCCAGGCCCTTAAGGTCTTCATACCCGCCGCTCATGTGACCGATCGCGGAGCTTGAGAGAGACTTCTGGGTGCCTGGCCCCGGGTCAAGGTCACCAGAGAACCGCTTTCAAAATTAATATCCTTAAATTATCAAATATTGAGAAGAGGTCATCATAAATGCCGGGATTAATAATTCTTCTGGTAATAGCTGTAATGATAATAATTGTTTTGATGAATCGCAAAGACCGGATTGACGTTGATGCTTTTGTGCTTGAGAGTCGAGCGAAAGAAAGGTTGGAAAGACTAACAAAGTTGGAAGAAGAATATAAAATCGCATTGAGAAATGCCGATAAGGTTGGAGCTCAAAATCTGGGAAAAAAATATTACAAGGAAAAAACCGAGTATGAATATTGGGAAGCCGCCTTAGAACCGCGCTTGGATATGGAAAGCTTAAGTGATGGCGAGAAATTAAAAATTAATAAAACTATAAAAATCAATAACTTAAATATTAGAAAAGCGATAGTGGCCACGAACGATCGGGCGTTGGCATGTGATATCAAAACCTTAAGCAATTAGTCTAATCCGAGGGTGGCTGAGTTTTGGTTCCATGAGTCGTTGAATGCCATTAATTCCCCGTGGCTGTTTACCCTCGGCCTAGGTTCACATTCAACATCTGTCCGTCGAAACATATATTCGTGAAAGAATGCCCTTGACACCTTGAAGCCGCTTGGTTCCCTGGGTAATACTTGGTTTACGGATCAATCCTGCTGTAACAAAAATTTAACAACACCGTAATAATTATCAGCAAGAATCCCGCCATCTCAGTTCTTGCCTGCCTGCTTGCCTGCGGTAGCCTCTGATAGGCATGCGATCCAAAATCCAGCATGAAATGTAGATTGCCCTCGGCTACCCATGGCTGGAGGGATATTTTGATGACTGTCGTGTCCTGCCTTTAACCACCAATGTGAGAGGGTAAATCTGTGTTTAGTGCCATGATGCCGAAAAAGAACGAGTTCTTTGTCCAATTTAATACCCATGCCGATCGCTGCGCCGCGGCGGCCAACGCCATGATGCGTATGATGTCTCAGTTGGGGAAGGACTCCGCCGAGGTCGCTCGTCTGATCCAGGAAATTGATCTGGCGGAGTCCAGCGGCGACCGCATCGAGCACGAGACCATCGTCATGCTCCACAAGTCCTTTATCACCCCGATCGACCGCGACCAAATCCATATGATTGTTAGTGGCCTCGACAACATCCTGGATCGCCTGCAGGATGTGGGGGAATCTGTCATCCTTTATGACATCAAGGAGGCCACGCCAGAGGCGCGTGAGATGGCGGAACTGGCGGCCGATGCCGTGGAGCGGGTACGCAAGGCCGTGGCCCTGCTGGACAAAATGGGTGAGGCCACCACGGCACTGGAGTATTGCAAGGAAGTCGATGCCTTGGAGTCGAAGGCCGATAAGCTCTGGCGTTCCGGGGTTTCGCGGTTGTTCCGCGAGGAAACCGATGCGATCCAGGTCATCAAGGTGAGGGGCATGTACGAAATTCTGGAGGATGTTTTAGAGGCGGCCGAGAAGATGGGTCAAACCCTCGAAGAAGTTATCCTCGCCAACGCTTGAGGAACCCATCAATGGAAGCTCAAGCCGCGATACTTATTGGTACCTGGACCTTGGTCATCCTCATTGCGATCGCCCTGGCCTTCGACTTCATGAACGGTTTTCACGATGGCGCAAACTCCATTGCCACCATCGTGGCTACCGGTGCCCTCACCCCCAAGCAGGCGGTGTTCTTCGCCGCGTCCCTCAACTTTGTCGCCCTCTGGGTCTTCCAACTCAAGGTGGCGGCCACTGTCGGCAAGGGCGTCATCGACCCCGCCTTCGTGGATCATTACGTCATTTTCGGCTGTCTGGTGGGTGCCCTGGCCTGGAATATCATAACCTGGTATTACGGCATCCCCTCCTCCTCGTCTCATGCACTGATTGGCGGTCTGGTGGGCGCCACCCTGGCCAAGGTTGGTGGTGGCGATGCCATCGTTTGGGGCAGCCTCTGGCAACTCAAAGGCTTTATCACCGTTCTGTCCTTCATCATCCTCTCCCCCCTCATCGGCTTCCTGATTGGCGGCACCCTGCAGCTCATTACCGCCTGGGTGTTCCGCAATCGCACGCCTCATCAGGTCGGACGATGGTTTATGCGTGCTCAGTTGGTGTCGGCAGCCCTTTACTCTCTCGCCCATGGTGGTAACGATGCCCAGAAGACCATTGGTATCATCTGGCTCCTGCTGATCACGGCGGGCGCCGGTGGCATACCTTTGGTGGGGCATGCCGTGACCAAGGATGTGTCCACCCTGCCCATGTGGGTGGTGTATGCCTGCTATTTCTCTATCGCCTGGGGTACCTATCTGGGCGGCTGGCGCATCGTCAAGACCATGGGGTCAAAGATTACTAAGTTGACCCCGATCAGTGGTTCCAATGCCGCGCTGGGCGGTGGCATTACCCTGGGTTTGGCGACCCTGGCCGGTATCCCGGTCTCGACCACCCATACCATCACCGGCGCCATCTTCGGTGTTGGCAGTACGCGCGGCAAATATGCCGTTAAGTGGGGTCTGGCGAGCAGGATCATGATGGCTTGGGTGCTGACGATTCCCGCCAGTGGCGCGATTGCCGCTATTTTCTGGTGGATTGGTACCAAGACCTTCTAAAGATTCTAGGTTCCTGATGTACTTGCTCCGATGCCGGCCTGGTTCCGGCATTGGAGTTTTTTTTTGCGCTTCCGGAAAGGGCTTCCTGTTCTGGGATCGGCTTAGGACCAGCGAATTCTTACCTCCTCGATGGCGCGAGCCGAGGCGCGGTGGACGTTGAGGATAACCTTGTCGGCCTCGATCTGGGTTCCCGGGGTGGGGATGCAGCCGGTGCGGTGGAGGATGTAGCCGGCGATGGTGGAATAATCCTCAGAGGGCAGATGGATGCCCAAGGTCTCGGCGATCTGGCTCAGTTCGGTGCGGCCGCTGGTCAGGTAGTCACGGTCATCCAACTTCTGGAAAAGGCTCGGCGCTATCTCCTTGCTGTCATATTCATCGCTCAGGTCCTCGACGACCTCCTCGACAATGTCCTCGACCGTGACGATGCCCTCGGCGGCGCCGAATTCATCCACCACCACGGCGACTACCTCTCCCTTCTGGCGTAACTGCACCAGCAGATCCTGGACGCTCTTGGTGGCGGGTACATAGAGGGCCTCGCGGATGAATCCGGTGATGGGGCTTTCCTCGCTCTCGCCCAGCAGGTCAAGCACGTAAAGCATGCCAACGATCTGGTCGATGCGTTCCTCAAAGACGGGCAGGCGGGCGTGGGAGGTTGCGATCGCCAGGCGCCGGGCCTCGCCACAGGTCGCTTCCTTATCGATGGCGGTGACCTCGATCAGGGGGCGCATGCTGTCCTCGACCCGCGTCTCGGTAAAGTTGAAGAGGCGCTGAATCATTTGTTTTTCAACGGGGTGGATGTCGCCGTCGGTGGAGGCGGGCATCTTCAACATGGTGATGATCTCTTCACGCATGGTGAAGGGGTTGCGATCCATGCCGCCTACCAGTTTGGCCAACAGCTTGGTCACGGCGCTGAAGAAAATCAGGATGGGCCAGAAGAGGAAGGAGAAAAAGCGCAGGGCGAAAATAACATAAGGGGTGAGGGTGTCCGCGCGCTGCTGGAAGACGCTCTTGGGGACGATCTCGCCGAAGACCCAGATGAGGGGCGCCGCCAGCACCACGGCCATCCAGCTGCCCTGATCCCCGAAGAGGTGGATCATGAGGGCAGTGACCATGGTGGTATTGGTGACCACGGCGATATTGGTCCCCACCAAGGTGGTGGAGAGCAGCCATTCCGGGTTCCTCAGCATGGCCATCGCGAGCTTGGCGCCCTTGGAGCCCTTGGCGGCATCGTGGCGCAATTTGATCTGATCAGCGCTGACCACGCCGATCTCCGACCCCGAGAAGAAGCCTTCCAGCAGAAGGCAGAGAAGGATGACAAGCAGGGTAGTGATGATGTCCATTTATCGAGAGTTCTCGCGGTGTTGATCGAGGGGCGGCGGTAGTTGACGTTAGGGGCGCGCTGGATCATCCGTGGCAACGGACTCACTATCCGCTTCTGACGGTGGGGTAGTCTCAACCCCGGTCTCCAGGGCATTCGGTAGAGCCCCGGGGAGTAGCTCCACCAGAATCTCTACGATGCGGTTGGCCTCGATGCGCTGGGCCGTGAAACGCAAGGGCCAGATTTCGATGCTGGCGCCCTCCGTGGGGAGTTCCCCGAAGTGGTGTAGCACCAGACCTCCGAGGGTACGGATATCCTCGACCTCGAAATTGGCGTGGAATCGGGCGTTGAAGTCTTCGAGAAGGGTGGCGCCGGGCAGGGCGAAGCGGTTGTCTGCCAGTTCGTGGAACCAGTCTTCGTCTGCCTCGTCCGACGGCGTCGGGATGTCGCCGAAGATGGACTCGAGCAGGTCGCCCATGGTGATGACGCCGGTGACACCACCGTATTCGTCCACGACCAGGGCAAAGGACTTTTTACGTTGGCGGAAGGCATCGAAGAGGTCGGAGGCGGATTTGGATTCGGGGACGAAGTAGGGCGGGCGTAGCAGGCCCTCGCGGTTATGCCAGCCTTGGCCCAGGCTGCTGATATCCACCGCCAGCAGATCGCGGGCGTGGAGGATGCCTACGATGTTGTCCCGGTTATCGTCAAAGACGGGCATGCGCGACTGGCGGCTGTCGCGGAAGGTCGCCAGGATCTCTTCGCCAGTGGCCTCCACGGGGACGAAGGTGACATCGGCCCGAGCCGTCATGAGGTCATTCACCCGTTGACTGCCGAAATCGAAGATCTGGTCGATGTACTGGGCCTCGGCATGGTCCAGGGTGCCCTCGCCGACCGCCACATGGGCCAGGGTGCGAACCATGTCCTCGGTGACGATATTCCCCTTGGACCTTTCCTTGCCGACGATGAGGGTGGTGAAAAACTCGGACACGGTGCGTATCACCCAGCGGAGGGGCGTGATCAGGCGGGCAAACTGGTCGATGGGCCCGCTCTCAAAGGTGGCGAAGGCGACATTATTGCGGATGGCCAGCACCTTGGGCGTGATCTCCCCAAACACCAGCAGGATGGGGACCATGACGAAGAGGTTGACGAATTTGTTACCCTCCCCGAAGAGCTGGATCACCATGGCTGCCGAAATGACCGAGGCGGCGACGTTGACGAACTCGTTCCCGATGAGGATGGTGACGATGAGGCGCCGGGGTTCGCTCAGCAGACGTTCGATAAGGTCCGCGCGGCGATTGCCATCCGCGCGCATCTTCTCCACCTGCGTCTTGTTGAGGGAAAAGAGGGAGGTTTCGGTACTGGAAAAGAAGCCCGAAAAGACGAGCAGCACAATAAAGACGACTAGCTCGATAATGAATGCAATGTCCAACGGGGTTCTGCCTCGTTTAAGCGAAGTATTGTGGAATGGCAGCAGGATTGGATGGCTGGTCATTGATCCGGGTAATGGCCACCTGGCGGATGTGTCGCTGGGAGGCGTCGCGGATATGAACCTTCATGCCATCGAAGAGGAAGCTTTCATCCTTGGCGGGGATGCGCGCCGTGTGGTTCAAAATCCAGTGGCTGACTCGGTCCGTGGGTTTGCCCGGGATTTCCATGTCGAAAAAATCCTCAATCACGCGCAACTCTACATGTCCACTGACCAGAATGCTGCCATCCGGTTGGGTCTCGAATTGGTCCGGGGCTTCGTCGCTCTCGTCGTAGATCTCGCCCACCACCTCCTCGACGATGTCCTCCAGGGTGAGTACTCCCTCCAGATATCCACTGTCGTCCACCACCAAGGCCATGTGTTGCTTATGTTTGCGCAGCAGGGGAAGTAGCTTGTCGATCGTCTGATTGGCGGGGATGAAGAGGGGTTCGCGGCCTATCTCCAGGGCGCTGATATCCGTGCGGCCCCTGACCAACGCCTCCAGCAGGTCTCGGGCGAACAGAACCTTGAGGATGACGTTGGGGTTGCTGCCATGAAGAGGAACGCGGGAATAGGCCTCCTTGAGGACCTCCGTTGTCAGGTCTTGCAAGGTGCGGCGGCCGTCGAGGCTGAAGACGCGCCGCCTGGGGGTCATGACATCCTCGGCGCGCAGGTCGTTGAGGCTAAAGACGCGTTCGATCATCTCGCGTTCGTCGGCCTCGATGGTCCCTTCCTCTTCGCCATGTTCCACCATGCTGATGAGTTCCGCCTCGGTGACCATGGGGTCGCCATCCTTGCCGATCATCTGTTGAATCTGATTGGTTAGGTGGGAGAAAAGCCAGACCAGGGGCCGGATGGCGCGCATGAAGGCGTAGATGACCGGGCCCATAACCAGGGAAATGCGCTCGGAGTGGCAGGTAGCGATGCTCTTGGGGGTGATCTCGCCAAAAATCAGGAGCAAGAGGGTGATGACGCCCACGGCGATGCCGGGCCCCAGGTGGCCGAACCAGTCGGTGGCGACCACGGTGGCGAGGGCAGAGGCGCCAGTATTGACCAGATTGTTGCCGATCAGAATGGCGGTCAACATGGGGGCTGGGTCTTTCTTGAGCCGATAAACGGCCTTGGCGCCAGGACGTCCCTCTCGCTGAAGGGCATGGGCGCGGGCTAGGGAGAGTGAGGTGAGGGCGGTCTCCGATCCTGAGAAGATCCCTGAAAGAACGAGCAGAATGCCGAGTGTCAATAGCTCTTGCATCTGGGAAGGATGGTGGGACTCCGCGTGGCCTCGGACGATTCGAGGCCCATAGTTTATCCGAATTGTCCCCCGATAGTAGCGGGATTCTTTCCCGGTTTTGGCGGCTTTGATTGTGCCCTCGCACTTGTACTGGCCGCTGTCACCTGTAGAATCCAAAGGTTCTTAAAACGCGGCTCCCGAGGATGGGCGAGCGGTTTCCGTGGCCACCCATTCCACATCCGCCGAACGACGGCCTGGTACCGCTGATTCCTTCAGGAGAGAACACATGACGGGTCTCGCGCCTAAGCGCCTCTTTCTATTAGCCACCACCCTGCTCGCGCCAGGTCTGGTGGCCGCCACCGAGTCTGCCAATCGTCTCGACCTGACGGGTCACTGGGTGGGATTCCTGGCCATATTAATCTTCGTCGTCGCCTATGGCTTCGTGATGGTCGAGGAGTTTACCCACCTGCGTAAGTCCAAGCCCGTCATGCTGGCCGCCGGCGCCATCTGGGTGCTGATTGCGATCATCTACGTCCAAAATGATCTGCCGACGCAGGCCGGGGATGCCGTGCGTCACAATATCCTGGAGTTTGCCGAACTCTTCCTCTTCCTGCTGGCGGCCATGACCTACATCAACGTCATGGACGAACGTAATGTCTTCGAGGCTCTGCGTTCCTGGCTCATCAGCCGCGGTTTTGGCTACCGCAAACTCTTCTGGATGACAGGCGTCCTGGCCTTCTTCATCTCCCCAGTAGCGGACAACCTGACAACGGCCCTGTTGATGGGTGCCGTGGTCTTGGCGGTGGGCTCCGACAGCCCTCGGTTCGTGGCCCTGGCCTTTATCAATATCGTGGTAGCCGCCAACGCCGGCGGTGCCTTCAGTCCCTTTGGCGATATTACCACCCTGATGGTGTGGCAGAAAGGCCTCCTTGATTTCTGGACCTTCTTCCTGCTCTTTATCCCTTCCGTGGTCAATTTCGCGGTACCGGCGGCCATCATGCACTTTGCAGTGCCGGACGTGGTGCCACCGGCCGGGGGTGAGAAGGTGCCCATGCGCCGTGGCGCCAAGCGCGTCATTCTGCTGTTCCTCCTGACCATTATCACGGCGGTCAGCTTCCATAACTTCCTGCACCTGCCGCCGGTCTTGGGGATGATGACGGGGCTGGCTTACCTCAAGATATTCAGTTACTTCCTGAAAAAGACCGGCGAAGTGACCCTGCTGCCAGGCGAGAGCCTGTCGGACGCCATGCCCTTCGATATCTACCGCAAGCTGGCGCGGGCGGAGTGGGATACCCTCATGTTTTTTTATGGCGTGGTGTTATGCGTGGGCGGCCTGGGCTTCATTGGCTACCTGGCGCTCATTTCCGAATTCATCTACATCGACCTAGGACCGACCACGGCCAACGTCCTCATTGGCTTCCTCTCCGCCATCGTGGACAACATCCCGGTCATGTTTGCTGTCCTGAGCATGCAGCCCGATATGGCCCAGGGTCAGTGGCTGCTGGTGACCCTGACGGCGGGGGTGGGCGGTAGCTTACTGTCCATTGGTTCCGCGGCGGGTGTGGCCCTCATGGGCCAGTCCAAGGGCATGTACACCTTTGCCAGCCACCTCAAATGGACTTGGGCGGTTGCACTGGGTTATGCCGCCAGTATCCTCTGCCACCTCTTTCTCAACGCCCACACCTTCTAAACCGAGGTGCGGGGGTGAAATTATCGCCCCGCGCCTGCTGCTTTCCGATCTTGAGGTGGGTGCCTGGCCCTCAGGGCAGCCGCCGCCGATAATCCTCAAGGGGGGTGGATTGGACCATGGCCTCCAGGGCATCGACGTCGGTGAGGCGGATGTGTTTCCGATCGACCATGAGCAGCCTTTCCTCGTGGAAGCGGGTGAAGAGGCGGCTCACGGTTTCGACTGCCAGACCCAGGTAGTTGCCGATCTCGTGGCGAGACATGCTGAGGTAAAAATCGGTGGGGCTCAGGCCGCGCCTTTGCAGGCGCTGGGAAAGGCTGAGCAGGAAGGTGGCAAGACGATCCTCGGCACTTTTCTTGCCCAGCAGGAGCAGCATCTCGGTCTCCTGGGCGATTTCCTTGCTGAAGAGGCGGTACATCTGGTGCTGAAGGGAGGGAATGGTGACGCTGAGTTCCTCGAAGCGGGAGAAGGGAATCTCGCAGACGGCGGAGGTCTCCAGGACCTTGGCGGAGCAGACGTGGGCATTTTTCTCGATGGCGTCCAGGCCGATGATTTCACCGGGGAGATGAAAACCCAACACCTGTTCGCCACCTTCGGTACTGGGGGCAAAGGTCTTGACCGAGCCGGTCTTGACGACGAAGAGGGAGCGGAAGCGGTCCCCACTTTGAAAAAGATAGTCACCCCGGTGCAAGGGGCGGTTGCGCCGGACTATGGTATCGAGGCGTTCTACGTCCTCAGTTGTTAACCCAAGGGGCAGGCATAGGGTGGAAAGGTTGCAATTCTTGCAGGCGATTCGAATAGCCTCGAAGGATATCACCTTGTTCTCATTCATCGCTGGGAGGCTAGGAGACTTCATGCCCACCATTTTGCTATTTTAGTTGATAAGGATCAAGTAAACCGCGGGTTAAAAGTCCCAACCAGGTAGGCCCCGCGATTCCTCTTCGGTGGCCATTGAGGCCAGGCGGCTATTTTGGTAGCCTGCGCCGGTTCCGCGGGTTCGTCCCGCGCGCATTCCGACTCCTTCCCTATGACCAAATACATCTTTATAACGGGCGGCGTGGTTTCATCCCTTGGCAAGGGTATCGCGGCTGCCTCGCTGGCGGCCCTGTTGGAGGCGCGCGGACTGCGCGTGACCATGATCAAGCTGGATCCCTACATTAATGTGGACCCAGGGACCATGAGCCCTTTCCAGCATGGGGAGGTCTTTGTGACCGACGATGGGGCTGAGACCGACCTCGACCTAGGCCACTATGAGCGCTTCCTGCGCACCCGCATGGGGAGCAACAACAACTTCACCACCGGCCAAATTTACGAGAGTGTCATCCGCAAGGAGCGACGAGGCGACTATCTCGGCGGCACCGTGCAGGTGATCCCGCACATAACCGACGAGATCAAGGCCAGCATTCGTCTGGGCGCGGACGCGGCCGACATCGCCATGGTTGAAATCGGCGGTACGGTGGGCGACATCGAATCCCTGCCCTTCCTGGAGGCAATTCGGCAGATGCGGGTGGAGGAGGGGCGGGAGAACGCCCTCTTCATGCACCTGACCCTGGTGCCTTACATCAGGACATCCGGGGAGATCAAGACCAAGCCCACGCAGCACTCGGTCAAGGAGTTGAGGTCGATCGGTATCCAGCCCGATATCCTGCTGTGTCGTGCCGAGCAGGACATCCCTAAACCCGAGCGGCGCAAGATAGCCCTCTTCACCAATGTCCCGGAGGCGGCGGTTATCTCCGCCGTGGACGCGGACAATATCTACCGCATCCCCCTCCTGCTCCACGCCCAAGGTCTGGATGATCTTGTGGTCAATCAATTCGGATTGCAGGTGCACGTGGCGGACCTGGGTGAATGGATGAGGGTTCTGGATGGCTTCGACCAGCCCGTTGCCTCCGTTACGGTAGGTATGGTCGGCAAGTACATGGACCTCACCGAGGCCTACAAGTCCCTGTCTGAGGCCCTGGCCCATGCCGGTGTCCAGACCCACACCCGGGTGAAGGTTCGTTACGTCGATTCCGAACGGGTCGAGACCGATGGCACCGGTTGCCTCCAGGGCCTGGACGCCATCCTGGTTCCTGGTGGATTTGGTGAACGGGGCATTGAGGGCAAGATCCAGGCGGTACGTTACGCCCGGGAACAGCGCATTCCCTATCTCGGTATCTGCCTCGGCATGCAGGTGGCGGTGATCGAATACGCCCGCGACGTAGCGGGTCTGGCCGGCGCCCACAGCACCGAATTCAATCCTGCCACCCCGCACCCCGTCATCGCCCTCATCACTGAGTGGCAGACGGAGGCGGGACAAATTGAGCGGCGCGGTCAGGATGCCGACCTGGGTGGTACCATGCGCTTGGGTGGTCAGACCTGTCGACTGGAGCCGGGAAGCCTGGCGCGGGCCGTCTATGGCCAGCCCCAGGTGCGCGAGCGCCACCGTCATCGTTATGAGTTTAACAACCGCTATCTGGATCCCTTGAAGGACGCTGGCCTGCGGTTTTCCGGCTGGTCCCTGGACGGTCGCCTGGTGGAGATGGTGGAGATACCCGATCATCCCTGGTTCATCGCCTGCCAGTTCCATCCTGAGTTCACCTCGACCCCGCGCGATGGCCACGCGCTCTTCACCGGCTTCATTCGTGCCGCCCTCGAGTATCATGAGGCGGCGGGCAGGAAGGATTCCTGATGCGGCTCCTCAACTTCGAGGTCGGACTGGATCGCCCCCTCTTCCTGATCGCGGGTCCCTGCGTTATCGAGAGCGCGGACCTGGCCCAGGAGACGGCAGGGTATCTTCAGGAGTTGACGGCGGAACTGGATATCCCCTTCATCTTTAAGTCGTCCTTTGACAAGGCGAACCGTTCCTCCCTCGGCGGCTTTCGGGGACCTGGCCTGGAAGCGGGCCTGCGCATCCTCGAAGCGGTCCGCGTTGGGCTGAGGGTGCCGGTCCTTACCGATGTCCACGAGGACACGCCTCTGGGAGAGGTGGTGGAGGTCGTGGATGTCCTGCAGACGCCGGCCTTCCTCTGCCGTCAGACTAATTTCATTCTGGCCGTCGCCGCGAAGGGCCTGCCCGTGAATATCAAAAAGGGTCAGTTTCTGGCGCCCTGGGACATGAAGCGGGTGGTGGAGAAGGCCCGCTCCACCGGCAACGGCCAGATCATGGTCTGCGAGCGGGGAGTCAGCTTTGGCTACAACAATCTCGTCTCCGACATGCGCGCCCTGGCGGTGATGCGCGAGACCGGTTGCCCCGTGGTTTTCGACGCGACTCACTCAGTCCAGTTGCCGGGAGGGCAGGGGGACAGCTCCGGCGGGCAGCGGGAATTCGTCCCCGTGCTGGCGCGGGCCGCGGTGGCAGCGGGCATCTCGGGTCTCTTTATGGAGACCCACCCCGATCCCGCCTGCGCCCTGAGCGACGGACCCAACTCCTGGCCCCTAAGGCGGATGCGTGAATTGCTGGAAACCCTGGTCGAGATCGATCGGGTGGTCAAGAGGCGGGGATTTGCCGAGGCGGATCTCTAAGCCCTCGCCGACGGACAAATTTTTTTAAATTTTTGGGGTGATCCCCCTGAGGAGTTTCATCATGTCCGAGATCATCGACGTCCGAGCCCGGGAAATACTGGATTCGCGCGGCAATCCCACCGTCGAGGCCGATGTTATCACCGCCGATGGTGCCGTTGGCCGCGCCGCCGTTCCCTCTGGCGCCTCCACCGGGTCGCGCGAGGCCCTGGAGCTGCGCGATGGTGACAAAAGCCGCTATCTGGGCAAAGGGGTGCGCAAGGCGGTTGCCCATATCGAGGGCGAGCTGAAACAGGCGGTGGTGGGCATGGAGGTCTCTGACCAGGGCGGCATCGACCGCTGCATGATCGAGCTCGATGGCACTGACAATAAGGGTCGGCTCGGCGCCAATGCCCTGCTCGGGGTCTCCATGGCCGTCGCCCATGCCGCGGCTCAGGAAATGACCCTGCCCCTCTACCGCTACCTGGGCCAGGGTAACTACCGACTCCCGGTGCCCATGATGAACATCATCAATGGCGGCCAGCACGCGGACAACAGCGTGGACTTTCAGGAGTTCATGATCCTGCCCGTCGGCGCCCCCAGCATCCGCGAGGCCGTGCGCTACGGCGCGGAGGTTTTCCATGCCCTCAAGGCCGTGCTCAAGGGTCGCGGGCTCGCCACCTCCGTGGGCGACGAGGGCGGTTTCGCCCCGGATCTGCCCTCTAACATTGCCGCGGTGGAGGCGATCCTGGAGGCCATCGGCAAGGCCGGGTTCACCGCTGGCAAGGACATCTGGATTGGCCTGGATGTGGCTGCCTCGGAATTCTATCGAGATGGAGTTTACGACCTGGCCGGAGAGGGTCGAAAGCTCGATTCCGACGGCGTGATCGACCTGCTGGCGGGATGGGTTAGCCAGTATCCGATCCTGAGCATCGAGGACGGCCTGGCGGAGGGCGACTGGGACGGCTGGAAGCGTCTCACGGAACGCCTGGGCGACAAGGTCCAGATCGTCGGCGATGACCTCTTCGTCACCAACACCCAGATCCTCAAGCAAGGTATCGACCGGGGCATCGCCAATTCCATCCTCATCAAGGTCAACCAGATCGGCACCCTAACCGAGACCCTGGAGGCCATCAACATGGCGCATGCGGCGGGCTACACGGCTGTGGTTTCTCATCGCTCTGGCGAGACTGAGGACACCACCATCGCCGACCTGGTGGTGGCCACCGCCACTGGCCAGATCAAGACTGGCTCCCTGTCCCGTTCCGACCGCGTTGCCAAATACAACCAGTTGATGCGTATCGAGGATCAGTTGGGGGCCGAGGCCGTTTTCGCTGGCCGGGCAGCCTTCCGCTGGCTCTGAACCCGACCTGCCAACGCCTGCTCGGCACTGGTAAAACTTAATTGCGGCAGTTCATGCGCGTATTGACGCTCGCCCTCCTGCTGTTGCTTGGCTGGCTCCAGTACCGCCTGTGGGTGGGGGAGGGTAGCCTGGCGGAGGTTGCCGCCCTGCGCCACGAGATCTTGGCCCAAGGCGAGGAGTTGGAAAGGCAACGTACGCGAAACCGCCGCCTGCAGGCCGAGGTGGAAGATCTGCGTCAGGGCCAGGATGCCCTGGAGGAACGTGCCCGCAGTGAACTGGGGATGATCAAGGGAGGCGAAATCTTTCTGCAGGTTATAGAGCCGCAACCGCCGGCACCCGCGCCCGGGGACGAAGGCAAACCCACGGCTTCCGCAGGGTCGGCCAAGGGGTCACAGGCCGCGTCTCACCTGGTTCCCAAACCGGCACCCAAGCCCGATTCAAAGCCGGCTACCAGGCCCTGAGTCCAAATCCATGTCAAAGTCTGAGTCCAAGACGGGTGACTGAAACCGCTTGCTGGGCCCTGATCCCCGCCGCCGGGGCCGGTCGCCGCATGGGCGCGGCCATCCCCAAGCAATATCTCGACCTGGCGGGCCAGCCGGTGCTCGAGTACAGCCTGCGGCTCTTTCTTGACCATCCGCGGATTCGGGGGGTGGTGATCGCCCTGGACACGGCGGATGAACGCTGGGAGGCCCTGCCCTCGGCGCATCATCCCGCTATCCTGCGCGTGGCGGGTGGCACGGAGCGCTGCCACTCGGTACTCAATGCCCTAAAGGCCTTGGGTGGGCGTGCGGACGCGGACGATTGGGTGCTGGTACACGATGCCGCCCGGCCCTGTCTGCGGCGCGAAGACCTGGACCGTCTCATCTCAACCCTGGAGGATCACCCCGTTGGGGGCCTCCTCGGCGTGCCGGTCCGGGATACCATGAAGGCGGCGAACGCTCGGGGTGAGGTCCAGAATACGGTCCCCCGCGCGGGACTTTGGCATGCCTACACGCCCCAGATGTTCCGCCTGGGGCCTCTTCGCCAGGCGCTGAGTCAGGCCATCGCCGCGGGCCAACTGGTGACGGATGATGCCAGCGCCCTGGAGATCGCCGGCCTCCAGCCCCTGCTGGTGGAAGGCCATGCCGATAACATCAAAATTACCCGCCCGGAGGATCTGGCTTTGGCCCATTTCTATCTTCTGAGCCAGGGGCGGTTATGCTAATCGGACAGGGTATCGACGCCCATCGCTTCGGACCGGGCCGACCCTTGGTGCTGGCCGGTGTCCAGGTGCCCCACGACCAGGGGTTGGAAGCCCACTCCGATGGCGACGTGGCCATCCACGCCCTTTGCGACGCCCTGCTTGGTGCCGCGGGTCTGGGCGACATTGGCCGCCATTTTCCCGACACCGACGCGGCTTACGCCGGCATCGACAGCCGTGTCCTGTTGCGCCGGGTCATGGCCTCCCTGGAGAAACTCGGCCTAGCCGTCCACAACGCCGATCTCACCATCGTCGCTCAAGAGCCCAAATTGGCTCCCTATATCCCCGCCATGACCCAGACACTTGCCGCTGATCTCGGCTGCCTCCAGGCTCGCGTCAATGTCAAGGCCACCACCACCGAGCGCATGGGCTTTACGGGCCGCGGCGAAGGCATTGCCGCCTTTGCCGTGGTGCTGTTACGAGAAAGGGAGAAGGGCTAAGGGATCCCTTGGATGGCCTGGCGCGAGCTGTAAGATGTGCGCCAGCAAGTTGTTACCCGATGCTGTTGGCGGTAACTTTCACCCTCCCAGGGCATCGAGAAATTTCTCCGCATCCAGGGCGGCCATGCAGCCTGAGCCGGCGGAGGTGATGGCCTGGCGATATATATGGTCCATGACGTCGCCCGCGGCGAAGACGCCGGGGATGGAGGTGGCAGTGGCATTGCCGTCGCTACCGCTGTGAACCTTGATGTAGCCGTTGTTCAGTTCCAGTTGGCCCTCAAATAGCTGGGTATTGGGTTGGTGACCGATGGCGATGAAGACGCCCTGGAGTGCGATGTCCTGGGTGGAGCCGTCCTGAACGTTGCGGATCCGCATGCCGGTGACGCCCGTGGGATCGCCCAGGACCTCGTCCAGGGTGCTGTTCCAGAGGATTTTGACGTTGCCGTGCTCGACCTTCTCGAAGAGGTGCTGTTGCAAAATCTTTTCCGAGCGCAGGGCATCCCGGCGATGAACCAGGGTAACCTCGGCAGCGATGTTGGAGAGGTAGAGGGCCTCCTCCACCGCCGTATTGCCGCCGCCGATGACGGCGACTTTCTGATTACGGTAGAAGAAACCGTCGCAGGTGGCGCAGGCGGAAACGCCGCGGCCGCGGAATTCCTGCTCGGAGGGGAGACCCAGATAACGGGCGCTGGCCCCCGTGGTGATGATGAGGGCGTCGCAGCTATAGTCGCCGCCATCTCCCACGATACGGAAGGGACGCTGGCTGAGGTCCACCTGGTTAATGTGGTCCATGATGATCTCAGTCTCGAAGCGCTCGGCGTGGCGGCGCATCCGCTCCATGAGGTCCGGACCCTGAACGCCGTCGGGGTCACCCGGCCAGTTGTCCACATCGGTGGTCGTCATCAACTGGCCGCCCTGTTCCATGCCCGTGATCAGGACTGGATGCAGATTGGCCCGCGCGGCATAGACAGCGGCCGTATAGCCAGCGGGCCCGGAACCCAGGATCAGCAGGCGGCAGTGCTTGTTTGTGTTCATGGATGGACTCCTTGAATCTAGTGGGCGGGGGGCTGGTCCCCTAGAGGACTGCGATGATTCTCATGTTACGGTTTGACCGCTGTTGGGTAAAGGATGGCTGAGGCGTCTGGGTCGGCTCGACCGGGCCGGTTGGGAGACCCAGCTTGGCATGGGGGCGGTTTCCAGGCAGGATGGCAGCATGGGCTCATCCACCCCTGCCGCTATAATCCGGGGGCAAAACGGAGGGAGTGAATTTGGCACAGGCGACTCGGGTTGGGCAACTGACCTTCAGTGATTATTTTCAGCGTGTTCTACGCGAGGCTATCATGTGGGCGCTGTTCGCGGTTGCCCTCTTTTTGACGGCCTGTCTGATTTCCTATGCCCCGGAGGATCCGGGGTGGACCCATATCGAGCCGATTGATCAAGTCCAGAATCTTGGCGGCCCCTTCGGTGCCTGGTTCGCGGATGTGGCCTTGTCGCTGTTCGGCTACTTTGCCTATCTGCTCCCTATCGCTATTGCCTGGACGGCCTGGCTGACCTTGCGAGGCATGGACGACGAGGCAGAGACACGGGTGCAGCGCCTGGCCTTGCGACTGCTTGGCTTTGTGCTTACCTTGGGTGCTGGCAGTGCCCTGGCGGGGATCCTGCTACAGGGTATTCCCGTGGCACTACCCAATGGCATAGGCGGCGGTGTCGGTCAGTTGGTCGGCGGCAAGCTGGTGGCCAGCTTCCACACATCCGGCGCTTCCCTATTGTTGGCACCCCTCTTGCTGGCCGGGATCACCTTTTTCACCGGGCTGTCCTGGCTGGCGGTGCTGGATGGCATTGGCTGGCTGATCCTGCTGCTGTGGCGGGCAGGTAATCGGTTGGTGATCTGGTTTATGTATCCGCCGAAGCAAAAGGCGTCCGAGAAGGCCCGGGAGCCGGCGACGGCTGTTAATCCCGAGCCCCACCTGATCGAGGACGAGACCTTGCTGGATGAGGAGGACCTGATTGATCTGGCCACAACCTCGCCCGCGTCAGCGAATATCGAACCTCCCTTCGCTGCTCCCGAGGCGAGACTCGCGGTCAAGCCTGAAGCCAAACCCCAACCCAAGCCGCGCCTCAGGGCCACCAAGCCCAGTATGCCCCTCCAGCCTCCCGAACTCCCCCAGGATAAGGCGAACGAGGCCGAGCAATTATCCTTGTCACCCCTGAACCTGGGGGGTGAACTGCCGCCCCTGCTGCTCCTTGACGAGGCGCGGCGCAGCGGCAAGGGCTATTCCAAGGAACAGCTTGATGAACTCTCGCGCCAAGTGGAGAGCAAGCTGGCGGACTTTGGCGTCACCGTCCAGGTGGTCGCCGTCCATCCCGGCCCGGTGGTGACTCTGTTTGAGATGATGCCAGCGCCGGGAACCAAGGCCAGCAAGATTACCGGCCTGTCCCGGGATATTGCCCGGGCCCTCTCCACCGTCAGCGTGCGCGTGGTCGAGGTCATACCCGGCAAGTCCGTCATCGGCCTGGAAATCCCCAATAACTTCCGGGAGACGGTGGCCCTGCGCGAGATTCTGGGTTCCAGCGCCTACCAGGATGCCAAGTCACCCCTGACTCTGTCCCTCGGCACCGATATTTCCGGGCACCCGGTGGTAGCGGACCTGGGGCGCATGCCCCATGCCCTCATCGCCGGTACCACCGGTTCTGGTAAGTCCGTGGCCCTCAATGCCATGATCCTCAGCCTGCTTTACAAGGCCGGACCGCGTGACGTGCGCCTCATCATGGTTGATCCCAAGATGCTGGAGCTATCCGTGTACGAGGGCATTCCGCATCTGCTCACACCAGTAGTGACGGATATGAAGGAGGCTGCCAATGCCCTGCGGTGGTGCGTGGCGGAGATGGAGCGGCGTTACAAGCTGATGGCGCGGCTGGGGGTGCGCAACATTGGTGGCTATAACCGCAAGGTCGCCGACGCCCTGGCGGCGGGCGAGCCCATCCTTGATCCCCTCTATAACCTGGTGCGGGAGATGCCTATGGAATCGCCACCTGCCCTGGATCATCTCCCCTACATCGTCGTCATCATCGACGAATTGGCGGATATGATGATGGTGGTGGGCAAAAAGGTGGAGGAACTCATCGCCCGGCTGGCCCAGAAGGCCCGCGCCTCCGGTATTCACCTGCTGCTGGCGACCCAGAGACCCTCGGTGGACGTCCTGACCGGTCTTATCAAGGCCAATATCCCGACTCGCATGGCCTTCCAGGTGTCCTCTCGCATCGATTCGCGCACCATCCTTGACCAGATGGGCGCCGAGCACCTGCTGGGCAACGGCGATATGCTCTATCTGCCGCCAGGGACCAGCATTCCCTATCGCATCCACGGTGCCTTCGTCGATGACCATGAGGTTCATAAAATCGTTGAATTTTTGCGGGCGCAGGGCGAACCGGATTATATCGACACCATCCTCATGGACATGGGCGATGGTATCCCCGGTATCGATCCAGAGCCGCGCCCGGGCGGCGACCTGGAGGATCAGGACCCCCTCTTCGATGAAGCGGTGCAGATCGTGGTGGAATCCCGCCGCGCCTCCATCTCCGGTGTTCAGCGCCGGCTCAAGATCGGCTACAACCGTGCTGCGCGCATGATCGAGGAAATGGAGCGTATCGGCATCGTGGGTGCGGCAGAGACTAATGGCAACCGAGAGGTTCTGGCGCCCCCGCCGGTTGACTGAGCACGGATGCCCATTGAACGCATGAAGACTTGTCCCCAGGGGGGGGAACTGATCACCCAGATCGAGGACTGGTACGGATCAAGGCTGGGCCGGGAGGTGGCGGCTCAGGAGGCGGTCTGTCTAGAGCGGATGCTGGAGGGTGTCTTTGGTCATTATCTCCTTCAGGTGGGTGGCGATGATGTCTTTGGGGAGGTGGTGCGGGGCAGCCATGTCCGCCACGCGATTTCGCTCCCCCCTGCCTTGCATCAGGGCGGGCTGGGAATGCGGATCGCGGCTGTCCCGGAGATGATGCCCATCGTCAGCGATAGCCTTGATGCGGTTGTTCTGCCTCACACCCTCGACTTCGCCGCCGATCCGCGCCAAGTGCTGCGGGAGGCTGAACGGGTGCTGATTCCCGAGGGGCGGCTCATTATCCTGGGCTTCAACGCCATCAGCCCTTGGGCGCTCCTGCGGCTGGCGCGCCCCGGCCGGGTGCCCTGGTGTGGTCGCTTCCTGACCCGCTATCGCGTTGGAGCCTGGCTGTCCCTCCTGGGTTTTGATCGGGAGATGCAACAGATGTTGATGTTCCAGGCCCCTTGGGGGGGGTCGCGAGGGTGTTCGGGCGGTGTTCTTGACAGGACTGGCCGCCGCTACTGGCCGGCCTTGGGGGGCGTTTATGCGCTGCGTGCCGTTAAGCGCGTCTCTACCCTGACGCCCCTGCGGCCCTCCTGGAAGACCCGCCGTAAACTGCTGCCCGGCAACGCGGTAGAGCCCACCACGCGCGGGACCAGCCGCAATGTCTGAACAGGTCGAGATTTTTAGCGATGGTGCCTGCAAGGGCAATCCTGGTCCCGGCGGCTGGGGTGCCCTGCTGCGTTTCGGCGCCATCGAGAAAGAGCTGTGCGGCGGCGAACCCCATACCACCAACAACCGCATGGAGATGATGGCCGTCATTCAGGCCCTGGAGGCCCTCAAGCGGCCTATGCCCATCCGTGTCGTCACTGATTCCCAGTATCTGCGCCAGGGCGTTACCCAGTGGATGACGCGCTGGAAGCGCAATGGTTGGCAGACCGCCAATAAACAGCCCGTCAAGAATCAGGATCTCTGGGAGCGCCTGGACCGGGCCTTAGCCGCCCATCGGGTGGAGTGGCATTGGGTCAAGGGCCATGCCGGGCATCCCGAAAACGAGCGTGCCGATGCCCTGGCCAACCAGGGCATCCCCCGCTGATTTTTCCCGAGGAAGATGGCAAAGATGCGTCAAATTGTGCTTGATACGGAAACCACGGGCCTGGAGCCGGCCGAGGGGCACCGCATCATTGAGATTGGCTGTATCGAGTTGGTGGAGCGCCGCCTGACCCGCAAGGATTTCCATTGCTATCTGCAACCCGATCGGGATGTGGAGCAGGGGGCGGTCAACGTCCATGGCATCACCAACGACTTTCTGCGTGATCAGCCGCGCTTTGCCGATATCGCTGAGGATTTCCTCGCCTACATCCGCGATGCCGAGCTCATCATCCATAACGCCCCCTTCGACGTCGGTTTCCTGGATCATGAACTGAAGCTCTGGCGTGCGGACGCCCCGCGTATCGGTGATCTGTGCCGGGTTATCGATAGCCTGGCAATGGCGCGCCGCAGCCATCCTGGGCAACGTAACTCTCTGGATGCCCTCTGCAAACGCTACGAGATCGATAACTCCCGTCGCGACCTCCACGGCGCCATGTTGGATGCGGAGATCCTTTCCCAGGTCTATCTCGCCATGACCGGAGGCCAGGTCAAGCTGGCCTTCGGTGGCCAGGGCGATCAGGGCCAGGAGACCCATCGCCATCCCGTCCGCCGCCTCCCTACCGACCGGCAGCCTCTGCCCGTGGTGCATGCTACCGAGTCGGAACTCCAGGCCCATCGGCAACGCCTCGCCGCCATCGACAAGGCCAGCGAGGGTCGTTGCGTCTGGCTTCGGTCATCCAACCCAGGTTAGTCATCATGCTGGATCCACATTTGTTGCGCGCCGAGCTTGCCTATGTCGCTGAGCAGCTCGCCCGTCGCGGAATCGCCCTGGATACCGGGCGCATCGAGGCCCTGGAGGCCCGTCGTAAGGCGATCCAGGTACGGACTCAGGAGTTGCAGGGCGAGCGCAATAGCCGGTCCAAGCTCATCGGACAGGCCAAGAAGGCCGGGGAGGAGGTGGCGCCCCTACTAGCCCAGGTCGCTGATCTGGGCGACAAGCTCAAGGCCGCCGAGGTCGAGCTGGCTGAGGTGCAGAATGACCTGAGTCAGATCGCCCTGGGCCTGCCTAACTTGCCCCATGCCAGCGTACCCGATGGCCGGGACGAGCGCGACAATCGCGAGGAGCGGCGCTGGGGCCAGCCCCGGGTCTTTGCTTTCGAGCCCAAGGACCATGTGGATCTGGGCGTACCGACCGGCTGGATGGATTTCGATGTCGCCACCAAGCTCACGGGCTCACGCTTCGTGGTCCTGAGCGGACCCCTGGCACGGCTGCATCGGGCCCTGATTCAGTTCATGCTCGACACCCACACCCGCGAGCATGGCTATGTCGAGGTCTATGTCCCCTATCTGGTCAATGCCGGGAGCCTCTACGGGACCGGGCAACTGCCCAAGTTCGAGCAGGAACTCTTCAAGGTGCCTGGCGAGAAGGACCTTTACCTGATACCCACCGCCGAGGTGCCCGTGACCAATCTGGTGCGGGACCTGATCCTGGACGGGGCCTCCATGCCGCGAAAGTGGGTCGCGCATACCCCTTGCTTTCGCAGCGAGGCCGGCTCCTATGGCAAGGACACCCGCGGCATGATCCGCCAGCACCAGTTCGAAAAGGTGGAACTGGTTCAGATGGTGCGTCCCCAGGACTCCTTCACGGCCCTGGAAGCCCTCACCGGTCATGCCGAGGCCATTCTCCAGAAGTTAGAGCTTCCTTACCGGGTCGTCACCCTTTGCGCCGGCGATCTGGGATTTTCCGCCACCAAGACCTATGACCTGGAAGTCTGGCTGCCGGGTCAGAACAGGTACCGGGAGATTTCTTCGTGCAGCAATTTCAATGACTTTCAGGCCCGGCGCCTTCAGGCCCGCTGGCGCAATCCCGAGACCGGCAAGCCCGAGCTTCTCCATACCCTGAACGGGTCTGGTCTGGCCGTGGGCCGCACCCTGGTGGCGGTATTGGAGAATTATCAGGAGGAGGACGGCAGACTGGGTATCCCCGTAATTCTGCGGCCCTACCTGGGTGGTGCTGAGTTTTTGTAGGGGTGGGTGAGGCTGCATGAACCCGGGTTCATGCGAGCCATGGCCCCGATGATTGAGTGTGCCGGACTAGCGCACCATGGCGATCAGTAAGACGACCAGCCCTGCCACTAATGCCAGAGGCAGAATGACTGCCTGCCAGTCACCCTTCTCGGCCTTGGGGCCATGCTCTTGCCATTGCTGGTAGGAGCGCCAGGCATAAAAGACCATCATGCCCATGGCGGCGGCCGCGATGATTTTCAGAAAGAGGTCCATGATCTAGGTCTCAGTGAGCAACAAAGAAAAACCCCGGCACGGAGCCGGGGTCCAGATCAGGTCGAAAGACGGGTTCAGTCGTCACTGCCCATAATGCCAAGGATCTGCAACAGGCTAATGAAAATGTTGAACATGTTCAGGTAGAGGCCATAGGTGGCCATGATGTAGTTGGTCTCACCCCCGTTGATGATGCGGCTGGTATCGAACAGGATAAAGCCACTCATGACCAGGATAATGCCACCGGACACCGCCAGGGACAGGGCTGGCATGGCCAGGAAGATGTTCGCGATGGCGGCAATGAAGACCACCATGATGCCGGCGAACAGGAAGCCGCCCATGAAGCTGAAGTCCTTCTTACTGGTGAGGGCGTAGCCGGACAGGCCCAGGAAGATGAGGCCGGTGCCGGCAAAGGCGGTGGCGATGATCTCCGGACCCCGGGGCAGGGCCATGTAGAGGGTCAGAATGGAGCCCAGGCCCAAGCCCAGCAGGCCGGTGATAGCAAACAGGACACCGATACCGGCGCTGGAATTGGCGGTACGGGGCAGCACGAACATGCCCAGCACCATGGCGCCAATCACCGAGGCCAGGTACATCCAGCTCGGCAAGGCCAGGGTCATGGAAATCATGGCCGTGAGGGCGCTGAAGGCCAGGGTGGCGGACAGCAACATATAGGTGTTTTTCAACACCTTGTTAGCGGAAATGGCGCTCTGGGCGCCGCTCAGTACGGAGTATTGGGGGGTGGCCATGTGGCGTCTCTCCTAGGTTGTGAATGGATCTGGAATCTGTCTCGCATATGACAGTAAGTAGTAAATCGAGTTCCGAAGGATACCTGTCCGGGGCGAAAAGGCAACCAAAGTCTCATTGGCCTGGGGCGCCCCTTCCGGTATTCTTATCCTGGAAGAAGAGGTAAGGGCCAGAGCCCCTCGATCCAAGTGGGAACCCGCCATTATCGGCAGGCTGGTTGAGTGGCCGGTAGTAGGGGTCCTGAAGACTCGCGACAGGGTTTCTTACAGCTATTTCCGGGACCCAGGGAACTTCTTCATGGGTGGGGTGCCAGAGCGGTTTATTGGACTGGTCTTGAAAACCAGCGAAGGGGCAACTCTTCCGTGGGTTCAAATCCCACCCCCACCGCCAATTCAAGTTGTTACGAAAACCCCCTCTTCTCTCACTTGCTATCAATCTCGATGCCCGATGGCTTAAAGCCATCCGCGCTACCCGTTAAAATCTGAATCCCTACCAGGTATCCACATGAAAATTAATTCCCTTATTACCTCGGCAATGGCGGGGACTCTGCTGTTCATGGCACTCTCCGCCAGTGCGCATCCACCCCGATACTATGGTGCTCCCTATGGCCGTGGGTATGGTTATGGGTATGGCCCCAGGTATGGTGGTGCCTGGGTTGCTCCCGCTATCATCGGCGGGATCGGCTTGGGTTATCTGCTAACTCAACCTCGGCGCGAGGTGGTGGTGGTTGAGCCACCGCCCTATCAGGAGCGTTGTGATGTAACAACGACTACTGACCGCTATGGTAATAGAACGACGACGAGAACCTGCTACTAGCCACATGACGACTGGTCTGGCGGTTGGGGTGGGTCTGTTGCCGGGGCACCAGAGGAGTTTCAAAGATGCGCACTGGAATGATTTGTCTGGTTGCGACGCTCCTGTGGGGTTGCGCGGCCACGGACCAGGAGGTCGGGACCGTGGTTGGTAGTACCCTGGCCGGGGCCGCTATCGGCGCTCTCGGCGGCGCGGCCTTGAACCCCTGGGACCGCAACATGGGCGCAACCAGCGGCGCGCTGGCGGGGGCGGCTGTCGGTAGCGCCATCGGTTATGCCAATGTCGCGCAGGAACGTCAGTATCAAAGCCAGTATCGCTATTACCCGAGTCAACCAGCGCCCAGGCCCTATGCGGCTACGCGCTGTACGACTTACGAATCTGTAGATGCCTATGGTCGCGTCACGACGACGGAGAGATGTATTAATCTCCCCGAAAGTAGTCGGGCCCGCGTCGGGTATAACTCATTCTATTAGAGCTAACTGTCATGACCAAACGCGTTGGATCCCGGTGGGTCCAGTCGCCCTTGAGATAGAGGATTCCGGCATCCGAGTAGGCTTGCGCCACCCCGGTGATGCTTAGAGCCAAGCCCTCGTCACCAGCCAGGTCAGCTGCCAAGTGAATCATCCTCCGCGATGTCCACCGCCCGGATGGGGCGATGGCCCCTTCATGTCCTAGGCCAGGGGCGGCAAGGTCTTGCCCGGATTAAGGATGCCGTTTGGATCAAACTGGCGTTTGATACCATGCATGAGGCGCAACACGACGGGTTCCAGCTCCAGGTGGATAAAATCGCGCTTGGCCAGGCCCACCCCATGCTCCCCCGATAGGGTGCCCTCCAGGGTGATGACCAGGTTGAAGACGGCTTCGAGGCAGGCCTCGGCGCGGGCCATTTCTTCCGGGTCGTCGGGGTTTACCAGCAGGTTGACGTGGATGTTGCCGTTACCGGCGTGACCAAAGTTGACGATGCGGATGGCGTGCTCCCGTCCCAGCCGGTCCAGGCCCTCGATGAAGGTGCCCAGGCGCGAGACGGGTACCACGACGTCTTCGTTGATCTTTTTGGGCGCGATTTGGCGCAGGGCCGGGGACAGGGCGGCGCGGGTCTTCCAAAGGGCAGCGACCTCTTCGGCACTGGCGGCGGTGCGCAACTCCAGTAGCCCGGGCAATCCAGCGGCCTGGGCCACGGCCGCCGCGGCCTGGTCGATGCCCTGGGCAGGGCCATCCACCTCGATCATGAGCAGGGCGCCGGTTCCAGGGGGCAGGCCCAGATCGC
The DNA here is from genome assembly GCA_044228795.1 of Chromatiaceae bacterium. Classification (GTDB taxonomy): domain Bacteria; phylum Pseudomonadota; class Gammaproteobacteria; order Chromatiales; family Chromatiaceae; genus M0108. Next base: position 108,369 of record JBGAUE010000002.1, on the reverse strand, counting down.
CCAGATGGCGGGCCATGGCCAGGGCGGAGCCGTCCATGAATTCCAGGGTGCAGGGGGTGATGGGCTGGGCCATGATGGCCGAGACGGCGGCGGCGGCGGCATGGATGTCGGCGTAACTGGCGCGCAGGGTACGCCGCGCCTCCGCCAGGGGGGTGAGCTTGAGGGTGGCCTGGGTAATGAGGGCCAGGGTGCCCTCGGAGCCGATGATGAGCCGGGTCAGGTCATAGCCGACCACGCCTTTGGTGGTTCTTACCCCGGTGCGGATGAGATCGCCGGTACCGGTGACGGCCGTCAGCCCCAGGGTGTTCTCGCGCGGAGTGCCGTACTTGACCGCCCGGGGACCGGCGGCGTTGCAGGCCAGATTGCCGCCCAGGGTGCAAGTCGCGGCGCTGGTGGGGTCTGGTGGCCAGAAAAAGCCCCGTGGCGCCAGTGCGGCCTGCAGGGCCTGGTTGGTGACGCCCGGCTCCACGATCGCCAGGCGGTTGTCCGGATCGATGCGGAGGATGCGCTCCAGGCGCTCGAAGGAAAGGACCAGACCGCCTCGGTCCGGTACCGCCGCCCCCGTGGTTCCGGTACCCCGTCCGCGCGCGACCAACGGCAGCCTCTCCCGGTTGCAGATCTCGACCAAAGGTCCGACCTGCTCCGTGGCCTCGATGAGGATTACCGCCTGGGGCATGGCCTGACGGCGGCTGTTGTCATAGCCGTAGGACCATAGATCCGCCGGGTCCAGCAGGAGGGCGCCGGGTCTGGAGATGTCCTTGAACTCGGCGACAATCCTGGCGCTCAGTGGCTCGGGGGGCGTCATCATGGTGGCGGCGCCGTCTCGGGCCCTTGCTCAGAATCCGGCCTTGGCCAGGATGTCGATCTGCTGCGGGGTCAGGGCGGCACGTTGCGTGGCGGTCAGGGCCGCCTTCCAGCCAGCAGTGGTCTGGGCAATGGTTAGCCCCAGGCCGGCGACCTTGGCGGGGGGGATCAGGGCAACCTTGGAGGAGGGGAGGGCGGTCATCAGGCTCCACTGCACGAAGGCCGCGATCTGTGTGCCGGTCAGGCCCTCCTGTTGGCTGGCCGACAGGCGCCCCACCCAGTAGGGGGTGTTGGGAGCGGCGATGGCAGCGACCTGGGCCTGGGTCAGTTGGGCCAACCAGGCGTCACCCGCCACGCCGACACTGGCACCAAAGGCCGTGATCTGGGCCGGGGTCAGATAAGGGACCTCCTCCGGTAGCAGGTCGGTGAGGTTGTAGACCTTACCCCCCTTGGGGTGCTCGGGATCCCAGGCATAGGCCGGGTCGGCTAGGGGGAATTGGGCCGAACCATCGCGCAGCAGTCCGAAGGCCACACCCACATAGGCTGCCTCCTGGACCGTGCCCTCGCTCATGGGGATCAGCTCGTGGGCATCGGTATAACGGCGCAGGACCGGGTAGGCCTGGTCGTAATCACCGGGGCTGGCCGGGGCCTCGGGCGGGTAGTAGGCGGCGTTGACACTGATGTAGGGTTCACGGAACTCGGGCAGGTGCCAGGTGACGCCGGGTGCTATCAGGCCGCGTACTGGGAGGGCATTAGCGTCATGGAGTGACACCAGGTCCAGGGGGTCCAGGGGTGGGCGGGCGCCGATGCCAGTAATGAAGCTGCGCGACAGGGGGTTGGCCCCCAGAATGACATTGGCGCTGGTCCAGGCGGCGTCCTGGTAGATGGGCAGGCCCGTCAGGTGATGGGCCTGGAGTAGGGGTAGGGCGGCCATTACCGAGGCCGAAAAGTTGGACCAGCCGGTGTACTGGGGGTTGGGGTGCTTGGGGGCCCGGTAGGGGTTCTGGGCGGCCCAGGTGCGCTTGGTGTCGGCGGCGATCATGATGGCCCGGCGGGCTTCCTCAGCCAGGATGGGGTCGCGGTTAGCGTGCCGGGCCATGACCAGGGCCCAGTGGGGGAAAGTCTCCCGGGGTCCGGCGGTTATGTCGATAGCGACCTGGGCGATCAGGCCCCGGTAGGCGTCCTGAAAGCCCGCCTCACCCGTGGTCCGGTACAGCTCAGCGGCAGCCCAGAGCAGCGCCGGCCTGGAACTGGCCACCGCGTATTCGCCACCGCCTGGGTATGGGTTGGGATTGGTGTACAGAGTCCCCTCAGCAGGCCAGGTCGGGTGGGTCTGGACATAGTCCCAGGCGTGCCGGGCAGCGCCTAGCACTGTCGTGGCACGGGCCGCGTCGTAGGGGGCGATGAGGCGGGCGTAGAGGGCCCCCATGGCGGCGAACTGGGCGGTGGCGCGGGTGGTCTTCTCGTAAATGAAGCGCGGCTGGTTCACCGCCCCGGGCAGGCCCTGGTCCCAGTCACCGCTTGCCAGGCGCCAGTAAACGCCGCCGTCGCTCGCATCCTGCATGGACAGGGCCCAGTCCATGCCGAAGCCCAGTTCGTCGAGGAGGTCGGGGATGCCGTTGGCCGATTCCGGGATATTCAGCTCGCCATCGGCGAAATGGCCAGGGTCGGCGAGATCGAAGGCCAGGCCGATGGCCCCCCAGATGGGCGCGGCGTTATGGAGGTATTGGCCGTAGTCGCCGGCGTCGAACCAGCCCGGGGCGACCGGCCTGGGGGCGAAGGGCACCTCGCCGGCGCTCAGCGGGTATTCAGCCAGGACCGGGTGGTAGATCCCATCCAGGGATGGCTCTATCCCGTCTCGCGCGTAGCCCGGGTCGGCAAAAGGGGCGGTCAGGTTCGTGTTGCGCCGGTGATAGAAGGAGCGCATGACGGTGCGGTAGACCCCGTCATAGACATCCTCGGCGATGGCGAAGGGGAAGGAACGGCCGATCTGAGGGACCTCGATGCGGTACTGGCCCGGGGTGGTCAGGTCGCTGAAGTCCGCCTCGTAGACATCGGCCCCGCTCTGGGGGTCGGCGGGGGCTCGCAAGGTCAGGGGGCCGGCGCAGGCAATGGCGCCGGTTGTGCTGTCCACCACGCGGAAGCTGGGGTCGTCCACTGGTAAGGATCCCAGGTCCCCTAACCAGTTGCCCACATAAGCCAGCTTGGGCGCGCCTGGGGCATAGCCGACCTGGTTGACCTGGATGCTCTCGCTCGGCTGCGACTCGTCCCAGGTTACCGTGATCGCGTCCGGTTCGGCATGGATGCCGCCGTCCCAGACCATGCCGGCCAGGGTCACGCGGTAACTGTGGTCCGGCTGGAGCGGGGTCGGAAGCAGCAGGTGTAGGCGCGATGCCACCACCGCCTCCAGGCCGCCCTCGGTGACGCCCACCGCCTGGCGGTCGCTGCCGACGGCCAGGGGCCGGACCGGGGCCGCGTAGGCCGGGTCCGTAGCGCTGGTGATTGAGTAGCCCGCCGGGTTACTGCTGGCGGCATGGTCAAAGCCGTCGGTCGTCAGGGTCAGGACGCGGCTGGAGCGCAGGGCCTGACCGGTCACCGAGGGCCCCTTCACCCGGGACAGCACCAGGTTGTCGATATAGAAGGGCTTGGGCACCGCCATGGTGCCGAACATGAAGGTGAAAACACTGTCGAGCGGAAAGGCGGGGCTGGCCAGGTCCGCCAGCGGGATACTGACATGCCGCCAGGTGGCATCGATGACCCCGCCCTCGGCGTAGGCGGCCAAGGATCGGGTGCTCCCCAGGGCGTAGTCCCACAGGGTCAGGTTCGGATTGATGGGGCCGTTGGGGGAGCGGATGTCCAACTCCAGGTGGTCGTAGGGGCGGAAGTCCGTGCGCCCGGCCTTGAGCACCAGCAGTGGCTTGTGCCATTGGGTTGGCTGCACCACCAGCCCGAATTGCCCGGTGCGGGCGGCGGCGGCCTGTTCAGAGACCCGCTCGAGCTTGCGCCACTGGGTAGCGGCAGAGTCGTCGTAGACCACCAGATTGGCGGCCCGGGCGGTGCCGAGGCCGCTGGCCAGGAGGGAGGCGAGAACCAGGAAGGGGGCGATGGCTGGGTGGAAACGGCGATTGGACATGGCGGTCCCCAGGGATAGAACAGGGTGCTCGCGGGGAGCCACCAAACTTAGGTTACGCATACCTTATATGAAAACGATAAACCGATGTGACCAAGTTCACCACCATGGCTAAGGCGATTGAATGAGTGTATCAGGGTAAGCCGTGGGTTGGGACTCACGGGATTTGAATGTCGCTATTCTAGGTCAAGGAGACTCTTCGAGGGTGCCACCCGTCCCTTCAGGCAGGCCCGGGCTGGCGGTTGTTGAGGGGACGGGGGCGGCGGTGGCCTGGGCATCCGCCGCGGGGGACGGATTCGTAATCTCAAAGATCTTCACCACCTTGACGACCCCAGGGACATAGCGAACCTGTTCTACCGCCGCCTCTGCCTCCTCGTTGGTCACCATCCCCATGAGATAGACGATGCCGGATTCGGTGATCACCGTGACGCGGGTGGGATCGAATCCCTTGATATCGACATTGACCAGGGATAGCTTGGCCCGGGAGGTGATGAGGGTATCCTCGCTTTGGCGGTTCATGCTGGCAAGGGGGCCTATGGTGATCTCGTCCACCACCCGGCTGACCTTGGGCACCTTGCTGACGCGCTCGGCATAGGCCTTCGCCGCTGCCTCGTCCTTGCACTGACCCGTGAGCAGTACGAGACGGTTATAGCTGTTGACCGCGACCTGGCAACGGGTCTGGGCGCCTGGCCAATCCCGGCTCTTGAACTCAATTTCCTTGTCATCGATGACGGCATCCTGGCCGCGCCGGTCCCGGACCATGACCGTGGCTCCTACCGCCGCCCCCACTCCGGCCCCGATCAGGGCGGCGGCGCAGCCCTCTAGTAGCGGTAGGGCCAGGCTCAGGGCCAGAAAGGCGATGAGGGGCGGGTGACCGGGGCGGGAGCTGTTGGGACGATCAAGGGGATCGGGTCGAAAAAATAGGTCGTTAGGCATGGAAGGCATCCCGAATCCAGTCGATATGGTCTCCGGCGCCGATCGCGATGACATCAAAGCGGCAGGGGAGATTTAGGGATTTGTATTGCAGAAAAAGGCCAGCGGCGGCTATCAGTCGCCTCTGCTTGGCTACCCCTATCGAGGCAGCCGCGCCACCGAAACGGTCCGAGGCGCGAAAGCGTACCTCGACAAAGACGAGAGTAGCGGTGTCACGCATCACCAGGTCGATCTCGCCCAGCCGGCAGCGGTAGTTACTGGCCATCAGTCGCAGGCCCTGGCCCTCCAGATAGACGCGGGCCAGGCGCTCCTTGTCGGCACCCAGGTCGCGGGTCGTTTCAGGGGCGGAGGGCGGCAAGGCGCGGACCTCCGCCTCGGGGGGGGGAGCCAGGAGTGGCAACGATGTTCCCAGCCCCGGTTTCAGTCGCGGTCATCCGCCTTGGCCCCAGGCTCTCCAGGCGCGCTAGGATGAGTTCACGTTGGACGCGTCGCCGGCTGTCCAGGCTTAGGCGCCCGGTCCGGCCATCCAGGAAGGCGCCGGGACGCCCCGTGAGGTCATTAAGGTGCTGTATCAAGGCGTAGGCGTCGATGCCCATGGCATAGAGCCGGGCGTAGCGTGGGTCGATACCCCCTGAGGCACGTTCCAGGCTGGATCGGGAGAGGGGGTCAGCCGGATTGATATCAATCATCCAGGGGATATCGACGAACTGCAGCCCTAGCAGGGCCTGGTTGCCGTCCTGATCCTGGGCGCCCTCGAACACATGAGAGGTGGCGAAGACCGGTGGTGGACCCTGGGTGCTGGCGACAATCTCAGGCCAGAGCTGGCGGGCCTGGGGCGCCGTGGCGACCAGGAAGACGCAGTCGGCGGGGGTAGTCTGAATCGAGCCGGCAAAGGCGTCCGCCAGCAGCCCCTCTGGCAAGGCCGCCGAGTTCGGATCAAAGGCCTGGATGGTGGCGAACAGGCCGCCATTACCTAGCCATTCGCGCCGGAAGCTATTGGCCAGGCGTTCACCCCAGGGGCTGGCGGGATAAAGCAGGATGGCCGTGTGATAGCCTCGCCCCCAGGCCTTGCGCGCGGCATCCGTGGCCTCGTCCTCCGGGTCCAGGGAGAATTGATAGAGATTCGGCGGTGAGGCCTCGCTGTTTGCCCGGTTCAGGGCCAGGGTAGGGATGGGCAGCGCCAATTGGACAGCGAGGGCATCGACCCCGTCCTTCTCCAGGGGGCCAATGGCCAAGGTCGCGCCCTCCGCGGCGGCCCGGCGCAAGAGTTCTGGCACCGATCTTGGGTCGTGGCTGTCGTAAAACCTCAGTTCCAACCCTTGTCCGCTGGCAGCCTGGGCGGCGAGAATGCCCTGACGCACCGCCGCGCCCGCCTCGGCGTATCTTCCGGATTTCGGCAGGAGGACAGCGACCCGGGCCCGGGGTGCGTCCTTGCCGGGAGCGCCCGCCCCTTGACCGGCGCCGGGATCGGCGTGCCGAGGGTATCCCGAGCAGCCCGAGAGCAGGAAGGTCAGAGTCGTCAGGAACAAGGCGACTATGAGAGGCAGGGCCCAGGCCTTGGAGAGGGGTCGGTAAGCGTCATCGGCCATCGGACCTGCACCCTGAACAGGCAACCTGGCCCGGGAGCGATGGGCAAGGTCGGACAACCCGGGGGCGAGGTGTGGGCACCTCGTCGGATGATGGCGGGCACTGGGGCCTGGGAAACCCCCGTGGCCGATAACCTGTTCTGGCTTCGTCATTGATGGCGGGCCTGTTGAAAATTGGAAGGAAAGGCCTTGTCACAAGTCGCCGGGATACTATACGTGGTGGCCACGCCCATGGGCAATCTGGCGGACATCGGCCAGCGGGCCCTCGAGGTGCTGGGCCGGGTTGCCCTCATCGCCGCCGAAGATACCCGCCACACCGCGGGCCTGCTGAGCCATTATGGTCTGCGCACGCCCTTGACCGCCTGTCACGAGCACAACGAGGAGAAATTGGTCCCGCGCCTGCTGGCGCGTCTGGCTGCCGGGGAGGATCTGGCCCTGGTGTCAGATGCCGGCACGCCTCTGATCAGCGATCCTGGCTATCCCCTGGTCGCCGCCGCCCGGGCTGCCGGTCTGCGAGTCGTTCCCATCCCTGGCCCCAACGCCGCCATTTGCGCCCTCTCCGCCGCGGGCCTGCCCAGTGATCGCTTCGTCTTTCTTGGCTTCCCGTCCCGCACCCATGCCAGGCGCCGGGAATGGTTTGTCACCCTCGCCCGGGAACCTGGCACCCTGATCTTTTATGAGGCTGGCAACCGGGTCCTGGAAACCCTGGCCGACCTGGCCTCAAGCCTGGGGCCCGACCGCCGGGCCGTGGTGGCGCGGGAACTCACCAAGCATTTCGAGACCATCCTTGATGGCACCCTGGCGAGCCTGGTCCCGCGCATACAAGAGGACCCGGATCAGCAAAAGGGCGAATTCGTCCTGCTGGTGGAAGGCTGCCGAGACCAGGATGCTATCGCAGCGGAAGGCGAGAGGGTGCTGCGTATCCTGGCCAGGGAATTGCCTCTCAAACAGGCGGCCGCCCTCGCCGCCGAGATCAGCGGCGACAAGAAGAACCGGCTATACCCCCTGGGGCTGACCTGGCGGACCTGATTCACCCCAGATGGGTATCCTCCCACTCCCCGTGCTCGGGGCCCTGGAGATGGGGTTCGACCTCCTGGCCGGAGAAGGTCTCGTCGAGGACATCGAGGAAGCGCTTGGCCTGGGGCGAGAGAAACTTGCCGCGCCGCAGGACGATACCGTAGCTGCGTTTAGGGAAGTATTGCTCTAGCGGGATGGTGGCCAGGTGTTCCTGGCCGGTAAGACAGACGTCGGTGACGATGGAGATGCCCAGCCCCAGTTCGACGTACTTCTTGATGACTTCCCAGCCTCCGGCCTCCAGGGCGACCCGGTAATTCAGGTTGTGCTGACGGAAGACCAGGTCGACTGTCCGCCAGGTGCTGAGGTGACTGGGCGGCAAGATGAGTCCGAAAGGGGCAATGTCCGCCAGGGTCACCTTGGCCTTGGTCGCCAGTGGGTGGTCCAGGGGGGTGATGAGTTTAGGCCGGTAAGTGACGAAGGGTCGGTAGGTGATGTCGTCCGGGACCTCGATCATGGAGCCGACGGCCATATCCGCCTCGTCGGCTCGCACCATGGCCAGGCCATCGCGGCCCGTGACATTGTGCAGCTTGATCTCTATGCCCGGATGGAGGGCGGTGAAGCGCCTTACCGGCTCGGGCAGGATATAGAGGATAGTCGATTCGCCGGCCGCCACTTCTAGGGTCCCCTGATCCACCCTGCCGCATTGGCTAAAGAAGGTTTCATGGAGCTTATCCATGCCCTCGACCAGGGGCTGGGCTAACCCGTAGAGGAGATCACCCGCCGGGGTTAGCTTGATTTTGGGGCCGCGACGCTCGAAGAGGAGGGTGTCGAATTCCCGCTCCAGGGCCTGGATCTGGAGGGAGACGGTGGGCTGACTCAGAAAGATCTGGTCGGCGGCGGTACTGACGCTGCCCGAACGCGCGGCGTGACAGAAGGCGCGCAGTTGCTTGAGCCGGTTTTGTTTGTAATGGAGTTGGGTGGCGGAGGCCATAGGTCCGGATCGCTCCCTGGTGGTGATGCCATGGCCCCGGCGCTCGGCCATGGATTAGGCGGAATTAGTGTGCCATCGCGACATTTCAATGCTCAGGCCGCCAGTCTCAGGGCCTGTCCATCTCCGTCAGGATATTCATGGCTACCACGCGCTGGGATTCATCGCCATCGGCGAGGACGCGATAGAGGAGTTGGCGGGCACCGGCCTCGTTTTCCAGGTCACGCAGCACCGCGACCTGCTCCAGCAGGGCATGCACGGGATCGCTATCGGCTCCGGGCAATGTCGCGTCTCCGGCCTGCTCATCCTCATCCTCAATCCCAAGTTCTTCCTCGTCGTCCACCTGGGCTTCCGCCGCCTCGATGGCGTCGAGTTCAGCCTCCATTTCTTCCGGCGTCAGAGGGACGAAGCGCTTGCGGTCGAAGGGATCAGCGCCGTCGATGTCCTGGCCGACCATGACCTCGTGGGCATGGGTTGCCGGCGGTGTGGTTCTATCACCTCCCGGATCGCCGCTGGTGCCCGCCCCGGGACCCGCTGTCGTGCCGGGGGTGGCCGCTACTCCCACACCCGTGGTTCCAGCGCCAGATGGAGGCGCTCCCGTTGGTTCTGGATCCTCTTCCGTATCGGGATTCTTGAAAAAGCGCGAAAAGAAGATGCCTGCCTCGTACAGCATCCACATGGGTACCGCCAGCAGGGTCTGGGAGATGACGTCCGGTGGGGTCAATAGCATGCCGATCACAAAGCAGCCGACGATGATGTAAGGCCGCTTTCCAGACAGGCTCTCCACCGTGGTGATGCCCATGCTGACCAACAGGATGGTGGCGATGGGGATCTGGAAAGAGACCCCGAAGGCCAGGAAAAGTTTAAGGACAAAGTCCAGGTAGAAGGTGATATCCGGCATCTGAGCCACGCCTTCAGGCGTCGTGGCCGTGAAGAAGGCGAAGATCAGTGGGAAGACGAAGTAATAAGCAAAGGCCATGCCCAGATAGAAAAGGGCGATGCTGGAGGACAGCAGGGGCATGGCAAAGCGTTTTTCATGCTGATAGAGGCCCGGGGCCACGAAGCCCCAGATCTGGTAAAGCAGATAGGGCATGGCCAGGACGATCGCCGCCACCAGCGCCAGCTTGAAGGGCGTCATGAAGGGCGATGCCACCTGGGTGGCGATCAGGGTCGAACCCGCGGGCAATTGGGCGCGGATGGGCTCGGCGATAAAGGTATAAATGTCGTTGGCGAAGGGGAAGAGGACCACAAGGGCGATTCCGATCGCCATCACCATGCGCAACAGCCGGTCGCGAAGCTCCACAAGGTGCGACATGAAGGGCTGTTCCGTATCCGGGTCTTCCTGGTTGGCCGGCGCTGTCATCGCGGTCGTTACTTCCGAATGAGTGGGAATCAGAAAGGCGTGACCGGGTAGGTACGCGGTGGCATCAGGCGCGGCGCCGGGGTGAAGTCATCGGTAAAGGGAGCTAAGCTGGGACATTCCAGGCCCCCTTAGGGGACGGCGTTGGGGCCTGGCCCTAGTTAGGGGATTCCGGCTTGACGGGCGCCGGTTGATCCGGTGGGCTGGGGGGCTTGGTCGCCGCGGGCTGGCCCAGGGAGGTCTCGATGATGGTTTCCAGGGGGTTTGCGCGCGCCTGCTTGGCCAAGATCTCCTTGAGCTCCTCCGCCTTGAGTTCACTATCGATCTCGGCCTTCACCGTCGCGAGGGTCCGCCGTGCCCGACCTACCCAGAGCCCGGCGGTGCGTGCCAGCCGCGGCAGGCGCTCAGGCCCCACTACCAGGAGGGCTACCACTGCCACCACCACCAATTCCATAAAGCCGATGTCAAACATAAGCCCGCCCCGGCTTCAGCGTTAATTCAGACCTTGTCCCGGCCTTCGGCTTTGGTGGCCGTGTCCGGCGTTGCCGTCCGAGATGCCGCGGAGGTCTCCTCCAGTCGCTTCGCCTCCTCTTCCTCCTTGTCCGGGTTACCCATTGCGGATCGAAAGCCCTTGACCGCGTTGCCCAAATCCGAACCTATGTCCTTCAACCTCTTGGTGCCGAAGAGCAGCAGCACGATCACCAGAATGATAAGAAGCTGCCAGATGCTGATGCCACCCAAACCCATGGTATCCTCCACCTCCGCCCCATGGACGGACGTTACTCGTTATTCCAAACCGGCCAGCTTTAGGCCATTACGCCAAGTCCGCTGACCGATTGCGTCCGCCCACCGGGCCCAACGCGAAAAGTGGGGGTGATCTTACCGCAAGAGTGGGGCGGGCAGTAGGGATTTGATTCAATCAGCCCGGAATCCCGGAAAGCAGCCTGCAATGATGGCCTGGATCTCCCGCTCCTTGCGCTCGATATCCGCAACCAGGGCGAATTGAACCCGCGCTTTGGCGAGATTCTGACCGGGTGCCGAGACGCGAAACCAGCGGTTGCCTTGCAGATGGTCGGTCAGAAAACGCAGCCCCAACTCGAAGGGGATCAGCCAGATCGTGGCAAAGAGGAACTCCACTTCTGCGGGGCCGAGCAGCCCGTGGGTTTGGTCCCCATAGGCCTGCAGCAGGGGGCGGCAAACCTCAAGGTCAAAGGCAACACTTGATTGGTCGGTGGACTCACCCCGCCGGTTGCAGCAGGAACGCAGGCAATCGCCGATATCGTGCAGGGTCAGTCCCGGCTGGACCGTATCCAGATCGATCAGGGCCAGGGCTCGCCGGCCCGTGGCGTCGAACAGCAGGTTGTCCAGCTTGGGGTCGCCGTGGATAACCCGCTCCGGTAGCAGGCCGGCCGCCCGCGCCCTCTCCAGCACATCCAGCCCCGTCCGGCGGGTCGCCACGAAGCCCAGTGTCTCGTCGAGCCCAATCGGGGGCGCCGTGTCCGCCTCCCGCGCTACCCGGTCGAAGGACTCCAGATAGCTCGGCGTCACATGAAAACCCGGCAAGGTCACCTTGAGACTGGCAGAGTCGAGGTCCGCCACCGCCCGATGAAAGGCCCCCAGCAAGCGCCCTACCTCCGCTGCTTGCCGGTCGCTTTCGACTGTTGCCAGAGGCTGGCCCGGGATGAAAGACATCAGGCGCCAGATCGCGCCCTCCTCGTCCCGCGTCCAGGTCGCGCCCTCTATCGTGCGTGCCAGCTCTGGCCAGGTCAGATCTAACACCCCCTGGCGGGCCAGATGCGCCGCGAGGTGGGACAGGTTGGCCATGATCCCCTCTGGGTCGGGAAAGACCTGGTCATTGATGCGTTGCAACACCCATCGGTCGGCCCCGGAGGAAACCCGAAAAGTATCATTGATAAGGCCCCGGCCTAAGGGCTCGATGGCCAGGGGGCCTCTGGTAATGGCAAAGCGCTGGGTGATGCGTTTGGCCGTCCCCAGGAGCTCTGTCATATTCATGCTGCGGATAGGTCAGGCAGCGGCCCCATTGCCGCTTTCGCGCCGGCGCCTCCGGGAACCGAGGGTCGGGGAGGTTGGGGAGCTAAGGTCGCGACCAGGCTGTCTCCATCTGGGTGGATGGCGGTCAGCTTAACCCGGAGCAACTGGTTGGTGAGGTCTTCCGGCTTGCGCGGACGTAGGCGTGCAGGTAGGTAATGGGGGGTGTAGCCGAAGCGGTCGCTGCCCGTGGCGGCGTCCTGGCGGCCTTCCACCAGGATAGTGGTCTCGTGACCCAGGTAGCGGGCGAGGGTCTCGGCCCTCATGCGGCTCGCCAGTTCGTGCATCTCCCGGCTGCGTTCCTTTTTGATGGTGGCGGGGACCTGATCGGGCAGGGTGGCGGCCTTGGTGCCAGGGCGGGGGGAGTAAGGGAAAATGTGGACCTGGCCAAAGCCAATACTGGCCACGAAGGCCAGGGTCTGGCGCCATTCAGCATCAGTTTCGCCGGGAAAGCCGACGATGATGTCGGTGGTGAGGTGGATGTCGGGGACACGGGCGCGAGCCTCGGTGGCGAGGCGGGCGAATTCATCCGTACGGCAGCGGCGCGCCATGCGCCGCAGGACGCTGTCGGCGCCGCTTTGCAGGGGCAGGTGCAGGTGGGGCATAAGGCGGGGATTAGCGAAGAGGTCCCAGAGGCCGTCTGGCAGTTCCCAGGGCTCCAGGGAGCCAAGGCGCAAGCGCGGCATGTCCGTCTTGCAGAGGACGGTGCCGATCAAGTCGTCCAGGCCCAGTCTCAAGTCGCTGCCCCAGCCACCGAGGTGAACGCCCGCGAGTACCGCCTCGCGTACGCCCGCGGCCGCGGCGTGGTTGATCTCGTCAACCACCTCTTGGATGGGGCGGCTACGCTCCTGTCCCCGCGCCAGGGTGACGATGCAGAAGGCGCAGCGGTAGCGACAGCCGTCCTGAACCTTGATGAAGGCCCGTTGGCGGCCGCGGGCGAAGAGGGGGTTGGCATCGGCCGCCATGGCGGTGTGGGGCATGAGGGGCAGAGCGAGTTCGGCGGTGGTGATTGCTACCAGGCGGTCCTTGTCCGGGTTGGGGATCACCAGGTCGATACCCGCCTCCAGCGCCAGGGTCCGATCCTCTAAGGTTGCAAGGCAGCCGCTGACGACCAGCTTGGCGCGGGGGTTATCGCGCTGGGCACGGCGCAGGAGCTTGCGAGACTTGCGTACCGCCTCCTGGGTGACGGCACAGGTGTTGACTACGACTAGGTCGGCCTCCGTCTCGTCGGAGGTGACCTGGTGGCCGAGTTGTTGGAACTGGCGTGCCCAGGTTTCCAGTTCCGCTTCGTTGAGCCGACAGCCCAGGGTCTGGAGGTTGACGCGCAGGATCCTTGGGATTGACATCAGGCTGGGGATGCCCCTGGGTTCAGGCTCACGGGTGCCGACGGGGGATGATGATACGCACCCGTTCGGCGTTGTCCTCGCGACGCATGGCCCCGCCGTCGGCGTCCGGTGGCAGGGGTAGCCGTTGGCTGGAGCGGCCGCTGGAGAAGCTGTAGCTATGCAGGTAGCCCTGGCCATCGCCAATCGTCTCCTCACGGGTTTCCTGGGCGGAGATGTCGCGGGAGAGGCGGAGTGAGTTGGCGACGATCTCGACCTGGATTTCCTCAGCCTTCATGCCGTCAAGGGGTATGTCAAGGATATAACCCTCATCGGTTTGGGTCTGGTTGAAGCGCAGGGGGCCACGGGTGCGGGGGAGGCCAGGCCCAATGGGATTGGCGAGGGTCGGTGGGACTGGGAAGTCCGGCAGCGCCCCACCCTGAGCCTGGGGGATGGGGTCATAGCCATAGTAGGGAGCTGGCCAGGCTAACGCCCAGGCTGGTGCCAGCCAGGCCAGTCCGGCCAGCAGGCCGCGCGGTGTGCGGATTTTGGTCATGTTATAGCCTCCCATTCCGATTAGAGTTCATAGGAAATTATAGGGCAGAAGGGGGGATGTAGGTTGCCCTACCCTTAGGATCGCGTGGTCCAGGTGGGGCGGTTGCTGGTGTCAATCAGGCCCTGGTGGAGCAACCATTGGCGGGCATCCTCAGCATCCTCCTCGAACCAGATGCGGGCACCGCCGAGGCGGAAACTATAGCCCCAGTCGTCCATATCGTAGCAGAGGCGCTTGCGACCAACGCCAGCCAGTTCGTCGGCGAGCAGGATCTGGAGATAGCAGACGCCATTCTCCTCCGCCACTTCGCCGCCGGCATCCGTGTGCAGGGCCGCCCGACGGGTCTGGTTCATGCAGATCCAGTGGCAGGCTTCATGCAGTGCCGAGTGGATTGGGGTGTCGGCGCGGACATAAAGGTGGTCTCCGACCAGGCCGGCCTCCGATTCTCCCCAATAGCTGCCAGGGATCGGCTCTCCCGGCGCGACCCAGCCCAGGGAGAGCCCGAAGCGGGCGAGTAGCGCGGGCAGCAAGGTGGGGGACAGGTCGGCGCAGGTCAACATTTGGGTTGATTACTGGTGGGGATCTATGGGCGGTCCAGTCTCGCTCGCGACGGGCGCTTGTGGTCTAATTGCCTGGCAACGACGGCATCGCCACGGGGCGCTCGCCTCCCTCCGGTTCCAGATTGCCCCCTTTCGCCAACCCCCCAGGCGCAGGTTTTATGAGCGAAGGCATCCTTTTTATCGTATCGGCGCCTTCCGGCGCCGGCAAGACCAGTTTGGTCAAGGCCCTCCTGGAACGGGAATCCACCCTCGGGTTGGCTATTTCCTACACCACGCGTCAGCCCAGGCCCGGGGAAGTTGATGGCGTCCATTACCATTTTGTGGATGAGGGGCGGTTTCTGGCCATGATCGAAGTGGGCGCCTTTCTAGAGCATGCCCAGGTCTTTGGCAATCGCTATGGCACCGCGGAGGCCAAGGTGCGCGAGGCCCTGGCCGCGGGCCAAAATTTGCTGCTGGAGATCGACTGGCAAGGGGCTCGCCAGGTCCGCCAGCGTTTTCCGGGTGCCGTTTCCATCTTCATACTGCCGCCCTCCGCAGCAATTTTAGGCGAGCGGTTGCGGGGGCGGGGTCAAGATAGCGAGGAGATCATTGCTGTACGCATGCGGCAGGCACGGGACGAGATGTCCCATTTTGACGAGTACGATTATCTGGTCGTGAATGACAGGTTCGACCAGGCCCTTGATGACCTGGCCTGCCTGGCGCGGGCGGAGCGGTTGCGCCTGGCCCATGGTGCGGGACTCGGTCCTGGCATGATCGAGGCCCTGCTGACCGGGTGATGTCGCGGGATGCGCCCGGCTGGCCTGATGAGGCGGGTTGGCCAGATTTGGAAAGTAATCATGCGGCCCTTCGCCATCCGGCGGGGTTTTGGTAATCTGACCCACCTACGATCTATTTGGAGCAACAAGACTCATGGCGCGAATTACTGTCGAGGATTGCCTCGATCATGTGGACAACCGGTTTGATCTGGTTCTATTTGCCACCAAGCGGGCCCGGCAACTGGCCAATGGCGTCGAACCCCTGATCCCCTGGGCGAACGATAAATCCACGGTGGTGGCCTTACGTGAGATCGCCGAGGGCGTCCTGACTCAGGAGGCTGTCGCCGCCGTGGAGGTGGAGCGTGAGCAACGCCGTGCCGAGCGGACCCTGGAGATGCAGCTTGCCGAGGAACTGGCGGTCGGGATGGGAACCGAGGAGCCATCCTGAGACGCTGGCGAGCCAGGTATCGGAACTCGGGTGCGGCGTCAGCCGTCCCCTTTAGCCGCTCGGGTCCCTGCTATGACTCAGGCACTTGAAGCTCCCGCCGCTAACCTTCCCGCCGAGCAGCCGCCGTCAGACAGGCCGCGCTTCCAGATTGGTGACCTGTGTGTCTATCTGGAGTCCTACCTGAGCGCGGAGCAAATCCGCGAGGTTTATCGCGCCTTCCAGTTCGGTGCCGAGGCCCATGCCGGCCAGACGCGCAAGTCTGGCGAGCCCTATATCCAGCACCCCGTTGCCGTGGCCCGCATCCTGGCCGAGATGCGCATGGATTACAAATGCCTGATGGCGGCCATTCTGCATGACGTGATCGAGGATACGGGTCACTCCAAGGAGACGGTGGCGGCCCTGTTCGACGAGGAGATCGCCGAGTTGGTGGATGGTGTCAGCAAGCTGACCCGACTGGATTTCCGTTCCAAGGCCGAGGCCCAAGCGGCAAATCTGCAGAAGATGCTGTTGGCGATGACCAAGGATATCCGCGTCATCCTCATCAAACTCGCCGACCGCCTCCATAACATGCGCACTCTGGGGATTATGGCCCCTGGGAAGCGCCGCCGCATCTCGCGTGAGACCCTGGAGATCTATGCGCCCATTGCTAACCGCCTGGGTATCCGCAAGGTCTCCCTGGAATTGGAGGAGTTGGGTTTCGCTCATTGCTGGCCTTGGCGCCGCCTATTGCTCCAGCGGGCGGTCGTCCGCGCCCGGGGGGCGCGCAAGGAACTGGTGGGGGATGTCGAGAAGGCTCTGCGCGAACGTCTAGAAGGGGAGGGTATCGAGGGTGAGGTGGTGGGCCGCCAAAAACACCTCTACGGAATTTACCGTAAGATGCGTGACAAGCAGCGCCCTTTCGAGGAAGTGGTAGATGTTTTTGGCTTTCGCGTCGTCGTCGATAGGGTCGATACCTGCTATCGCGTTCTGGGTTTGATGCATAGCCTTTACAAGCCCGTGCCTGGTCGCTTCAAGGACTATATCGCTATCCCTAAGAATAACGGCTATCAGTCCCTGCATACTCACCTTTTCGGCCCCCAGGGCATTCCCATCGAAGTCCAGATTCGCACCCTGGAGATGCAGCGGGTCGCCGAAAGTGGCATCGCGGCGCACTGGATGTATAAATCTGGCGCCAAGCGTGGTAGCCCCCAAAACCTGGCGGCGGACTGGCTGGGGAACCTGCTGGAGATGCAGCGCGGCTCGGGCGATTCGGTAGAGTTTCTGGAGCACGTCAAGGTCGATCTCTTCCCGGACGAGGTCTATGTCTTTACCCCACGCGGGGACATCCAGGTGTTGCCAGCTGGGGCCACCGTGGTGGACTTTGCCTATGCCATCCATTCCGGTCTCGGCAACCGCTGTGTTGCGGCGCGGATCGACCGCCGCATGGCCTCCCTACGCACCGCCCTGCGCAGCGGTCAGACGGTGGAGATCATCACCGCTCCCAGGGCCATGCCCAACGCCGCCTGGCTGAATTTCGTGGTGACCGGCAAGGCCCGTGCCAACATCCGCGGCTATCTAAAGAACTTGCAACATGAGGAGGCCGAGGCTTTGGGCCGGCGCCTGCTTAACGCCGAACTGGCGGGACAGGGACTGGACCTGGACCAGCTGCCGGAGGGCTGCCTGGCGGCCTATCTGGAGCGGGCTAGGTTGCCGGATTTTCCCACCCTGCTGGTGGAGGTGGGGCTGGGCAATCGGCTGCCGATACTGGTGGCACGGCGTCTCATGGGCGAGGAGGTGGCCGAGGCACCGCTCGATACCGAGCACAAGGAGACGCGACGCCTGGCTATTAAGGGCACCGAGGGTATGGTGGTTAATTATGGGCGCTGCTGTCGGCCCATTCCGGGCGACCCCATCTCCGGACTCTTCAGTCCCGGCAAGGGGATCGTCGTGCATCGTCAGGGTTGCCGAAACCTCGGAGACTTTCAACAGCATAAGGATCAGTGGCTCGACCTGGAATGGTCCAGTCAACCGACGGGGGATTTTTACACGGAGATACGGGTGGATGTGGGCAACCAGCGCGGTGTCCTGGCCAGTTTGGCCACCGCTATCGCCGAACTGGTTTCCAACATCGAGAATATCCAGTCGCGGGAAAAGGATGGCCACAACACCAGTTTGGATTTTCTGATCTCGGTCCGTGATCGCCCACATCTGGCTCGCATCATGCGGCGCCTGCGGCTGATCCCAAGGGTGATGCGCATCCAGCGTTTGTTGCGGTGAACCTGGCGCTCCCGCTTGAAATGGCGGGGTTTGCACGCAACCTTGACGGGTTGGCGGCCAGCTCCGCTCCCCCAACTCATCCGGAATTCGCCATGAACCAAGCCCTGTCCGCTACCGATGTCCCGACACCCGAGCAAAGGCTGTTAATCACCCGTCACATCATGGCCCTCTTTGGTGACTGGGGATTGGGGGCGAGCGATATCCTGGCCCTGCTCGCCCTGCCGGCAACGGTCAAGGCTCGTCATGTGTCGCGCTTCGTTGACCAGGAGCCTTTCCCGGACGATGACACTGTCAACCGCCGTCTAAGTTATCTGACGCGGATCGAACAGGCCCTGGGTACCTACTTCCCTCGCAATCCAGAGATGCGCTCCCTCTGGATCAAGCGCGGCAATCGGCGTTTTGGCCGCCGTACCCCCCTGACCGTGATGGTCGAGGATGGTGAGGGCGGTCTGGTGGCTGTGCTCGCCCATCTGGACTGTACCTTCGCCTGGGATGAAACTGGCTCCAGGACCGAATATGCCGAGCGCAAGGCCACCGCCACGGATACCCCCGCCGCGTGAAGTGGGAAACCTTCGCGCCCCCTGGCTTAGCCCGGCGCAGGGCCTCACCCTTCCTGGTACCATAGTCGCGAATTCCATGCCCAGGGCTGCGCCTACCATGCCCCATTACCGCCTCCCTACTCAGCCCTTGCCGGCCTTGTTGCTGGCCTTGGGCCTGCTCCTGGCCCCGCTGGTCCTTGCCAGTCAAATCGATGGGCTGGATCTCAGTGTCCACGAGTCCGATCTGGCTCCCGACGTTACCCTGCATGAGCACGAGAACCGGACGGTGCAGGAGTATCGCATCAATGGCCGCCTCTACAAGGTCAGGATCACCCCGAGCGTGGGCGCGCCCTATTATCTGACCGACCAGGACGGATCGGGCGACATGTCCTGGAACAGCGGCTCGGGGCCTGCCGCTACCCAGGTGCCCCAATGGGTCCTGATGCGCTGGTGATCCTCTTTTGGACAGGAGAAGCTCAATGAGACAAGCAGCCAAGTGGGTGACCGGCATTCTGCTCGCCGGCGCTCTGTGTCAGGCCCTGGCGGCGGGCACTCTGGAGAACGTCAAGGCCCGTGGCAAGGTCAGGTGCGGTGTTAATGGCGAGGCCCCAGGACTGTCCTTCAAGGATTCCGCCGGGCATTGGAGTGGCATGGACGTGGATTTCTGCCGCGCTGTCGCGGCGGCGACCCTGGGATCCAAGGATAAGGTGGAGTTCATACCCTTGACCCTGGCCGAGGCCTTGGGTGCCCTGGCCAAGGGGCAGGTGGATCTGCTTTCACGCAATTCGAGCTGGAACCTGGAGCGCGATGTTGCGGAGGGCGTCACCTATGTCGGCGTCCTCCTTTTCGATGGCCAGGGTTTTATGATCCGCCGTGACACCGGCATCCTCAGCGCTCTGGAGCTGGACGGCAAGTCGGTCTGTGCCCTGACCGGGTCCACCAGTGCCGATCATGTCCGCCGTTATTTTGACCGGCATCACATGGACCTCGATCTGCATCTCTTCCCCGATATGACTGCCGCAAGCAAGGCTTATCTGGCTGGCGATTGCCAGATCCTGACCAGTGATCAGACCCAACTCTATGGCCTGCGCCTGGTCATGGAAAATGGGGGAGACCAGCGGGTTCTGCCCGAAGTGATTTCCAAGGAGCCCCTGAGTCCTGCCGTGCGCGAAGGGGATGGCCGCTGGTTCGATATCGTGCGTTGGACCCTCTTTGTCATGATCGATGCCGAGGAACAGGGTATCGATTCCCGGAATGTCAAGCGGGCCCAAGGGGATGCCAAGGCTGTTGATACGCGCCTGCTGCTGGATGTGGAGGGCCAGGTCGCCAAGGCCTTGGGCCTCGAAAAGGATTGGGTCATCCGCATCATTGGCCAGGTCGGCAATTATGGTGAGATCTATGAGCGCAATCTGGGTGGCCAATCGTCGCTCATGATCAAGCGGGGCTATAACGCCCTCTGGAACGACGGCGGCCTGCTCTACGCGCCCCCGCCCCGGTAACTATCATTTCCCTCTGGCTTTTACCCATCCTGGAAACTTGCCTATCATGCCTTTGATCAAGCCCTTCGCCGGGCTGCGCCCGGCCCCTGGTCGCGCGGCGGAGGTGGCCGCACCCCCCTATGATGTGATGAATGCCGATGAGGCCAGCGCCATGGTGGCTGGGCGGCCCTGGAGCTTCCTGCATATTTCCCGCCCCGAGGTGGATCTGCCTCGGGGAACGGATCCTTATGCCCCGGAGGTTTATGCCAAAGCCCGGGAAAACCTGGAGCAGATGCTGGCGGCGGGTGTGTTGGAGCGGGACCCGACCCCCTGCTATTACGTCTATCGCCTGACCATGGGCCAGCACGTCCAGACCGGTCTGGTCGCCGCCGCCTCGGTGGCGGCCTATGACGCGGATCGCATCAAAAAGCACGAATTCACCCGGCCGGTGAAGGAAGATGACCGGGTGCGGCAGATCGATGCCCTGGATGCCCAGACTGGCCCGGTCTTTCTGGTCTATCGCGCCACCCCGAGCATCGACGATATCCTGAACGCCGTCAGTAAGCGGACCCCAGTGGTGGACATTCGCGCCGAGGGCCAGGTCCGTCATGAGATTTGGGTGGTAGCTGACGAAGACCTCATCCGGCTGCTGTCGGCGGCCTTTGAGGCCTTGCCGGCCCTCTATGTGGCCGATGGTCATCATCGTTCAGCTGCGGCCTCCCGTGTAGCGGCGACCCGCAAGGCCGCCCATGCCGGCCATGGCGGCAAGGAGTCCTATAACTATTTTCTGGCCGTGGTCTTTCCACATAACCAGATGCAGATTATGGCCTACAACCGACTGGTCAAGGACTTGCACGGACTGAACAAGGAAGAATTCCTGAGCCGGGTGGCGGTGTCCTTTCGCATCGAGCCCAGCGCCGCACCGGTCAAGCCTGCCAAGCCCTGCGAGTTTGGCATGTATCTGGATGGCGCCTGGTATCGGCTGACCCTGGATGAACAGCGTATCCCCTGGGACGACCCGGTGGGCCGGCTCGATGTCAGCCTGCTCCAGGACAATCTGATCGAGCCCATGCTCGGCATCGTCGATCCCCGGCGGGATGAGCGGATCAACTTCGTCGGTGGTATTCGCGGTCTGGAGGGCTTGGCCCGGCCCGTTGACGAGGGCCACTATCGCGTGGCCTTTTCGCTGTTCCCCACCCGCATGACGGAGCTCATGGCCGTCGCTGATGCCGGTGAGGTGATGCCTCCCAAATCCACCTGGTTCGAGCCAAAGCTGGCGGACGGGCTGGTGAGCCATGTGTTGGATTGAGTGGCCGGGGTTTCTGGGATCCGGCTGGCAGATCCTTGCCTTGGGCCGAGCTTGGCACTAGCCGGGTTTGGCCCGCCTCTTGTGGCCGCTAAGGCCCACTTCCTCATCCATGGCCTAAGCTGACACCATGGTAACACCGGTTTATAACCTTCCCGAGGATGCCGCCGATGATACGGTCGGCGTCGCGCACTGGCTCTCGTCGCTGTCTGAACAGTACGGAGAGGTGGATTGCGCCCGCATCCGTGACGCCTGCACCCTGTTGCTGGGATGCCGGGGCTTCCAGACCCTGGAAACGGGGGAGACTCAAGTCCATTACCGCCTGGCTACCGCCGACATCCTGGCGGGGATGCGCCAGGACGCCGATACCCTGATCGCTGCCCTGCTCAATGGCTGCCTGGAATCTGGCGACCAGACCGAGGAAGGTCTGTCCCAACGTTTCGGACCCGGCATCGCTCGCATGGTGGGAGATCTGCGCCGTATCGGCCAACTCGCCAATGTCGAGGCGGTCATAGCTGGTAAGGATCAGGATCGACATGAGGAGAACCTGCGCCGCCTGCTGCTCGGCATCGCCGAGGATGTGCGCGTCGTGCTGGTGGTGCTGGCGGAACGCCTACATCTTATGAGGACTATCAAAGACCTGGATGAGGCGCGGCGGTGCAAACTCGCCACTGATACCCGGCGGGTCCATGCCCCACTGGCCAATCGCTTGGGCGTCTGGCAGGTCAAGTGGGAACTGGAGGATTTGGCGCTTCGCTACCTGGAGCCTGAAGCCTACCGGCGCATCGCCCAACTTTTGGGGGACAAACGCGCGGAGCGCGAGGCCTACATCACCCACGTTATTGGCCTCCTCAAGTCGAAGTTTGCCGAGGCCGGTGTGCGTGCCGACATCACGGGACGACCGAAGCATATCCATAGCATCTGGCGCAAGATGCAGCGCAAGGGTGTGGACATCGGACAAATCTTTGATCTGCGCGCGGTGCGGATCCTGGTCGATAGCGTAGCGGACTGCTACGCCGCCCTAGGCCTGGTCCATGGCCTCTGGCGGCATATCCCCAAGGAGTTTGACGACTACATTGCCACCCCTAAGGGCAACATGTACCAGTCTTTGCACACGGCCGTGGTGGGACCCGGGGACAAGTCCCTAGAGGTGCAGATTCGCACCTGGGATATGCATCGTCACGCCGAGTTGGGGGTGGCCGCCCACTGGGCCTACAAGGAGAGCAAGGGTGCGGATGCCGCCTTCCAGAGTCGCCTGGTCTTGATGCGTCAATGGATGGAACTGCTTGGCGAGGGCGGTGACGACGGAGATTTTCTTGAGCATTTCAAGTCTGAGTTCGAGCCTGCCCATGTCTATGTGCTCACACCCCAATCCAAGGTCATTGATTTGCCCCGGGGCGCCACTGCCCTAGATTTTGCCTATGCTATCCATTCCGAGATCGGCAATCGCTGCCGGGGCGCCAAGGTCGATGGTCGCATCGTCCCTCTCAACCAGGCCCTGCGCAGCGGTCAGACGGTCGAGATCATCACCCAAAAGAACGCTACCCCTAGCCGTGACTGGCTCAGCATTCATCAGGGCTATCTTAAGACTGCGCGGGCGCGTAACCGGGTCCGCCTCTGGTTCAAGCAGCAGGATTATGACCGCTATGTAGCGGAGGGTCGCGCCCAACTCGAAAAGGAACTGGCGCGATTGGGCGTCGAGGCCCGGCTGCAGCTCGACCCCATCGCCCAAAGATGCAACTTCCACAAGGGCGATGACTTGCTCGCCGCCATTGGTCGTGGCGATTTACCCGCGGGGCAAGTCGCCCGCCAATTGGGCGATTTGGCGGGACCGGTCGAGAAGGATCGGGTGGAACTGGACCCCGAGGATCTTGTCACCCAGCGGCGCGACCGGCGGCGCAGGATCCCGCCTCGTCCCGGCCGAGGACGCCAGGAGGTAGTGGCCGAGGGGATGGATGACCTCATGACCCATATGGGCCATTGCTGCAAGCCAGTACCGGGGGATGCCATCATCGGCTACATCACCCGTGGGCGGGGCCTCACCATTCACCGCCGTGATTGCCTCAACCTGCGCCAGCTCATTGCTGCCGAGCCTGCCCGGCTGATGGAGGTGGCCTGGGCTGAGTCCAATCCCGAGGCCGCCTATCCCGTCGATCTCATCATCGTCGCTGCCGATCGTAAGGGATTGTTGCGCGATATCTCCGCCGTCTTCTCCGAAGCTGACCTCACCCTTCTGGGTGTCAACACCAGCACGGACCGCTCCACCGACCGGGCCACCATGCGCTTCACCGCCGAGGTCAGGAACATGGACCAGCTGGAGACTCTCCAAGCCCGGCTGCGCCAGATCCCGGATGTCATAGCGGTGAAACGGCCCCACTGAGACCCGGCGTGCGAAAGCAACCCTGAAACGGATCCAGCTTGCCGTCTGGCTCGCACCGGTTCCGATTGGAGCTGAACGGCATCCAACTCCGATCCGTTGCGAGTCCCGGGCTTAATCGGTATCCGCCTCCTCCCTGTTGCGATTTATCTGCTGGCGCACGGCGAAGAAGGTTGCGAGGCGCTCCTGGATCTGGCCGTTGATGCTATCGGCGGGGTAGAGGCCATCCTGATCGGGCAGGCCGGCGGCCTGGCCCGTCAAGAGTTCCAGGGCCTGGTCCACATGGGCGACGGCGTGGATGTGGAAGTCGCCGCGTGCCACGGCCTCGCGTACCGCCTTATTCAGCATCAGATGCTTACGATTGGCCTGAGGGATGATGACGCTCTCCTCACCTGAGAGGCCGCGGGCCTGGCAGATATCAAAGAAGCCCTCAATCTTTTCGTTCACGCCGCCGATGGCCTGGACCTCGCCGTGCTGGTTGACAGAGCCCGTGATGGCCAGGGCCTGCTTGAGGGGGATATCACCGATAGCGGAGAGAAGGGCGCAGAGTTCCGCCACCGAGGCGCTGTCTCCCTCGACCCAGCCGTAAGTCTGTTCGAAGACCAGGCTGGCGGATAGGCAGAGGGGCTGGAAGCGGGCGTAACGGCGGCCTAGGTAGGCCGAGAGGATGAGGACTCCCTTGGAGTGGATGGGGCCTGCTTGTTCGACCTCGCGCTGGATGTCGATGACTTCGCCCTGACCGAGGCGGGCGGTGGCGCTGATGCGGGTGGGGATGCCGAAGGCTTGATCGCCGAGGGCGATGACAGACAGGCCGTTGACCTGACCGAGTTGAGAACCCTTGGTGTCTATGAAGAGGGTGCCGCGGAGAATCTCCTCCTGAAGGCGCTCACGCGCCTGCCCCAGGCGCCGGCGGCGGGCGGCAATGGCGCCCTGGACCTGGACCACGCCGATGCGAGCCAGATGTTCGCGGCGGGCCAGATGGTCCGACTCCCGCAGCAGGTCAAGGAGGCTGCCGACATGCAATGAAAGGCGCTCCCGGTCGGCGACTCGCCGCGCCGCCTGCTCGATGACGCAGGCTACCCCCTCAGGGGTCAGGGGCAACAGGCGCTCTTGGCACTGGAGACTGGCGACCAGGCGGGCGTAGATGGGGTCTTGCCCGGGTTGGCGGTGCATCTCCTCGGCGAAGTCCGCGGCAACCTTGAAGAGTTGGGCGAAGTCGGGGTCGTAGCTATCCAGCAGGTGGTAGAGCAGGCGTTCGCCCACCAGGATCACCTTGACCTCGACCGGGATAGGCTCGGGTTCCAGGGAGGTGGTGCCGGCCAGGCTCAGGACCCGCTCTAGGGATTCGATGCGGATATCTCCAGCGCGCAGCACTCGCTTGAGGGTATCCCAGGCGAAGGGATTGCCCAGCAGGCGCAAGGCATCGAGGATGAGGTAGCCGCCATTGGCGCGGTGCAGGGCCCCGGCCTTGATCAGGGTGAAGTCGGTGGACAGGGTCCCCAGGTGGGCGACGTGCTCGATGCGCCCGATGAGGTTGAGGTAGCTGGGGTTATCCTCGTGGATGACGGGGGCACCGCGGAGATCAGCGTTGTCCACCAGCAGGTTGACGCGGTAGCGGGTAAAGGGGGGGTCGTCCGGTCTGGGCGTCCGGCCCTCCTCGCCGTCGCCTTGGCGGAAGAGGTCACCGTTCTCGATCATATCCTTACGGGCGGCGGCCAGATAGTCATGGACCGCCGGCAGGTCGGCGTAATCCGCCGCTAATTGGCGCATCAGGGCGGTGACCGCGCCCTCCATGGTCTCCTGATTGAGGATCTTGAAGCGCCCGCGCATCGCTTTTTGCCAGAGGGGGAGTTGGCTCAGGGTTTGTTGCAGGGCCTCGCGCAGATCCTCGATGACCTCGCCGATGTGCTCCCGCTCCTCCTCGGGCAGGGCATTGAAATCTTCGGGGGCCAGGATATGACCTTCGCGCATCGGCGCCAGGGTGTAGCCGGTGGGGGTGTGGAGGAGGGCGATGCCGCGCTCCTTGGCCTGGTGACCGATGGCGGTGACGGCATCCTCCTCGCGGGACTTGAATTCCTTTTGGATCTGTTCGGCGCGGCGCAGGTATTCCTCGCCCTGGAAGGCGGCGGGTACGGCGTTGAGCAGATCCTCCACCAGTTGACTCAGGTCAGCGCGTAAGTGGCGACCACGCCCCGGTGGCAGGCGCAGGGCGTAGGGGCGTTGGGGGTTGTTGAAGTCCGCTACATAACACCAGTCGTCCGGGGTGGGGGACTCGTGGCGGCGTTGCTCCAGAAAGCCTTTGATGAGGGCGTGCTTGCCGAGTCCACCCGATCCCATCAGATAGAGGTTGTAGCCCCGATGGGGGATGTTCACCCCCAGATCAATGGCCTCGAGCGCTCGTTCCTGGCCCAGGCCGGGGACAAGGGGTTCGAGTTCGCTTGTGTCGGCAAATTCAAGGCCAGCTAGGTCGCAGGGCTGGTAAAGTTCTGCGGCCTTCAGTCGGATGCTAGGTTCCACGGCATGTCATCCATTAAGGCCGCGCCCCGTCAGGCCCTGGGTGGGCCCTGGATGGGGTGGGCCCCGGGATTCTAAAGGTATTCGGGTAGGTATTTGCGGATGCTGGCCAGATCCTGGGCGGCCAGGTTTTTGTCAAATTCCGCCGCGATACATTGCTTGAGAGCAGCGGTTTGGTGTCTGCGTAAGAGGCCCAGGAAGGCCGGCGCCGCCAGGATATAGAGCTTGTGGAAGGTACCGGCGGTGCGGGCGGCGTCCAGTTGTTCGCAAATGGCGAGTGCAAAACGGTCTGCGCCCTCCTGCTTGTGGGAGGCATCGGCGCCCACGCCGTGGGCGGTACCGCTGTTGGAGTTGCGATCGCGGCCGGTCTTGTCGGTGACCAGGTCACCCTCGTGCAACCGGGCCTCGGGGTTGGTGAGATCCTGGATCTCGGTGAGGGGGCCGACGGGTTTTTCGGCAGTGAAGAAGCGGGCGCGGCTGTTGTCGGCGACTAATACCCAGATGGCCATGTGTGTTCTCCTGCTCCTGATGGGCGCGGCCCGGTTGGACTGGCCGCACGGTGGGTTGGGATGACATGCTGGTTTGGTTGCCTAAAATGCCATCTCTGATTTGAGTTTAACAGGCTGGCGGCGAACCCGTGAAGCGGATGATCCGGGGGGACCACTCGGACTACCGTTAGTTCCCTGCTGGTCGCCGTCGCTGAACAGAAACCGCGGGGAAACGATAGAATGCTCATGGTCCTCTGCTGGGCAAGGAGCCTCAATGCCCCTGTGCTATCGAGAGGAATTTCCACTTACAAGAGCGAGACATGATCATGATTAAGCACTCCGCGCGCCTTTCTCCTAGCGCCGTCATCGCAACCCTCTCAGCCGCTCTCATGACCTCAGCTGTTCTTCTTCCCGCCAGCGCCGGGGCCCGGGATTTTGGTGGTGGCGGCTTTCGCGGCATGGGTGGTGGTGGCTTCGATCGTGGTGGGTATCACTTTGGCGGCGATGACCTAGGTGGGTATCGTGGCTCTCATCCCATGTTTGGTGACGACGTGCGTCCCCAGTGGGGTGGGGATAAAATCGATCAGCACAACATCAACATAGATAACCAGCACATCAATGTTGATCATAATTTCTACAACCGGCCCTACAACGGTTGGCACCCCAATTGGTCTAACGGCGGTTATTGGGCGCATCGTCCCTGGAATGCGGGCTGGTATCGATGGGCACCGACGAGCTGGGGCTGGTGGGGTGGCAGCGCGGCTGCCTGGGGCCTGGCGGGCCTGGCCACCGGGGTTGCCATTACCGAGCTGGTGAACAATGCCTCTGCCCAGCAGTCCACCGTCATCGTCGTGCCGGAGAGCGACTATCAGCTCAACTTTGGCTCGGTAGAGGCGGTGGGGACCCAAGGCGCAAGCTTTACTTACACGGTTTCGGGCGGTGCGGATTTGCAAGGCGCTGTGAACTGCCGACAGGGTCTGCTCAATGGCCAGGTACCGCAGACCGCTGCTAATGCCCAATTGGTCAATGCCGTTTGCCAGGTGGCCTTTGGTTCCCCGGGCTAGGGTCTAAAGCGTCCAACTACAACAGGCGCCTTGAATGCTTCAAGGCGCCGGGATGGGGTCAAGGGGGCGACTGGAAGTCTGGCCGGCTGGAATCTTCTCGCGGATGCTTTATGTTGCCGCTGTGCTGGCTTTGGGCTCGGTCTCAGGCTTGGTATCGAGATCCGATCCGGTTTCTGTAACAGGCCCTGCCTCCCGTAACCAGGCCAGAAGCAGTTCATAGCCTAGGACCAACACCACGGCGCCGACGAAGAGCCCGATGATGCCTTGCCCTATGAAGCCGCCGATGGCTCCTATGAAAATGACTGGCATGGGCACTGAGATGCCATGTCCAAGCAGTATTGGCTTGAGGACATTGTCGATGGTGCCGACGAACAGGGTCCAGATCAGGAAGAGTACCGCCGTGGTCGTACTGGCGGTGTAGAAGAGATAGATAGCGGCGGGTACCATGACCGGGAAGACCCCGATTTGGACGGTGCTCAGAAGGAGGCCGATCAAGGCCCAGAGGCCGGCGGCTGGTACACCGGCGGCCAGCATACCAAGACCCGCCAGCGTCGCTTGAATCATGGCCACTCCAAGGATGCCACGGAACACGCTACGGACCACATCCCTGGACAGTTGAGCGAATCTAAAGCCGTGACTGCCCGCCAGGCGATGGGCGATGCTGTGGGCCATGTTGCCGGCTTCTTCGCTTTTGGCCAGAAATACCGCGGCGATGAAGATGGCAAAGATGAAGTGCAGGATGCCGATGCCAGCGTCCTTGGCGAAGCCAAGGGCCCACTCCCCAATCATCCGCAGTTGGGGCTCGATCATGTGGATTGCTTCCTCCAGATTCGATGAGGCCGTTTTCCAAAAGTCTTCGATACCGGGTCCAACCAAGGGGATATAGGTCAGGTCGGGAGCCGGTGGGATGATCAGTTTTCCAGCCTCGAAGCCGTGGGCCAGACTCTCGGCACCCTGGACCAGAGTTCCGCTCAACAGGATGATCGGCACAATGAGCAACAGGAGTGCGATAAGGATGAAGAGGACCGAGGCGAGTACCCGGCGGTTGTCCACCACGCCGAGCAGGGCCAGGTAGGCCGGGTGGACAGAGATGGCAATAATGATGCCCCAGGCGAGCGGGGCCAGGAAAGGCCGCATGATGGCGAAGCATAGGGAGATCCATAAGGCCAGAAGGCTGATGCGGATTGCGATCTCAACCGCCCGACCCACGATTTCGTGGCCGGTTGTCAAGGCCTTATCTGCGTTTGGGCTATTGGTCGCCGCCATCGGTTGGTTTTCCTGTCTTATTAGAGAGAGAGCTAGACCTCATCCTTAAGGACTAGCCGATCCTTGTGGGCCTAGGCGTCCGGCTCAAGGCTCCATCTTCACCGTCACGCCGCTGGAACTCAGGTTGAATTGCAGCCCCTGGGAGGTGGACTGGAGATGCATGATGACGCCATTCTGGTTTTTAAGGACGGTGCCACCGACACCGCCGGCGAGGGTGATGGAGCCTTGCAACTGCACATAGGTGCCGGGGAAGTCGGCCAGCTTCTTCAGGTCGTAGACCTGGCCCACCGCCGAAACCTTGGAGGCCCCAAAATTGGCGCCGGCGCTGATGCCATCGATCTTGAAGGCATGTTTCTTGCCCCGGAACTTGAGTTCGCCTTTGCCGAAGCTGCCGCCGACGATAAAGGCAATCTGGGTCTCATCGATGCTCACGGTGCCAGATACCTTTTTAGGGGTTTCGGCCTGGGTGATGCCACCCACACATAAGGCGAGTCCTGCCAGGGCAGAGGTAATGAGTGCACGGCGGTTGATCATGTAATTACTCCATAAAGCGAGAGAAGAAGGCTAGGACCAAAACACCTAGCGGGATGCGGGAACCGGGCCCGCTGAGAAATCATCACCCCGAACATTACCACAATCGGGCGGAAGCTAGACGGTCGGATGCCTCGGCGTCATGGAGAGCCATGGCTTATGGGGGCGAGGATGGCCTGCCCTCCGCCGATCCACGGCTCTGTCATGAAGTTCCACGAGGGGAATTGTTGGACAAGCCTTGACCTGCATAAAGATTGGGTATCCTAATGCGCTGGTGGCCCTGATACCTTTGGCGCCGATTGCCTCGGCGTCGTCACTTAACCGAGAGGAGCAACCTCATGTCTGGACTTGAGCAAATCGAGATGGCGAAATATAACCAGGAACTGGTGGGCGATGTGCGCCACCTGGTCAGTAAGTACTGCCGCATCATGTCTTGGGAGGTGCCGGAACTTGATGAGAAGGAGGCGAATCGTCTGATTCTTAGCGCCCTCAGGTCTGCCTTAGACGAGGCCGAAAAGGGATAGGCCACCTTTGGATCGGTCTGGCTGGATTGCGCGGGTTGAGGCGAGAGGCTATTCCCAACCCGAGACCTTACTATTGGCCACCCAGCGGGAGTCAGCGATCGCGTCGCCAGTTCGGGGTTGGACCCAGACGTCGCCTGCTTCGGTAGTCTCCTTTTTCCATAGGGGCGCCTTGGTCTTGAGATGGTCGATCAGGAATTCGCAGGCCCGGAACGCCGGCCCCCGATGACTGGCGGCGACGGCGACGAGGACGATGGGATCCTGGGGTTCCAGGATCCCGACGCGGTGCAGAATGCGGATGGCATCGACAGGCCAGCGCCTGGCTGCCTCCTCGGCTATGTCGCCGAGGGCCTTCTCAGTCATGCCGGGGTAGTGTTCAAGTGTCAGGTGGCTGACTCGGTTACCCTCGTTAAAGTCCCGCATCAGTCCCAGGAAGCTGACCAGTGCCCCGATCTGAGTCTGACCCAGCCACAGGGTACCTTGCTCCTCATTGATATCGAAGGGTTCGGGCTGAACCCGAATATCACGGAGCATGGCCGGGGCCTATCAGGCTGATTGTTCGGACGGAAGTAAGGGATCCAGGATCTCAGAAGGCCCTACCTCCACGACCTGGCTGGTTGGAAGGAAGCTAAAGCCGCAGACCTGGGGCGTGAGGTTTTCCTCCGCCGTGCGGGGATATTTGCGGCAACTCGGCGGGCGAAAGGTGTAAATGGCGCACATACTCAATCCTTCCGCGTCATAACGCAGAAAAGGACAGGGATAGGGCAGTTTGCAGCATTCCCCGCAGCGGTTGCAGTCGCCGACACGGTTAGTAGCAACCGGCAGCAGCGAAGTCGCAAGACGCTTGATTTTCTTCTTCATGAACTGAGAGATAACTGGAATCTGGACTGTGGGTCCAATTGAACCTAGGCCTAAATTACCAGCGAGGGTAGGACGAGGCCAATCAAAACACCGTTGACGCTTTATGCTACCGTAAGACGAAGCGGCGGAACAGGGTCTCGCCAAGTTTTGCTAAAGTCTCCGGCGGGAGTGGGGCGGGGAATCCGGTCATTTGCCGGTCCTGAGTTCGGCGTTGCGTATCGCGGCACGTCTGGAGAGCGTAGTCCTCGACCCCCTCATCGGCTAGTCGGCGCATCAACATCTCCATCCCATGGGCTAACTGCCAATCCTGAGGCATGGTAGTCCTTACTTCCAGGGGGATGCCAGTCGCGAGGAGCAGTCGCAGGCTCTCCCAGGCGCGTTCACCGGAACCTGCCGCCCCGGTGATGGTCGGGTAGTCCTCGGGCAACGCCTTGATATCCAGCCCGACCCAGTCCAAATGCGGCACTAGTGCCCCCAGGCGTTCGGGGTAAATGCCGGCCGTGTGCAGGCCAATCCTATAGCCCATCGCCTTGACTCGGGTTAGAGCGATGGATAAGGCACTTTGCAGCGTGGGTTCGCCACCGCTGAAAACCACGGCGTCCAGGAGGCCCTGACGTCGTCCCAGAAATGCCTCTATCTGGCGCCAGGGCGTGATGGTGGCACTAACGGGCGGCATTAGATGGTTGTTGTGACAGTAGGAGCAACGCCAAGGGCAGCCTTGACAGAAGACCACCGCCGCCAGGTCCCCCGGATAATCGAGGCTGGTCAAGGGGGTAAGGCCACCGACTCGCAACTCCTCCATCTCCATGCCTTATTCCGCCGTGCTGCTCAATCGCAAGTCTTTGCCTCAGCGGCAGGTGTGGTCAGGGACCGCCCTTGTTCGACAAAATAACGCCGCTCCTGATGTTCGGAGCGCTTGCCGGCGTTGAATGCGGCCACGGGGCGATGGTAACCCATGACTCGGGTCCAGACCTCGCAGCGGGTCCGCTCTTCGTCCTTGAGTTGGATGGTATGGGTATCCGACATGAGGGTTCTCTTCTGAAAATATAGTGAATTGGCATCACCCATGGCAACGGCTCGTCCGGGTCTGGCGTTGCTTGCGGGCAATGATTTCCTGGTCACAGCGTGGGCAGAATTCGTGCTCGCCGGGGATGTAACCATGGTTGGGGCAGATGGAAAAGATCGGCGTGATGGTGATATAGGGCAGGCGGAAATGGGTCAGGGCGCGGCGAATAAGGCGTTTGCAGGCCTCGGAACTGGAGATGTGCTCGCTCATGTAGAGGTGTAGCACGGTACCGCCCGTGTATTTTCCTTGGAGTTCCTCCTGCATCTCCAGAGCCAGAAAGGGGTCATCTGTGTAACCGACCGGAATCTGGGATGAGTTGGTGTAGTAGGGCGCATCCGCGGAGCCCGCCTGGAGGATGCCAGGAAAGCGCTTGCGGTCCTCGCGGGCGAAACGATAGGTGGCCCCTTCCGCTGGGGTTGCCTCCAAATTGTAGAGGTGCCCCGTCTCCTCCTGGAATTTCACCAGTCGCGCCCGCGTCCGGTCCAGGAAACGCAGGGCCAGTGCCTTGCCTGAGTGGGATGTGATGTCCTCCTGGTCCTGAGTGAAATTGCGGACCATTTCGTTCATACCATTTACCCCGATGGTGGAGAAATGGTTGCGCAGGGTGCCGAGGAAGCGCTTGGTATAAGGGAAGAGGCCGTCATCCAGGTGACGCTGAATGACCTTGCGTTTGATCTCCAGGCTATCGCGGGCCAAATCGAGCAGGCGGTCCAGGCTTGCCAAAAGGCTGGCTTCGTCCCCGGCATGGGCATAGCCCAGGCGCGCGCAATTGAGCGTCACCACGCCCAGGGAACCCGTCTGTTCGGCGGAGCCGAAGAGGCCATTACCGCGCTTTAGCAATTCCCGCAGGTCGAGTTGCAAGCGGCAGCACATGGATCGGACCATGTTGGGTCTAAGTTCGGAGTTGATAAAATTCTGAAAATAGGGCAGGCCGTACTTGGCTGTCATGGCGAAGAGGCGCTCGGCGTTTTCGCTATCCCAGGGAAAGTCCTCGGTCATGTTGTAGGTAGGAATGGGGAAGGTAAAGATTCGACCTTTGGCATCGCCCTCCGTCATGACCTCGATATAGGCGCGGTTGATGAGGTCCATCTCATACTGCAGATCACCATAGGTGAAGGGCTGTTCCTTCCCGGCGATAACTGGTACCTGATCACGCAAATCCTCTGGGCAGACCCAGTCAAAAGTGAGATTAGTGAAGGGTGTCTGACAGCCCCAGCGTGAGGGTACATTCAGGTTATAGATGAGTTCCTGAAGGTACTGACGAACCTGGAAATACTCCAGACAGTCCTTGCGCACGAAGGGCGCCATGTAGGTATCGAAGCTGGAGAAGGCCTGGGCACCGGCCCATTCGTTCTGTAGGGTGCCGAGGAAATTAACGATCTGCCCGATGGCAGATGACATGTGGCGCGGCGGGCCGGATTCGACTTTGCCTGGCACGCCATTGAAGCCCTCGTGTAATAGGGTGCGCAGAGACCAGCCGGCGCAATAGCCCGCCAGCATATCGAGGTCATGTATATGCACATCGCCCGCGCGATGGGCCTCGCCGATCTCGGGGGGGTAAACGTGCGATAGCCAATAGTTGGCGATCATCTTGCCAGAGGTATTGAGAATGAGCCCGCCCAGCGACCAGCCCTGGTTGGCATTAGCGGCGACGCGCCAGTCGGATTTGTTTAGGTATTCGTCGATACTGGCGGCGGCGTCCACCAAGGTGCGGCGATCTGAGCGCAGCTTGCGGTGCTGTTCACGGTAGCGGATATAGGCCCGGGCCGTTTCGAAGTGGTCGTCTGCAATGAGGGTCAGTTCTACCAGGTCCTGGATCGCCTCGATATCCGGTAGGCGGCCATTGTGGAAGCGGTGGCTGAGCACCTTGACGATTTGGGAGGTTAGCCGCTCGGACTCCTGTGCCCCGAATTCGCCACTGGCCCGCCCCGCACGTTCGATGGCCGAACGAATCTTGCCGGCCTCGAAGGCTATCTGGTTGCCATCGCGTTTGAGGACATGGGTGGGCAAGGTTGCAAGCCTGAGTTGGGCGCTGGGCATGGCGGTAACCTGAGATGGCACTATATATTGTGTTTGATATTATAGAGAACACAATATATAGAGCTTTGATCTGAGTCAAGCAAAGAGCCAGAAGGGGTCGATCCGGTGCGGCCGAACTTAAGGGACCTCCTTTATTGCTGAGTTTGCGGGGGCGTCGCGGCTGGGGTTTAGGTCATTTTCCATAGGGAGGGGTCCCTAAGTGTCGGGTTCGGCATCCCGCCAAGTGCCCTGGCGATTGTGCGGGTGGGTTTCTTCAGGAAGGACGAATTGCCCAGATCCGGTGAGTTCGATTGAGTGTGCTGATATCATGAAGATGCCTTTGAGATGCTCAGGATTTGAGTTTGAATAGCCGGGTTGAATATTTCAGGAATCTCTGCATAGTGATCAATGGAGGTGTGAATTCCAGGGTGTGTTGACAATAAAGATTTTTGGTTTAAATTAGCCATCCTATTACCGTATCGGGTTTCGTGGATTCGGTATGCAATGTCTCTACCCTACTTGTCAGGAGTATTTTTTATGGAATTAGAAAACCTGAGCTATGAAGAGATCCAGCGACTGGTCGCCGATCTCGAACAGAATCGTCTCAATGCCCTCTTGGCCCTTGAGCAACGTAAAGAGCAGGCTAAATATGAATTGGCGCAAGCTATCAAGGACATGATTGCCGAACGGGGTTATTCCCTGGCCGACATCGTTCCCCTGTTGGGTGTCAGAAAGCGCCGTGGTTCAGCTCGACCGGCGGCGGCTCCACGTCGCGCTGCGGCGGATAATCGCCAACGTACTCTCTACATTGATCCCGAAAATTCCGCTAATGTCTATTCTCGCGGCGCCACTCCTGGCTGGATGAAGCAAAAGATGCAGGATCAGGGTTATGATCCCGCCAGCAAGGGAGATCGCAATGCCTTCAAGGCCAATTATCTGAAGGTCGTGGAAGGCTGATTGGAAAATGGATATCGAAGAGAGTCGGCGTCTTGACTCTCGCCGATTTTCCTACAAGTCCTCCTGCCTACATAGCCTGGCGTCCCTTGGACGCCTCGGCTCTTCCCCGGGTTAATTCCGAGGTTCATATCCTTTGATCGCCGAGTCTGAATGGGTCTGGGCTGTTGTCTTCTATTGAAGTGGCCAAGACGATTTATTCCTTCGATTTGACTATCTATCCTCATTGACGGCCCCGACGACTTATGACTAGCGATCGTCGCGATCTGCATCCAGTCGCCAGTGATGGCGAGGTGGGGGCCTTCCTGCGCAAATTGGAGGCCACTCCGGCCCGGCCCGGGGGGCGGCGGGGACGCCTTATCTTTGCCATGGACGCTACCTCCAGTCGCGAGCCTACCTGGGACCAGGCCTGTGCCATCCAAGCCACAATGTTCAGCGAGACGGCCAACCTGGGAGGGCTTTCTGTGCAACTGTGTCACTTTGGTGGCTTCCATGAATTCGAGGCCTCGCCCTGGTGTGACCGGGCCGAGGAATTGCTCGGGCGCATGACGCGCGTCTACTGCTCGGCGGGACTAACTCAGATCGGTCGCGTACTGGTTCATGCCTTGGAGGAAGCCAAGCGGGGCAAGGTGGACGCCCTGGTCTTGGTCGGCGATGCCATGGAGGAGGAACCGGCACGGCTCGCCGACCTTGCCGGCCAACTCGGTCTGCTGGGGTTGCCGGTTTTCGTCTTTCAGGAGGGTCGTGATCCCCAGGCGGAGAAAACCCTGCGTGTCCTTGCCAGTCTGAGTGGTGGGGCCTGGTGTCCGTTTGATGCCCACAGCCCCGAGGTGCTGCGCGACTTGTTGAGCGCCGTCGCCATCTTTGCGGCTGGAGGCCGTCGCGCCTTGGAGGATTTTGGCCGCCGGCGTGGCGGCGCGGTTCTGCGCTTGACCCAGGGTATTCGCCGGGGCTGATCCATGGCTGGTCGACTGCTCCTCCTTGTCCTGATTGCTACCGGTTTAGTTTGGTTTCTACACTGGTTCCGCAAGACGCCATCCGCCCAGGTTTCCCGTCGCTTGCGGCAGGCCGCCTTTTGGGGCGTCATGGGCCTCCTCGTCGCCCTGGCCCTCACGGGGCGCCTTAACCCTCTCTTTGCCGCCTTGGCCGCCGCCATCCCCGTGGCCATGCGCGGCATCAATCTTTTGATGATGTTGCCGGCTATCCGCCAGACACTGCGCTCGCTGGGCCTTGGTAGTCTCGTAGGCGGTGCTACCCAGGCCGGGGCCTCGGGAACGGCGGGTCAAAGTTCCTCGATCCGCACCCGTTTTTTGGAAATGACCCTGAATCACGCCAGTGGCGATATGGATGGCCTGGTCCTGGAGGGCGAATATCAGGGACGGCGCCTTTCCGAATTGGCCCTGGACGTCCTGTTGCGCCTCCTGGACCTTTGCCGCCGCGAGGATAGCCAGTCGGCAACCCTGTTGGAGGCCTACCTGGATAGGACCCAGGGCGCGGACTGGCGCCAGATGGCGCCAGGTGGCCCCCAGCCCCATACGAGCAGTGGGCCAATGAACCAGGAGGAGGCCCTGGCTGTGCTGGGCCTGGCGTCCGGGGCAGACCCCGCAGCCATTCGCGATGCCCATCGGCGTCTGATGCAGCGATTGCATCCCGATCGTGGTGGGTCCGACTATCTGGCTGCCAAGATCAACGAGGCCAAACGCGTCCTATTGGGCGATTGACGGGCCTCGCAAATCCCCTTTGTCTATTCTCGTCTTAGCTGAAAAGCCCAGCGTCGCTCGCGACATCGCTCGCATTCTGGGGGCCGGGCGGAAGGGGGAGGGCTTTCTGGAGGGTCAGGGCTATCGCGTCACCTGGGCTCTAGGTCATTTGGTCCATTTCGCTGAGCCCGATGAGTATGGTGCCGCCTGGTCGGGGCGCTGGTCATTGGCACAGCTACCCATGATCCCGGAGCGCTGGCAATTGCGCACGGACAAGCGCACCGCAGGCCAGTTGCGCATCGTCCAGAGCCTGCTCAATGCCCCGGATACCGAAGCGGTAATCTGTGCCACGGATGCCGGGCGCGAGGGCGAGAATATCTTTCGTCTCATCTATGAATTCACCTGCTGCCACAAGCCCTTCCAGCGGCTCTGGGTTTCCAGTCTGACCGACGAGGCCATCCGCGCGGGCTTTGCCCATCTCAAGCCCGGCACCGCCTTCGATCCTCTGGCCCAAGCGGCGCGCGCCCGCGCCCAGGCGGACTGGTTGGTGGGTATGAACCTTACTCGCGCCTACACGGTCCACAACCGGGTTCTGTGTACCATTGGCCGGGTTCAGACGCCGACCCTGGCCATGATCGTGGCTCGGGATCAGGCCATCTCTGGCTTCGTTAAGGCCTTTTTTTATGAATTGGTGGCGACCTTGGCGGAGGGCTTCAGCGCCCGGTACCACCGGGATGGCGAAACCCGCCTCGACAATCGGGCCGAGGCCGAACGTCTCCAGCGCGAATTGGCGCCCCACCTCACAGGCAGGGTGAAGCGGGTGGAACAGAAGGTGCGCCACAATCGGCCGCCGCCCCTCTACGACCTCACTAATCTGCAGCGGGACGCCAACCGTCGTTTTGGCCTCACTGCCGCCCAGGTCCTGGAGCAGGCCCAGGCCCTCTACGAGACTCATAAGCTCATCAGCTACCCACGCACCGAGAGTCGCCACATTTCCGAGGACATGCTGCCCCAACTGCCGGGCATCCTCACGGGTCTGGAACATCCCCTGGCCGCTGAGGCGATCCAGCGTCTGGAGGCAGGTCACCAGCTTGGGAAGGCCTATGTGGACAACACCAGGCTCACAGATCATCACGCCATCCTCCCCACCGGCAAGCGCCCGCAAGCGCATCTATCGGAGGCAGCACGGCGGGTTTTCGACCTCGTGGCTGCGCGCTTTGTCGCTATCTTCCTGCCCGATGAACAGGTAGAGGAGACGCGAGCCCTCCTGGATATCGGCGGCGCCGACTTCGTCGCCCGAGGTTCCCGGGTCCTTGATCCAGGCTGGAAGCGGGTGGAACCCCTCCGGCGTGTCACGGAGGCGGACGAGACCGAGGGGGGTGTCCTGCCACCCCTGACGTCCGGTCAAAGGGTCCATGTCACCGGTCTGGAGGTGGTGGAAAAGGAGACCCAACCACCTAGACCCTATGATGATGCCACCTTGTTGGCGGCTATGAAGAGCGCTGGGCGCGAGATCGAGGACGATGCCTTGGCGAGGGCCATGAAGGAGTCTGGCCTGGGAACTCCGGCCACCCGTGCCGAGATCATCGAAAAGCTTATTCGGAGTGGCTACGTTGAGCGTCAACGTAAACAGTTGCGGGCGACCGCCAAGGGCCTGGCCCTCATCGGCCTGGTGGCTGAGCCCCTGCGCAGCCCGGCGTTGACGGCAAATTGGGAGCAGCGGCTCAAGGATGTGGAACAGGGCCAAGGACGGGCCGACGACTTCTATCGCGATATCGTCGCCTGGGTGCGCCATCTCATCCCCGTCGTGGCCCAGGGCGCGGCCCTGACCCCGGAACAGGCCGCCGCCGCGAGTGGTGGCCAGCCCAGGGACAAGCGTGGTGGGTTGCGGCACCCCAATCCAGCGCGAGCCACGGATCCTGGCCTTTGCCCACTCTGTAAGAAGGGTGAGGTGGTGGAGACTCCAAAGGCCTTCGGCTGCAGCCGTTACGCCGAGGGTTGTGCTTTGACTGTGTGGAAGACCCTGGCGGGGCGCAGGCTCGACAAGGACCTGATCGGGCAACTACTGGCCGAGGGGCGGACGGATCAGGTCGAGGGCTTCGTTGCCAAAACCGGACGGCTTTTTGCCGCGCGCTTGAAGTTGAATCAAGATGGCAAGGTTGCCTTCGATTTCGAAGGACCGCACGCGGGGCCCATCCCATCCCTGCCCTCCAGGGCGGCACCACAAGGAGGTTTCGAGAGCGGACCAAAAGAGCCTAGGGGTGAATCAGGGGACCCCCTTGGGCCCCTGACCTGTCCCAAATGCGGGAAGGGTCGCATTATCGAGGGTCGCCGGGGCTTTGGTTGCGATCGCTACCGGGAAGGTTGCGACTTCGTGGTCTGGAAGCAGTTCTCCGGGCGTGTCCTTACCCAGGATGAGATCCGCCGCCTCATCACTACCGGCCGTACCGGATTGATCCAGGGCTTCAGTGATGCCGGTGGCGTCCCAGTCGACACCCAGTTGCGGCTGGATGGGAACTGGCAGGTCGTCCTGGACTTGTTAGGGGAAGAGGACCATCCCCGACCGGAAAATCCGGCATAACCGCTCGCGGTCCAGGCTGGATGTCTGGCCGGGGTTGGCCGTTGGCCAGCCATTACCCTCCGGTTGGGCAATGGACGGCCCGGATGATGCCGGGCCTTGGCAAGGGTCCGTGGGCAATGAGGCTGGTTAATTATGGGGTTTACGAATTCTTTACCTGCCCCTGGCTTGGGGGGGATAATCCCTCTCCGTGCGCCGAATTCACCCAGGATGGGGGAGGGCGGCGCCTTCCCTCAGTCCCAAGCCAGGTATCCGTATGAATCCTGAAAAGGTTGTCTTTGGCTTTTTCATTGTACTGTCGCTGACCCTTAACTTTGGGTTTTTTGTCGGCGATGTGGACAACCCGGAACATCACCATGTGTGGGAACTCTTTGCCACGCTGGTGGTAAACGCTATCGCCACAGTGCTTAAGTTTGGGGATCGCACCCAGTTGGGGGCCGTACTTCTGGCCACTAGCCTGGCAGCCATGCTTCAACTCATCGCAGCCGTCGTCGTGTGGGCCGTGGCGGTACATGTCGCGGCGACGGGTTTGACGCCTGGGGTTACCACCAGTATCGTCTCCCTGAGCGGCGGCGCCATGATCGCCAATGTGATCTCCGTGGTGCTGCTGGTCATCGAAACGGTCATGTTGCGACGTTAATTCACGGTTTTGCCCTGGGATCTGGTTAAGGTATGGTCGCCACCCCCTTAGCCGTTAGGCGCGGGCTCCTGTATCTTAGTCCTAGGGTTGACTGATTTCCATGGATAATGTCGCCTTTCTGATCTTCCGGCGCATGCGCGCCCCGCTGATCGTCCTCATCACCATCTACTCGGTCTCCATCATGGGGATGGTCCTGATCCCAGGCCAGGACGCCGAGGGCAATCTCTGGCACATGGATTTTTTCCATGCCTTCTACTTCTTTAGCTACACCGCAACCACCATAGGTTTTGGCGAGATTCCCTATGCCTTTACCGATGCCCAGCGCGCCTGGGTCACTATCGCCATCTATCTGACGGTGGTGGGCTGGTTCTACTCCATTGGTACCCTGATTGCCCTGCTTCAGGACAAGACCTTTCAACAATCCTTGGCGGAGTTGCGCTTTGCCCGGCGCATCCGGCGGATGAGAGAACCCTTTTACCTGGTTTGCGGTTATGGGGAGACGGGTAGCGCCCTGGTTCAGGCCATTACCGATGGCAATCGGCATGCAGTCGTGATCGACCACCGCCAGGAGCGGGTCGATCTGCTCCAGCTTGAAAATCTGCGCGAGTATGTGCCTGCCCTGCATGGCGACGCACGCCGACCTCATCATCTGCTGGAGGGGGGGCTCAAACATCCCTTGTGCGCGGCCGTGGTGGCCTTGACTGACGTCAACGAGACCAACCTTAAGATCGCCATCGCCGCAAAGCTGATTCATCCCGAGGTCAAGGTCGTCTGCCGTGCCGACTCCCATGAGGTGGAGGCCAACATGGCCTCCTTCGGTACCGATTTTATCTACGACCCTTTCGATATCTTTGGCGCCTACCTGGCCATGGCCATCGCCACGCCTGGCCTGGCCCTGATGCGGGACTGGCTGTCCGGTCTCCAGGGTGATTCACTCCAGGATCCCCTCATGCCGCCTGCCGAAGGCCTGTGGATTCTCTGTGGTTATGGGCGATTTGGCAAGGCCATCGCGGCCAATCTCGGTGCTCGGGGGATGGATCTGGTGTTGGTGGAATCCGCGCCCGAATTAACCGGCAGGCCGGAAGGGGTACCTCTGGTCCTGGGGTTGGGCACCGAAGCCCAGACTCTGGATCAGGCCGGCGTGCGGCGTGCCGTGGGTCTGGTAGTGGGCACCAACAACGATGCCAATAACCTCGCTATTGTAATGACAGCACGGACCCTTAACCCCGATCTTTTTATCGTGGTGCGGGAGAATTACAAGGATAACGAGGAGCTCTTCAAGGCCGTAGGCGCTGACATCGTGATGCACCCGAGCACCATCATAGCCGACCGCATCCGTATCCTTTTGGTCACCCCCCTATTAACCGAGTTCGAGCAGCTCGCTCAGGTTCAGGATCACGCCTGGTCTTGCGAACTGGTGAGTCGCATTGCGGCTCTGGTCGACCACCAGGTGCCGGATGTCTGGGAGGTTACCTTAGATGATGATCACGCCCATGCCATCTGCGTCCTGACCGGGCAGGGCGCGAAGATTACCTTGGGTGCCCTTTTGCGCGATCCCCGCGCCCGTGAACGCTCCCTGCCCATCATTCCCTTGTTGTTGGTTCAAGGCCCGGGGCGGGAGCTGTTGCCACCGCATGACCGCCCTATCGGTCCTGGCGATCGCTTACTTCTGTGCGGCCGTCCCCTGGGACGTTCCCGCCTGGGCTGGACCTTGCAGAATGTCCATGCCCTCAACTATGTCCTAACGGGCGGCAGTTCTCCTGAGGGGACCCTCTGGAATTGGCTCGCAGAGCGAATCAAACCGACCGCTGGCCAGAGGGTATAAGCCATCTAGTGAGTCAGCTATTGTGGCTCTGCTATTGGCAACACCCGAGTCTTACTATGCCATACTAGGGCTTGATGATTTTCCCGTCATGCCGGCCGAGCCGTTGGAGCCTGCATCTACTTGAAGAGGACCATGACCCATGACGCAAGTACTTGATCGCCTCCATCATGAGCACAAGCAGATCACCCAGCTACTCGACCTGCTGGACGATATTCTGGCGATGTTTCACGACGGACGGGAGCCGGACTACGAAATCCTCAGCGAACTGCTGCAATACATGGAGGATTATTCGGACCAGATCCACCATCCCATGGAAGAGGTAATCCGTGACCGTCTCCGCTTGGCCGGCCAACAGCAGCCCTACCTTGACGTCCTGACCCGCCAGCACCAAGCCCTGAATGAGATGACCCGTAATTTCCGCCAAGCTGTCGAGGGGGTGGTCAACGATGAGGTTCAGCGCCGGGATCAGATCGAGGCCTATGGCCGGGAAATGGTCGCGACCCTGCGCGCTCACCTCGACCTCGAAGAGGCCGAGGCCTTTCCTCTGGCTCGTCGGGTGTTGAAGGAAGAGGACTGGGCCGCGATACAGGCGGAGGTGGAACGTACCATCGATCCGCTGCTAAGCGAGACGGATTTGCAGCGTATCCATACTATTTTTCAGCATCTATCTTCCCAGGCCAGGGCTTGATCGCCCTGCCCCACAGAAGTTGATCTAGTCGCTATCCGGTGAGGGTGAGCAGGACTAAACACACCCCAAGCAGGTTGACGGACGGCGTTCTAGCTAAGGTGTGTCATGTATATGTCATTGCGCATCCGCGTCCTGGGCCTCATCGGGTTCCTGGGTAGGCTGGGATGTGTCGGCAAAGGGGTCGAGGACGAGAATGACACCCGCGAGGGGGGGCAGGTCTACGAGGATGGAATGGGGGCGCCCCATCCAGGCCATGGGTTCGGAGGCACCACCCACGCGCTCGCCATAAGAGCTGCCGCCATAGATTTCGTTGTCGGAATTGATAACCTCGCGGTAATAACCGGCCTCGGGAACGCCGAGGCGATAGCTCGGGCGCGGCACCGGGGTGAAGTTGAACAGGGCTAGCACCTTGGCGTCGCCGGTACGATCCTTGCGCAGGTAACTCAGGACGGACTGGGAACTGTCGTTGCAGTCGAGCCACTCAAAGCCGGTGTCCTGGAAGTCCAGATCGTAAAGGGCCCGCTGCCGGCGATAGAGTCGGTTAAGGTCCGCAACCAGGTGGTGGATGCCCTGGTGAGGGGCCCGTTCGAGCAGGTACCAATCCAATTCGCCAGCAAAGTTCCATTCCTGCCCTTGGCCGAATTCACAGCCCTGGAAGAGCAGTTTCTTGCCTGGATAGCTGAACATGAAGGTGTAGAGCAGACGCAGGCCAGCGAATTTGCGCCAGCTGTCCCCGGGCATGCGGTCGAGTAGGGAGCGCTTGCCGTGGACGACCTCGTCATGGGAGAAGGGTAGGACGAAGTTCTCGGTGAAGGCATACAGCAGCCCGAAGGTGAGCATATCGTGGTGATAATGCCGGTAGATCGGGTCCTTGGAGAAGTAGGCCAAGGTGTCATGCATCCAACCCATGTTCCACTTCATGGTGAAGCCCAGGCCGCCGGCGAAGGTTGGTCGCGATACTGCCGGCCAGGCGGTGGATTCCTCGGCGATCATCAGGGTGCCAGGTTGCTGGCCGTGGGTGATCTCATTGAGCTGGCGGAGGAAGTCGACTGCCTCAAGGTTTTCGTTGCCGCCATAGCGATTGGGTATCCACTCGCCAGCGTTGCGTGAATAGTCCAGATAGAGCATGGAAGCAACCGCGTCCACGCGCAGGCCGTCGAGGTGGAACTCTTCAAGCCAGAAGAGGGCGCTGGATAGGAGGAAGTTTTTCACCTCGTTACGCCCGAAGTTAAAGATCAGGGTGCCCCAATCTTTGTGCTCACCCATGCGCGGGTCCTCGTGCTCGTAGAGGGCCGAACCATCGTAGCGGGCCAGGGCGAAGGTATCGCGGGGAAAGTGGGCGGGGACCCAGTCGAGGAGGACGCCAATGCCCTTACGATGCAGGTGATTCACAAACCAGCGGAAGTCCTCCGGGGTGCCGAAGCGGCTGGTAGGGGCAAAATAGCCCGTAGTCTGGTAACCCCAGGAGGCGTCCAGTGGGTGTTCGGTGATGGGCAGGAGTTCAATATGGGTAAAGCCCACCTCCTGGACATAGTCCGCCAAGCGTTCCGCGATCTCGCGGTAGCCGAGGAAGTTGCCATCGGCGCTGCGCTGCCAGGAACTGAGGTGGACCTCATAGACCGACAGTGGCTGGTGTGACCAATCGGCCTGGGCGCGGGTCTCTAGCCAGGCGGTGTCGTCCCAGGCAAAGTCGCTGTCGCCCTGGGTGATGCAAGCCGTTTCCGGGCGGGTCTGAAAAGCGGTGGCATAGGGATCGATTTTGACGTGGACGTTGCCATGCTGGTCGCGTAGCTCGAATTTGTAGAACTCGCCCGGGCCAAGGGCCGGCAGGAAGATTTCCCAGACTCCAGAGCCACCGCGTGCCCGCATGGGGTGAAGACGTCCGTCCCAGGCATTGAAGTTGCCCACTACGCTAACGCGTTGGGCGTTGGGGGCCCAGACGGCGAAGAGGGTACCGGTCACCCCGGCTACGACACGCGGATGGGCGCCAAGAAATCGATAGGCATGCCAGTGGCGGCCCTCGCCAAAGAGGTGAAGGTCAAAATCCTCCAGTTGGGCGGGGAAGGCGTAGGGGTCTATGAGGCGATGGACCTGGCCCTGAGCGTCGGTCCAGTCGATGCGATAGCCGGGGGGGACCTGGGCGGGATCGCCCACCCAAACGAAGAGATCCGTGCCCTCGATGCGTGGAACCTCCACCTGAGTC
Source organism: Chromatiaceae bacterium (assembly GCA_044228795.1). Lineage (GTDB taxonomy): Bacteria > Pseudomonadota > Gammaproteobacteria > Chromatiales > Chromatiaceae > M0108. The sequence continues at coordinate 63,990 of JBGAUE010000002.1, read as the reverse complement.
CCTGCAACCCTTACCCCTTCTGCCTTGGGTAGAAAGAGGGTCAGGGTGCAAACGCCTTCCTTGACATGGCGGCCCAGAACCTCGAAGGGATCGTGATGGCGGGCCTCCAGGATGCGCTGGAGGTATTCGGGGAGTCGGACGGCGGCGGGGATTCCCGTGGGCATGACGGCGTGTCTCCTACACGGCAAGAGGCGATGGCGCAACGGTGGATGATGGTACCATAAGCAGCGCCGCAGTTAGCCAAGCGCCAGCCGAAATTAGCCATCGCCGAGGGGGTTCCCATGCCGGATTCGAGTCAACGTTTTGTCAGTCGCCTCACCCGCAACACCCTGGCCCTGATTCTGGCCGGTGGCCGAGGCTCGCGCCTCCAGGACCTTACCAAGTGGCGATCCAAGCCGGCGGTGCCCTTTGGTGGCAAGTTCCGCATTGTCGATTTTCCGCTCTCGAATTGCATCAACTCGGGTATCCGCCGCATCGGCGTTCTCACTCAGTACAAGTCCCACTCTCTCATTCTGCATATCCAGAAGGGTTGGGGATTCCTGCGTGGCGAGTTCGGCGAGTTCGTTGAGCTTTGGCCCGCTCAGCAGCGCGTTACCGAGACCTCCTGGTACGCCGGCACCGCTGACGCCGTCTTCCAGAATCTGGACATCATCCGTGCTCATAATCCGGACTATGTCCTGATCCTGGCTGGCGACCACATCTATAAAATGGATTATGGCGCCATGATCGCCCAGCACGTCGAGATGGGTGCCGATATGACGGTGGGCTGCCTGGAAGTCGATCTGACCAAGGCCCGGGACTTTGGCGTCATGTCCGTGGATCGGGATAACCGGGTACGCCACTTTGCCGAAAAGCCCGACCAACCCGATGCCATTCCCGGGCGCGATGGAGTGGCTCTGGCCTCCATGGGGATTTACGTATTCAATCGTGGGTTTATATACGAGCAGCTAATCCGGGACTCGGATATGCCGGGTTCCAGCCGTGATTTTGCCAAGGACATTATTCCTGGTGCGATCGAAAAGTATCGGGTTATGGCCTATCCCTTCCGTGACGTGCGTAGTGGCGAGCAGGCCTATTGGCGCGACGTGGGTACCGTCGACGCCTTTTGGCAGGCCAATCTAGAGTTGATCGGCGTTACCCCGCCGCTTAATCTCTATGATTCTTCATGGCCTATCTGGACCTACCAGGAGCAATTGCCCCCCGCCAAGTTTGTCTTCGATGACGAAGAGCGTCGGGGTATGGCGGTGGATTCCATGGTTTCTGGTGGCTGTATCATTTCAGGTGCTGTGGTCCGCCATTCCCTGCTCTTTTCTAACGTCCGCGTCAATTCCTATTCTTACGTCCAGGATTCGGTAATACTTCCGGACGTGGACATTGGCCGCAATTGTCGCATCCATAATACCGTCATTGATCGGGGCTGCCGCATCCCCGAGGGGATGAACATTGGCCTGGATCCGGACCAGGATCGTGCTAACGGCTTCTATGTCACCGAATCCGCGGTAACCCTGGTCACCCCGGAAATGCTCAAGCAGGAACCCAGTTATGTCCGCTGACCCCACCCGCTTGCCGGTGGTTTTATGCTGGCATATGCACCAGCCAGACTACCGGGGACCGGGGGGGGGTGAGTACCATCTGCCATGGGTCTATCTCCACGGCATTAAGGACTACTCCGACATGGCAGCACACCTGGAGGCCCAGCCGCAGGCCCGTGCCGTGGTCAACTTTGCCCCGGTCCTGCTGGAGCAGATCGAGGATTACAGCGCTCAGATCCAGGCCTGGCAGACCAGCGGTCGGCGTATTCGAGACCCCCTGCTGTCCGCCCTGGCCGGCCCTGGGCTACCTCTGGATACCCCCCGCCGTCGCGATTTGATCAGCGCCTGCCGGAAGGCCAACAAGACTCATCTTATCGACCGCTTTCCCTGCCTACGCGAGTTGATAGATCTGGCGGACTGGTTCGGCCGTCATCACAAGGCCGACCTCTACGTCAATGACCAGTTTCTCGCCGATCTCCTAGTTTGGTACCACCTGGCGTGGACCGGGGAACACATTCGCGATAACGACCCGCGCATCGATTCCCTGCAGCGCAAGGGGCGGGGCTATACCTTGGACGATCGCAGTGCCCTGGTGGATGTCATTGGCGAGCAGCTCCAGGCCCTGGTGCCGCGCTATCGCCGCCTTGCCGACCAGGGTCGGGTGGAGCTGTCTTTTTCCCCCTACGCCCATCCCATTCTGCCCCTGCTGCTGGACATCCGTTGCGCTCGGGAATCTGTCCCAGATACCCCCCTGCCGGAGCTGCAGGCCTACCCGGGGGGTGAAGAACGGGCGCGCTGGCATCTGCGCCGCGGTATGGCCACCTTTGAGCGTCACTTTGGCCGGCGGCCTAGGGGTTGCTGGCCCTCTGAGGGTGCCCTTAGCGCGGCCACACTGCGTTTGCTGGAAGAGGAGGGGGTGCGTTGGGCCGCCAGTGGTCAGCGCGTACTCTATAACAGCCTGCGCGCCAAGCTGGGTGACAGTCTGCCGGAACATTGGCTGACTAACCCATATCGGCTGGGTCAGGGTCAGGTCGACTGTTTCTTCCGTGACGATGGCATTTCCGATCTCATTGGCTTTACTTATGCCGATTGGCACGCCCAGGATGCCGTCTCCAACCTTATCGAACACCTTGAACGCGTCGCCGAGGCCACCCAGGGCCGCCCCAACCGCGTTCTTTCCATCATCATGGATGGCGAGAATGCCTGGGAATATTACCCCCACAACGCCAGCTTCTTTATACCGGAACTCTACCGCCGCTTGGCCAGCCATCCACGACTGGAGCTAACCACCTTTTCCCAGTTTCTGGATAGCCTGGCCGGTCCAACCCCCGCCCTCGAATGTCTAGTCGCGGGGAGTTGGGTCTATGGCACCCTCTCTACCTGGATCGGCAACGCCGACAAAAACCGCGCCTGGGACATGCTTAGTGCCGCCAAGGCCGCCTATGACCGCGCCCTGGCCTCCCGAACCTGGAGCGAGGCTGAACGCGAGCGCCTTGAACACCAACTCGCCATCTGTGAGGGCTCTGACTGGTTCTGGTGGTTCGGGGATGACAACCCCGCCGAGGCGGTTACTGACTTCGAGCGGCTTTATCGCCTGCAACTCCAGCAACTCTACGAACTCTTGGGCGAGGCCCCACCCGAATATCTGGCCCGCCCCTTCACCACCCATTCTGGCACCGCCGAACATGGCGGTGTCATGAAGCGCAATTAAAGGGAATCGTCATGGATGAAGCCTACGACCTGATGGAAAGCCTTAGGGCGTCCAAGGCCGGTGAACATATGATCGGTTTCGCCGGCTTTAGCCGAAGGGTGTCCCCTGACGGGGAGGACGTTGAGGGAGTCCTCAAGGCATCGGCCTTTCATCGCCCGGACGGCAGCGGTTATCTGACCCTCACCTTTATCTACGACCGGGAACAGGGCGCTGGCAACCTTTTGGATAAGCCCAATCAAGAGGCCTTTCGCGCCCTGCTGGGTCCCAATTTCGAAATGTTTATCGATATCCCCCTTAACACCTTCGCAGATATCCCTGATTATCTGGTCGAGGAAATGGATGTCTATTTCCACCATCTCCAAAGCCGGGAACGGGTTGTCCTGGAATCCAGCCTCATGCCTGCCCTAACCCAACTGCTCGGCTTAGACTTCAAACCCCTTCAGGAATGGCCTCCCCAGCCGAGAACCTGATGCAGCTATGGCTTCGCCGGGTAGCCCTTGGCCTAGCGCCGCAAGCCAGGTCCTGATCTTGGCCTTAATTCCATCTCCTGTTTCTGGCTGTATGGGAATGCCGTTGTTGGCTACAAAGGGGCTGCGACCCAGTGCCAGGATCAGGGATTCGGCGCAAGGGTCGTGATGGCCCCTTGATCGGATGGTGCTGGGTTTCGGAACCAGTTCAGCTTCTCCCGGAGCTTGACGACCTCGCCGACGATGATGAGGGTGGGGGGCTGAGGATTTTCCCCGGCAATCACCTCCTGGATGGTGGTCAAGGTACCGGAAAAGACCCGCTGACGAGGGGTGGTACCCTGCTGGATCAGGGCGATGGGCATATCTGGTGAGACGCCGTGGCTGAGCAGGTGGGAGACGATGAGGGATAGGCCCACCAATCCCATATAAAAGACCACCGTCTGATGGGGTTGGGCGAGCTGCTCCCAGTTGAGGTCCATGGACCCGTCCTTAAGGTGACCCGTGACGAAGGTGACGGACTGGGCATAATCGCGGTGGGTCAGGGGGATGCCGGAATAGGCGGCGCAGCCAGAGGCTGCGGTGATACCTGGCACGACCTGGAAGGGAACCCCTTCAGCCGCCAGGGTGTCGATCTCCTCGCCACCGCGGCCAAAAATAAAGGGGTCGCCGCCCTTAAGGCGCAGCACCCGATGGCCGGCCTTGGCCAGGTCGGCGAGCAGGCGGTTGATTTCCTCCTGGCGCATGACATGGTTGTCGCGTTCCTTGCCAACATAGATGCGTTGAGCATCGCGACGCGTGAGGTCGAGGATGGGCTTGGCTACCAGGCGATCGTGGACCACCACATCGGCCTGCTGCATGAGGCGCAGGGCGCGGAAGGTGACCAGGTCTGGATCTCCAGGTCCAGCGCCGACCAGATAGACCTCACCCATACCCCCACTGGGGCGGGCTTCGGCAAGCTCTCGCGCCATGACGGCATCGGCCTCCTCCAGATGACCGGAAAAGACGCGATCGGCGACCCCGCCAACCAGGATCCGATCCCAAAAGCGGCGGCGGTCACGCTCATCGGCGAAGCGTGCCTTGACGGCGTCTCGGTAGCGGGCGCACAGATCGGCGAGGCGGCCGTAGCCAGCCGGTATCATAGACTCCAGTCGGGTACGCAGCAGGCGCGCCAGCACCGGCGAGGCCTTGGCGGTACAGACGGCTACCACCACGGGGGAACGATCGATGACCGAGGGCAGGAGGAAGCTGCAGGCCTCGGGCTGATCCACGACATTGACCGGAGTGCCGATCGCCTTCGCCAACCGAGCGACGCGCTGGTTGGTCTTGCGGTCGTCGGTAGCGGCGATGATTAACCGCATCCCATTGATATCCTTGTCCTTGAAGTTTCTGGCGCGATGAATCAGATCCCCGGCGTCGGCTTGAGCCTGGAGTTCGGGCGTCAGTTCGTGGGCAACCAGGTGGATCTGGGCAAAGGCGCGCCTGAGGCTGGCGACCTTGCGCGTGGCGACCGTACCGCCACCCACGACCAGACAGGGTTGATTGCGTATATCAAGGAAGATGGGCAGTAAATCCATGGGCTTAGGCGTCGCTGGGCAGGAGTAGAGGAGTAGTGGATCGGTTGCTTTAGGGATGAAAACATCTTAATATACTGAAATACTTGGATGCGGGACAGGGCTTTACCTTTGGTCAGCGAGATCGATTCCGTCGGCTTGATGGACAGAATAGCGGCGGGGGAAGATATCTATCTTGTGGACATCCGCACCCCGGCGGAAATAGTCCAGGCGGCCATTCCAAATGCCGTATATATCCCCATGCACCTCCTGCCCCTGCGGATGAATGAACTGCCCAGGGACAAGGATGTGGTGCTGTACTGCCGTAGCGGTGCTCGCTCCTACCATGCCTGCCAATATTTGGCCCAGCAGGGCTTCGACAAGGCCATCAATTTGCGTGGCGGTATCATTGCTTGGGCTCGCCATGGTTTCGAGATTGAACCTGGTCGCCCGGGCTGACCCGGCTTCGCGCCGGTTGCCTTTTTTCGCCGTTTGGCCTATAAACGGCAAGCTTGTGTGCATTCACTCTTAATCCATAACCACAACCTCTCGGAGATTTCCATGGCAGACTTCGATCAAGAACTCGACGCCAGCGGCCTGAACTGCCCCCTGCCCATTCTGCGCGCCAAGAAGACCCTCAACTCCATGAGTTCCGGCCAGGTTCTGCACATCATCGCGACTGATCCTGGCTCGGTGAAGGACTTTGACTCCTTCGCTAAGCAGACTGGGAATGAATTGATGGAATCCAAGGAAGAGGGCGGCAAATTCCATTTCTTGATCAAAAAGTCCTGAGCCCCGAGCCAACCAACAACAATTTTCGAGAGGAGCGTCCAATGGAACAGAAAAAGTTGGCGATTATCGCCACCAAGGGGTCGCTGGACTGGGCCTATCCCCCCTTTATCCTTGCCTCCACGGCGGCCGCGCTGGGCTACGAAGTCCAGATCTTTTTCACCTTCTACGGTCTACAGCTCCTGAAGAAGGATCTGTCCCTAGAGGTTACCCCCTTGGGTAACCCTGGGATGCCCATGCCCATGGGCATGGACAAGTGGTTCCCGATCCTGGGCATGACCCTGCCTGGTATGCAGGGCATGATGACTGCCATGATGAAACAGAAGATGAAGAAGAAGGGCGTGGCTAGCATCGAGGAACTGCGCGAACTCTGCATCGAGGCGGAGGTCAAGATGGTGGCATGCCAAATGACCGTCGATCTTTTCGATATGGAACAGTCCCAGTTTATCGGCGGTATCGAATACGCGGGCGCCGCGGCTTTCTTTGAATTCGCCGGCGAGAGCGATATCTGTCTTTATATCTGATTGCTGTCGGATCAGGGCTTGATCCAAGCCACAGGGAACGCCGCCGTTGAGGCGGCGTTCTGGTTTCATGCCTTCTTACCCGCTCCAGGTTGAAGGATGACCTATGGTCCTGACGCAGCTGAACTCCCTTCCCTGAAGGCTGGGTGCCATTTTGCTGCATGGTTCTTTCCCGTGGTCGGGTTTGGATCTGGCTATCTATCTTCCCAGACCTGAAACATTCATGATATAAGCAGCTTTTATCTGCTTCTTGCCGGGTGGTGGTCATGGCGGATCGGCGACTGCAAGTTTTTCACACCGTGGCGCGCCTCTTGAGTTTTACTAAGGCCGCCGAAACCCTGCACATGACCCAGCCGGCGGTGACTTTCCAGATCCGTCAACTGGAGGATCACTTCAACACGCGTCTCTTCGATCGTACGCATAACCGCATCAGTCTGACCGCTGCGGGTGATCAGGTGTTGAGCTTTGCCGATCGCATCTTCGAGCTCTACGCTGAAATGGAAAACTCGATACGCGATTTGACCGGTGAAGTTAGCGGTGCCCTCACCATAGGCGCCAGTACCACGATCGCCGAGTACATGCTTCCGACCCTGCTTGGGGATTTCAAGGAGAAGTACCCCGATGTCACCATTCATCTCAAGGTGGCCAACAGTGACGGCATCGTCTCCTTGGTGGAAAGTAATGCCATCGACCTGGGCGTGGTGGAGTCCTCCGTTGCCAACAAGAATCTGGTGGTGGAGGTCTGCAAGCGTGATCATTTGATGGGCATAGTCCCGCCTGGTCACCCGCTGGCCAAGGAGTCAGCGGTCAAGTTCGCCAGGTTGCTGGAGTACCCCTTCATTTGCCGGGAGGAAGGCTCGGGCACCCGGGGTGTGATTGGCGAGTATTTGGACCAGCTTCCCGAGTGCGAGGGTGCCCTCAAGGTCGCCATGGAACTGGGTAGTCCGGAGGCGGTTAAGGGGGCGGTAGAGGCCGGCATGGGGGTGTCCGTGGTGTCACGGGCGACGATCCAAAAGGAATTGCGGTTGGGAACCTTGGTGGCGGTTGAATTGGACCCGCCTTTGGAACGCCCCTTCTCCTTTGTCCATCAGAAACAAAAGTTCCGCTTGCGCGTAATGGAGGAACTGCTCGAATTCGCCCGTGGCTATTGCGAGGAGCATCCGGGATGACTCAAGCCCGATGATGATGCCGCCGTTGCCTCCCAGCGACGAGCGCCGCCTCACACGGCTCTTTCGTGGCCTGGATGAGACGTCCCGTGCCACCCTGCTGCGTTTCGCCGAGTTTCTTAGCGCTTCCGGGGAAAGCGAGGATGCCGACGCCCTGGCCAAAGCGCCAGCATTGGCGGAACCCAATATTATTGTCAGGCCGCCAGTGGAGTCCGTGGTCGGGGCCATTAAGCGTTTGTCCCAGAGTTACCCGATGTTGGATCGGCGGCGGATGCTTGACGAGACCTCGATCCTGATGGCCGCCCATGTCCTCAACGGCCGCCCGGCCCGTGACATCATCGACGAGCTGGAGGCACTTTTTGCCCGGCATTATGGTGTTTACCGGGACGGCTACGCGATTTGAACGTCAGGATTCCTTCTCATCCATGCAGGTTATAACCGACTGGTTCAAGCGCTATTTCTCCGATCCCCAGGTCGTCTTTCTTGCGGCGGCCCTGATTGTGGGGTTCGCCGTGGTACTTTCCATGGGCTATATGCTGGCCCCGGCGCTGGCCAGTATTGTCATCGCCTACCTGCTGGAGGGCCTGGTGGCCTTTTTGCAGCGTCACGGCTGGCCACGACTCATGGCCGTCCTGGTGGTTTATATCGCCTTCATGGTCTTCGTGATCACGGTACTCTTTGGCGTTATACCGGTGGTGTCGCGGCAGGTGACCGACCTGGTGCAGCAACTGCCCTCGATGATCTCGACCGGGCTAGTCTCCCTGAGCGAACTGCCTGAGCGCTACCCGGATGTGGTTTCCCAGGACCAGGTACAGCAGGTCATCGGCTCCATTCGCTACGAGATCACCAGCTTCGGCCAGCGGGTGCTGTCCTGGTCCCTGGCCTCGGTGGTGAGTATCATTACCCTATTGGTTTATCTGATCCTAGTGCCCCTTTTGGTGTTCTTCTTCCTCAAGGACAAGGAGTTGATCATCGCCTGGTTTATGAATTACATGCCGGAGCACAGGCGTATTGCGGGCGATGTCTGGCACGACGTGGACCGCCAGATTTCCAATTATGTGCGGGGCAAGTTCTGGGAGATCTTGATCGTCTGGGCCGTGACTTATGTTGGCCTTCAAGTCTTCGGGCTCAATTACGCCATGTTGCTGGGGCTGCTGGTTGGCCTCTCAGTTATTGTGCCCTACATCGGGGCCGCGGTGGCGACCGTTCCCGTTCTCCTGGTTGGCTGGTTCCAGTGGGGGTGGTCGAGCGAATTCGCCTGGATGGCGACGGTTTATTTTATTATCCAGGCCTTGGATGGCAATATCCTTGTACCCTTGCTCTTTTCCGAGGTAGTCAATTTGCACCCCGTGGCTATTATCGTCGCAGTACTCGTCTTTGGCGGACTCTGGGGCTTCTGGGGCATCTTTTTCGCCATTCCGCTAGCGACCCTGGTCCAGGCCATTCTCTTTGCCTGGCCAAGGCAAATTCCAGAGGCTGGCGGCTGACAGGGGCGGGTAACTTCTCATCCCCCTTTCCAAACTCAGCGTCTATGGGGATTAGATCCATGCGCTCCTTCACCCTGCCCCGTTTTCTGCTTTGGTTTGCGGTTTTTTTGCTCCTTGCCCTCTCCCTGCGGCCCTGGGTAGAGGATCTGCTAATCAGTTCGCGCGCAGTACCTCGCGCCATCGCGCCACGCGGCGACTTGGCGGGGGACGAACAGACGACGATCGCCATCTTCGAGGCCTCCACTCCCGCGGTGGTCTATATCACCACCACCACCCGTGTGCTGGATATCTGGACGCGGGATATCACCGAAATTCCCCGTGGGACGGGTTCAGGCTTTGTCTGGGACGACCAGGGACATATCGTCACAAACTACCATGTCATCAAGGGTGTTCGCTCGGCCCGGGTGGGGCTCTGGGATCAGCGCGCTTACGATGCCGACCTCGTGGGTGCCAGCCCGGAGCACGACCTGGCCGTACTGCGCATCCGGGTTCCGACCTCGCGCCCAGCGCCTCTGCCCATTGGTACCAGTGGGGATCTGCGCGTTGGCCAGAAGGTGCTGGCTATTGGTAATCCCTTCGGGCTTGACTATAGCCTGACCACCGGCGTCATCTCGGCCCTGGATCGCACCATTCAGGGTGATAAGGGCCAGTCAATTCAACATCTGATCCAGACCGATGCAGCCATCAATCCTGGCAATTCCGGCGGTCCCCTGCTGGATAGCGCCGGGCGTCTCATCGGCATTACGACCGCCATTTTCAGCCCTTCAGGAGCCTTTGCCGGTATTGGCTTCGCCGTTCCAGTCGATACGGTTAACCGGGTAGTGCCCGAACTCATCGCCCATGGCCATTTTCAGCGCCCGACCCTGGGTATCAAGGCCGACGACGCTATCAGCAAGCGGGTGTTGAGCCAACTCGGCCTCTCCGGGGTGCTAGTGCTACAGGTGGAGCCCGGCTCGGCGGCGGAACAGGGGGGTTTGAAGGGAACCAAGGCGGAGCGGGGTGGGGGTCTTGCCTTAGGCGACATTATCCTTGCCGTCAACGACCAACCCGTGGAGAGTCTGGGGAAGCTGATCGACCTGCTGGAACGTTACAAAGTGGGTACCCAGATCACCCTCACCATCGATCGCGTGGGCGAAACCACCAAGATCGATGTGTTATTGCAATAACGAAAGGTACTTTAGTCCACTAGGGGGGGCTTCCAGCCTCCCCCCAGTCGCGACCTTACATCATGCCGCACATCCCCGAGGGGCAGCAGCCACCGCTGCCACAGGATGGCGGAGCCATGCCGCTGCCCAGGCTGGTCTTGGAGATGAGGTTGCCACCGGTTGCCAGGCGATGCACCGGGCTATCTGTGGGTGTCTCCCCGAGTTCGATCCCGGCGCGAGCACAGAGATCCCCCCAATTGGTGATGGTCTCGCTCATGCGATGGCTCACCTCGACCACCTGGCCATTGGTATCGCAACGATAGTCGTAAGTAGGCATGGATAGCTCCCAGCAATATCATTAAGGACTGATAAAGCAATTATAAGCGGGTGAATCAGGGTGGCAAACGGGCAATTCATACGGCTTCGCCACCTGGTTTCGCTGCTTACCCTCCCGTCAGGTTCATCTGGCGCCCGAGGACGGTGGCTATGCCCGGCGCGAAGCCATGGCCTTGAGGTTTCATGCGCAGGGCCTCAATGATGGCCTGGCGCAACCGCGCGTCGTCGCCAGGGTAGTGGCGGAGGATGGCGCGCAGGTCGAGAGAGTCCGCATGCCCAAGACAGAGGAGCAATTGACCCTCGCTGGTGACCCGGACCCGGTTGCAGTCGGCGCAAAAGTTGTGGCTGTGGGGCGAGATGAACCCGATACGGGTGGAGCTGTCGGGGATGCGGTAATAGCGAGCGGGGCCACCCGTGGTTTCAGTGGTGGGGATAAGGGTGAAATGGGGCGCAATCCGGGCGCGTACCTGCTCGCTTGAATAGATCTGGGTGGGGCGATTCGCGACCTCGCCCACTGGCATCTCTTCGATGAAACTGATGTTGATGCCCTTGGTTAGGGCAAAGCGCACCAAGTCGAGGATCTCGTCCCCATTGTGGTCACCGAGGATGACGGTGTTGAGCTTGATGCGGTCGAAGCCGGCAGCGATGGCAACATCTATGCCCGCCAGCACCTTCCCCAAGTCACCGTTGCGGGTCAACTGGCGGAAGCGTTCGGGTTTCAGCGTGTCCAGGCTGATGTTAATGCGCCGCACACCGGCGTTGCGGATGGCACGGGCACGGGCGGCGAGTTGGGAGCCGTTGGTGGTCAGGACCAGTTCCGCCAGGCCAGGCAAGGCGCTGATGGCGCCCAGGAGTTCGATCAGGTCGGATCTTACCAAGGGCTCGCCGCCGGTAAGGCGCACCTTGCGCACCCCTAAACTGACGAAGACGCGTGTCACCGCCAGGAGTTCGTCCGGACTCAAGGTGAGATCGCGCTGGGCGAAGCGTTGGTTTGGGTCCATGCAATAGACGCAGCGGAAGTCGCAGCGGTCCGTTACCGAGAGGCGGAGATAGGTGATATGCCGTCCGAAGGGATCCATGAGGGTGGGATCTGGCGGCTTAATGGCGTAGGCATCATGCATGGGGTGACCCTGAAGATGGTTTCACAAAATATATCTTGCCGTCACTTAGGGGCTCGGTCATAAACCGCAGGGTGCGGCTGGCTCGGAGAATTCATATGAGATGTTCGTAGCATTGCTAAGGGCTAATTCTTGGCCAACGCGATTAGAACCAGGATCGGGTCAGGGCCTGGCCCCGGAAGGCCGGGTTCAGGGGGTCATAGCTCCTCGGAGGCAAAATCCGCCAGCCGTGAGCGTTCGCCACGGAGGAGGGTGACGTGGCCCCCGTGGGGCCAGGGCTTGAAGCGGTCGACGACGTAGGTGAGGCCAGAGGTGGTTTCGGTGAGGTAGGGGGTGTCGATCTGGGCGATGTTGCCTAGGCACACGATCTTGGTCCCCGGCCCCGCTCGGGTGATCAGGGTCTTCATCTGCTTGGCGGTAAGGTTCTGAGCCTCATCCAGGATAATGTATTTGTTAAGGAAGGTGCGGCCGCGCATGAAGTTCAGGGACTGGATACGGATACGGTTGCGTACCAGGTCATTAGTGACGGCGCGGCCCCAATCCCCCGTCTCCCCGCCCTTGGCGCCTTGGGAGAGGACCTCCAGGTTGTCCATGAGGGCACCCATCCAGGGGGTCATTTTTTCCTCTTCGGTGCCGGGCAGAAAGCCGATATCCTCGCCGACCGGGATTGTCACGCGAGTGACGATGATTTCCTTGTAGATGGGCTTATCCAGCACCTGGGCCAGACCGGCGGCCAGGGCCAACAGGGTCTTGCCGGTGCCGGCGGTGCCCAGAAGGGTGACGAAGTCCAGATCCGGGTCCAGCAACATATTGAGGGCAAAGTTCTGCTCCCGGTTGCGAGCCGTGATGCCCCAGACATTGTGGCGTTGGGTCCGGAAGTCCTGGACAACCTCGATAATGGCCTCGTCCGGCATGGGCTTTTCGCGGACCATGCCCTCGATGCCCCCATCCCCCTCCAGGTAAAGGCACTGGCTGGGGAACCAGGTGGTCACATCAGGGCCATGGAGCCGGTAGAAGGCGTGGCCCGCCTCGCGCCAGGAGTCGAGTTCCTTGGCGTGGGCATCCCAGAAATCCGGCGTTAGGGCGACAACGCCGGTGTAGAGGAGGTCCACGTCCTCTAAAACCTGGTCGTTGGCATAGTCCTCCGCCGGGATGCCGAGCACCGCCGCCTTGATACGCAGATTGATGTCCTTGGAGACCAGGATGACGGTGGTGTCGGGGTGCCGCCGTTGCAGGGCTTGGACGACGCCGAGGATGGCGTTATCCGGATTGTTCCCGGGCAAGGCGCCGCTAAAGGTGGGTCCGATCTCGAGTTGCTCGGTCTGGAAGAAGAGACGGCCGGTAGCGGGCAGCGCATGGCTGCCCATGTTGTCGCGCAGGGGCTGGATGGGCAGGCCGGCGTCAATTTCCGCCTTGTCGGCATCGTGCATCAGGGCGTCGAGGAAGCGGCTGACCTGACGCACATTGCGGGCCACCTCGGACATACCCTTCTTACCCCGGTCCAGTTCTTCCAGAACCACCATGGGCAGGTAGATGTCATGCTCCTGGAAACGATAGAGGGCCGTGGGGTCGTGCATCAGCACGTTGGTGTCCAGTACGAAGAGGCGGGGCTTGGCTGGGTCGCGCTTGATCATGGTGGCTTTAGTAGGCTTAGGGGAGCGAGTCGAGGACCCTGCGGCTGGAATCAGAGGCCAGCCTGTAATTCATGAGTTGCATCCAGCACCGCCTGGACATGACCCTTGACCTTGACGTTCCGCCACTCGCGGCGCAGGACGCCCTCGCTATCGATCAGGAAGGTACTGCGCTCGACCCCCAAGGACTCGCGACCATACATCTTTTTCAGCTTGATGACGTCGAAGAGGCGGCACAGGGCCTCGTCCGTGTCGGCGACCAGGTCAAAGGGAAAGCCCAGCTTGGCCCTGAAATTCTCCTGGGCCTTGATGCTGTCGCGCGAGACGCCAAGTATGGCGGTGTCCAGGCCGGTGAAGTCGGCGAAGGCGTCGCGGAAGTCCTGCCCCTCCTGGGTACAGCCAGGGGTGCTGGCCTTGGGGTAGAAATAGAGCACCAGGTTGCGGCCGCGGAAGTCCGAAAGGCAGGCCCGCCGGTTGCCGGTCAGGCTGAACTCCAGCTCGCCAATGGGCTGGCCGAGGGTCGTGATCATGGGTTGAAACCTCCGGGTGGGGCCATCAGCCTTTCAGCGGCTCCAGTACCGCGTCCAGGTTGAGGTCGTCGCAATAATCCATGAATTCCTCACGCAGCCCGGCGATATGGACATCGGCGGGGACACCCACGGTCATGCGCACCGAAAACATAGGGGTCCCCGTGTGGGCTGCGGCATAGGAAGAGGTGGACATGTCCTCTATATTAATGTTTCGCTCGGCGAAGAACTCGGCCAGATTGTTGACGATGCCGGGGTGGTCCATGGCGACCACGTCCACGCCGTAGGGCAGCAGGTTCTTGCCCGTCACGCGCTCGCTCGTGCGCTTGAAAATAATAGTCATGCCCAACTGGCGCTCCAGTTCCGGCAGGACGATTTCCACCTTGGCCAGAGTGTTCCATTTGCCCTCAACCAGGAGCATGACGGCAAATTCGCCCCCGAGGACCGTCATGCGGCTATCCTCGATGTTACAACCCTGGTCCAGCAGGACCTTGGACAGGCGGTTAACAATGCCCGGCCGGTCTTCGCCGAGAGCGGAAATTACGAGATAGGTCTTCTTGGTTTGAGCGGTCATGGTATTCAATCGGGGAGGCTTGGGGTTTATGGAGGGCCAACTGGCGTCCAGAACCAGGACCGCTTTGAATGTTGTGTCCAGTTCCTAGTGCCTATTGTCAAAGAGTTTAACACGCCCATTCGCCGGTCTCGAATCAAGCGGCTTGTTTTCACCAGGATAGCCAGGATAATATCCCTAATTTTTCGCAGCGGTCGGGAGTAGTGGCCATGTTTCGCGGAAGTATCGTAGCCCTGATCACCCCCATGCACGAGGATGGCCGCCTCGATGACCTGGCCTTACGGCGCCTGGTGGACTTTCACATCGAGGAAGGTACGGATGCTATCGTCGCCGTGGGCACCACGGGCGAGTCGGCCACCCTGGATGAGGAGGAGCACTGCCGCGTGATTCGTCAGGTTGTGGAATTCGCCGACGGACGCGTCCCCGTCATCGGCGGGACCGGTGCCAACTCCACCACCGAGGCCATCCGCCTGACCCGTTGTGCCCAAGAGGCGGGCGCCGACGCCGCCCTCCTGGTAACGCCCTATTACAACAAACCGACTCAGGAAGGCCTTTATCTGCACCACAAAGCCGTGGCCGAGGCCGTGGCTATGCCGCAGATCCTCTATAACGTGCCTGGCCGTACCGCCTGTGATCTGCAACCGGCGACGGCAGCGCGTCTGTCGCGGGTGCCCAACATCATTGGTATCAAGGAGGCGACCGGCGATTTGAGCCGGGTGGCGCAATTGAGGTCCCAGTGCCGGCCTGGTTTCGCTCTGTTTAGCGGGGACGACGCCACGGCGTGCGACTTCATGCTCCAGGGCGGCAATGGCGTTATCTCGGTGACCGCCAACGTGGCGCCGCGCCTGATGCATGCCATGTGCGCGGCGGCACTGGCCGGGGACGCGGACGAGGCGCGCGCCATCAACACCCGGCTGGATGGCCTGCACCGTAAGCTGTTCCTGGAGTCTAATCCGATCCCGGTCAAGTGGGCCGTGGCGGAAATGGGTTTGAGCCCCACCGGTATCCGCCTGCCCCTGACCTGGTTGTCCGAAGCGGCGCGGCCCGAGGTGCGTGCCGCCATGCGCCAGGCCGGCATCGACTGATTCGCCCCCTCAGGACTCGGCGCCCCTCATTCAGCAAACCTAAGCGGCCTTCTCCATGCCCATGCCCACACGCAAAGCCCTCGCCACCTTCCTGCCGATCCTACCGTTACTTTCGGCCTGTAGCAGTTTTAGCGTGGATGAGTATCTCCCGGATCATACCCTGGCTTACAAGCAGCAGCGCGAGGCGGGAGAGAACCTGGAATTGCCCCCGGACCTGGTCTCCGGCAAGTTCGATGATGCCATGGATGTACCGGACGCAGGTGGCTCTGCCACCTATTCCGAGTATGTTGGCGAGCGCAAACAGAAGGGCCAGATCGCCAAGACGGGGGATGTGTTGCCCGAGGTCAAGGACGTGACCTACCACCGCGAGGGTGAAAGGCGCTGGATCGAGATCAACGCCAAGCCCCAGGCCCTGTGGCCGCGTCTGGAGAGTTTCTGGCGGGAGCGGGGCATTCTGTTGGCGGAGAAGAACCCGACTACGGGCGTCATGGTCACCGATTGGATCGAAAATCGCGCCGAGATCAAGAGCAATCCCATCTCTGATATGTTGCGGAAGGTGATGGACAGTGTTCACTCTACTGGCACCCGCGACCAGTACCGGTTGCGTCTTGAGCCTGGTCCCAAGCCAGGTACTACGGATATCTTCCTGACCCATCGCGGTATGGAGGAACGCTTGATGCGTAACACGGTCGCTGAGGACTCCAACACCATGTGGGAGGCGACTCCGTCGGATCCGGATAAAGAAGCCGCTATGCTGCGCTCCATCATGATGTATCTGGGCATCACCAGCGAGCGGGCCAAGCGGATCGTCAGCGAGGGCGGTACGTCTGCTACCGGCTCCTCCGGTTCCGCCGCTATCGCACCTACGCGCCTGGAGGAGGGCGGCAGCGTCCTGGTCATCGATGATGAATTGCGTAACGCCTGGCGCCTGGTTGGCCTTGCCCTGGATCGCAGCGGCTTTGCGGTCGAGGATCGGGACATGAGCCAGGGTGTCTACTATGTCCGTTACGATGACTCATCCAAGGAAGGGCACAAGAAGGGCTTCTTCTCCAAGATGGCCTTCTGGCGGGATGATAAGGTGGATTCCGTTACCCAGTATCAAGTCCGGCTCACCGCGAACGGCAAGGAGACCCGGGTCCAGGTACTCGACAAGGGGGGCAAACACGACAGTTCGCCCACGGCTCTGAACATCCTGGCCCTCGTTAAGGATCAGATGCGCTGACCCGGGGGTTACCAGGACTTCCGGAAAGGCGGGCATGCGTTTCGCCAGTCTGGGCAGTGGCAGCCGGGGTAATGCCCTCTTGGTGGAGGGCGGTGGCACCAGGTTGCTGGTGGACTGCGGCTTCGCCGTCCGGGAGACCGAACGGCGGCTGGCCTTGTTGGGCGTGGCTCCCGGGGACCTTAACGCTATTCTGGTGACCCATGAACATAGTGATCATATTCGGGGGGTCGCCGCCCTGGCGCGTCGGCACGGCATCCCGGTCTGGGCAACGCCCGGAACCTGGGGCCGGCAACCGGCATCCGCGGTGGAGCGACTCCATCTCATCTCCGGGCATGGTCCCGGCTTCCTGGTCGGGGATATCCGGGTAGAGCCCTTTCCCATCCCCCACGATGCCCGCGAGCCCTGCCATTTCATCCTCGCAAGGGGTGGACGGCGATTGGGGCTGCTGACCGACAGCGGCTGTGTGACCCCGCATATTCGTGACAGCCTCCGCGAGTCCGACGCCCTCATGCTCGAATGCAATCATGATAGCGAGTTGCTCCGGAGGGGCCCCTATCCCCCCTTCCTGCGGGCGCGTGTGGCCGGAGATTTCGGACACCTGGGCAACCACCAGGCGGCGGAATTGGTATCCTCAATGCCGCGTCACGGGTTGACAAGCTTGCTTCTGGCTCATCTGAGTGAGAAGAACAACCGCCCAGAACTGGCCCGCCAGGCCCTGCTGGCCGTGGACGCCAGTCTCGAGGGTTGCCTCACCCTGGCCGAACAGGACAGCCCCAGCCCCTGGCTGCCCGTCTAGAAAGTGCCAATCTTTCATCTCTCCGTATCGAGGCCGCCCAATCGCGGCGGGATCCACCCATGAACTACCCGACCATCGAGGACTTTGTCGGCAACACTCCCCAGGTGCGCCTTCAGCGGCTGCCAGGGGACACGGAAAACCGCATCCTGGTCAAGCTGGAGGGCAACAATCCAGCGGGCTCGGTCAAGGATCGCCCGGCTTTGTCCATGATCCAGCGCGCCGAGGAGCGCGGGGATATCCGCCCTGGCGATACCCTGATCGAGGCCACTAGCGGCAATACGGGTATTGCCCTGGCGATGGTGGCGGCCATCAAGGGGTACCACATGATCCTGATCATGCCGGAGAACATGAGCCAGGAGCGCCGTGCCCTGATGCGCAGCTATGGTGCCGAGATTCGCCTGACCCCCGCCGATGGGAGTATGGAGGCCGCTATCGACCTGGCCCGCGCCATGGAGGCGCGTAATGAGGGCCGCATCCTCGATCAATTCGCCAACCCCGATAACCCGCGCGCCCACTACGAGAGCACGGGCCCCGAGATCTGGCGCGACACCCAGGGAGCCGTCACCCACTTCGTGAGCGCAATGGGCACCACCGGCACCATCATGGGGACCAGTCGCTACCTCAAGGAACAAAACCCTGGCATCCAGATTATCGGCGTCCAGCCGGCCGACGGCGCCAAGATTCCCGGGATCCGCCGCTGGCCCGAGGCCTATTTACCCAGGATCTACGAGCCAGGCCGGGTCGATCGTATTCTGGATGTTACCCAAGAAGAGGCAGAAAACACCACCCGCGCCTTGGCGGAGCAGGAGGGCATCTTTTGCGGTATCTCCTCGGGTGGCTCCGTGGCCGCCGCCCTGACCCTCTCGCGGGAGGTCTCCGGAGCCGTCATCGTTGCCATCATCTGCGATCGGGGCGACCGTTATTTGTCTACGGGGGTCTTTCCGTCCTGAACAGGCGCGGTTTGTCTCTAGCATTCAACATGAATTCTGGCCATGGCCTAAATTGCCGCAAGGTTAGCATCGGGTCGCCGCTGAGTTTAGCGTCCCGAATAGGGCATTTCCCGCTGAGGTTTATAGGCTGGGTTTGGATGTCGTCAGGGTGAGCAGCTTAAGAGGGTCTTTGATGTTGCATTATGACAACGTCTTATTTTTGCTGACAATCGTCCCCTGCAACGTTTAAAATGATTCTTGGTCGAAGTAAAGTCATTGACCTCATGATGGCTTGGCTTGCTGGAGATGACAACAAATGCGGTATTGGAATCATTCTAAATTAGCGTCGATAACAGCCCTTGGCGACGCCAGGCGGCTGGTGATCCTGGTTGCGGTACTCTTACTGTTGCCAGTCTCAGCCTTGGCCAGCGACCTGCTGCGGCAGCGGTTGGTTGAGCTCCAGGAGCAAGCCAAACCTTCGCTGGCGGAGGTCCGTCTCGCTTCGCCCAAGCTGCTCAACGAGGCCTACGCCGCGCGCGGTTATGCCTTTGCCTGGATCAATCCGGGCCAGGTCTCCGACTTCAAAGTCCTTGCGGAGCGCAGCAGCGACCTTGGCCTGCGCCCCGCGGACTTTCATATCCCGGAATTGGATAAACTGCTTCCGGGTGGCGACCCCGCGGCCCTCAAAGGCCAGGAGCGCGTCGATGTCGAGATCCTGTTGAGCGATGGCCTGCTCCGCCTCATCCACCATTCCCGCTATGGGAAGGTTGATCCCCGCGTTATCGACAAAAATTGGAACCACGACGACGGACCCAAGGGCGAGGCCCTGGCCGCTGACCTCGGGCGCGTCCTGGCCGCGCCCAATATTAAGGCCGCGGTTACCGCCCTACGCCAAGAGCCCGGTTTCTATTCCCGCCTCAAGGAAGGTCTGGTGCGCTACCGCGCTCTCGCCGCTGCCGGCGGCTGGCCAACCATCCCCTCGGGTCCTAAGCTGGAGCCGGGCATGCATGATGGGCGTGTTTCCATCATCCGCGAGCGGTTGCGGATCACGGGTGACTATCAGGGTTCTGTTTCCAACAGCGGTAATTTTTACGGACCCGAGTTGGAGAAGGCGGTAAGGCACTTTCAGGAGCGCCATAGCCTCGAGGTCGATGGACGCATTGGCAGGGCCACCCTCGCCGCCATGAATGTCAGCGCCGAGGAGCGTGTGGCCCAGATTCGGGTTAACTTGGAGCGGATGCGGTGGGTTGGCGACAAGCTGCCCAAGGACTATCTGCTGGTTGATATCGCCGCCCAGCGGGTGGAACTCCATCGCGACGGCCAGGATGTCTGGCAGTCCAAGGCGATCGTGGGGCGTCCGGAGCGCCCCACGCCCATCTTCCGCGACCGCATTGAGTACCTCGAATTCAACCCCACCTGGACGGTCCCACCCACCATCCTCAAGGAGGACGTGGTCCCCAAGGCCCGCCAGAATCCCAATGCGGTGCGCAAAAAGGGGTTGGAGATCATCGATCGGCGCGGCAACAAGGTGGAGCCGGAGACGGTGGATTGGAGTGTCTCCCCCAACAACCTGCCCTACACTTTTCGCCAGCCTCCCGGCCCAAAGAATGCCCTGGGCCAGGTCAAATTCATGTTTCCCAACCGGCACTCCGTCTATCTTCACGACACCTCCGATCGCCAGCTCTTTCAGCGGACGAATCGCACCCTGAGTTCGGGATGCGTGCGAGTGGATAAGCCGATCGAACTCGCAGAGTTGTTGCTCAACGATCCCAAGTGGAATAAGGAGAAGTTCGATTCTGTGTTTGAATCCAAGCGCCCCTCCTCGGTGCGCCTGAAGCAGCCCCTGCCCGTCATCCTCTCTTACTGGACGGCGGAGGCCGACGATCAGGGACAAGTTCATTTCCGCTCGGATTTCTACGGCCAGGATCAGCCGGTGCTGGCGGCTCTCGATGGACCCGGCGCCGGGCTGCGGCTTTACCGTCCCGTTCAGGCGGAGGCCCCCGCTAAGGACCAGAACGCCATGCCAGAGGCGGAGGCCAAGGACTGGATGGCGGGTCCACCGCCGGCAGAGGACGCTGGAAAAGAGGGTCAGGTAAGCAACCAGGAGTCTAAGAAGGCCACTCCGACGGGCCCCAAGCCGACTGCTAGCCCGCCCAAAGTCAAATCGGCCGCCCCGGGGTCCATCAAGCCGGCTCCCAAGCTCCGTGAATCTCTGGCCGGTGCCTCGGCCAAGGCGTCCTAGCCTATAAACCCGGTTCTGGAAAGCGGTTGAGATGGGCCCAGCCACCAATCCCGGAGGCCTTTGGCAGGGCGTATTAGGGTTACTTATCGGTAAATCATGAGGATGAGGCATCCTCGCCAAAGGATTCCGTCTGGTACCGGCTGACCCTGATCCGGTCCGACCAGTGATCCCCCGGCAATCCCGCCTTGCGCTTCAGTTGTCGCAGAAAATCCACCCGGTTGGGCAAGGACTCCCAGACGGAGGGCAGGAAGGTTCCGCGGGCGAAATCTTCTTCGAGAATGAGGCCGTCGCGGCCCGGTTTGATCAGGGCAAGCAGTTCCTGCTCTGAGTTGAAGGTCAAAGGGATTGCGGGTGTCAACACCGAGATCTCGATGCGTAGCCGCTCCAGTTCCCTCGCCGTCACGGGTGGGAAGCGGGGATCGAGAAAGGCGGCGGCGAAGGCGTTTTCGGCCACGTCATTCACCAGTGGTTGCAGGGCCTCCAAGTGGCCGATGCAGCCCCGTAACTGGCCAGACTCCAGCAAGGTTACAAAGGCGGCACGCTGGGCGCGCAACTCGGGGGCGTAATCCGCCGGGTTGAACCGCAGGGGCCGGCCCCCAGCCAGGCCCAGGGCTATGGAGCGCCGCGCCACGGCCAGCAGGGTCTGGCGCTGCTCCGCTTGCAGCTGCGGGTCAAGGGGCTGGGTATTCATGACGGCTTCCTGGGGTGAAGGCAAAGGCGCCATAGCCGACCACCCGGTCATGGGAACCGGCGGTGTCGCCGGAATTTCGCAGGTCGAGGAGACGTCCTTGGAGGCCGTGACGCCTGGCTGCCTGCAGCAAGCCCTTGACCGGATTACGGCCGCAGGCCTGGTCGTCGCCGATGGCGGCTGGGTCCAGGTTGGTAATGGCCTGGCTGGTGGCCCTGTCCAGGCGCTGGGCGCTGGCATAGTCCAGGAAGTGGCTCAGGTCCGAGCTGACGACGATCAGGGTCTCGTCGCCGCCCCAGAGCCGTTCCAGGACCTCGGCGACCTCCGTCGTGGTGGCCTCGCCCACCAGGAAGGGCACCAGACTGAAGTCGTCCAGGATCAATTGCAGGAAAGGCAGTTGCACCTCCAGGCAGTGCTCGCCCTCGAAAGGGGCCTCGAAGGATCGGACCTGTGGTAGGTCCGTCAGGGCCTGGTAAGCCTTCAGGTCCACCGGTACCGGGCCCAAGGGGGTAAGAAAGGCATGCGCCTTACTGTAGGCCAGGCCCTGGAAGGCCAGGCGATGGGAGGGGCCGAGCAACAGCACGCGGCGAATGGCCCCAGCCCCCGCCAGGAGCTGGGCGTAGGCGCTGCCCGCCACGGGCCCAGAATAGACATAGCCGGCATGGGGTGCAATCAGGGCCTTGGGGGGGGCGCCCTCTACCCCGGCCTTTACCTGGCCCGTTTTCACATAGGCGCGCACCTCGGTCTCCAGGGTCCGCGCATTCGCCGGGTAGAAGAGCCCTGCCACATTGGGATGACGTAACGCAGTCACCGTAATGCACCTCGAAGTGATGGGAGCGACCCAGAATCCGTCTATGCTTATTTTAGGTCGAAAACCATCCTCCTGCCGGCATGCCCGCGGGCAGGATACCTAGCGAGGCGAATGCCGTGACCCTGCCCCTCACCTACCACCCCACCCGTTACTGGCATCGCCTTGAGGACGGCCGCATACAATGCGACGTCTGTCCCCGCAACTGTCACATCAAGGAGGGCCAGGCCGGTCTTTGTTTTGTGCGCGCCTGCCAGGATGGTGAGGTGGTGCTCACCAGTTACGGGCGCTCCAGCGGCTTTTGCGTCGATCCCATCGAGAAGAAGCCCCTCAATCACTTTCTGCCCGGCACTCCGGTGCTATCCTTTGGCACCGCCGGTTGTAATCTGACCTGCAAATTCTGTCAGAATTGGGATATGAGCAAGTCTCGCGAGGTCGATACCCTGGCCGTAAGCGCCTCCCCGGAGGCCATCGCCCGCCGTGCCGCCGAACTCGGCTGCCGGAGCGTCGCCTATACCTACAACGACCCCGTCATCTTCCTTGAATACGCTCGGGATACGGCCCTGGCCTGCCGGGCCCGGGGCCTTCGCAATGTCGCCGTCACCGCCGGCTACATCAATCCGGGCGCCCGCGCGGAATTCTTTTCTGCCATGGATGCCGCCAACGTCGATCTCAAGGCCTTCACGGATGACTTCTATCACCACCTCTGTGGCGGCCACCTGCAACCTGTACTCGAGACCCTGGAGTACCTGTGCCAGGAGACCTCGGTCTGGGTGGAACTCACCACCCTGCTCATCCCAGGTCACAACGACTCCCAGGCCGAGATCGAGGCCATGACGACCTGGGTCGTGGAGCATCTGGGCCCAGACATACCCATGCACTTCACCGCCTTCCACCCCGACTGGCGGATGTTGGAGGTGCCGCCGACCCCGGCGGCGACCCTCACCCGCGCTCGCGACATCGCCAAGCGCAACGGAGTGCGTCACGCCTACACCGGCAACGTCCACGACCGCCGGGGCCAGAGCACTTGGTGCCATGGCTGCGGGGGTTTGCTCATCGAGCGGGACTGGTACCAGTTGGGCGCTTGGGGCCTGGATGCTCAGGGTCGCTGTGCCGCCTGCGGCACTCCCTGCGCCGGGGTTTTCGAGGACCGGCCTGGCGATTGGGGTAGTCGCCGCCTGCCGGTGTCCATGACCGCATGAAGTCGCCGGTACCGCGAGGTCAGGAACCCGGGGAGTATCGGGAGTCGATCCCGGCCAAGGGTGGCGGGACCGAGATGCTAGCCACGGTCTGCGGGCCCCTGGTCTTTGCCCTGCGGGTGCTGCAGGGCTTCAGGCGCAACCAGGGTCTGCTGCTGTCCGGTGCCGTCGCCTATTACATGCTGCTCTCCCTGATCCCGCTCTTCCTCCTGTTGCTGGTGGGGCTCTCGAACCTGATTCCAGAGCCCCAGTTGCTGGAGGGTGTGCGTGGCGAGTTGACCCTCCTGATGCCCGGCATGGCGGACACGGTGACCGAGCAACTGGGCCAGTTTCTCCACAACCGTCATCTGATCGGCTGGCTCGGCTTTGTCATCCTCATCTTCTTTGCCACCATGGCCTTCACCCTGCTGGAGAATGCCATGTCGGTGATTTTTTTCCATCGCGTCGCTATCCATCGCCGCCGCTTCATCGTGTCGGCCCTGATCCCCTTTCTCTTTATTGCCCTGATCGGGGCCGGCCTGCTCTTCATCACCTTCACCAGCGGCGCTATCGAGACCCTGTCCCAGACTCAATGGCAGTTCCTGGGTCGGGCCTGGGGCCTGGATGGCCTGTCCGCCTCGCTGATCTATCTCCTTGGCCTGGCCGGCCAAGTGCTCCTCTTCATGTCCCTCTATCTGGTCATGCCCCTCGGGGGTATCGCCACCCGCCACGCCCTCGTGGGGGGGCTGGTCGCGGCGGTACTGTGGGAGATTAGCCGCCACTTTCTGGTCTGGTACTTTAAGACGCTCTCCCTGGTGAACCTCATTTACGGCTCCTTCGCCGGCGCCGTCGTCCTTCTTCTCACCTTCGAGGTTGCCGCCCTCATCCTTCTGCTCGGCGCCCAGGTGATCGCCGAGTTCGAGCGCTGCAAGCTGCCGGAAGAGGAGAGGGTCGGGTCTGGATTCAAGACCTGAGCCGGGGTCCGCCGGATAGCGGGATCGGCATCAAGCGATGCCGGACGCGCCCGATGTGGCCGGCACCGTGCCCAGCAGGCGCGGAGGCCAGGGGCTTCCCCGGCTTGCCATGCCATTCATGGGCTTGCAAGTAGCGCCGAGGCGCGGATAATCCGGTCCCTTTGCCGGGGAGTAGCGCCGTGTTCAAGAATGTCCGATTGTTCAAGCTGGATGATCTAGCCTCGGTTGATGCGGATCTGATCGAGGAGAAGCTTGCGGTGCGACGCTTTCGCCCCTGTGGTCCCCTGGAGACGGCGACCCTGGGCTGGGCCCCACCCTTGGGCGATGGCGCTACCGCGCTAGCCCATCTGGCGGGAGATTGCCTTCTGGTCTGCGCTCGCCGCCAAGAGCGGTTGCTGCCCTCCTCGGTGGTAGCCGAGAGCCTGGACGAAAAGATCGCCGAGATCGAGGATCGCGAGGCGCGTACCGTCGGCCGCAAGGAGCGCCGTCAGGTGCGTGATGAGGTCATGCTGGATCTTCTGCCCCGCGCCTTCACCCGTTCGCGTCGGGTCTGCGCCTATCTGGACCGTCAAACCGGCTGGCTGCTGGTTGACGCCGCCAGTGCCAAGGCCGCCGAGGAGGTAGTCGATCTGCTGCGCGAGACCCTGGGCTCCCTGCCCGTGCATCCCCCCCGTCCGACTCAGCCCCCCGAACTGCTCATGACCCGTTGGGTTACCGAGGGTGAACTGCCAACGGGTCTGGAACTGGGTGACGAGTGCGAACTGCGGGACGCCCAGGACGAGCGCGCCCTGGTGCGGTGCCGGGGTCATGACCTGGCCTGCGAGGAGATCTCCACCCATCTGCGTTCTGGCAAGCAGGTCACCAAGTTGGCCCTCACCTGGCGCGAAAACCTCGCCTTCATCCTCCAGGAGGATCTGTCCCTCAAGCGCCTGCGCTTCTCCGACGAATTGATCGAAGAGGGCCTGGACCCGGGGCTGGAGGACGAGGCCGCCCGCCTGGACGCCGAATTCATCCTCATGACCGGCGAGCTGCGCGGCCTGATGGAGCGTCTCGAAGAGGTCTTCGCCCTGGCGGGCTCAGACCCGTCCGCCCCCTTTTAGACCCCGTAATAGCCCCGATACCAGTCTACGAAACGCGTTATGCCCGTCTCCACCGCCGTGTCCGGCTTATAGCCCGTGTCCCGGACCAGATCCGAGACCTCGGCATAGGTGTCGGGGACGTCGCCGGGTTGCAGAGGCAACAGGATCTTTTCCGCCTTTTTGCCCAGGCAGTCCTCCAGCACCTCGATGTAGCGCAGCAACTCCACCGGATGCTGGTTGCCAATGTTGTAGATACGGTAGGGGGCGGCGCTGGTGGCAGGGTCGGGGGCGGCACCGTCCCAGCCAGGGTTGGGGGCGGCGGGGCGGTCGAGGACGCGGATCACCCCCTCGACGATGTCATCGACGTAGGTAAAGTCGCGGCGATGGTGGCCGTAATTGAAGACCTCGATAGGCTCGCCGGCCAGGATGGCACGGGTGAACTTGAACAAGGCCATGTCCGGCCGACCCCAGGGGCCATAGACGGTGAAGAAGCGCAGCCCGGTGGCCGGTAGCCGGTAGAGGTGGCTGTAGGTGTGGGCCATAAGCTCATTGGCCTTCTTGCTGGCGGCATAGAGGCTCAAAGGGTGGTCCACGTTGTGGTGGACCGAAAAGGGCATGGCGGTATTGGCGCCATAGACCGAGCTGCTGGAGGCGAAGACCAGGTGCTCGACCCCGTGATGGCGGCAGCCCTCCAGAATATTGGCGAAGCCGGTGAGGTTGGTGTCCACATAGGACATGGGGTTCTCGATGGAATAGCGCACCCCGGCCTGGGCGGCGAGATTCACCACCCGCTGGGGCTGGTGCTGGGCAAAGGCCGCGCTCATGGCCTCGCGGTCCTGGATGTCGAGGCGCAGATCCGTGAAGCCTGGCTGTGCCAGGGTGCGGGCCAGGCGCGCCTCTTTGAGCCCCACGTCGTAATAGTCGTTGAGGTTGTCGATGCCGATGACCTGGTCGCCACGGGCGAGCAGACGCAGAGAGAGGGCGGAGCCGATAAAGCCGGCGCTGCCGGTGACGAGCACTTTCATAAGGGGCCTCGAAGTGTGATCAAAAGGGCCTGATCCCGGAGATCGGCGCTGTGGGCACCATGATATCCCCTTGTAAGCCGTCAGGGGATGGCAGGTCCCCGGCAGTTCAAGCCTAGTCGCTCACTGCACCCCCAGTAGCGACTGCAGCGTTCTGGCGCCGGAGGGCGAGAGCAACCAGCCAAGTGCTCCGCAGTTGAGCGCAACGGTGACCCAGAAAGTGGCTTGAAAGGAAGCCTTTGCCGACTTGTGCCGAAGCAGCCGCTGTGCCGCCAAGGCACCAGGCCAGCCACCTAGCAGAGCGAACAAGTGCAGCGTGCTTTCCCGAATTCGCCATTGATCCCTTCTGGCGGCTGACTTGTCGAAAGCGTAAGTGAAAAAGGCCACGAGGCTGGCGACAAGGTAGATCACCAGAGCGGCAAGCGGGAGGCGGCCGGCGAGAACCGCGACAACGACTACAGCCAGAAAGCAAACGGCAAATATCGGGGAAATACTACTTCGACCGGGTGGGGCGGACGGTGCGGGTTTCCCACCGACGAAAGCGACACTCGTGGCCTGCGCACGGCCCCTACCATCGACGGTGAGTGCGAAGGTTACGGGTTTATTTCCTACCGGTCGGCGCTGGCGATTGGAAAAAGAGCTGATGTGCAGGAACACTTGCTCCCCACCACCATTGGGCGTGATGAAGCCAAAACCTTTGTCATCCTTCCATGTGGTAATACGACCTTGGTGGCGCATGGCAATAGGATTAGAGGACTAACGTCCGCGATCAACCGCTGCCGACGGACACAGCAAGGAGGAATCCATACAGCGGGCCAAGGTCCGCTGTATGGCGGTCGGCTCGATCGCGTGGTTAGCAGTCTGCATCTGATCACTTCGTGGCCGCTGCGACCAGGCACTCACCCGGCGCCTCGAACCCGGCAGACGATTCGAATCCACGCATCGAGGTTTCTATTTCATTCCACACGGTCTCGCATTCTTCAGGGGACAGTTGAGCCATCATGGCATTGAACCCACCGAAGGCTTCTCGCGCGACCTGCACATACTCGGCGGGGTTGCTGCTCGATGCGGCACTGGAATGGCGCGAAGCTCCGGGTTGGCAAATCCGGCCTCACGGAAAATGCCTTCGAGCACTCCGGTGCCGCCAAGGCTAATCGGTCCGGGTTGCCCTGGAACGGGGGGCGGGAGTTGTGCGCGCCTGCGGATGATGGAAGCGGGCACATCACCCCAGGCATTTCGATCGGGGGTGGAAAAGACAGCGACTGCAACCCATCCACCTACTTTCAGAACCCGGCGCCATTCGCGTAGCGCTGTCACGGGGTGCGGCATATACATCAAACCAAGCCGGCACAGCACGGCATCAAAGGAATCGTCAGGGAGATCCAGTTTCTCACCATCCATGACGCGCGTCTCAACCTGATTAAGCCCGCGTTCAAGGGCTACCTGACGCGCAAGCTCAACGATCCCTTCCGAGATGTCGGTCGCCAGCACATAACCGGTAGGGCCCACTCGCTCGGCGGCACTAACCGCCGGTTCACCCGCGCCGGCTGCAATATCCAGGACACGATGACTTGGCTGAATACGGGCCAGATTAAGTATCTGGCGGGAGGCTTCGCCATACCAACGATCCAAAGTAGGAGTCCAATATCGCCATGCCGCACCATCCTTGTTCCATTGCTCCCGCTGGGCGTTCTTGTACTTCGCTGCATCGAATGAGGGTTGCTGTTTGACCATGTAAGTTCTCCTCTCGAGGCGCGGGTTAGGCACCACCGACTTCGCCGGTTTCGATGAGGTGAAGAAACTCGCTCTCTGAGAGAATGTGCACTCCTTGCTCACGGGCTTTGGCGAGCTTTGTGGGGCCCGCATTGGCGCCTGCGCAGAGGAAGGCGAGGCTCTTGGTAACAGTGCTTGCTACGTCAAGGTGCGCCGATGCTGCCAATGCAGCCAAGCGTGACTTCTCGGCTGCCTGGAAGCCTGTAAAGCAAACTTGTGACAAGCGCTCCTTGTGCGGCTTTGCGTTTGCATACACCCAGTTCCAACCCTCTGCCTCAGACAATGCCTCGATCTGAGACAGGGGAAGGTCGCTCTTGGCCCGAAGTATGCGGACAAGCTTTTCGCTTGGCATCGTTTCGTTCTCCGATCGTCGGTTGGTCCGCTTGAGATGACCTGTGGTGCTTAATTCTACTTTTTCAGATTCATTCTAACGCCGCTGTGGCGCGTCGGGCATGTGATGCCTTGGCTTGTACGCGCAGGCGATGGCGTTTGGTGATGATAGCCGCCAAGTCTTCGGCGGTGAACTGGCGCCGGGGTAGCAGATGGGCCAGGGCCGTGACCAAGTCTTTAAACGAGAGCATCGGCCACTGCGTCCGAACCGGGATTTTCTGCTTGGCCAGGAACAGCGTCGCCAACTTCACCAAGGACATATGATGATGCCAGGCATCCCAGCGGCGCACTTGGTAGTCGGCCAGATCGCATGCGCTCTTGGCCTCGCGAAAGCGGTGCTAGATGAGCAATCGTTGGGCCTGGACGCGCGCCAGTTCTGTCCAAGGTGTTTGCCCCGGGGCATTGGACAGGCAATAGTGGGAGATCTCGGTGGCGCCGACTTCGCGCCGCACGAACAGATGCCAGCAGCGGGCGTGGGTCTGGGCGTCGTCCCAGACCCCGACGCGGGTGAGTAATTTGGGGTCAGACCCCAATTTTCCAGAGACCAATTCTCCCTGGGGTGTGAAACTATAATTTGGCACCCCGCAACTCCAAGGGTGGCGCCCCCGGATGCCGGCCCTGGCATTGTTACCCAACTTACAGCCGCACCTAGGGCGAAACCCTGGCCGGTCGAGTGCAGTTGCTGCTGGTGAGGCGAGCCATCGGAGGCAGTCAGGGGCAATGGCCGCGCGTCGCTCACCGTCGGTCGAGCGCGGTAGCGGGGAGGGTGGCCATGCGGTGGCCAGACCTGCGGCGGGCTGGGGATTGCCGGCTGCTGGCGATGACAGCAGCGGCCGGGGCGAGGAGGTGCGCCCGGATTCGGTCGTCAGGCGCGCTGGCCAGGGTTCATGATGGCGGTTTGGGCCGCCTGCTCCGGAGCTCGAGCAGCCCATACCGGTGCCGATGTCGTCCCTGACCTTGCAGAGCAGCATGTGACCCATAGCCTCGCCGAATACAAGCGACACCGACACTGGAGCATTGCCACCCGGCGCGAGGCTGCGTCACTGCCGCTGCCATCGCCTCTGACAATACCGAGACGGACAAACGGTTGCTTGGTGCGGGAGGGGAGGTCTTTGTTACCCAATGCCTCAGTAGGCCCTGGGCCAGGCCTGCCCCCTTGAGACCATCCCCCCTGGCAGTTCAAGCAGCCTGAACGGCTAGTTTCAGAGGATGATCACTTCATGGGTTTTGACAACAAGGGGTGTATGCCACTCCCTGCCAAACCTTCAGCCCGACGCCGCCCGTCGCTATGGGCGGGTCTGACTGACGCGACGACGCTGTGCCATTGCCAGTGATCGGCGCCTTGCTGCTGCTGTGGCTCGGCCTGTGGACACCCATCGGCCTGCTGGTCGACGCAGGGGAGCCGCCCGCCCCCCAGGTGCCAAGCGTGCGGGTGCTGACCTGGAACGTCCTGGCCCCCACCCTGGGGGAGCGTCTGCGCAGTCTGGTTACCGGGCGCACACCAAAGGAACGCGCCCGCGCCCTCCTGGCGGAGGCGCAGGCCCAAGGCGCCGACATCCTAGCCTTGCAGGAGGTCAGCGCCCCCTTCATGGCCGCGCTCGGTGCAGACAACGCCTGGGCCGCCTATTACCGCAGCACCTCGGATCCAGGCGAACCACCCGGCGGGCTCCTGGTGCTTTCGCGCTACCCTCTCACCAAGGTCGCCTACCGGCCGCTGCCGAGTCCCAGCGGACGCCAGGTGCTCTTCGTCACCCTCGACCTCGGCGGCCACCCGCTTGTTGTGGTCAACGCGCACCTGGAGAGCCCGCTGGCCGCCATGAGCGCCCGGCGGGCCCAGCTCGACTTCATCACCGCGCGTCTGCCTCACACCGCACCCTGGTTGTGGATGGGCGACTTCAACTGCGGCGCTGGCAATCCGGAGGCCGCGGACCTGGCCCCTTGGACCGATGCCTGGGCACGCCTGATCCGATGCGCCCGGGTATACCTATGACCTCGCCAGCAATCCCCTGGCCCGCGCCAACGCCTTTGCGGGTGAGGCCAGTCGGCGGCTGGACCGCATCCTCACCTCCGCGCCCCTGCGCCCCACGGCGGTCGGGCTCCTGGGACAGATCACCGGCGCGGACCTGCCGGCCTCAGACCACTACGAGGTGTGGGCGGACCTGGCCCTCTAGCCCTAAGCGCCCCCCACCAGAACACCGTACAGGATGACGATGGCGCCCAGGCTGGTCGCTTTCCTCAACGCCCTGACCGGCGAATTCCCCTTGATTGCGATGCCGCGTCTGCCGGGGGGCCCCAACCTGAGCGTGATCCCGCCCTTCGATCCGCACCTGAAGGATAAGCCGCACGGCTGACCGCGGGCTGACGGCCTGATGAGGGTGTCTTTTGCAGCCGCTCGCCGCCAGTGGGTGAGCGTCCGGGACTTGGCCGTCTGCGGTCGGTCAGCCGTGTTCGTGGTGCTTGGGATCGGTACAATCCACGGCTTCTGATCCTGCAGCCAGGCGAGGGCGATCTGCGCAGGCATTGGCTTCTTCTGCAGTGCAACCTCGGCCAGCAGATCGACCAGGGCTTGGTTCGCTTTCCGCGCCTCAGGCGCAATGCGGGGAACGATGTTGTGGAAGACGGACTTGTCAAAGTACCCCAATTGTGCGTCGCTTGCGACAATGCTTACCCTGCCCCATCCCTTACCGACTACAGGTGAACGATATGACGGCAATAGACGATGCATGGGTTCTCATCACCGGCGCATCGAGTGGTTTCGGCGAGGAGTTTGCCCGCCAATATGCCGAGCAAGGCCATGCTCTGGTTCTGGTGGCGCGCCGGCTGGACCGGCTTGAAGCCCTCGCCAAGAAATTGCGCCAGCAGCACTGCATCGAGGTCATGGTCGAGCAGGTGGATCTTTCAGATGTTGCGGCCGTCATCCAACTGCACCAGCGGCTCCGCGAGCGAGGCATTTCGATCGACATTCTAATCAACAACGCTGGCCACGGATGGCAAGGTCCGTTCCTGGATGGCATGTTGGACGCGGCCCTAGCGATGGTGCAGTTGGATGTGGCGAGCCTGACCGCCGTCACCCACATCTTTGCGCAAGACATGCGAACGCGAGGACGTGGAAGGATTCTGCTGGTCGCCAGTCTGCTGGCCTACCAGGGTGCGCAGAACTTCGCCGTCTATTCAGCCGCCAAGGCCTACGTGTTGCGTCTGGGTGAAGCCCTTCATCGCGAACTCAAGCGCGATAGTGTCACGGTTACGGTGCTTTGCCCGGGCATGTCGGACACCGGATTCGCCGCCGCGGCGCAACAGAGGCTCACGCCCGCGTTGAAGCGATTGATGATGCAGCCGGCCCTCGTGGTGCGCGCCGGTATCCGCGCATTGCAGGCCGGACGCATCAGCGTCGTCCCAGGCTGGGCCAACAAGGCCGCCGTGATCTTTATGTGGGCGACGCCACGCTGGCTGCACCAAGCTGTTTTCTCTCGCGCCATGAACGCCTGAGAGGGGTAGATCCTACACTTATGACACCAATCAGCATTTGAACCTTTCGATTGTCCGTCATCGACCCTTAGCAGTCTCACACGCTGTGGGTACAGGCGTCCGTTGCGCCGAGGTTACCAATATCTGACCAATGCACTGCGGGTCCTTACTTATTGAAGGCATGGAGATTCGGTATAGCGCTGCCCAGGTCCGGGGCCGTTCGCGCCAGGCCCGCTCTGCCCCGCGCCGGGTTCGCATTTTCCGCCTCGCCCACATGCCAGCGCCGCGGCAGCGCCTCCGCCGGCCTTGTACGCCTACTGTAACCCGGCTATTCTCTGCCCGATGTCCCCAATTATGTCCCCCATGTCTTCGTGGGACGGTTGAATTTCCTATCCGTTTTATCCGTAATTTCATACCCACATACGTATCCTTCCGTCGAGGAAGGCGGCTGGGCGATCATCGTGCCCGCTAGCTGGAACACCGACTACAAAGCGCTCGCCGGCGACTGCAAGGCGGCCCAGGTCGGCGACGAGGCGCGCATAGTGCAATAGCAGTGCGCGATACGACAGAACGAGGCTGCGCGCCGCGCGGCCTCGGCTTCGGGCAGCCCCCTTCGACCCGCCCGAGCCGGTCACACGGCGGGCGGACACCAGCACCTACAGGCACGAGAGGCCATCTGACATGCCAACGCAAGGCGGTGACGGCAACCGAGAAGGCCCTTGGGGTGCCCGTGGCACACCCAGTCCCGGCCTGGAAGGGCTGATTCGGCAGGGACAGGACCACCTCAAGCGAATGATGCCTGGCAGCGGACCCCGCGGGATGGGAATAATCCTGATCGCCGGTCTCCTTCTGGCGGCTCTTGCCGTCTGGTCCGCGATCTACACCGTGCCGAGCGACTCCGTCGCCGTGGTGCAACGCTTCGGCAAGTATCTCAAAGAGGTTCAGCCAGGACTGAATTTCAAGCTGCCTTTGGGCATTGACACCGCCACCATTGTTCCGGTAAAGCGGCAGCTGAAGCAAGAGTTCGGGTTCGCCACTCCAGGCGCCACCGATCCTTACCAGAGCCCTCAGGACGGCTCGAAGGAAACCCAGATGGTGACCGGCGATCTCAATGCCGCACTGGTGGAATGGGTGGTGCAGTACCGCATCTCCGATCCGATGAAATTTCTGTTCGACGTTCGCGAGCCGAGCGCGACGCTGCGCGCCGTCTCCGAATCCGTCATGAGAGAGGTGGTCGGCGACCGCACCGTCGACGAGGTCATCACCATCGGCCGTCAGGAGATCGAGGCGGAGGCCCTGATCAAGATGCAGGAGCTGTCCACCAAATACGAGATGGGAATCAGCATCGACCAGGTGCAGTTGAAGAACATCAATCCGCCCGGACCGGTGCAGGAATCATTCAACGAGGTCAACCAGGCCCAGCAGGAGAAAGAGAAGTTGATCAACGAGGCCAGGCGGGACTACAACAAGGTAATCCCGCTCGCCGAGGGCGAAAAGGATCAGCGCATTCGCGAAGCAGACGGCTACCGGCTCAAGCGGATCAACGAAGCGGAAGGTGA
The DNA here is from genome assembly GCA_044228795.1 of Chromatiaceae bacterium. Classification (GTDB taxonomy): domain Bacteria; phylum Pseudomonadota; class Gammaproteobacteria; order Chromatiales; family Chromatiaceae; genus M0108. Next base: position 30,226 of record JBGAUE010000002.1, on the reverse strand, counting down.
TGTCGCTCGATTCAGCGCCCTGCTGGCCGAATATCACAAGGCCCCAGAGGTTACGCGCCGCCGGATCTACATCGAGACGATGCAACAGGTCCTGCCGGGCATTCGCTCCAAGGTCATTCTCGACGAGCAGGCGCGGAGCATCCTGCCCTTTCTGAACCTTGATCCCCAAACAGGAGGTCGGCCATGAGCCGCTCCGTCCTGATCGGCATCCTGGCTGCGTTTGGGGTGATCGCGTATATCCTGACGAGCGCCTTCTACACCGTGAGCGAAGTCGAGCAGGTGATCATCACCCAGTTCGGTCGACCTGTCGGTGAGCCCGTGACCACGGCCGGCCTCAAGTTCAAGATGCCCTTCATCCAGGACATCAATCCGATCGACAAGCGGATCCTCGAGTGGGACGGCAGCCTGTCGGACATGCCGACCAAGGACAAGCTCTACATCGCGGTCGACCTGTTCGCCCGGTGGCGGATCAAGGATCCGCTTCAATATTTCCTGCGGCTGCGAGACGAACGCAGCGCCCAGTCGCGGCTGGACGACATTCTCGGCAGCGAGACCCGGAACGCGGTTGCGAAGCACGAGTTGATAGAGATCATTCGCACCACCAGGGGCCGCGTCCCGTTGCGCGATATCCAGCTTACGGGCATCGAGAGCGACGTCGGCGCGCTGCTACCCATCCAGCGTGGGCGCAAACTGGTCGAGGAAGAAATTTTCGCGGCCGCCTCCCAAAAGGTAAAGGTGTTTGGCATCGAACTGCTTGATATTCGGTTCAAGCGGATCAACTACAACGGGAGTGTGCGTCCAAAAATCTACGATCGCATGATCAGCGAGCGGCGGCAGATCGCGGAACGCTTCCTGTCTGAGGGGAACGGTGAAGCAGCCCGGATCCGTGGCAATCGCGAACGCGATCTGAACAAGATCCAGTCTGAAGCCTATCGGAGTGTCGAGGAGATCCGCGGCGTCGCGGACGCGAAGGCCACGGAGATCTACGCCAGCGCTTACAACCAGAGCCCTGAGGCCGTGGAATTCTATGAATTTACGCGAACCATGCAAGCCTACAAATCGATTATTGCAGATAACACAACGCTGATCTTGTCAACGGACAGTGATCTTTTCAAGTTCCTAAGAGGCATGGCGCCGGATAGTGGCCCCTTTGCTTACGGCGTGTCGGGACTCGCTTCCCCGTGAACCTGATGCCTTGGGGCCACCCGATTATTAACATGCCTCAGCCATTTTTAGGAGGCGGTGTGGTATGGGCGTTGTACGCATGGCAGCCCATCCCAGGCGCGGTAGCCTGGGAGCCAGATCAAAGCGGCGATTGAAGCGCTAGCAGAACTCCGCCAGGAAGCGCGGCAGATGCTTACCGCTCCCCTGACAGGGGGATTGCGCTTACTCACCGTCCAATCCTTCCTGTGTAAAAAGCAGTGCCACCGGCAGATCTCTGAGCAGATAGGCTGCATAGAGCAGATCCCCGCCGGGACTTTCCCTGCCTGTAAGCCAATGCAGCCAGTTGCTCGAGGCCAGCCGCTCGGGCAGTTCAATCGATGTATCCCCCCATACTTCATCGCCCATCGGCAGATGGTCGTGCTCGCTCGAGAGGTCAAAGGTGAGCCGGGGGACCAGGACAAGGATGGCGCGACCCTCCTGAATGCGGGCGAAGGCGACCAGATGGGGGGACTGCTTGCCCTTCACATTGAGCGGCAGATACTCCCCTTCGCGAAACAGCTCCGGCCAGCGGCCGCGCAGGTTGAGGGCACGCCAGGTGAGATAGAGCTTGAGCCTGCCATCCGCGATCCCATCCACCAGCGGTTGCAACCGTTCCGGCCACTGGGCTGGGGGAACCTCGAAATCTCGCCGCACCGTCTCTAGCAACCGCCGCCGCTTCTCGAAATCCACCGGATTGCGGTTGTCCGGGTCCACCAGGTGGAACTGCCAGAGCTCGCACCCCTGGTAGATGTCGGGAACTCCGGGTAGGGTGAGTTTGAGCAGGGCCTGGGCCAGACTGTTGACCAGCCCGTGGCGGATGAGGCCCTGCACTGCGGGGAGGAACTCAGCGAGGAAGAGGTTCTTCTCTCCGGGCGTGAGCAGGGCGGCGATGAAGGCGCTCAGGGCCGCCTCATAGTCGCCGTTGACGTTGACCCAACTGCTGTGCTCCTTGGCCTCTCGCACCGCCTTGATCATGTAGGCGTCGATGCGCTGGCGGAAGGCCTCCAGGTCCACCGCCAGTGGGTCACCTGGCGGCCAGACCCCCACCAGGGTCTGGTAGAGGAGGTATTCGTCGTTGGCCGAGGGGACGGGCTGACCGTCGATCTCCCGCCGTCGCCCCCGGTTAATGCGGGTCCAGCGCTGGAGCATCAGCTTCCAGGCGGAGGGAAGTTCGGAGAGCAGATTGAGGCGGGCCCGCACATCCTCCGCCCGCTTGCTGTCATGGGTGGAGGTGGCGAGCATGTTGTGGGGCCAGTGCTGGGCACGATTGCGGTTGGCGCCATGGAAGGCGGCCACCGAGACCCCGAAGCGGCGCGGATCGCCCCCAACGTCATTGAGGGAGACCAGCCGGTGGTAGCGGTAGAAGGCCGTATCCTCCAGCCCCTTGGCCATCACCGGCGAGGTGAACTGTTGAAACTTCATGGCGAAATTGGCCACTGCGGCCCCGTAGCTCTCGGGGCGCCCCTGGGCGATATCCGAGGTCAGCACCCCCTTCACGAAGTCGAAGGCGCTGACATCCGCCGCCGGGCAGCGCCGCCGGGCCACTGCCACCGCCCACTCGATCTGCTTGCGGTCCTCCGCCGAGATCCCCTGGGCGCTGACATAGCTGCGATAAACCGGGAAGCAGGCCACCACCTCCGCCAGCACGTCGCGCAGATTGTTGAGGGTGAAGTCGCAGGTGTCGCGGCTCATGGCGGCGATGCGCGCCAGCAGGTTGGCCAGCACGTTCAGCTCGCCGGCCAGGGCGGTGTCCATGATCAGCTGCTTGCTCTCGTGGATCATCTCCTCGAAGGGCGCCCGTTCACCGATGAAATCCTCGTAGATACGGGTCATCCGCCGTTCGGCGGCGCCGTCCACGAAGAGCCCGTTGACCAGATTGGAGAAGCGATACCCGGTCGCCCCGTGGATCGGCCAATCGTCCGGCAGCCGCTCATGTTCGGCGAGGATCTTCTCGATCACCAGATAGAGTGGAGGCGGGTCGCCTGGTGCCAGTGGCTTGCCGCGGGCAGCCTCCTGGAGGCGCTGGAAATATTCGAGGGGGTCGAAGAGTCCATCCGGATGATCGACGCGCAGCCCGTCCACCTTGCCCTGGGCCACCAGGTCGAGGACCAGCCGATGGGTCGCCTCGAACACCGCTGGCTCCTCCATCCGCAGCGCGGCCAGGTCGTTGATGTCGAAGAAGCGCCGGTAGTTGATCTCGTCCGAGGCCACCCGCCAGTAGGCCAGCCGGTAGCCCTGGAGCTGGATCAGCTCGTGGAGGGTGTCGAAGCTGCAAGGGTCGCCGGGACGGCCGTTAAGCTCCCGCAGATTCTCTTCGATATGCAGGGTGATGTCCGCGCAGGCGGCACAGAGGGCCGCAAGTTGGCGCTTGTGCACCTCCTTGTCCCGCTGCCGCTCCATCTGGCGGGCAGGATCGGACTCGCAGCGCTCAGGCAGGTGGGAGAGGGCGGTGAGCAGTGAATCCAGCTCCACCAGCCGCGGGTGGCTCTCCCCCAGGACTGCCGCCAGCCGCTCGCTGCGATGTTCAAGGATGCGCGGGTAGCTGGACGGGTCGATGGGGAGCCGGTGCTGCCAGTAGAAGAGGCTCAACTCCCCGCGCCCGGCGTCGAAACGCAGTTGCAGCTCCCCCTGGTTGAGGACGATGCCGTAGTGCTCCCCCAGCAGTGGCAGCAGCACCTTGCCCTTGAGGTCGGGATTGAGAGGGTTCCAGTCGATGTCGAAGAAGCGCCCGTAGGTCGAGGCCGGGCCGTTCTCCAGCACATCTAGCCACCAGCCGTTGTCCGCCCCCATCACCCCCATGTGGTTGGGCACCACGTCGAGGATCTGCCCCATGCCGTGGGCGTGGAGGGCAGCGACGAAGGCGTCGTACTCCTCGGGAGTGCCGATCTCGGGGTTGAGGGCGGTGTGGTCCACGATATCGTAGCCGTGGCCGCTGCCGGGTCGCGCCTTGAGGTAGGGGGAGGCGTAGCAGTGGCTGATCCCCAGCTCCGCCAGATAGGGGACCAGCTCGGTGGCCTGGGCGAAGGTGAAGTCACGGTTGAACTGGAGCCGGTAGGTGGCACGGGGGATGACCGCCACCCTGGGGACGGCGGTGGCCTCCTGGGGCGGATGGACCGAGGTGCCGCGCTCCCGCCGCAGGGCCGCACCCATCCCGCTGAAGCGGCCGTCCAGGCGCCACTCCTCAAGATCCAGGGCCAGCCGGCGGCGCCAGTTGGGATGCTGCTCGCTGCCGCTGCCCGGCAGATGAACCTGCTCCGCCTGGCCCAGGATATCCTCCGGCTGCACCAGCAGTACCTGGGAGGGGGTGCGGGCCAGATAGGCATGAATGGCGGTGACGAAGGGCTGGGTCAATTCGGGAACGGAGACCGGATGGACGCTCGCCCCCTCGGGCAGCAAGTGCTCTCGCTCCAGCGCCATGAGCAACCGCGCCCGATCCTGGGAGCGGGCCACCACCAACGCCTCCCGCTGGGCATCGGAGGGAATGAGCCCCAGGCCGGCGCGGGTATCCAGGTCGGTCCCCTTCCACAGCCCCGCCAGGGTGGGGAGATCGTGGGTGCTGAGGGTCACCAGGGCCTGGCGGAGGTACTCCGCCGGCGGCGTGAAACCGCCGTCTTCACCGCGCTCGAAAAGAAAGACCCGGTAGGAGAGGATGCCGGTCTTGGCCAGCCGGGGGCGAAACCCCTCGGGAACGGTACCCAGGTCCTCGCCGATCATGAGGCAGCGGTTGCGCTGGCTCTCCAGGGCGACGACTCCCAGCAGATCCTCGAAGGGGTAGCTCACATAAGCCCCCGCCACCGCCCCCAGCCCCGCCGGCACCCAAAAGAGGCGCATCAGCGCCATGGCGTGGTCAATGCGAAGGGCCCCAGCATGGCGCATGGTACTGCGCAGGACATCGATCAGGGGGGCGTAGGCCGCCTCCCGCAGCCGATGGGGAATGAAGGGAGGCAACCCCCAATCCTGGCCTTGGAGGGCGAACTCGTCCGGTGGCGCGCCGGCACCCACCCCCGCTGCCATCACCCCCTGCCAGCGCCAGGCCTCGGCGCCGCCGGGGTTCACCCCCACCGCCAGGTCCTGGTAAAGCCCCACTCCCAGGCCCCGCTGCCAGGAGCAGAGCCCCACTTCGGCTAGCTGGCTGTCCGCCAGCCATTGCAGCCAGGCGTAGAACGCCACCGCCTCAGGGTTGGCCGCCACAAACGCCGCCACCTCCGGCGAGTCGGAGTCGCGATAGGGGGCAGGCCAATCCTGGAACCCCCCGACCGATTCGTCCTGGGCGCGGAAATGGGCGTGGAGGGCCTCGAACCGGGCTTGCCACTCCAGGGCCTCCCCCTCCTGTTCGCGGAACCGCCGAAATGCCTGGCCGCGCCCCGAATCGCTTCCCAGGTGGTGCTCCCGGAAGTGGCGGTAGAGCAACTCCAGCACCTCCCGCTTCGCTGCGGCGACGCCGCCATAGTTGACCAGTTCCTCGGCCCGCAATCCACGCAGCCGCGCCTGAAACCGTTCGGACCCCGCCAACTCCTGGGCGGCGTCGCACTCGCGAAACTCCGGCAGCGCCTCCACATCGATGTAGAGGACATTCAGGAAGCGCCGACTGGAGGGGCTGTAGGGGTTGAAGCGGCCCGGATCGTCGGGAAACAGGGCGTGCAGCGGGTTGACGCCGACGATGCCGCCCCCCGCCTCCGCGGTCATCTCCACCAGATTGCGCAGGTCGGTGAAGTCGCCGATCCCCCAGTTGCGGCGGGAGCGCACCCCGTAGAGCTGCACCGCCGGTCCCCAGACTCGCCCCTCCCCCTGCACCGCAGCGGGCTGGTAGCAGGTGGCGGGGGTGACGATGAGCGACATCGCCCCGCGCCCCTCCTGTCCCGCCGACACCAGCTCCAGCCGGTGATAGCCGGCGAGATCGAGGGGTGGGAGTTCCAGACAGCAACGGAGGTATTTGCTTCTGCCGATCTTACGTTCGCCCACCCGCGGCAACTGTTTGGGGACGAACTCCCCCCCCCGGACCTCGCCCGTCTCCAGCCTCAGCCGCCAGCGCTGGACCCGCGCGGCCTCCGCGGCCGGGAGCGAGACGAGAACGCTGATGGGCTCGCCCTCGCGCACCACCCGCACCGGGGGCAGGACTCGCCGCCACGCCTCATCCTCCAGTCCTTGCAGGATCGCGACGGGCTCCTGGCTATCCACCGGCAGGTGCATGGCCCGCAGCAGGGCAAGGCAGGTCGCATCTGAGATCGGATGGCGGTTGCCCCAGATGTCGTCGTAGTCCGGGGCGATGCCGCACCAGGCGGCGAGGGCTTGCAGGGCGTCGGGGGTGTGCATCAGGCGTTCTCTTCCTTCAGGAGCCAGGTGGCCGACCAGGGGGCCAGGTGTCCTGCGGCGACGGCGTTCAGGTCCAGATTGGACGTGGCAAAGAGCAGCCGCTCCACCGGGAGCTGGATGCCGTCATAAGGCTCCGGGCCGAGATTGGCATGGAGTTCCAGCCGGCTACCGTCGCCCAGGCGCCAGTTGATGTTCAGGGTCTGAGGACCCAGGCGGATTTGCTCGGCCGTCCCCCCCGCCATCCCCGCCAGCCGGGGCACCAGCTGGCGGCGCCGCAGATCGAGGAGCCGCCGATGGAGGGCCAGGGCGTCCCGATGGGGCGGACGTTCCAAGGCGGACCAGTCGAGGTGGCTGGCGACGAAGGTGGACTCGGCGATGGGGTCGGGAATGGACTCCCGCACCGCCGGATCGGCGAACCGCTCGAAGCGGGCGAACTCCCGGCGGCGCCCCTCGGTTACTGCCTGGGCCAGGTCAGGGCCGAAGTCGCAGAAGAAGAGGAAGGGCTGGGGTGCCGCGAACTCCTCCCCCATGAAGAGCAGCGGGACCTGGGGAGCGAGAAGCAGCAGGGCGGTGAGGGCCTCCAGTGTTGGCGCGGGGGCGAGGTGGCAGAACCGCTCGCCGAAGGCGCGGTTGCCCACCTGGTCGTGGGTCTGAAGGAAGTTGACGAAGGCGGCGGGGGGCAGTTGAGAGCTCCGCTCCCCCCGGTTCTCGCCGTCGCGAAAACCGGAGGGTTCTCCCTGGTAGGCGAACCCCTCAGTGAGGCAGCGGGCGAGCATCCCCAGGGGATCGGCGGCATAGTCGGAGTAATAGCCGTCGCGCTCGCCGGTGGCGAGGATGTGAAAGGTGTGGTGGATGTCGTCATTCCACTGGGCGGTGGCCTGGCGCACCTCGCCCATCTTGCCGCGCTCCAGGTAGTGGGACTGATTGCCGTCGTTTTCCAGGATCAAATGGACCTGACGCTCCCGCCCCGGTCCGGTCCACACCGCAGCGGCCAGTTCCTCGATGATATCGGGGGAGCTGTCGTCGCAGATGGCGTGGATGGCATCCAGCCGCAGGCCGTCCAGGCGGTACTCCTCCAGCCAGAACAGGGCGTTGTGAATGAAGAAGTCGCGCACCCCGCGATTATGGTCGCCGTCGAAGTTGATCGCCGCCCCCCAAGGGGTATGGTGGCGTTCGTTGAAGAAGTCCCCCCCGTAGCAGTGGAGGTAGTTCCCCTCAGGGCCGAAGTGGTTGTAGACCACGTCAAGGATCACCATCAGGCCTTTGGATTGAGCCGTGGCGATCAACCGCTTGAACTCCTCGGGACGGCCATAGACACTGTCCGTCGCAAACTCCAGCACCCCGTCGTAGCCCCAGTTGCGTCGCCCCGGAAAGTCGGCGACCGGCATGATCTCGATAGCGGTGATGCCTAGCTCTGCCAGGTAATCCAGCCGTGCCTCGACCCCGGCGAAGTCGCCGCTCGGGGAAAAGGTCCCCAGATGCAGTTCGTAGATCACCGCCTCCTCCCAGGGACGGCCCTGCCAGCCGTCATCGGGCCAGACGAAGGCGCGGGGGTCGATCACCTCGGAGGGACCGTGAACGTCTTCGGGATTGAAGCGGGAGGCCGGATCGGGAACCAGCAGGCCGTCAGGAAGGCGGAAGCGGTAGCGGGTTCCGCGCCTTGCCGCCGCCACATCGAGGCGGTGCCACCCCTCCCCGTCGCGCGCCATCGCAAGCTCCTGCGGTTCGATCCCCTCAAGGTGCAGCCGCACCTCGGGAATTCGGGGCGCCCAGAGACGAAAACGCACCCCGCCGCCGTCGAGGAGCTCGCTGCCGAAGGGCATGAGGTGGGTTCGCTGGTTCATTGCGGCAGCATCCAATGTTTGAGCAGGACGAGGGAGCGCTCGGCAAGGGGATAGGGTTCGCCGCCGGGATAGTGTGCTCCCCCCTTCAGCCCCTGGTCGCGGTAGGTGTCGAGCAGGGTCTCCCACTCGCACCCCCCGTCGAGCTCTGGCAGCCGGAAGTCGAGGGGCTCGTGATGGGCGTTGAAGAGCAGCAGCAGATTGTCGTCGCGCACGACCCGTCCACGCCCGTCGTGCTCATCCATCACCGCCCCCACGAGCAGCACCCCGAGACCGCGGGCGAATTCGTGGTTCCACTCCTCGTCGCTCATCTCCACCCCATCCGGCTTGAGCCAGTGGATGTCCTTCACCGCACCGCCCCGAATGGCCCGGCCCTGGAAGAAGTTGCGGCGGCGGAAGAGCGGGTGCTCCTGGCGCAGGCGAACGATCCTTCCCACGAACGCCATCAGATTGCGGTCCTCCGGCGAGAGGTGCCAGTCGATCCAACTGATGGCGCTGTCCTGGCAGTAGGCGTTGTTGTTGCCCTGCTGGGTCCGCCCCATCTCGTCGCCGGCCACCAGCATCGGCACCCCCAGTGAGAAGAGGAGCGTGGCGAGCAGGTTGCGCTTCTGGCGCGCCCGCAGCTCGATAATCGCCGGGTCGTCGCTCGGCCCCTCGACGCCGCAGTTCCAGGCGAGGTTGTTGTCGGTGCCGTCCCGGTTCTCCTCGCCGTTGGCCTCATTATGTTTGTCGTTGTAGCTCACCAGGTCGTGCAGGGTGAAGCCGTCGTGGGCGGTGACGAAGTTGATGCTGGCGTAGGGCTTGCGCCCGCTATGCTCGTAGAAGTCGCTGGAGCCGGTGAGACGCTGGGCGAAGTCGCCGATCAGCCCGCCGTCCCCTTTCCAGTAAGCGCGCATGGTGTCTCGGTAGCGGTCGTTCCACTCGGTCCAGCCCCCAGGGAAGTTGCCGACCTGATATCCCCCCTCGCCCAGGTCCCAGGGCTCCGCGATCAGCTTGACCTGGGAGAGCACCGGGTCTTGCAACAGGATGTCGAAGAAGGCGCCGAGGCGGTCCACCGCGTGGAGCTCCCGCGCCAGGCTGGAGGCGAGGTCGAAGCGAAAGCCGTCCACATGCATCTCCAGCACCCAGTAGCGCAGGGAGTCCATGATGAGCTGGAGGACCCGCGGGTGGCGCATGTTGAGGGTATTGCCACAACCGGTGTAGTCGGTGTAGTAGCGCGGATTGTCCGGTTCCAGACGATAGTAGGCGGCGTTATCGATGCCGCGGAAGGAGAGGGTCGGCCCCAGTTGGTTCCCCTCGGCGGTGTGGTTGTAGACCACGTCGAGGATCACCTCGATGCCCGCGAAGTGCATCGCCTTGACCATCGTCTTGAACTCGCCGACCGTCCCGGTGGCGCTGTAACGGTGGTCGGGAGCGAAGAAGCCGATAGAGTTGTAGCCCCAGTAGTTGCGCTGGCCCCGCTCCACCAGATGGCGGTCATCCACAAAGCTGTGGATCGGCATCAACTCCACCGAGGTCACCCCCAGCCGCTTGAGGTGTTCGATCACCGGCGCGGTGGCGAGCGCCGCGTAGGTGCCGCGTAGCTCCCTGGGGACCTCCGGATGGTTAATGGTGAAACCGCGCACATGCAATTCGTAGATCACCATGTCGGCCCAGGGAATATTGGGTGGGCGGTCGTTGCTCCAGGTGAAGGCGGGATCGAGCACCCGGCACTTGGGCATGAAGGCGGCGCTGTCGCGCCGGTCGAAGGAGAGGTCCTCCTTGCGATGGCCGATGCGGTAGCCGAACAGGGCGTCGCTCCACACCAGCCCCCCGACGATATCCTTGGCATAGGGTTCGATCAGCAGCTTGTTCGGGTTGAAGCGGTGTCCCTGCTCGGGGTCGTAGGGACCCTGGACACGGTATCCATAGAGGAGGCCGGGGCGGGCCTCGGGCAGATAGCAATGCCAGATCTGATCGGTCTGCTCGCGCACCTCGATACGTTGGACCTCGCGCTTTCCCGAGACGTTGAACAGGCAGAGTTCGACGCGCTCGGCATGCTCGGAAAAGAGCGAGAAGTTGACCCCCTCACCGTCCCAGGTGGCCCCGCGAGGAAATGGGCTCCCCGGCCATATGGTGGTTATGCGCATCGCTTTTCCCCTTTCAGCTCTGATAACGGAAGGTGTCTGACACGTCCGGATGTTTGGCCAGCACCCCGACCCTGCCTTAGCTCACCAGATAGCGCGCGAAACGCCTCAGCCGCGCCCCAAGCCTAGGCCCTTTTTGTCAGCCTGGCACAACCTGCCTCATAATTTCAATGAGTTCGCGTTTTTTTTGCGAAGGGTTGGTCACTACCTGTGAGAAACCTCGGCGCGAGGATCGGTGAGCGTTTTCCTGATCTTCTTACGTCCGCGGGCGGTGGCCATGACAAGGTTCTGACCACCGGCCGGGTTTGGCTCAGCCTGGTGGCTATCACGGCCAGAGTGCTAAGATCCCCTCAGACGCAGCCCCTGCCTGCTGCCTTGGGTGAGGGAATGACGATTTCCATACAGCCATTGAGTCGCCCAACGATGCCGAGCCAGATGACCAGCATGCCATACGCCGACGATCCGCTTTGGTACAAGGACGCGGTTATCTACCAATTGCACGTCAAGGCCTACTTTGATAGCGACGGGAACGGCATCGGTGACTTTTCAGGCCTGACGTCGCGCCTGGATTACATCCAGGACCTAGGCGTCAATACTATCTGGCTGCAGCCCTTTTATCCGTCGCCGATGCGCGATGACGGGTACGACATCTCGGACTATCGCAACGTCTACCCCGACTACGGGACGCGCCGGGACTTCCGGCTCTTTGTGCGCGCCGCCCACCGGCGTGGCATCCGCGTGATCACTGAGCTGGTCATTAACCACACCTCCGACCAGCACCCGTGGTTTCAGGCCGCCCGGCGCGCACCCGCAGGCTCACCCAGGCGCGACTATTACGTCTGGAGCGACACCGACCAGAAATTCCCTGAGACCCGGATCATCTTCACCGACACGGAAAGCTCCAACTGGGCCTGGGACCCGATCGCCAAGGCCTATTACTGGCACCGCTTCTTCTCCCACCAGCCGGACCTCAACCACAACAACCCATCCGTTGTGAAGGCGGTCATCCGGCTGATGCGCTTCTGGCTGGATCTCGGGGTCGACGGGCTGCGGCTCGACGCCATCCCCTATCTGTGTGTGCGCGAGGGCACGACCAATGAGAACCTGCCCGAGACCCACGCGGTAATCCGCCAAATGCGCGCCGTCGTGGACGCCCACTACAAGGACCGGCTGTTCCTTGCTGAAGCCAACCAGTGGCCGGAGGACGTGCGCGAATACTTCGGCGACGGCGACGAGTGCCACATGGCCTACCACTTTCCCCTGATGCCGCGGATGTACATGGCCGTCGCCCAGGAGGACCGGTATCCGATGACCGAGATCCTGGCCCAGACCCCTGAGATCCCGCCAACCTGTCAGTGGGCGGTGTTCCTGCGCAACCACGACGAACTGACGCTTGAGATGGTCACGCACCGCGAGCGCGACTACATGTACCAGATGTATGCGGTGGACCCGCGCATGCGCGTCAACGTCGGCATCCGCCGCCGGCTCGCCCCGCTTATGGACAATGATCTGGATCGCATCAAGCTCTTGAACAGCCTGCTGCTGTCCATGCCCGGCTCGCCGATCATTTATTACGGCGATGAGATCGGGATGGGTGACAACTTCTACCTGGGCGACCGCAACGGGATGCGCACGCCCATGCAGTGGACCCCGGATCGCAACGCCGGGTTCTCGCGCGCCGACCCGCAGCGGCTCTATCTGCCGCCGATCATGGACCCGATCTACGGCTTCCAGGCGGTCAACGTGGAGGCCCAGCGGCGCGAGCCATCCTCCTTGCTCAACTGGATGAAGCGGCTGATCGCCGTGCGCAAGGCCCACAAGGCCTTCGGCCGCGGCAGCTTCAGCATGCTGCACCCGGGCAACCGCAAGATCTTTGCCTATGTGCGCCAGCATGAGGGCGAGGTCATCCTGTGCGCTGCCAACCTGGCGCGCTCCGCCCAGCCGGTCGAGCTCGATTTGTCCCGGTTTCGGGGACTGGTACCGGTGGAGCTGATGGGCGGGACACCCTTCCCGCCGATCGGTGACCAGCCCTATCTGCTGACCCTGCCCGGTCACGCCTTCTTGTGGTTCCGGCTTGCCCCGGAAGCGGGGGCCCCGGATTGGCATCAGTTGCAACCGCCGCCAGCGGAACTTCCCGTCTTGGTCCTGACCGTGGGTCTGGCGACCTTCTTTCCGGAGCGGATCGGGGCGGCGCGCACTGCCCTGGCGGAGGGGCTGCGCCGCCAGCTCGAACGCGACGCCCTGCCACGCTTCGCCGCCAACCGGCGCTGGTTTGGCGGGCGGGAGGTCGTGGTGGAGGGCTTCAGTATCAAGGGGATGGCCGAGTGGTCCAGCCGCGCCGGGACCTGGCTCCTGACCATCATCCAGGTGGACCTGCGCGACCAGCCGAGCGAGCGCTACGTCCTGGCCATCGCGCTCGCCTGGGAGAATAGGGACGGTGAGTTGCCGGGCGGGCTCGCTACGGTCACGCTCGCCCGGGTGCGCCAGCGTGCCCGGGTCGGCATCCTCTATGACGCCTTTGCCGACGACGCCTTCTGCCGGGCGGCGTTGACGGCCATCGGCGAGGGGTTCCAGGTGGCGGTCGGGGCGGATTCGCTGCACTTTTGCGCCACCTCCGCCTATCCGCGGCTGGTCGCCGAATTGCCGGCCAAGGCCGAATTGCGCCGGATGACCGAGGCCAGCAGCAACGCCGTGGTGTTCGGCGAGCGCCTGCTTCTGAAGGGCTCACGGCGGTTGCACACCGAGGTCGACCTGGCCCTGGAGTTGGGCCGGTTCCTGACCGAACAGGCCCGGGAGGTCCGCACCGTACCCGTCGGCGGGTCGGTCGAGTACCTGGGGGCCGACGGGGACCGCGCAGTGCTGGCCATACTCCAAGGCTATGTCGAGAACCAGGGCGACGCCTGGTCCTATACCCGGGCGTACCTCGACCGCTTTCTGACCCGGTCGCTCGTGGCGTCTCCGAACGCAAACCTTACCGACAGTGAGATTCACGCCAGCTACTGCCTGCTGATGAACAACCTCGGCCAGCGGATTGCTGAGCTTCACGCCGCGCTGGCCGCTGCGCGGGGCGACTCGGCGTTCGAGCCGGAGCCGATCGCACCCGAGGAGCCGGCGGCCTGGGCCAGTGCTCTTGCCGAGGAGGCGACAGCAACGCTGCAACTCCTCAGGCACGACCTCGGCACCCTGTCAGGAAGGGCGCTGGCCGCAGCGGGCGCCGTCCTTGCTGAGGGGGACCACTTCCCTGAACGCCTGTCCGTGATGGGACACCCCATCGAGGCGGTGAAGACGCGCCTGCATGGAGACTTCCACCTCGGCCAGGTCCTGATCGTCGGCAGCGACGTTGTCTTGATAGGCTTTGGCGCCGGGCCTGGCCAGGGGCTTGAGACAAGGCGATCCAAGGGGTCGCCCCTGAAGGACGTCGCTGGCCTGCTGCGGTCGCTGGACTACGCGGCATCCACGGCCCTCGTCAAGCTGACGGCCGAGCGCCCGGAGGACCTGAAGATCCTCGAACCCCTCGCCCGAGGTTGGGAGTCGGTTGCCCGCGAGGCATTCATGGCCGGCTACCGCGAGCGCATCCTCGGCTGCCCTGCCTGGCCCTCGGCACCCGGTGAGGCGGATCGTCTGACCACCCTATTCTGCCTGCAAAGGGTCCTCCACGACGTGCGCGACGAGTTAGACAACAGACCAGACTGGGTCTGGATACCCCTCGAACGTCTGCTCGCACTGATGTCGAGATCAGCCACAGAGCACCCGACGCCAGGACAGGGCTGAACGTCCCTGCGGCCCACAGCCTATTGGCGGCACGGGGCCCGGAACTGCCGCAGGCATTTTGTTCCGGAGCGACCGCTATGGTCCACTCTGCAGACTGAGGAATCGAAAATGCCACAAGTGACAAGAGGGAACGCAAGCGGTGAGAGGCCTGCAAGGTGTCACGAAGTCACGTAGAGTGCAATCAGCGGCACCAGATTGAGCAGGATTATGCCGATTTTGTAGATGGCAAGACCTGCGTAGTGAATGGTGTCAAAGGTTTCTACCGAGATCTTGAACCAGCGGCCGTGCAGGCCGTACATCCAGTCGTGGGCCAATACAAAGGCGCCGAACCAGACAAAGAGAGTCGCATAATTGAGCGCGACACACCAGAGTAGAAGGTACTTGAGTTCATTCGGCGTCACAATTCACCTCCGTGGCACCTAAAGATTTGGATCTTGCGGAAAGACGCGTTGGGGAATTTCGAAGCCAGTATACCGGGTCGCGGGGCTTCTCTCGGCAAATGTCTGGTGAATCTCGCCAAACACGACCAGTAGGCCAACCGGGCGGAACCCTTGCGGGTGTTCCGCCCGCCCCGCGGATAGCAAGGGAGATGAAAAAGAGCCAGTCGATTCAGCGTCGAGTGAGCACCACCCTCTGGTCACCCGCGCGTCGAACCTGCGGCATTCCTCACTTCCGGTCGATTTCGATGTTTTGTTTGCTGCCGCTACTGGAGACGGCGATCATGATGCCGAGACCGATGGCAATCGCGACTCCGATCGTGATCCATGTCGTCCCGATGCTGGCCAGAACACCCAATTTCCAGAGCGCGGCGAGAAGGCCACCAAGCAAGATGACGTAACCAAGGAAATACACACCTGTCCATTTCATGCCAATCCTCCTAAGGTCATAAGACGTTGCATTGTTGATTTACCTTGTGATGCGGGAAATTTTTGTTCTCTTGATGCTGACGTCCTCCATCAATCCTTGCTGGCTGAAATTGAACGCATTAGCATCATCCTTCAACTCCGAGTTGATCATCCCGCCCACCATAGGCGCAGCGGTGCGGCGCAGGACCTCGAAGCTCGTGCCATGGTCGAGCCACCCTTTGGAACTCCAGACTCATTCAATCTGTACCAACTTGCTGGCGTTTGATTGTTAACAACCGCGCATTGATGGCAACGATCACCGTGCTCGCGGCCATTAGCACCGCACCCAGAGCGGGACTGAGCAGTACGCCCCAGGCGTAAAGCGCGCCTGCCGCTAGGGGAATGGCGACCAGGTTGTATCCCGTCGCCCAGACGAGGTTTTGAAGCATCTTCCGATAGGTGGCGCGGGAAAGCTCCACGATGGCCACCACATCCAGGGGGTTGCTCCGCACCAGAATAACGTCGGCGGTTTCCACCGCCACATCGGAACCGGCGCCGATGGCGATGCCCACATCTGCTTGCGCCAATGCCGGGGCATCGTTCACGCCGTCGCCGGTCATGGCCACCCGCACGCCCCGGGCTTGAACCTCTTTCACCTTGGCGGCTTTATCCTGGGGCAGGACTTCGGCGAAGTATTCGTCCAGTCCGATCTGGTCCGAGACCCATTTGGCCGTCGCCTTGTTGTCGCCGGTGAGCATCATGCAGCGGATGTTCAGTGCCTTGAGGGCATCGATGGCTGGCCTCGCCTCTGGTCGGATGATGTCGGCCAAGGCCATTGCGCCTTTCAATTTCCCGTCCACGAGGACAAACACGATCGTCTTGCCCTGGGCTTGCAGGGGCTCGATGCGCTCATCGGTCATGGCGATGTTTTGTTCATCCAGGAAGCCCGGGCTAACCACCTTGACCTCTCTGCCCTCGACCCGGCCCTCGGCGCCCTTGCCCGGGATGCCCTTGAAGCCTTCTACAGGCAGCTTCTCTTCTGAAGCAGCAGCGATGGCCTTGGCGATGGGATGTTCGGAATTCGCATCCACGGAGGCCGCATACTTGCGCAGCGTTGCTTCGTCCATGTCCGCACCCAGCACCAGGGTGTCGGTCACACCGAAGCGGCCTTCGGTCAGCGTGCCGGTCTTGTCAAAGATAACGGCCTGTAGCTTGCGTGCGCCCTCAAAAGCGACGCGATTGCGAATCAGCAGGCCATTCTTTGCGGCCAGTGCGGTGGAGACGGCGATCACCAGCGGCACCGCCAGACCGAGCGCATGGGGACAGGTGATGACCATCACGGTCACGGCGCGTTCGATGGCAAAGGCGAATTCTTTGCTCATGAGAACCAGCCAGATGAGGAAGGTGATGACACCGGAGCTCAACGCCACGATGGTGAGCCACATCGCCGCCGTGTTGGCCAGATCCTGGGTCTTGGATTTGCTTCCCTGCGCCTGCTTGACCAGGTCGATGAGTGCCTTTGACCTCGATCGTCAGCGCGCCTTCGCCGTTGATGGCGCCGCCGATGACCTTGCCGCCGGTCTTTTTGCCGATCGGGGTGGATTCCCCGGTCAACATCGCCTCATTGACTGAACTCTCGCCGTCGACGATGACACCATCGGCAGGGATCTTCTCTCCGGGCTTGACCAAGACCTTGTCATCCACCGCCAGTTCGCTGAGCGGCACGTCTTTCACGTTGCCGTCGGACATAACTTTGTGGGCGTCGGAAGGCATCAGTTTCGCCAGTTCCTCCAGGGCCTTGGAGGCACCCATCACCGACTTCATCTCGATCCAGTGCCCCAGCAGCATGATGTCGACGAGTGTGGCCAGCTCCCAGAAAAAGGTCTTGCCGGTCAGGCCGAATGCGACAGCGCTGCTGTAAACATAGGCGGTTGTAATGGCGACGGCGACCAGCGTCATCATCCCGGGCTGCCGGGCTTTCAGCTCCTCGCCCAAGCCTTTCAGGAAGGGCCAGCCGCCATACCAGAAGACCGCGGAAGAAAATCCGAACAACACATAGAGGTCGCCGGAAATGCGGATGGCTTCACGCAGGCCAACGAGCATTTGCAGCAACGGGGACAGCAGGAGAATCGGTAGGGTCAGGGCCAGCGAAATCCAGAACCGTTTCTGGAAATCCGCCGCCATGTGGGCATGGAGGTTCTGGTGTTTCATGATGGCTATTCTCCGGTTTCCGCTATGCCGTCGGCCCAGTGGGGATCCCCGCAGGGCGTGCTCCGGCATTTCCCGGCACGGCGGGCCCGGGTCGTCGGGCAGGGTCCCAGCGACTCATCACTGGCGACGGCTGGGCGCCATCGGCTGGCGGTTATTTCCCCTTTTGCAGCGCAACGAGTTCCTTCAACAGGGACTCAACGTTGGCCATGTGGGTCTCCATGGCCGTCATGTGTTTCTGCATGGCGTCCCAGTGCTGTTGCATCATCTGTGGGTTCATCATGCCCATGGGGCCCGGCTCGCCCTGCATCATGCCGCTGGGTCCACCTGCCCCTTGGGCCCCGCCCTTCATCGGCATTTGCGCTGTGGTCGGAGGCGGGGACGGGGTGGTCTGGTCGGCCGCGACCGCCTGCGTGGCAGGGCCAAGCACGGCGGCGGCGAGTACCAGTGCAACGGCTGCGGGTGTGAAAATGCTCTTGGTCTTCATCGTGTATCCTCGGGTTGATGTAGCGCGTTCGCGGCTACGAATGGCCGCCGTTAGGCGGCGGATGGCTCTGTTCCAGGTCCCGCGATCACGGGGCGAGTTAGGCGAGTGTCTTGGCCCACCGGGGTAGGACTCAGAGGGTCCTTAGGTAACGGATGATCTTCCAACGTGCGTCCTCCGTTAGGGAATCCTTGAACGCCGGCATCCCGGTGCCGAATTCGGCCCCACCGGCACCGATGGCCCACATCAGGTAGTCGTCCCGGACCATCGGGGTGTGCAGCAGGGAGCGGAGGTTCGCCGGCCGGGGCGAGAGCCCGGCCCCTGCGGGCCCGTCACCATCCCTTTGTGTCCCATGGCACATGGCGCAATTGGCCGCGTAGAGGTCCCGGCCCGCAGCAATGACCACGGGGGTATTCGGCAGGGGATCAGTCACGCCGCGGTAGGGCGCGGGGATGCCCGTCACCATGGCTTGGCGGCGGCGCTGAATGGACGACTGGCCCATCATTCCGGGCCCTCCCATCATCATCCCGCCGCCCCCCATCATCATCCTGGGGCCGTGTACCGGCATGCCATAGGGGGTGCCGGAGGGGCCCGGAACCGTCTCCTGACCGGGGCCGCATCCGGGCAGGGATACGCCTACCAGGACCGCCAGCACCATGGCAGCGCCCTTCGAGGCCATGAATCTGGTCGAGGTGGTTGGCTTCATCGTCGTGTTCCATCGCCGTCGGCTGGGAGGTCGGGCAACGCCAAGCTACTCTGACATTATGCTGACTTCCGTGCGGCAGCAAACACAGAGCGGGGCAAGCTCCCCAACGGTGCCCCCCGACGTTCCGACTGGCCTTGTGCGGAGTGAGCAGGTCGGCGAGCCGCAGATCGCCTATCACTTGCCCAAGCCTCGGCATCACGGCTGCACGGCGCTGTCCCTCTTGCCGCTGGAGTTCATCGATCACCTCCCTGCCCTGATCTCGCAGCCACTCCTGCACCGGCACCTCTACCACGTCGTGCTGGCGAGGCGTAACCGGACCGAGATCGCGTCAGCCGCCGCATTTGGAGCGATCACCAATGGATAGGAAATTGAGCTAGAGCCAGCTCTAGGCCATGGCGGTGGGTTGCTGACCGACAGGAGTTCCGGCGTCGAGTGCGGGGGACAGTTTTCTTAATTCTCTGACGGAAGACGCCCCGGCAGGGGGACGGTCACGCCCAGGAACTTTTCGAGCCGCCAGAAAGGAGTTACGTAAACCTTACCCGGAATTAGCAGGCATCGTGATTGGATGTTGTGTAGCGTACAGACAGACGGCTCAGTGTGAATTACACTTACATCCAGACATCGAGGTTGGATGTTGGGTAGCGGACAGACAGACGGTTCTGCGTGGGTGATGCTGGCAGTCAAGGACCGACATCGCCGCCGTGCTTTCAGTCGCGTGAATTTCTAAATGCAACTCTGACTGAAGTTTCTGGATCACGACATGCAGGGTCAGTGGCTTCCGGGGGGGGATGGAATTTCGACTAGGTTTGCGCGAATCTGGGCAACCCCTCAAAATATCCCCTACACCGGCTTCCAGCCCCCTCCAAGAGCCGGAAACCTCAGCTCTAAAACAGGAAACGCCAAATGAACAAGATAACTACAAGAGCCCTTGTTAGCACCATTACTTTGGTGTTGTTGCTGGGGCTAGGGCTCGCGGCTTGCAGCACTGCCTCGAAGCATGAGCCGGCGCCAGCCGCCCCAGCCCCGATGTATGAGCCGAAACCCGATCGCAATTGATGATTTCCCGGTTTCGATAGTATTTGCCATCAACTTGGAAACTGAAATGTTCAAGTTGATGGCGAAAGTCAAGGGTGGGATCCAGGGTGAAGTGCCTAGATGCAAGGGCAGTGCAATAACATAAACTACTTCAGCTTCATATTGGCACAGGGCTTTGGCGCCGTCGTAGCGACTGTTATGCACTTCCGGCCCGCTGTGATCGGTTTCTTCGCCATACTCGCCAGCCATACCGGTTTGGTTGGTGCCGCCTCGTCACAGCCGATTATTGATGACACTCAGGGATCAGTTTCGAGTCCACTTCCACCAGAGTACCTGATCGACCCGGACGGGTCCGTAACGCTGCGAATCTGCTTTAACTGGTCGTGTGCGAGCAGACAGACCATGACCTTCACTCCCAACGATTTGGCCCTCCTAAAAAGGGATATTGCGCTTTGTCCGGGCACAAGTTTTCACGATAGATTACAGCAGGTGCGTATCGGCATCTGGCGAATGGAAGTGCTGGCACAAAAGTATCAGCCGCTGTTGGCCAACGACCTTGCCATTAATGATTTTGAGGCGGAAGTTGAGGGGCGGATGGATTGCGTCGATAACGCCAGCAATACCACAACCTACCTGCATATTCTCCGGGATATCCGGCAATTGGCCGGTTGGACGGTCTCATCGCCAACAGTGCGCAATAGTTTCGATGTCACCGCGGTTCACTGGACGGCCGTAATCGTTGATACTGAAACTGGACTCCCCTGGAGCGTTGACTCCTGGTATCGCCCGAACGGCCATCTGCCAATGGTCATGCCCTTGCCGAGCTGGATCGACGAGAAGAAGGCATGGGAACCGCCTTTCGAACGTATAAATTCCACCCCGCATTCAATCGAAGAGCTATGCAATACGCACCCGCTGGGCATCATGGACCAGCCGCATTTTCCTTTCAGTGAGGTAGGTGGATTCAGCTCTTCAAGCTCAAATTAAGGTGAATCATCCAATTCAATTTGCAATGCCAGTATGTTAAACCGCGTCCAGGATGGGATGCGCTGTTTTAAAGATGGCGTTCCGGGTTATGATTTAACCCCCCTAGTTTCTGGCAACACATAAATAATTCCGGACTTATCGGAAAACTTGCTATATATCACGTCCTTGAAGAAGTTCACGGGAACATTGATGCAGCCAAACGAAATACGGTTATCAAGGGGCGTTGGAGTATCCAGGCGTTCCGCCCGTCGCTCTTTGGGGTTGCTCGTAATGACCGGATGCATGGAAATGGCATTTTCGTAGTCCAGCCACAGTATTTCCTTGCCATGGGCATTGCGGCCCATTTTGGTTACGAAACGACCCGCCGGCGTCGTACGCTTCGCTGGGGAAATTTGTGATAGTCGCATGTTACCAACGCCGGGGGAGGCGTCATCACCTTTCGCGATTCCAAGCAGTACGGGCGCTGCTCCGTATAGCTGTCCGTCCTCGCTAAATACATAGACCTTGGCGTTTACTTTATCGACAATCGCGAACGGCAGGTTGAGATTGTCTTTTGAACTGACAACCCAATCTGCCATATCCCGTGTCATGCGCGATGCGCTCTCTGACTTAAAGTTGGCCTGCCTGGAACCATCTGACATGGCCGTTGTTGCTTCTATAACCAACGGGACATCTTCCTTTTCAGAATAGTTGGCATTGAGCATCGGGTTGGGCATATGAGCGACATTGTCCGCCTGCGTTGCCAGGTGCGAACCGCAACCGGTACCTAACAGACTAAGGAACAGGCATAGAGCCATGCTAGTCATATTCGAGAGCAAAGAGGCTGAGAGTCGCAGCTGCGCGCGAATGGAGTCAGCTAAATGGTGACAAATCGGGTCGAAGGATAAGAGTCTATTCATAACGTTCAAATTGGATTACACAGTTTTATGAGCATCAGACGGATGGAGGTGAGAGACTCCTGAGAGTGGTGGTTCCAGGTTGGCCGCACCATATGACCCGGCGTGGTCATCAATGACAGCGCACCTTTTTTGGCTATGTGGGCGACGCCGAGAATCGCCGGTTGCTGCCGGCCTCCTGTCGAGCCTATGGCATACAGGTTCTGGCTTGCTGCCTCATGCCCAATAATATGCACCTGATTTTAGTGCCGGTCCATGAACTGGGGTTGCGGGCTGGGCTGGCGGCAGTTTATCGCCGATACGCCCGAATGATCAATTTCCGCGAAGGCAGGCGGGTGCATCTTGGGCGGGAGCGCTTCCACTCGTTCGTGATAGTTGAACGGCATCTGCTTGCCGCGGCCGATAGATGGAGCCTATTTCTGTCCTCCCGCGGGTCATTGCAAGGCCTTAGACTGGCTGTGGTCGAGGGCCCCAGCGCATCTGAAGGGAGCGGCCGATCAACTCGTGATGGTTTGTCTGGTGCTCCAGAAGCTCTTCGAGCTTCCAGAACGGCATTAGGTAACCCGTTCCTGGAATTTGCCGAATTTTCACCGCCGGCTCGACGCGGCACCAAGGCGATTGGTGCGGCCGTACCCGTACCACAGGCGAATCTCTAACGGGATCTTGACCCGATCGCCGAAGACCCGCTTCTGTACCAAGCGAGGGAGTCGATCGGGGGCCGAAGCTCCGAAAACGGTTGCGCAGTGGCCCATCGAGGATGCCGCCGCAGAACAGGAACGGGACTCACTTGGCCGATTCGCGGCCATGCCGACCGCCTGGTCACCACTCTTTAGTGAGCGTCGTTGCTTCTCGCTCCACCGTGAGCTTGAACGAAGCATCCGGGGCCGTCCGTTCGGTAGCGGACAAAAAGAAGCTGCCTTGTCTATGTGCTTTGCCGAACCGACTGCCATCCGGCGCGCGCGTATCTTTCACCTCAGCGCAGGGAAATCACATTCCGCGCTGGGGTGATGGCTCGATTCACTATAGGAAAGACATATGAACAAACAACAGGTCAAGGGTCGGTACGAAGAAGCCAAAGGCAAAGTGAAAGAAGTCGCCGGCCATGTCACCGGCAATGAAGAGCTGGAAGTCGAAGGAAAGCTTCAAAAGGACGCTGGTAAGATCCAGGCAGGGGTTGGTGATCTCGCTGAGAAGATCAAGCAAGGCGGCTAAGAAGACCTTCGTTGCGTCGGGTCCTCGGGTCCAGATAGGCCGGACGGCGGCACAGATGCAACGATACGCCTGCAAAGACCTTGCAGGAGTTCGCAACGGCCCAGGGGGAGCGCATGGCGGGACGCGCCGCGCAAGGCTCGCCTTGCGGGGTGCGGCCAACCGGCTGCCTTCGCGGCCTTCGATCAGAACGGTGATGGCCGGTTGATCCCTCAGGAGTTCGAGGCCGGTCAACAGGCACAACGGCAGAGCCGTCCGGGGATGGGGATGGGATCCGGAATGGGGCCAGGGGCCGCGTCGGGCGCGAACAAGTAACTTGGTCAGGGGCCGTAGCCAAGGTTAAGGCCATGCCGTTTTGGAATGGCACGCGATCAAAGGCCTTTTCACTTCAACAGGAGTACCATCATGACCATTTCACTTGGCACCATTCTACTAGGGTTATGCCGACGTCATTAGAGACACGACTGCTGACCACGATGGCAGCAGAAAAATGCCGTACTGATCGGCCATGAGCAAGAAATGGATTCTAACGCTCACCATTTTGATGGCGATCGCTGCTGGCGGCTGGCTCTGGTGGCGCGAGGCTCTGGTCGCCGTCACCGTCGTCTTGCCTACCCGCGGCCCGGCCGTGGAGGCGATCTATGCAACCGGCAGCGTGGAGCCCACGGTCATGTTGCCGATTGCCTCACGAGCGGCGGGGGATCTGGTTGAGCTGCATGTCGATGAGGGCGATCAGGTGCGCAAGGGGCAGGCACTGGCCCGGCTTGATGATGCCGACCTGACCAACACCGTGCAGGAGCTCGACGCGCGGGCACGCTTGGCGCGTCTGAATCTCCAGCGTATGCAGGAACTGGTGCAGCACAAGGTCGTGGCTACCGTCGATGTGGACCAGGCCCGTGCCGACCTGGATGCAGCCGAGGCCGTGCTGCGACGCGCCAAGGCGCAACGCGGCTTCATGACGCTCACGGCACCCGCCGATGGGCGTGTCATCCGCCGCGACGGTGAGGTCGGTCAGTTCATCCCCGCGGGTCAGGCGGTGTTCTACCTCTCCTGCTGCGTACCTCTGCGGGTCACCGCCGATGTGGACGAGGAGGACATCCCGCGGGTGCGGGTGGGGCAGAAGGTGGTCCTGCATGCCGATGCCCTGCCGGAGCAGGTATTCGATGGTGAGGTTAGTCAGATCACGCCCAAGGGCGACCCGGTGGCGCGGACCTTTCGGGTGCGTATCCGGCTCGCCGACCTGGCGGGTTTGCAGATCGGCATGACGGTCGACGCCAACCTGGTGGTGACCGAACGACAGGACGCCCTGCTGGTGCCGTCCACCGCCCTCCAGAAAGGCGCGCTTTGGTTAGTGGCGGACGGCAGGCTGCATCGCCAGCCGGTACGCATCGGTGTGGCCGGCGCGCTGCACACGGAGATCCTCGACGGGTTGCCGCCGGATGGCCAAGTCGTCGGGACGGCGCCGCTGTTCGCGTCCGCCCACCCGAAAGCTCTCCGCCGCTCTGATGCTCATCCAGCTTCAGGTCGCGCTCACCCATCTCACTGGGCGGCGGCGCCAGACGCTGGTCTCGCTTACCGGCGTGGTGCTCGGGGTCGCCCTCTTTCTGGCGGTGTCGTCGCTGATGCGCGGCTCCGAGCAGGACTTCATCAAGCGTCTGGTCGACAACAGTCCGCACATCACCATTTCGGACGACGTGCGCCGACCCCGCACCCAGCCGGCCGAGCGACGCTGGGCCGGCGGGGCCGTCAAGATCCGCAACGTCAAGCCGCAGACCGAGACCCGCGGTATCCGCGGCTACCGCGAGAAGCTCGCGCTGGTCGAGGCGATTCCCGGGCTGCGGGTTGCACCGGTGCTGGTCGGCTCGGCGGTACTCGCCTTCGCTGGACGCGAGGAGGGCGTCACCCTCTCGGGTATCGTGCCGAAGACCATGAAGACCGTGTCAACCATCCAGGATAAGATGGTCGAGGGATCCCTCGATGCGCTCGACGTGAACCCCAATGGGATCGTCATCGGCACCGGGCTGGCCGAGAAATTCAACCTCGGGCTCGGCCGCAACCTGACCGTGGTGGCCGCGAGCGGTGCCAGTCGCGCCATGAAGGTGGTCGGTCTCTTTCGCACCGGCAATGCGGCGGTCGACGAGACCCAGACCTTCACCCTGCTCAAGCGCGCGCAGGTAATGTTCGAACGGCCAAACCGGGTCAATCGGTTCCTGATCCAACTCGACGACGCCTATGCCGCGCGCGCCGTCGCCCAGCGCATCGAGGACGCCACCGGCGACAAGTCGGTCTCCTGGGTCGAGGCGTCAGAGGATATTCTCAGCGTGCTGGTGGTGCGCAACATCATCATGTACAGCGTGGTGTCCGCAATCCTGATCGTGGCCTCCTTCGGCATTTACAACACCCTCTCGACCATCGTGCTGGAGAAGACCCGCGACATCGCGATCCTCAAATCCATGGGCTTTCACGCCCGCGACGTGCGGCTCATCTTTCTGTTCGAAGGGGTCATCATCGGTGTGATCGGCAGCCTGTTCGGGCTGGCCTTGGGGGCCGGACTCATGCACGCTCTGTCGCTGGTCCAGATCAAGCCGCCGGGGGTCTCGGAGAAGGTCTTTCTGCCAATCTGGTGGGGGGCGCAGCAATTCGTGCTGGCCACGGCCTTTGCCATGGGGTCCTGCATCCTCGCCGCCTATCTCCCGGCGCGCCGCGCGGGGCGGGTGCATCCGGTGGAGATCCTGCGAGGGGCGGCGTGAGCGCGGTTCTGCGCGCTGAGAACCTGGTGCGCATCCTGCCGGGCGAGGTTCCGGTCACGCTGGTGAACGATGTCAGTCTCGCCATCGAGGGTGGCGAGTTCATCTGCATCATGGGGCCGTCCGGGTCAGGCAAGTCCTCGCTGCTGTATCTGCTGGGCCTGCTCGATGTCCCGACCTCGGGGCAGGTCTGGCTCGACGGCGAGGAGACCTCACGCTATGGCGAGGACGACCTGGCGAACCGCCGGCTGGAGAAGCTCGGGTTCGTGTTCCAGTTTCATTTCCTGCTCGCCGAGTTCTCGGTGATCGACAACGTCACCCTGCCGATCCGCCGCCTCGGCCGACTCGATGAGGCCGCCGCCCGTGCGCGCGGTTTGGAGCTGCTGGACCGCTTGGGCGTCGTCGAGCAGAGCGCCAAGTACCCGTACCAACTCTCGGGCGGGCAGCGCCAGCGCGTCGCCATCGCCCGCGCTCTGGCCAATGACCCGCTGATCCTCCTCGCCGACGAGCCGACCGGGAATCTGGATTCGGCATCAGGCGGCACGGTGCGGCAGATCCTCCGCGATCTGGTGCACGAGATGGGCAAGACGGTAGTCGCGGTGACCCACGATGCATCCTTCGCCGCCGCCGCGGATCGGCGCATTGGGATCGTCGACGGTAAGATCGATGCGGATTGGCGGGCCGTTTAGATGTCCCACTCGTTTCATTCGGTTGGACGGGCCCGATGATCCCTTGAGCCACCAGTTCGTCCCGCCTGCCGTTTCCTGCCTCGCTGGCATCGGCGTTCGGTTCGTCCTGAGAGCCTATGGTCGGTCGCGCTTCCAAGAGTGACAAGCTACGGCCCATTCCGGATATGGCCGAATATTACGGGGGAATTCAGATTCAAAATTCTCGACGGAACCCGGTGCTATTCGCTGGCGGTATTCGAGCGGGATGATGAGGCATTGGCAACCGCTGAGTGCGGCAAGCTGAGCTTTGCCGTCGAGGCCTGCGGTCTGAGGCCGGGAGACAGGGTCCGCGATGCTGGGGGCGGTTAGCCTTTCTCAATCGCGGGATGGAGGCCGACCGGGTGGTTCTGGAAAGACCTCGGTAATCAGGACTGTGCTGAGGGCCACGCCGATCGCAGGCCAGGCGATGGCTGCCGTCAGGGCCAGAAGGGGCCCACCCAGAATGTCCTGCGATCAGAAAAAAGCCGAGGGTCAGCCTGTAATACAGATCGGGACCCCCGGATTTCGGCCGTCAACACTTCGAGTCTGCTGCGACGTTATGACACACGCCCTAGGGCAAACCGGGGTTAGCGGCGCGTCGACGCCATTGGCATAAACCCTGCCTACGCACAACAGATACCCTTTGAGGTTGCTCAGTAGTTAGACCACCCTTGGCGGCCACCCATCAGGCGCGGATCTCCTTGAGGCCCACCCATCATGCCGGGACCACCTTGGGGGCCCCCGCCCATCATGCCCGGACCACTCTGGGGCCCACCCATCATGCCTGGACCGCCCCAGGGATCACCTGTCATGCCGGGACCGCCCTGGGGACCGCCTACCATGCCCGGACCGCCCCAGCGATTACCCATCATGCCGGGACCGCCCTGGGGACCGCCTACCATGCCCGGACCGCCCCAGCGATTACCCATCATGCCGGGACCGCCCTGGGGGCCACCCATCATGCCGCGATCGTCCCAGGGATTACCCATCATGCCGCGATCACCCTGGGCCCCCCCCATCATGCCACGATTACCCTGGGGACCACCCATCATGCCAGGACCACCCTGGGGTCCGCCCATCATGCCGCGATCGCCCCAGGGATCACCCATCATGCCGCGACCACCCTGGGGACCGCCCATCATACCGGGGCCACCTTGGGGACCGCCCATCATGCCCGGAACACCTTGGGGCCCGCCTGTCACCGGTACGCCGGGCGCAGCCGCTTCTTGCGCCATTAGGATCGGGGCAGTCAGGCTGCAGGCAACGATTGCAGCGGCGAGTATTGAGGTTTTCATAGTAACTTCCTAATTTGGATGTCTCATTTGACAAGGAGGATGTTTGGCCGGATTCCTTCTGCAGAATGCGTGGTGCACCAGCCCTGGCTTGCACCGCCCGTCTCCGGTTACGCCGCTGGTCCGGTGCTCGCTGGCGACGCGCGCAGACCAATTGCGATAGCAGATGTATAACCGCAAAATTCGGTCACGTCCGTACGTTGCCGCACTAACTGCCTGTGTAGTCGGTTTGGCAGAAGGGCAGGGAGCCCAGTTTATCGAGGATCACCGGATCGGTCGGGACCATCCGCTGGGCGAGCTATCCCGCCTTGCCTGCGAGTTTCTCCTGCTCGAGGCTGGTGACCAGGTCGACGGTGGAGAAGAAACGGACACGCCGTAGGGCGTGCATGATCGCCTTCACGCCGATGGCGGTCGCCAGAAGTTCTTTCCCGTTCCTGGGCCGCCGGTCAGGACGATATTGCGGGCCTCGACTATGAAGTCGCCGGGATGCAGTTGGTGTACCAGGGCCCCGGTCACGAGGTATAAGAACCAGTCACCCGTGATGGCGCTCTGCCGTGAGTCCGAACACATAAGATACCGTGAGCTACGCGTTGGACTGGGCCCCTCAGGGCGGCGTAACCGTCACGCGCAGGAAGGTCGCAGGGATGAACGTCGAACCCGTGTCCGGGCTCGTGTTATGGCTCATGAACAGTTTTTCCAACTCCGTTTGAAGCTCCTCCGCCCGATCTGCCTTTTCTGCGGCCTCGAAGGCATTCATCGTTGGGCCGTAGTAGCGCCTGAAGATGGCGACGAGCTCTGATGGCGCACGGGGGAAGTCAAAGGTGAAGGTGTCCCGTTCGAATGAAATTGCTTCCGCGCGCACTCCCGCGCCGGCGAATCGCCCGATCACGTGGCTCTCGATTCCCCAGGTCATGGGGCTGACAAAGCCTTCGGGCGGTGGCGGCGTGAAGGAGGAACTAATCCTCAAGATCTCCGCCACCAAAGTCGGATCATTGGGAATCCAGTTGCCCATCACAATCCGGCCGCCGGGCCGGGTCACGCGAACCATCTCTTTGGCCACGTCAAACGGCTTGGGCGCGAACATGGCTCCAAAGATGGTCGCGACGAGGTCGAATATCTGGCTCGGCAGTTGATGTATACCCAACAGATTTCCGATTTCGTCTTTACAGACCAATGATCTCGAAATTCTCAGTCAGCAGGGTGCGTAACGGCTGGGCATGATCACCAAGGTTCGCAAAAAATTGCTGGCAGGCCTTTTTATACTCGGTAAAGGTTGCGTAATAATGGTCATAGAGTACCTTCCCCTTAAAAAACTTCCAGAACCGTTCGATGAGATTTAAATTGGGTGAATAGGGGGGCAGGAATCTCAGTGTGATCCGGGAGTGGTGCAGATAGTCGGTGACAGCACGGGCGCGATAGTAGCGCGCATTGTCACAGATGATGGTGATTTTCGGGGCGAGTGGATAGGCCTGCTCAATCTGTTTGAGTAAATCGAGCGTGGTCTCGGCATTGACCGTGTCCTCGAAGCGTATCTCGGCACTCAGGCGTTCGATATCCATGACGCCATTAATATTCAGTCGCTGCCGTCCGGTATTGCTGAGGATGGTGAAGTCCTGGCCGGGTTTGATCCAGCCCCGACCCACGATGGGGTTATGTTGCGGGTGGGTCGCGTCCATGAACAGGATGACGTCATTCTCCCCTTGTTTTCCTTAATTTTATGGTACTCGGTAACAAACTCTTGCTGGTGCTTGGCCTGGGCTTTGCCAGGGATGAGTTTGGTTTTCTTGAAGACAAAGTGCAAGCGATGCAACATGGCGGTCATGCCACTGAGGGAATAACGAACACCGAAATGCGCGTCCACCCAACGGATCACCGCCTGCACCGTGTGATGGAGTTGCCGGCGCAGATGAACCTCGAGTTCCCGCAACTGGCTGTCATTCAGCAAGGCCTCGCTGCCGATGGAACTCATGCGCAGCAACTCATCCAGGCCGCCGTGCTGGTAACGTTTAAAATAGGTGCGGATCGAATCCGGGTCCAGCAGCAGGGCCGTGCCAACTTGCCGGGCCGACCAACCCTCGGCCAGCAGGATCACCGCATTAATGCGGTAGGCTTCACGCACATTCAGCGCCCCACGATGCGCGCGGCGTAGTTCGGCGATTTGATCGGGTCGGAGATGATAGTCATTCATGCGCGAAAGATTACACCAACCGCCAGCCGGTTACAGCAACTTTGTTAGCCGAAATCTCAAATGCGACCAGTATAGATTGCACGCATCGCCTTCCTGGAACCTGCAGTTCGTAATGCCGTGCTCCTGAGACCTCTTGTTCCCGGCCGCACCCAGGTTCCTCGCGATGTCGACCCCCAACACCTCCGCCCCGAGTTTCGCCGCGGGCAATGCCGTGGTTCCGTCGCCGCACCCGAGGTCCAACACCTTGAGCCCATGGGAGATTCCGAGTTTCGAGACCAACGCCTGGCCACTTGCCCTCATGCTCTCGGCAATTCGGGTAAAATCTCCCTTTTCCCAAAGTGCCCTGTTCGGATTGATGGGTTGCGGTGTGTAGCGCAGATACGGTTTTAGCGTGCGCAAGCCCCTGGGGAATAGTCTGTCCGCCTCGGCATCGGATGCGCGGCGGGACTATGCAGTCTTGGCCTTGTTGCCAGTCCGCTGGCGTGGCGACCCGGTGATTGGCCGTCAATTGCAGCGCATCGATTACCCGCAGGATTTCGGGAATATTGCGCCCCGTCTCGTCCGGGTAGGCAAGTGTTACTAAGACTTCAGTAAGTATTGCCATAACGCTGGTATAATAGCGTCATGAAATGCAAACGGAACGCAGACGCGCGCAGTATCGACCATCA